>NZ_BAAABW010000030.1:0-24022 GCF_039521185.1 Streptomyces blastmyceticus | reverse complement strand
TACTAATAGGCCGAGGGCTTGTCCTCAGTTGCTCGCGTCCACTGTGTAGGTTCTGAAGTAACGACCGTGTTGCTATCCGGTTGGTTAATTTCATAGAGTTTCGGTGGTCATAGCGTTAGGGAAACGCCCGGTTACATTCCGAACCCGGAAGCTAAGCCTTTCAGCGCCGATGGTACTGCATGGGGGACCGTGTGGGAGAGTAGGACGCCGCCGAACAAATTTTAGCCTCAGGCCCTGGGTCATAGACCCGGGGCCTGAGGCATTTTTGCGTTCATGGCCAGTCCAACGACCCCTCTGCATGAGCCGACCGCCACTCCGGGTAGGGTCATGGGGCATCGTTGGTACATATCCCCACAGGAGGCCCCCGGGTGGAGGTCCAGGAGACGCGCGTACAGACCGACCGCGTGCTCACCATCCCGAACATCCTCAGCATGGCACGCCTCGTCGGCGTCCCCCTCTTCCTGTGGCTGATCCTCCGGCCGGAGTTCGGCGGCCCGCGCAGCGACGGATGGGCGCTGCTGGTGCTCGCGCTGAGCGGGATCAGTGATTACCTCGACGGAAAGCTCGCCCGGCGCTGGAATCAGATCAGCAGCCTCGGCCGGCTCCTCGACCCCGCCGCCGACCGGCTCTACATCCTTTCCACACTTGTCGGTCTCACCTGGCGCGGGATCCTTCCGCTCTGGCTGACCGCCGCCCTTCTGGCGCGTGAGGCGATGCTGCTGGTCATGGTGTGGATTCTGCGCCGCCACGGCTATCCGCCGCCGCAGGTCAACTTCCTCGGCAAGGCCGCCACGTTCAATCTGATGTACGCGTTCCCGTTGCTGCTTCTCAGTGAGGGTGAGGGCTGGTTGCGCTCACTCGCGGCGATTTTCGGATGGGCGTTCGCCGGATGGGGTACAACCCTCTATTGGTGGGCAGGAATCCTCTATGTGGTTCAGGTCCGCCGACTCGTCAAGACGGACCGACAGGCCCGACTGACCTCGCCGTAGTTCCAGAGCCCCAGCGGGGCCGGATGCCGTATGTGCGATACGCAGGCCGGCCCGGGCGCGTGCAGTCGGGATGACCGTCGTCTCTCAAGGAGGACGCTTCCGACATGAAGGCCGTCGTGATGGCCGGTGGCGAAGGCACCCGGCTTCGCCCCATGACCTCGAGCATGCCCAAGCCGCTCCTGCCGGTGGCCAACCGGCCGATCATGGAGCATGTGCTGCGGCTGCTCAAGCGGCACGGGCTCACCGAGACCGTGGTGACCGTGCAGTTCCTCGCCTCCCTCGTCAAGAACTACTTCGGGGACGGCGAGGAGCTGGGCATGGAGCTCACCTATGCCAATGAGGAAAAGCCACTCGGCACCGCGGGCAGCGTGAAGAACGCCGAGGAGGCACTCAAGGACGATGCCTTTCTGGTGATCTCCGGGGACGCCCTCACCGATTTCGACCTGACCGACCTGATCCGTTTCCACAAGGCGAAGGGCGCCCTGGTCACCGTCTGTCTCACCCGGGTGCCCAACCCCCTGGAATTCGGCATCACCATCGTCGACGAGAACGGCAAGGTCGAGCGTTTCCTGGAAAAGCCCACCTGGGGCCAGGTCTTCTCCGACACCGTGAACACCGGCATCTACGTCATGGAGCCGGAGGTCTTCGACTATGTCCAGGCCGACGTCCCGGTCGACTGGTCGGGCGATGTCTTCCCGCAGCTGATGAAGGAAGGCAAGCCGATCTACGGCTATATCGCCGAGGGCTATTGGGAGGACGTCGGCACCCATGAGAGCTACGGCAAGGCCCAGGCCGACGTCCTCGAAGGCAGAGTCGACGTCGACATAGACGGCTTCGAGATCTCACCGGGCGTCTGGGTGGCCGAGGGCGCCGAGGTCCACCCCGACGCCGTCCTGCGCGGCCCGCTCTACATCGGCGACTACGCGAAGGTCGAGGCGGGCGCCGAGATCCGCGAGCACACCGTCGTGGGCTCCAACGTGGTCGTCAAGAGCGGGGCCTTTCTCCACAAGGCCGTCATCCACGACAACGTCTACGTCGGTCAGCAGAGCAATCTGCGTGGCTGCGTGATCGGCAAGAACACCGACATCATGCGCGCCGCCCGCATCGAGGACGGCGCCGTGATCGGCGACGAGTGCCTCATCGGCGAGGAATCGATTATTCAGGGCAATGTCCGGGTCTATCCCTTCAAGACCATCGAGGCGGGCGCGTTCGTCAACACCTCGGTCATCTGGGAGTCCCGCGGCCAGGCCCACCTCTTCGGCACGCGCGGGGTCTCCGGCATCCTCAATGTCGAGATCACCCCCGAGCTCGCGGTCCGGCTCGCCGGCGCGTATGCCA
This sequence comes from Streptomyces blastmyceticus, assembly GCF_039521185.1. NCBI lineage: Bacteria > Bacillati > Actinomycetota > Actinomycetes > Kitasatosporales > Streptomycetaceae > Streptomyces > Streptomyces blastmyceticus. The sequence goes on along the minus strand of NZ_BAAABW010000030.1, from coordinate 21,695 downwards.
CCACGCTCAAGAAGGGGTCGACGGTCACCACCGCGCGGGACCACTCCCGTGGCGCGCGGGCGCTCAAGCGCGCGGTGATCTCCGCGCTGCAGGCCAGCGCCATAGACGTGCGGGATCTGGAGAACGTACCGCTGCCCGTCGCGCGCCAGCAGACCGCGCGGGGCAGCGCCGGCGGCATCATGATCCGTACGTCGCCGGGCGTGCCGGACTCCGTGGACATCATGTTCTTCGACGAGCGCGGCGCCGACCTCTCGCAGGCGGGCCAGCGCAAGCTCGACCGGGTCTACGCCCGCCAGGAGTACCGGCGCGCGTTCCCCGGGGAGATCGGCGACCTGTCGTTCCCGTCCAGCGTCTATGACTCCTACGCGGGGTCGTTGCTGAGGTCCGTGGACACCAGTGGGGTCGCCGAGGCCGGGCTGAAGGTCGTGGTCGACGCGGCGAACGGCAGCGCGGGGCTCGTGCTGCCCAGCCTGCTCGGCCGGCTCGGCGTGGACGCGTTCACCATCAACCTCGGGCTCGACGAATCCCGTCCGACCGAGACGGCCGACGCCCGCCGCGCCGGACTGGTGCGGCTGGGGGAGATCGTCGCGTCGGCGCGGGCCGCCTTCGGTGTGCGGTTCGACCCGGTCGGGGAGCGGATCTCCCTCGTCGACGAGCGCGGCCGCATCGTGGAGGACGACCGGGCGCTGCTGGTCCTCCTCGACCTGGTGGCCGCCGAGCGGCGCAGCGGGAAGGTGGCCCTCCCCGTGACCACGACCCGGATCGCCGAGCAAGTGGCCGCGTACCACGGCACGCAGGTGGAGTGGACGACGACCTCGCCCGACGACCTCACCCGGGTCGGCCGTGCGGAGACCACCATCTTCGGCGGTGACGGGCGGGGCGGGTTCATCGTGCCGGAGTCCAGCAGCGTCTTCGACGGCACGGCCGCGTTCGTGCGCCTGATCGGGATGGTGGCGCGCACTCAGCTCACGCTCAGCCAGATAGACGCCAGGATTCCCCGGGCCCACGTCCTGCGCCGCGACCTCGCGACGCCGTGGGCGGTCAAGGGGCTGGTGATGCGTCATGTGGTCGAGGCGGCCGGTGACCGGTCGGTGGACACGACCGACGGCGTACGGGTGGTCGAGGCCGACGGCCGCTGGGTGATGGTCCTCCCCGACCCCGCGGAGGCCGTGACGCACCTCTGGGCGGAGGGTCCTGACGACGCCTCGGCACAGGCGTTGCTCGACGAGTGGTCGGCGGTCGTGGACGGCGCCGGGCGCTGAGCCTCGGGCGCCGCCGTCCGGGCGCGGGCGGGCGCCGTCTCCTTGTTCCCGGATCCGGCACGCCGGTGGGGCCATTGGGAGACGGCGCCCCCGACGTGCGACGATGTGCGGCATGTCGCAGCAGCCCCCCGTTCGGAGGACGGCACCGCCGTCCCCGCGCCCCGATGCCTCCATGTCGCTGCTGACCAACGTGATGCACCACAGCCTCGACGAGGGGTATGCGGAGGCGGCGGCCCGACGGGAGGCGGAGGGCGGCGAGGGGCTGCCGACCAGGCTGCGCGCCAAGTTGGGGCTCGCCGCGGCCCTGCTGCTCGCCGCGGTGGTGGTGACGCTCGGGGCGGCGCAGGCGCGGATATCGGCACCGACGCTGGCCAAGGAGCGGCAGCAGCTCATCGACCGCATCAACAGGGAGTCCTCGGACGCCGACGCGCTCCAGAAGAACGTCGACACCCTGCGGAACGCGGTCGGCAACAAGCAGCGCGACGTCCTGCAGAAACACGGCGGGGACAAGGCCGACTTGGTGGCCCTGCTCGCGGGTGCCACCGCTGTGCAGGGCCCCGGGGTCAAGCTGGTCGTCGACGATGCCAAGCAGACCAAGCAGAGCAGTGGCAACGGCCCCAGGGAGAGCAGCGGTTTCTCCGACACGGGCCGGGTGCGCGACCGGGACATGCAGCGCATCGTCAACGGCCTGTGGCAGTCGGGTGCCGAGGCGGTCGCGGTGAACGGGCAGCGGCTGACGGCGCTGTCCGCGATCAGGGCCGCCGGTGACGCCATACTGGTCGACAACAAGCCGCTGGTGCCGCCGTACACGGTGCTGGCGATCGGTGACGGGGAGCGCCTGAGCACCGCGTTCCAGAACAGCGCCGACGGGCTCTATCTGCGCGCCTTGCAGCAGAACTACGGGATCCGCACCAGCATTTCCGCTCAGAGCGAGGTGCGGCTTCCGGCCGCGCCGAGTCTGATCGTACGAACAGCGAAGCCGCAGGAGGGTGCCGTGGCAGAGCGCGGCACCGACACAGGGAAGGGCACATCGTGATCGCCGTATTGGGCCTCGTCGTGGGAGTCGTGGTGGGCCTCGTGGTCCGACCCGTGGTGCCGACGGTGGTCGAGCCCTACCTTCCCATCGCCGTCGTGGCGGCTCTCGACGCGGTGTTCGGCGGCCTCCGGGCGATGCTGGACGGGATTTTCGACGACAAGGTCTTTGTCGTCTCCTTCCTGTCCAACGTGGTGGTGGCCGCACTGATCGTCTTCCTGGGCGACAAGCTCGGGGTCGGCGCGCAGCTGTCCACCGGTGTCGTGGTCGTCCTGGGCATCCGCATCTTCTCCAACGCGGCCGCCATCCGGCGGCATGTCTTCCGGGCGTGAGGCCGATGAGCAGCGACGACACGCCCGAGGAGCCGACACCGGCCGACGGCCCTGGGAAGGCCGGCGAGCCGAAGCCCGAGCCGGACAAGCCCGGTGAACCGGGCAAGTCCAGTAAGTCCGCCAAGCCTGGGAAGGCGCCGGACGAGCCCGCCGAGCCCGCGGGAACCGGCGAGGGCCAGAAGGACGAGAAGCCGGGCGAGGCGACAGCGCCCGAGCCCGAGCCCGTGAGCCCGCCCGAGCCGGAGCCCGCGCCCTCTTCCGAGCCCGAGGCTTCCTCGCCGTCACCTTCGCCGTCACCGGAAGGGGCGGCCGAGGCCAAGCCGTTGACCGGGCGTCAACGGCTGCTGAACGGCCTCTGGCCGCCCCGGCTGACGCGGGCCCAGCTCACGGTCGCCGTGCTGCTCTGCGTGCTCGGCCTCGGTCTGGCCATTCAGGTCCGTTCGACGAGCGACAACAGCGCCCTGCGCGGTGCCCGGCAGGAGGATCTCGTACGGATCCTGGACGAGCTGGACAACCGCACCAAGCGCCTGGAGGACGAGAAGCGGCGGCTGGAGAGCCAGCGGACGGAGCTGGAGAGCAGCTCCAACCAGGCAGCCGAGGCCCGTAAGCAGACCGCGCAGAAGGAGCAGCAGCTCGCCGTGCTCGCGGGCACGGTCGCGGCGCAGGGGCCCGGCATCGAGCTCACGGTGAGCGACCCCAAGGGGTCGGTCGAGCCGGACAAGCTGCTGGACACCATCCAGGAGCTGCGGGCCGCGGGCGCGGAGGCGATCCAGATCAATGACGTCCGGGTGACCGCCGATACGTATTTCTCGGGTGCCGCGGGGAAGGTGGAGATCGACGGCAAAAAGGTCTCGCAGCCCTATCTGTTCAAGGTGATCGGCAAGCCGCAGGACCTGGAGCCGGCTCTGAACATCCCTGGTGGTGTCGTGCAGACCCTGGAGAAGGAGCAGGCAGGCGTGTCGGTCAACAGGTCTGAGAAGATCATTGTTGATGCCTTGCGCCCGGCGAAGCGGCCTGACTACGCTCGGTCGTCATCGTAGTGAGGCGGGCGGGTCCAAGGGCTTCGAGCGGAGGCCACGAGGTTGCGGGGGGTCGGCGCATCAAGTCGAGGGTGCGTGGTGGAAACTGTCTGTTGACCGCGGACGTTGTATGGATGTCCAGGTCGGACGGTGTGTGCATCGAGGGTTCGTCCTGCCCCACGGGCGGGTCTGTTTCGGTCAAGGGGAATCGCCCGTGAAGTTGTTTGCGAAGTTGTTCGGCAAGAGCGCACGCCAGGAGGGTGGCAGCGGCTCGGCCCGCCACCGGGCGTCGCGCCCCGCGGAAGGCGCGGAAGGTGCCCAGGAGGGGCGCCCCCTGTTCCGGGACCAGCTGGGCGCGTCCGGTGGGGAGGCTCCGGGAGGGCCCGGCGCGTCCGCTGTTGACCCTGCCGCGGCCGGACGCATAGGTTTCGGGGCACCAGCGACCTCAAGTGCGGGTGGAGGGTTTGCCTTGCCGGTGTGTACGAGGTGTGGCCATCGCAATGCCGAGGCCAGTCGGTTCTGCTCCAACTGCGGTGCGCCGCTGCGCCCCGGGGCAGTGGCGGAGCGGGCTTCCGAGACGACCTCGACCATCTCCATCTCCGGTCTCGAGGCGTACGACTCCGAGACCACCGGTCAGACGCCGATCCCGACGCTCTCCCCCGAGGCCCAGGCGGCCGTCGACGCCCTTCCGCTGGGCTCGGCGCTGCTGGTGGTCCGCCGCGGGCCCAATTCGGGCAGCCGGTTCCTGCTGGACGGCGACCTGACCACCGCGGGCCGGCACCCGCAGAGCGACATCTTCCTGGACGACGTCACCGTCTCGCGGCGGCACGTGGAATTCCGCCGCGGGCAGAACGGCGGCTTCACCGTCGCCGACGTCGGCAGCCTCAACGGCACCTATGTGAACCGGGAGCGGATCGACTCGGTCGAGCTGTCCAACGGCGACGAAGTGCAGATCGGCAAGTACCGTCTGGTCTTCTACGGCAGCCAGCGGGGGATCTGACCCTCCCCGGTCTCCGTCCGGGGGTATCTCCAGGGAAGGGCCATGCTGCGAACACCGTCAGGCGGCGCCGGGTCATCCGGTGCCGCCGGTGCCGAAGGGCGGCTGGTGAGCATCGGCACGGTGCTCAACCTGCTGCGTGAGGAGTTCCCCGAGGTCACGATCTCCAAGATCCGTTTCCTGGAGTCGGAGGGCCTGGTCGAGCCTCAGCGCACGCCGTCCGGATACCGCAAGTTCAGCCCGGAGGACGTGGAGCGGCTGGGATACGTGCTGCGCATGCAGCGCGACCACTATCTGCCGCTCCGGGTCATCAGGGAGCACCTCGACGCGCTCGCCAGGGGCGAGCGCGTGCAGCTGCCCGTCGCCGGTCAGGTGCACGGTATCGACGCCCCCGCGGACGGGGCCCAGGGCGCGGGCGAGGTCGCCGTGGCGGCCTTCGAGCGCCCCACGGCCGCCCGTCTGGGCAGGCAGGAGCTCCTGGGCGCCACGGGCGTCACGGAGAGCGAGCTGGCCGAGTGGGAGTCGTACGGCCTGGTCGTGGCCCACTCGGACGGCGGATTCGACATTGATTCGGTCAATGTCGCGAAGCTGGTGACGGACCTGGGGCGGTTCGGCCTGGAGCCCCGGCACCTTCGCGTCATGAAGGCCGCCGCCGACCGCCAGGCCGGACTGGTCGAACAAGTGGTCGCACCGCTGCGCAGGCACCGCAACCCGCAGACCAGGGCGCACGCCGAGGCCACCGCGCGCGAGCTCGCGGCGCTCTCCGTACGCCTGCACGCGGCGCTTGTACAGGCCGCGCTGCGGGCGCGTTCGCACTGACCGGCGAGTGCCCGACTACCCAAACCTGCCGGGCACGTCCTAGGGTTGCTGTGTGAACGAGCTCGATGTCGTGGGTGTCCGGGTGGAAATGCCCTCCAACCAGCCGATCGTGCTCCTGCGTGAAGTGGGAGGCGATCGATACCTCCCGATCTGGATCGGACCGGGAGAGGCGACGGCCATCGCCTTCGCCCAGCAGGGCATGGCGCCGGCCCGGCCGCTGACCCATGACCTTTTCAAGGACGTGCTGGAAGCGGTGGGGCAGGAGCTCACGGAGGTCCGCATCACGGATCTGCGCGAAGGCGTGTTCTACGCGGAGCTCGTCTTCGCCAGCGGCGTGGAGGTCAGCGCCAGGCCGTCCGACGCCATAGCGCTGGCGCTGCGCACCGGTACGCCGATCTACGGCAGCGACGGGGTGCTGGACGACGCGGGGATCGCCATCCCGGACGAGCAGGAGGACGAGGTCGAGAAGTTCCGCGAGTTCCTCGACCAGATCTCGCCGGAGGACTTCGGCACCAACAGCCAGTGAGGCGTACTGCGGCCCTGTGAGCGGCAGGCGCGGCGCATTCGATTAGCCTTTCCCGGCACACGGATACGTAAAACCACTCTCTGGGTGATTATCACTCGGCGTGCCGAGTGTGGCGATCGTTGACGCGCCCCGGGTGACTGCCTACCGTCGAGAAGGCAGGTCAAGGACGGAGGTCGGCGTGAGAAGCATGGGCGACGGTACAGCGGTCGGCAGTCCGTATCCGCTGTATGGGGGAACGGTCGAACAGCCCTCCCGTCATACCGTCCCGGCCGCGGTCAGCGCACCGCAGGGGCCGGAGACCGACAAGATCGGGTATCGGGGGCCGACGGCGTGTGCCGCGGCGGGCATCACCTATCGACAGCTCGACTACTGGGCGCGTACGGGCCTGGTCGAGCCGAGCGTACGGCCGGCCTACGGCTCGGGGAGCCAGCGGCTCTACAGCTTCCGGGACGTGGTCGTCCTCAAGATCGTGAAACGGCTGCTGGACGCGGGGGTCTCCCTGCAGAACATCCGCACGGCCGTGCAGCACCTGGGGGCACGCGGGATGGGTGACCTCCCGCAGATGACGCTGATGAGCGACGGTGCCACGGTCTACGAGTGCACCTCGCCCGACGAGGTCGTCGACCTGCTCCAGGGCGGCCAGGGCGTCTTCGGGATCGCCGTGGGCGTCGTCTGGCGCGACATCGAGCACGTGCTCTCCCAGCTGCACGGCGAGCGTGTGGACACGGGCGAGACCCTCGTCGGCCACAACCCCGCGGACGAGCTGGCGAGGCGCCGCAACCGCGCGGTCTGAAGGCCCGGCGCGGCCCGCTCGCCGACGCTCCGTCGCACGTCAGCGCGATTGTCGGTGGTGTGCGGGAACATCGGTGGTGTGAGATCCGCACCGACGATCCTGCACCTGGACATGGACGCCTTCTACGCCTCGGCGGAGCAGGCGGCCAAGCCCAGCCTGCGCGGGAAGCCCGTGGTGGTCGGCGGGATCGGCCCGCGCGGTGTCGTCGCCACGGCTTCGTACGAGGCGCGCGTCTTCGGCGTCCACTCGGCGATGGCCACCGCCCAGGCGCGCCGGCTGTGTCCCAACGCCGCCTACCTCACCCCGAGGTTCACGCTCTACCGCGAGGTGAGCGAGGTCGTCATGGGCCTGCTGGGCGAGCTCTCGCCGCTGGTGGAGCCGCTCAGCCTCGACGAGGCGTTCGTCGACCTGGAGGCGGGCGGCGTCGAGCCCTCCGTGTCCGCGGTCCGGGCCGTGGGGGAGCGGCTGCGGCGGGACATCCGCGTGGCGACGGGCCTCAGCGGCTCGGTGGGGCTCGCCGGATCCAAGATGCTCGCCAAGATCGCCTCCGAGCAGGCCAAGCCCGACGGTCTGTTCCTCATCGAGCCGGGCACCGAGGCCGGGCTGCTGGGCCCCATGTCCGTCCGCGCCATCCCCGGGGTGGGCCCCGCCACGGCCGAGACGCTGCGCCGCGCGGGCATCACGACGGTCGCGGAGACCGGCGAGGCCGGTGAGGCGGAGCTGGTGCGGCTGCTCGGCAAGGCCCACGGAGCGGGGCTGTACGCCCTGGCCACGGGCCATGACGACCGGCCGGTGGTCGCCGAGCGGGACGCCAAGTCCGTGTCGGTGGAGGACACCTTCGAAGAAGACCTGACCGATCGCGTCCGGGTCCAGCTGGAGCTCGCCCGCCTCGCCGACCGGTGTGTGCAGCGGCTGCGGGCGGCCGGGCGCTCGGGGCGCACGGTCGTGATCAAGGTGCGGCGCTATGACTTCTCCACCCTGACCCGCTCCGAGACGCTGCGCGGGCCGACCGACGACCTGAGCGTGGTGCGGGAGGCGGCGGGGCGGCTGCTGGAGGGCGTGGACACCACGGCGGGCGTGCGGCTGCTGGGCGTCGGTGTCACGGGCCTCGCCGACTACACCCAGGAGGATCTCTTCGCCCAGGCCGCGAGCGAGGCCGCGGCCGCCGCCGAAGCGGCCGCCGCGGAGGTCCACCGGGCCGAGGGGGAGGAGCCCGAGGAGGCCCCGGAGGCCGTCGGGGCGCCGCCGCGCCGCTGGCTGCCCGGGCTGGACGTCCGCCACGCGGAGTTCGGCGCGGGCTGGATCCAGGGCAGCGGGGTCGGCCGCGTCACCGTCCGGTTCGAGCAGCCCTGGTCCGAGCCCGGGAGGGTGCGCACGTTCGCCGTCGACGACCCCGCGCTGGAACCGGCCGAGCCCCTGCCGCTGATACGGCCCGTGGATCAGCTGCCCGAGCCGTTGACCGTGCCGAGCCCCTCGTCGGCCCGCTCGGGCACCGAGGTCCCGGCCGGGCCGGACGCGGCACCCGTCGCGGGAGGGGAGCCCGCCGTGGGGAGCGCGAGGCCGTAGTGGTGGTAGAGCTGGAGCTCCTGCTCGGGGGAGAGGTGCCGGCCGACCCCGAAGTCCGGGGCGTCCTTGATCAGGGCGCGTTCGTAGGGGACGCGCAGCGTGTCGTCCACGACCTCGCTGGGTTCCAGGGGCACGAAGGCGTCGCGGCTGAACAGCCCGGTGCGTACGGCCGCCCACTCGGGCTCGCCGGTCTCGTCGTCGAGATACACCTCGTCCACGGTGCCGATCTTCGCGCCGTCGCGGTCGAACGCCTTGCGGCCGATGAGACTCCGCGGGTCGATATCGGTCTGCACCGTTCCTCCCATGGTTCGCGCTGTCCCCGACCGCCTCGGCAATCCCTTGAACACCCTCCTGAACACCCTCCCGACAACAACGAAAAGGCACAAAGCGGGAACCGGCCACTCGAGGGATCCCCTCCGACCCGCGCTGGTAGGCTGGCCAGTGGCCGCAGACCCCGTGCGGGAGAGTCCTCCGAGAGCCCTGCCGGGCTTCGACGGGGGCGCCGAAGGAGCAAATCCTCCCCGGAATCTCTCAGGCACACGTACCGCATGGACGAGGTCACTCTGGAAAGCAGGGCGGGCCCCGGTAGGCACGACGCCGAAGCCCGTCCTCACCGACGGTGAAAGCCGGTCCCCCGCGGCCCGGTGAAGCTCTCAGGTTGAGATGACAGAGGGGGAGGCCGTCCGGGTACCCGCGCCGTGGTACCCCTCGCAGGTCGCAATGACCAGGAGGCCTCCGCAGATGACAGCCCACCGCATCTCCCTTTCCGACCTGGAGCGTGGCACGCCCTTCGAGCGGCGCCACATAGGGCCCGACAGCGCGGCCCAGGCCAAGATGCTCGCCCAGGTCGGATTCGGCTCCCTCGACGAACTCACCGACGCCGCCGTGCCGGACGTGATCAAGGCCACCGAGGCCTCGGCCCTGCCCGAGGCCCGCAGCGAGGCCGAGGTCCTCGCCGAACTGCGCTCGCTCGCCGACCGCAACCAGGTGCTCGCCCCGATGATCGGCCTCGGCTACCACGGCACCTTCACCCCGCCGGTGATCCTGCGCAACGTCATGGAGAACCCGGCCTGGTACACCGCCTACACCCCCTACCAGCCGGAGATCTCCCAGGGCCGGCTGGAGGCGCTCCTCAACTTCCAGACCGTCGTCGCCGACCTCACCGGCCTGCCCACCTCCGGCGCCTCCCTGCTCGACGAGGGCACCGCGGCGGCCGAGGCCATGGCGCTCTCCCGCCGCGTCGGCAAGGTCAAGCAGGGCGTCTTCCTCGTCGACGCCGACACCCTGCCGCAGACCGTCGCGGTGATTCAGACCCGCGCCGAACCGACCGGTGTCGAGGTCGTCGTCGCCGACCTCTCCCAGGGCATCCCCGAGGAGACCGCCGAGCGCGGGGTCTTCGGTGTGCTGCTGCAGTATCCCGGTGCCTCCGGTGTCGTGCGCGACCTGCGGCCGGTCATCGAGCGCGCCCACGAGCTCGGCGCGATCGTCACCGTCGCCGCCGACCTGCTCGCCCTCACCCTGCTCACCTCGCCCGGTGAGCTCGGCGCGGACATCGCGGTCGGCACGACTCAGCGGTTCGGCGTCCCCATGGGCTTCGGCGGCCCGCACGCCGGATTCATGGCCGTGCGCGAACAGTTCGCCCGCAGCCTGCCCGGCCGGCTCGTCGGCGTCTCCGTCGACGCCGACGGCAACAAGGCCTACCGCCTGGCCCTCCAGACGCGTGAGCAGCACATCCGCCGCGAGAAGGCCACCAGCAACATCTGCACCGCCCAGGTGCTGCTCGCCGTCATGGCCGGGATGTACGCCGTCTACCACGGCCCCGACGGCCTCGCCTCGATCGCCCGGCGCACCCACCGCTACGCCACGCTGCTCGCGGCGGGGCTGCGGGCCGGTGGCGTCGAGGTCGCGCACGGCTCGTACTTCGACACCCTGACCGTGAGAGTCCCGGGCCGGGCCGCCGAGGCCGTCGCCGGCGCCCGTGACCGCGGCGTCAACCTCCGGCTGATCGACGCCGACCGGGTCGGGATCGCCTGCGACGAGACCACCACCCGTGAGCTCGTGGCCTCCGTGTGGTCGGCGTTCGGGGTGGACGCCGACATCGAGGCGCTGGACGCCACCACGCCGGACGCGCTCCCCGAGGGCCTGCTGCGCACCGACGACTACCTCACCCACCCGGTCTTCCACGCGCACCGCTCCGAGACCGCGATGCTGCGCTACCTGCGCAGCCTCGCCGACCGGGACTACGCACTGGACCGCGGGATGATCCCGCTCGGTTCCTGCACCATGAAGCTCAACGCCACCACCGAGATGGAGCCGGTCACCTGGCCCGAGTTCGGTGCGCTCCACCCCTTCGCGCCCGTGGAGCAGGCCGGCGGCTATCTCACGCTGATCACGGAGCTGGAGGAGCGGCTCGCCGAGGTCACCGGCTACGACAAGGTCTCCATCCAGCCGAACGCCGGCTCCCAGGGCGAGCTCGCGGGCCTGCTGGCCGTCCGGGCCTACCACCGCGCCAACGGCGACGAGCAGCGCACCGTCTGTCTCATCCCGTCCTCCGCGCACGGCACCAACGCCGCCAGCGCCGTGATGGCCGGGATGAAGGTCGTCGTCGTCAAGACCGGCGAGGACGGCGAGGTGGACGCCGACGACCTGCGCGCGAAGATCGCGCAGCACCGCGACGAGCTGGCCGTGCTGATGGTGACCTACCCCTCCACGCACGGGGTGTTCGAGGAGCACATCAGCGACATCTGCGCGCTGGTGCACGACGCGGGCGGGCAGGTCTACGTGGACGGGGCGAACCTCAACGCCCTGGTGGGCGTGGCCAAGCCGGGCCGGTTCGGCGGCGACGTCTCGCACCTCAACCTGCACAAGACGTTCTGCATCCCGCACGGCGGCGGCGGTCCGGGCGTCGGCCCGGTCGGCGTCCGCGCCCACCTGGCGCCGTACCTCCCCAACCACCCGCTCCAGCCCGCCGCGGGCCCGGCGACCGGTGTCGGTCCGATCTCGGCCGCTCCGTGGGGTTCCGCGGGCATCCTGCCGATCTCCTGGGCGTACGTCCGGCTGATGGGCGGCGAGGGCCTCAAGCGCGCCACGCAGGTCGCGGTGCTCGGCGCCAACTACATCGCCAAGCGGCTGGAGCCCCACTACCCGGTGCTCTACACCGGTCCGAACGGGCTGGTGGCGCACGAGTGCATCGTGGACCTGCGGCCGCTGACGAAGGCCACGGGGGTGAGCGTCGACGATGTCGCCAAGCGGCTGATCGACTACGGCTTCCACGCGCCCACCATGTCGTTCCCGGTCGCGGGCACCCTGATGATCGAGCCGACGGAGAGCGAGGACCTCGCCGAGCTGGATCGTTTCTGCGAGGCGATGATCGCCATCCGCGCCGAGATCGAGAAGGTCGGCTCCGGCGAGTGGGCGAAGGACGACAATCCGCTGCGGAACGCCCCGCACACCGCCGCCTCGGTGACCGGTGCGTGGGAGCACCCGTACACCCGTGAGGAGGCCGCATACCCGGCCGGGGTGTCCGCCGACAAGTACTGGCCGCCGGTGCGGCGCGTCGACGGCGCCTACGGCGACCGTAACCTCGTCTGCTCCTGCCCTCCGATGGAGGAGTACGAGAACTGAGCCCGAGCGGGGCCCGGGCGCGCGTCGCCCGGGTCCTTCGAGGCCGGACGCGAGTCGGGGCCGGTTCGGCGACTGCGCCGGGCCGGCCCCTGTCTGTGCGTGGTGCTGTGCGGTGCTGCCGTGCGTGGTGCGGATACGCGCTGTGCGCAGTGCCCGTACTGCGTGTGCGGTAGAGCTGTCTCAGGCAGCGGTCACCACATGACCTGTGCCCAGTGGCCGGTGCGGGGCGATGATCTGCCCGTCCGGCAGCAGCTCACCGGTGTCCTCGAAGCAGAGGACGCCGTTGCACAGCAGGCTCCAGCCCTGTTCCGGGAAGTGCGCCACGAGGTGGGCGGCCTCCCGGTCGGCGGATTCGGCTGACGGGCACATGGGCTGGTGCTGGCACATGGGAGGGTTCTTTCGCTGTGATGTGGTGGCTGTCCTGCGGCTCGGTGCTGTGGTCATGCCGCCCCCCGTTGGCGAATGGTTTGGTCGATACCAGTGTTGCCCCACGGGCGCGATTCCGCAGGGATTTCCCGGCAGCGCTCCTCTCCCGATGAGGACGCGTCACCCGTGCGGGCGGTTGCCGCCAACAAGACTGCCTCTTCGGGGGGTTCGGCGTGGCCGCGGTGGGCTAGTCCGGGAGGGTGAGCACAGATGTACGCCCCGTGGCTGCCGGGGCCACGGGGCGTGTCCGCTCCACTGCGGAGAGCGGCTCAGGCCGGTGTTTTGAGCAGTGGCGGCGGAGCGAGCCGGTGGGTGAGCACGGACAGCAGCTCGGCGAAGCGGTGCGCGCGGTGCGCGGCGATCCCGGGCGGCGCGGGGGCGAGCGGCACCAGCAGGTCGCCGGGGCCCGGCAGCCCGGACGCGGCGTCCGCGGCGACGTCGCCGTGCAGCCAGAGGGTGAGCATGTAGAGCTCGGGCACGGACAGCAGCCGCGGCTGGTACGGCGTCGGCAGCGCCTCGGCCTGGCGCACCGCGAGCTCGGTGGCGGCGAGATACGGCCCCTCGAAGAAGTGGGAGAACGCCCAGCCGTCCGCGGTCGGCGCCGTCTCGCCCGCGGCCACCGCGCGCTCGGGCCCCCGGATCAGGAAGCGCCAGCCGGTGAGCCGGGTGCGAGGGGTGCCGCCGCGCGGGGTGACCTGCTCCAGGACGTGTACGGGAAGCGGGAGTTCGGGGGTCAGCGGCCCGGTCGCGGCCCGCAGCGAGGGGGTGCGGGCCTCGCGTACGGCGGTGGGGGAGCCGAGGGCGGCGACGATGCTGAGCAGGGCGGGCGCGGGGGCGGTCAGGGCGTGCAGCGGCATGGTGGGTCGCCTCTCACTTCGGAGACACGTGGTGCTGGGCAGGTGCGGACGACGCTGTCGGCGTGCGGGGTCAGAGGGGGCCGGGGACCGTACCGACTGCCGGGGCCGGGGCGCTGCTCTCTGCCCTGTTCCGGAGTTTATACGACACATGTTCACATGGTGTTTCGGCTAGCTGTCGCGAGTATTTCCCGCAAGAGGAAATCCGGTGCGTCGCCCAAGGGTGATTTCGGTGATTCTGTGCCGAATTCTCTTCCCTCACCTCGGGTTATTCACCGGGGAGGGTAGGCCGGATCTCGTCGGTGTTTATCACCAGCGCAATGCGCAAAAACGGAGTATTGCACCATGCCGACGGAATGTGCCACGGCGCACACCTCGCAGAGCCTACTGGGTATGCGGTGCCGACGGGGCGTTATCGATCACATTGGCTGGGCATCATCGACCGTGACGCGGGCCGCCGACGCCGCGGGCGGCCCAGGTGAGGAGGGCGCTGCGATGGGTGAGAAGCTGGTGGCCGAGGGGTTCGACCTCGCCGACCGGCAACGCCACCGGGACAAGCTCCGGCAGTGCCTCGACGCGCTGGCGCGACTGCTGGCGGAGAAGCGGTTCGACCGACCCCGGAATCTTATGGGCCTGGAGATCGAGCTGAATCTCGCGGGGCCCGACGGGATGCCGAGCATGGTGAACTCCGAAGTGCTGAAACGTATCGCCAGTGGGGATTTCCAGACCGAACTCGGCCGCTTCAACCTCGAAGTGAACATTGTTCCCCACCAGCTCTCCGGACGGGTTCTCGACCAGCTCGCCGAGGAGTTGCGCACCGGGCTTTCCTATGCCGACCGCAAGGCCATGGAGGTCGATTCGGGGATCGTGATGATCGGCATTCTGCCGACCCTGGAGGACCGGCACCTGGTCTCCTCGAACCTTTCCGACGACCACCGCTACGCACTGCTCAACGACCAGGTGGTCGCCGCGCGGGGCGAGCACTTCACCATCGACATCGAGGGCGTGGAGCGGCTGACCTGCACCGCGGGCTCGATCGCCCCCGAATCCGCCTGCACCTCCGTGCAGTTGCACCTCCAGGTCACCCCGCGCCGGTTCGCCGCCGTGTGGAACGCCGCCCAGGTCGTGGCCGCGGCCCAGATCGCCGTCGGGGCCAACTCGCCCTTCCTCTTCGGGCGGGAGCTGTGGCGCGAGTCCCGGCCGCCGCTGTTCGTGCAGTCCACGGACACCCGCCCGCCCGAGCTGAAGGCGCAGGGGGTCCGGCCGCGGACCTGGTTCGGGGAGCGCTGGATCGATTCGGCGTACGACCTCTTCGAGGAGAACCTGCGCTTCTTCCCGCCCCTGCTGCCCATCTCCCACCCGGAGGACCCGCTCCGGGCGCTGGAGGAGGGCAAGGTGCCCGCGCTGCACGAACTGATCCTGCACAACGGCACGGTCTACCGCTGGAACCGGCCGGTCTACGGAATAGCCGACGGCGTCCCCCACCTGCGCGTCGAGAACAGGGTGCTGCCCGCGGGCCCCACGGTCACCGACGTCATCGCCAACGCCGCCTTCTACTACGGGCTGATCCGCGCGCTCGCGGAGGAGTCCCGCCCGGTGTGGACCCGGATGCCCTTCGCGGTCGCCGCGGACAACTTCGACACCGCCTGCCGCCACGGCATCGACGCCTGGCTGCGCTGGCCGAAGGGCGGCCGGAACGCGCCGCTCGTACGGATGCCCGCCGTGCGGCTCGTTCAGGAGGAACTGCTGCCGCTGGCCGCAGCCGGGCTCGACGCGTGGGGCGTCGAACCCGCCGACCGCGACCGCTACCTCGGCGTCATCGAAGGGCGCTGTGCGGGCCGGACGAACGGGGCGTCCTGGCAGGCGGCCACGTACCACCGGGCGCTGGAGCGGGGGTTGGGGCGGGACAAGGCCCTGGCCGCCACGACGCGCCGGTACTGCGAGCTGATGCGCACGGGGGAGCCGGTGCACTTGTGGAGGGCGGGGCTGGGGGACTGACGGTGGCTCCCTCTCTCTGACGCGCCCGCACCGTGTGTCCCCGGACTTCGCCGGGCGGGCCGGATTTCCCAGCCCGCCCGGCGTTTGACAAGCTGGGGGCCCATGAGGCTGGGGATAGGCAAGGTGGAGGCGGTCGTGCCGCAGAACGGGCGGGGTGAAGCCGGCACCCTGCCGAGCACCGAGGCGGCTGCCCGCCGGCTGCTGAGCGGGGAGACCCTCCTCGTCCTGGCCCTGTCGCTCGGGGCCAGCGCCGTGTCCGCGCTGATCAGCTTCGTCGGAGCGGCAACCCGCCCCGGCGGCCTCAAGGAACAGGCCGCCCGGCTCAACGCCTCGCACGCCCCCGGCCGCCCCTGGCTGGACCTCGCCTGGCAGGTCTTCGGCATCGCGACCGCGCTGGTGCCCGTCTTCCTCGTCGCCCACCTGTTGCTCCGCGAGGGCGCGGGCCTGCGGGCCATCGGCTTCGACCGGCGGCGCCCCGGCTCCGACCTGGCCCGGGGCACGGCGGTCGCGGCGGCCATCGGCGGCACCGGGCTGCTCTTCTATCTCGGTGTGCGGGCCGCGGGGTTCAACCTGACCGTGGTGCCCGAGTCGCTGCCCGACGTGTGGTGGAAGCTGCCCGTCCTGATCGCCTCCGCCGTGCAGAACGCCGTGCTGGAAGAGGTCGTGGTCGTCGGCTATCTCCTGCGCCGGCTGGGGCAGCTGGGCTGGACACCGATGGCGGCCCTGGCGGCGAGCGCCGTGCTGCGCGGCTCGTACCACCTGTACCAGGGGATCGGCGGGTTCATCGGCAACATGGTGATGGGCGTCGTGTTCGTGCTGCTCTACCGGCGCTGGGGGCGGGTCGGGCCGCTGGTCGCCGCGCACGCCCTGATCGACATCGTGGCCTTCGTCGGCTACGCGCTGCTCGCGGGCAAGGTGGGCTGGCTGCCCACGGCGTGATCCACGGTGCGCTGGAGCGGGGGTCGTCCGGCGGCCCCCGCTCCAGCGCGTTCCGCCCCGGCTAGGCGAGCAGTTCGCCGTCGATGACGGTGACGGCGTTGCCGGTCAGCAGCGTGCGGTCACCGCGTACCGAGGTGCGTACGAGACCGGTGCGTGCGGACGCCTGGAGGCCCGTCAGGTCCTCGCGGCCCAGGCGGGCGGACCAGAAGGGGGCCAGCGCGGTGTGCGCGCTGCCCGTGACGGGGTCCTCGTCGATGCCGACGTTGGGGAAGAAGCAGCGCGAGACGTAGTCGTAGCCGCGCGAGGGGTCCTCCGCCGCGGCGGTGGCGATGATGCCCCGGCGGGAGTGCCGGCCGAGCGCCGCGATGTCGGGTGCCAGCGCCCGTACGGCCTTCTCGTCGGCGAGCTCCACCAGCAGGTCGCCGATGTGCGGGCCGGTGTCGTGGGTGCCGAGCGGTTCGGCGCCGAGGGCCGTCGCGACGCCCTCGGGAGGGGCGGTCGGGATGAGCGGCGCGGTCGGGAAGTCCAGGGTGATCGAGCCGTCCTCGTGCGCGGTCGCGGTGAGGATCCCGCAGCGGGCGGAGAAGCGCACGGTCCCGGTGGCGGCACCCGTCGTGTGCAGGACGTGCGCGGTGGCGAGCGTGGCGTGGCCGCACATGTCGACCTCCGCGACCGGGGTGAACCAGCGCAGCGCCCAGTCCGCGTCGCCGCCCTCCGGCAGCCGGCGGGCGAACGCGGTCTCGGAGAGGTTGACCTCGGCCGCGATCCGCTGGAGCCGGTCGTCGTCGGGGAAGGTGTCGGAGTCGAAGAGGAGGACCCCGGCCGGATTCCCGGCGAAGGGGCGGTCGGTGAAGGCGTCGACGATTCGTATCCGCATGACGGGACCGTAGAAGCCCGGCAAAGCCGCAGGCCAGAGCCAATGCCCGGGAACTGGACCGGAAAGGTGTTGTCGTTCGCTCGTTTCCGATATATCGTTGAGGTATCGCGACCGATCAACGATGGGAGGAACGTCATGTGGCGTTCACAAGGACACGGACATGAGCACGAGCACCACGGACCCGGTCGGCACGGCCGGGGCGACTTCGAGGGGCGGCGCGCCGCCTTTGGTCCCTTCGGGCCCGGCTTCGGCGGCCCGCCGTTCGGCGGCGGGGGACCGTGGGGGCGCGGGCGCGGCGGCGGCCCGGGCGGCAGGGCCCGGCGCGGCGATGTGCGCGCGTCGATCCTGGCGCTGCTGAAGGACCGGCCGATGCACGGCTACGAGATGATCCGGGAGATCGCCGAACGCAGTGGCGGCGCCTGGAAGCCGAGCCCCGGCTCCGTCTACCCGACGCTCCAGATGCTCGAGGACGAGGGTCTGATCGAGAGCGTGAGCGAGGGCGGCAAGAAGCTGTTCACGCTCACCGACGCGGGCCGCACCGAGGCGGACGCGGGCTCGCAGACGCCTTGGGAAGAGGTCGGCCGAGGGGTCGACTGGGAGGCGATGCAGGAGATCCGGCAGGCGGGCTTCGGGCTGATGGAGGCCTTCGGGCAGGTCTGGAAGACCGGCAGCAAGGAGCAGCGCCAGAAGGCGCTGGAGATCGTCAACGAATCGCGCAAGAAGCTCTATCTGATCCTCGCCGACGAGGGCTGAGGCCACGGAGCCGAGGAGCCGGTGCCCCCGCGGGATCTCCCGCGGGGGCACCGGCGTCCCTGAGACGCGTCCGCTTCCCGTCCTCCTCAAGGAGGAGGCGCCAGCCGCCTGTGCCCACCTCTCGTCGGATGCGCGAATGCTTCCCGCCGGGGATGCTCCGACGGCGCGTTCCTGGTGGGGTGGAAGGGTGCAAAGCCGTACATGTGGCGGGCGGCATCGAGCCCGTGCACGACCCCGGCACCGTCGACGCGGACACCGCGGCCGACGCCTTCGCCCGCAGCGGCGCCCGCGTGGCCTGCATCTGCTCCAGCGACAAGCTCTACGCCGAACAGGCCGAAGCCGTCGCCACCGCCCTCCGGCAGGCGGGCGCGGCCCGGGTGTTCCTCGCCGGACGCCCCGACGCCGCGCAGCAGGAAACGTACCGACGGGCCGGAGTCGACGAATTCGTCTTCGCGGGCGGCGACGCCGTCACCGTCCTCACCTCCGTCCTCGACCGCATGGGAGTGGCGTGATGCCCGTCCCCGACTTCTCCGGCATCGAACTGGGCCCGGCGGGCCACGCCCCCGCCGACCCCGGGCAGTGGCGGGCCGCGCTCAAGGAGAGCACCGGCCACAGCCCCGAGGACCTCGTCTGGGAGACCCCCGAGGGCATCGGCGTCAAGCCGCTCTACACCGCCGAGGACCTGCGCGGGCTGGACTTCCTGGGCACGCACCCCGGCATCGCGCCGTACCTCCGCGGCCCGTACCCCACGATGTACGTCAACCAGCCGTGGACGATCCGGCAGTACGCCGGGTTCTCCACCGCCGAGGAGTCCAACGCCTTCTACCGCCGCAACCTGGCGGCCGGTCAGAAGGGCCTCTCCGTCGCCTTCGACCTGCCCACCCACCGCGGCTACGACAGCGACCACCCGCGCGTGACCGGTGACGTCGGCATGGCGGGCGTCGCCATCGACTCCATCTACGACATGCGGCAGCTCTTCGACGGCATCCCGCTGGACCGGATGAGCGTGTCGATGACGATGAACGGCGCCGTGCTGCCCGTCCTCGCCCTCTACATCGTCGCCGCCGAGGAGCAGGGCGTACCGCCCGAGAAGCTGGCCGGGACCATCCAGAACGACATCCTCAAGGAGTTCATGGTCCGCAACACCTACATCTATCCGCCCGGGCCCTCCATGCGGATCATCTCCGACATCTTCTCGTACACCTCGCAGAAGATGCCGCGCTACAACTCCATCTCCATCTCCGGCTACCACATCCAGGAAGCCGGGGCGACGGCCGACCTCGAACTCGCCTACACCCTCGCCGACGGCGTGGAATACCTGAAGGCGGGCATCGACGCCGGGCTCGGCGTCGACGCCTTCGCGCCGCGCCTGTCCTTCTTCTGGGCGATCGGCATGAACTTCTTCATGGAGATCGCCAAGCTCCGCGCGGCCCGGCTGCTGTGGGCCAAGCTCGTCAAGCGCTTCGAACCGCAGAACGCCAAGTCGCTGTCGCTGCGCACCCATTCGCAGACCTCCGGCTGGTCGCTGACCGCGCAGGACGTCTTCAACAACGTCGCGCGGACCTGTGTCGAGGCCATGGCGGCCACCCAGGGGCACACCCAGTCCCTGCACACCAACGCCCTCGACGAGGCCCTGGCCCTGCCCACCGACTTCTCCGCCCGCATCGCCCGCAACACCCAGCTCCTCCTCCAGCAGGAGTCCGGGACCTGCCGGGTCATCGACCCCTGGGGCGGCAGCGCGTACGTCGAGAAGCTCACCCACGACCTCGCGCGCCGCGCCTGGCAGCACATCGAGGAGGTCGAGGCCGCGGGCGGCATGGCCCGGGCCATCGACGCGGGTATCCCCAAGCTGCGCGTCGAGGAGGCCGCCGCCCGCACCCAGGCGCGCATCGACTCCGGCCGGCAGCCCGTGATCGGCGTCAACAAGTACCGGGTCGACAGCGACGAGCAGATCGACGTCCTCAAGGTCGACAACTCCTCCGTGCGCACCCAGCAGATCGAGAAGCTGCGGCGGCTGCGCGCCGAGCGCGACGAGGCCGTCTGCCAGGACGCCCTGCGCGCGCTCACCGCGGCGGCCGGCTCCGGCCCCGGCGCGGGCCTGGAGGGCAACCTGCTGGCCCTCGCCGTGAACGCCGCCCGCGCCAAGGCGACCGTCGGCGAGATCTCCGACGCCCTGGAGAAGGTCTACGGCCGGCACGCCGGGCAGATCCGTACGATCTCCGGTGTGTACCGCGAAGAAGCCGGATCGTCCTCAGGAGTTGAACGAACCCGCGCGCTGGTCGCGGCCTTCGAGCGGGAGGACGGCCGTCGCCCGCGCATCCTCGTCGCCAAGATGGGCCAGGACGGGCACGACCGCGGCCAGAAGGTCATCGCCACCGCCTTCGCCGACCTCGGCTTCGACGTCGACGTCGGCCCGCTCTTCCAGACGCCCGAGGAGGTCGCCCGGCAGGCGGTGGAGGCCGACGTGCACGTCGTCGGCGTCTCTTCGCTCGCCGCGGGCCACCTCACGCTCGTCCCCGCGCTCCGTGAGCAACTGGCCGAGCAGGGCCGGGAGGACATCATGATCGTCGTCGGCGGTGTCATCCCGCCGCAGGACGTCGAGCCGCTGCGGGAGATGGGCGCCGCCGCCGTCTTCCTGCCCGGCACCGTCATCCCGGACGCCGCCCACGACCTGCTGAAGACCCTCGCCGGGGTCCTCGGCCACGAGTTGTGAGCCCATGGCACGCTCGATCGATCTGGACGCGTACGTCAAGGGTGTGCTCGACGGCAGGCGGGCGACCGTCGCCCGCGCCATCACGCTCGTGGAGTCGACCCGCGCCGACCATCGGGAGCTCGCCCAGCGGATGCTGACCGAGCTGCTGCCCCACGCGGGCACGGCACGGCGCATCGGCATCACGGGCGTCCCCGGCGTCGGCAAGTCCACCTTCATCGACGCCCTCGGCACTATGCTGACCGGGCTCGGGCACAAGGTCGCCGTGCTCGCCGTCGACCCGTCCTCCAGCCGGACCGGCGGCAGCATCCTGGGCGACAAGACCCGCATGGAGCGGCTCGCCGTCGACCCCGCCGCCTTCGTCCGGCCCTCGCCCACCGCCGGGACCCTCGGCGGGGTCGCCCGCGCCACCCGCGAGACCATCGTGGTGATGGAGGCCGCCGGTTACGACGTGGTGCTGGTCGAGACCGTCGGCGTCGGCCAGTCCGAGACCGCGGTCGCCGACATGGTCGACACCTTCCTCATGCTCACCCTCGCCCGCACCGGCGACCAGCTCCAGGGCATCAAGAAGGGCGTACTCGAACTCGCCGACGTCATCGCCGTCAACAAGGCCGACGGCCCGCACGAGCGCGACGCGAAGTCCGCGGCGCGCGAACTCGCCGGAGCGCTGCGGCTGTTGCAGGCCCCCGACGCGACCTGGAACCCCCCGGTCCTCACGTGCAGCGCGCGCGAGGGCACGGGCCTCGACACGCTCTGGGAGCGGCTGGAACAGCACCGGCGGGTGCTCGACGCGACGGGCGAACTGGCCGTGCGCCGCCGTGACCAACAGGTCGACTGGGTCTGGACGATGGTCCGCGAACAGCTCCTGACGGAGCTGCGCGAGCATCCTGGTGTGCGGTCTCTTGGGCCCGATCTGGAACGGGCCGTACGGGAGGGGACGTTGCCGGCGAGCGCCGCCGCCGAGCGCTTGCTCCGCACGTTCCGCCCGTGACGGGTGGCTTGTTCCCCACCTCGCCCCTTCCCGCAGCGTCTGATGCTCGGCTCCGCCGAGGCCGGGGCTCCGCCCCGGACCCCCGGTCGGGTGCGGCCCGGCGGTTTGTTTCCCCTATCCCGCCCCTTCCCGAAACTGGGGCTCCGCCCCAGACCCCGGTCCTCAAACGCCGGACG
>NZ_BAAABW010000029.1:0-95019 GCF_039521185.1 Streptomyces blastmyceticus | reverse complement strand
CCGGTGGGGCCGCGGCCGTCTTCCCGGGGTCAGGCCCCCTGTCGTTGCGCGCCGTGCGGTCCGTAGAGGCGGAGGAATGCCCGGACGCCGTCGTGGACGATGGCGCCGACCTCGGACTCCGGCACCTTCAGGGCGCCGTAGAGGGAGCTCTGGCTGACGCCGGAGACCGCCAGCAGGACGAAGTGCCGTGCGGCCAGCTCCGCGTCCTCGGTGTCGAGCAGCCCCTCGTCCGTCATCTCGCCCAGGCGGTGCGCCAGTTGCCGGAACGAGGGCCGGGGGCCGGCGTCCTGCCACGCCTCGATGACGTCCGGCTGGAGGTGGGTCGCCTCGGCGTGGATCTGCCGCACGAGGGCGAAGTGGTCCGCGAACTCCGGTGGCGGAGAGGCCCAGTCGAAGGCGAAGGCGGTGAGGTCGCGCTCGAGATCGGTGATCTTGGTGAGATGGCGCTCCACCACCGACCGGTGCCACGCGGTCACGGAGTCGGCGCTCTCGATGAGGACGGAGCGGAAGAGCTCCTCCTTGTCCGTGAAGTGGTTGTAGATCGTCCGCTTCGATACCCCCGCCTCCGCGGCGATCGCGTCCACGCTCGCCCGGCTGAAGCCGTCGCGGGCGAACACCGCGCGCGCCGCCCGGGTGATGGCCTGCCGCTTCTCCGCCATGCCGCGGCGCTGCCGCCCGGCCCCCGCCTCCTGTGCTGCGGACATTTCCGCTCCTTTCGAGCCGCTCGCATCGGGTCCCGTCGGACCCCTCGAGAAAATTGCACTGTTCGGTTTACCCATTGCACTGCACGGTGTAGTTTACCAACATGCCTTCCGAGTTCTCACGGACCCGGCGGCCCGGCACCGTCATGACGGCGCTCGTGGTCCTGCTGGGTTTCCTCACGCTGCCCATGTCCATGTCCGGCACGACCGTCGCGATCCCCCGCATCGGCGAGGATCTGCACGCCACCGGAGCGGCCCTGCAGTGGGTCCTGACCGGCTATTTCCTGACGGCCTCCTCCTTCATGCTCGTCTCCGGCTCGCTGGCCGACCTCTTCGGCCGCCGGAGGATTTTCGCCGCGGGTGCCGTCCTCTACGCGGCAGGGGCCCTGGGCAGTGCCACGGCCACCGATATCGCGATGCTGGATGTGGCCCGCACCCTGTCGGGTGCCGGCGCCGCGGGGGTCATGGCGGGCGGTGGCGCCCTTCTCGCCGCCACCTTCCAGGGTGCGGCCAGGACCCGGGCCTTCGCCGCCATGGGCACCATGTCGGGCATCGGTCTCGCCATAGGCCCGACGCTGTCCGGCTGGATGGTCGGCGGTCTCGGCTGGCGCGTCACCTTCGCCCTCTTCGCCGCGAGCGGCCTGCTCATCCTCCTCGGCTCCTTCTTCGTCGCGGAGTCGCGGGCCGACCGCCGGCCGAAGGTGGACCGGCCGGGAGCCGCGAGCTTCATCGGAGGTCTCGCCCTGCTGATGTTCGGCATCACGCAAGGGGCACAGGCCGGCTGGAGCAGCCCCAGGGTCCTCGGGCCCGTCGCCGCCGGAGCCCTCCTGCTGGTGGTGTTCGTCGCGGTCGAGCGGCGCAGCGACCACCCGGTGCTCGACCTGACGCTGATCCGTGACCGCCGCTTCCTGGGCTGGTGCCTGGCCGCGCTCGCCGTCCCCGTGGGCAGCTCCGGCGTGCTGGTCTTCCTGCCGACCTACCTCCAGGGTGTGAACGGCCTCTCCGCCCGGGACGCGGGGCTGACCATGCTGATGCTGACGGCGCCCGTGCTCTTCCTGCCCGCGATGGGCGGGCGGCTGGTCAACCGGGGCGTCCCGGCCCGCCACCTCGCGGCGCTCGCCGTGCTCCTCCTCGCCGGAGGCAACGCCTGGCTCACCGTGCTCCACCCCGGTGTGACCCCGCTCGCGCTGCTCGGCCCCCTGCTCTCCATAGGCGTCGGCAACGGTCTGGTCGCCGGTATCATCGATGCCCAGGCGATGAGCCTGGTGGAGCCTGCCCGGGTCGGCATGGCGGCCGGATTCCTCAACACCGTCAAGGGCGGGGGCAACGCCCTGGTGCTGGCCGTGATCGGGGCGGTGCTGACCAGTCTGGTCCAGGCCCGTACGGGCTCGGCGGAGCTGGCCGGACGCATAGCCGCCGGAGACCTGTCCGGTCCCGAGAAGGCTCTGCACGCGGCACAGTTCACCGACGCCTGGCACCTCGTCCTGTGGTCGGTGGCGGCCCTGTGTGCCGTGGGTGCGCTCACCGTCCACAGGCTGCTCGCCCCGGCAGCCCGCCCCGTCAAGGTGTCGGGGGAGGAGAGCCGTCCCCGGACAGGCCGTACATTGTCCGCGAAGATCTGACCCGCCATGCTGCCGAAATGCGAGTGAGCCCCGTGAAGACGCTGTCCCGCCGGTCCCTGCTGCGCGCGCTCGGCGCCGGCGCGGGGGCCGCCGCACTCGCCGGTTGCGGGGTGCCCGCCGCGTACGTCCAGCCGGGCGACCGGGCCGCGCAGGACCGGTCCGGGAGCGACAAGCGGCTCGTCTTCGCCAACTGGCCGCTCTACATCGACACCGACGAGAAGGACCCCCAGCGCCGCCCGACGCTGGAGGGCTTCGAGAAGAGCAGCGGGATCTCGGTGAAGTACACCGAGGAGATCAACGACAACGACGAGTTCTTCGGGAAGATCAGCCCCGCCCTGATGAACCACCAGGCGACCGGCCGCGATCTCGTCGTGGTCAGCGACTGGATGTGCGCGCGCTACGTCCGCCTGGGCTGGGTCCAGGAGATGGACCGGTCCCGGCAGCCGAATGTGGACCGGCGGCTCGACCCCCTGCTGCGCAAGCCGTCCTTCGACCCCGGGCGGCTGCACAGCGTCCCCTGGCAGTCGGGCATCACCGGGATCGCCTACAACCGCAAGAAGCTCGGCCGCGAGATCCGGCACACCTCCGAGCTGTGGAAGGACGACCTGCGGGGGCGGGTCACCCTGCTCGCCGGGATGGACGAGGCGTTCTCGCTGCTCATGCAGGGCAACGGCGCCGATGTCACCCGCTGGACCGCCGACGACTTCCACACCATGACCGACCAGCTCCGCCGCCTGGTCCGCAAGCGCCACATCCGCCGCTTCACCGGCAACGACTACATCAAGGACCTCTCCTCCGGCGACGTCCTGGCCTGTCAGGCGTATTCCGGGGACATCATCCAGCTCCAGGCCGACAACCCCGACATCGAGTTCGTCGTCCCGGAGGAGGGTGCGGAGCTGTGGGCCGAGAGCCTGATGATCCCCAACCTCGCCCGGCACAAGCGCAACGCGGAAGACCTCATCGACTACTACTACCGGCCCGAGGTCGCCGCCCGGCTGGCCGCCGCGGTCAATTACGTCTGCCCGGTGCCTGCCGCCCGTGACGTTCTCGCCGCGTCCGAGGACAAGGATCTCGCGGCGCTCGCCGAGAACCCGTTGATCTTCCCCAGCGAGGAGATGCGCAAGCGCCTCGCCACCGCGCGCGACATGACCGCACGGGAGCGGCCCGGATTCACCAAGGAGTGGAACGAGATCGTCGGTCTCTGAGAGCGGACTCCCGGGCCGTCGGGACCCGCCCAAGAGGGGCTTGGCGCAAGCGGGTTGAGGGTGGCCGATTTCGTTTCCGGGCGTACTTCCCGCCACGGAATCCGTCGCCGGTTCCGGTCTTGACCGGTGATCTCGCGGATGGTCAGACTGTCGAAATCGCCGAGATGTCATCGGCGTGCTGACCACCGGGGGAGTGATCGCACTGGACGGCAACAGTTTTGGCGTGCCCGCACAACCCTCCATCGCAGAGGCACTGGCGGCCTTGCCGCAAGTGACCCGCGGAGCCGGGTTCGGAGCGGACATCGACGCGGCGCACGAGGTGATGCTCGCGCCGGACGCCCGGCAGGAGCACCGGGAAGCGGCCCTGCTGGCCTGGCTGGAGCAGGCGCGGCCTTGCTCGTACGGCCGGTTCGTGGCGAGGGTCGGACATCTGTCGAGCACCCGGCGGCGGAAGGGCCTCGACCTCTGCTGGATCCTGGAAGCGGATCTCGCGCGGGGCCACGAGCATGTCGCGGCGGCCCGGGCCGCCTGGAAGCGGCGCGCGGTCAAGGGTGAGTCCAGCGCCTTCCTGATCGTCTTCAGCGACAGAAGGCTCGCGTTCGCCCGGCCGAGCCGCCAACTGGGCGAGATCTGCCGCACCTTGGCCGGCACCTACCTCTCCGAATGCGCGCCGTTCGACTACGGGACCGTCTATGCCGAAGCGCTTCCCCTGCGGCGCGCCGACGGCAGCGTGTCCTTGTTCAAGGCGGGCACCCGGCTGCTCTACACGGGAGCGCACGGAGGCAGGTGGCACGAGCGCCGGATCCCCGGAGGTGTGGCGATATCGGTCAACTCGCCCGGACACTACGCGCATTCGCTCGGCATCCGGGGGATCACGCCGGGGCCGGGGGCGGCCTCCGCGCCGTACCGGGTGGACGTCCTCGTGCCGCACGGCATCGTCGGCGACGATGCCGGACATCCGCGGGAGGAGAGCTCGGGGGCGTTGCGGCTGGACTGCCTCACGCCCAGGGAGTTCTCCGTGAGCGACCCGGAGCACGGGTGGTCGAGCGGGCTGCCCATCGGGGACGACGCGGTACTGACGAACCCTTGGGAGCCGGTGGGAGCGGTCTGAGCCGGTGCGACCGACGGCGGCGGGTTCCGGCCCGTTCTCACGCGCCGTACAGGTCGGCCGTCAGGGATCGCAGTGTCTGGATGCGGTTGGTGGTGATGGAGTCGACGCCCGCCGACAGGAGGCGGCGCATCGTGCGGCGCGTGTCCGCCGTCCACGCCGAGACCAGGAAGCCCTGGGCGTGGTGCCGCGCGACGAGCTCGGGCGTCAGCAGGCCGAAGCGGTAGTTGATCCAGCGCGGGCGCACCCGGTCGAGCAGGGCCGCGCGCGGCGGGGCGAGCGTCGTCCAGGTGAGCGCGATCTCGGCGTCCGGGTCGGCCCGGCGGACGGTGAGCATCGACTCCGTGGCCCCGCAGTAGTACACCCGCCCGGCCGCCCCGCTCGCGTGGACCTCGGCCACGGCCGCCTCCGTGGCCGAGTTGTCGGGCAGGTCGATGAACAGCCGCCGGCCGGGGGCCGCCTCCGCCCCGGCGAGCGCGAGCGCCTCCCGCAGCGTCGGCACCCCGCCGCCGGTCAGCTCCCGCAGCTCGTCGGCCGAGAGGGAGTCCAGGCACCAGGGGTGCCCCCAGAGCCGTTCCAGCGTCGCGTCGTGCAGGAGCACGGGCACGCCGTCCCGCGTCAGCCGTACGTCGATCTCGACCGCGCCCGCCCCCGCCCGCAGCGCCGAGCCGACCGAGGGGAGGGTGTTCTCGCGGTGCACGTACGGGTCGCCGCGGTGGGCGACGGCGGTGAAGGCGGGGGCGGGGGCGGCGGCGGAAACCGCGGTGTTCCGGGTGGGCATGGGGCCATTGTGGCCGGAGTGCCGACGCTCCGGGGTCAGTTCAGGCGGCCCGCCGTGTAGGAGTCGATCTCCGCGCGCAGCGCCGCCTTGCCGGCGGGGTCCATGAAGGACGCCTCGACGGCGTTCTTGGCCAGCTCGGCGACGCCCCGCGCGTCGAGGTCGAGCAGGCGGGCCGCGACCCCGTACTCCCGGTTGAGGTCCGTGCCGAACATCGGCGGGTCGTCGCTGTTGACGGTGACCAGGACACCCGCGGCGACCATCTCCTTGATGGGGTGCCGCTCCAGGTCGGTCACCGCCCGGGTGGCCAGGTTCGAGGTGGGGCAGACCTCCAGCGGGATGCGGTGCTCCGCGAGATGGGCCAGCAGCTCGGGGTCCTGCGGCGCGCTCGTGCCGTGGCCGATGCGCTCGGCGCGCAGGTCCACGAGGGCGTCCCAGATCGTCTGCGGGCCCGTGGTCTCGCCCGCGTGCGGGACGCTGTGCAGCCCCGCCGCGATGGCCCGGTCGAAGTACGGCTTGAACTGCGGCCGCGGCACCCCGATCTCCGGACCGCCGAGCCCGAAGGAGACCAGCCCCTCGGGCTTGAGGTCACAGGCGATCCGGGCCGTCTCCTCGGCGGCCTCCAGACCGGCCTCGCCCGGGATGTCGAAGCACCAGCGCAGTATGACGCCCAGTTCGGTCTCCGCCGCCTTGCGGGCGTCCTCGATCGCCTCCACGAAGGCCGCGTCCGGGATGCCGCGCCGGGTCGAGCTGTACGGGGTCACCGTCAGCTCGGCGTAGCGGATGTTCTGCCGGGCCATGTCACGGGCGACCTCGTAGGTCAGCAGCCGCACGTCCTCCGCGTCCCGGATGAGGTCGACCACCGAGAGATAGACCTGGATGAAGTGCGCGAAGTCGCGGAAGGTGAAGAAGTCCGCGAGCGCCTCGGGGTCCGTGGGCACGGGCGAGTCGGGGTGCCGGGCGGCCAGCTCGGCGACGATGCGCGGGGAGGCGGAACCGACGTGGTGCACGTGCAGCTCCGCCTTGGGGAGCCCTGCGATGAACGAGTCGAGTACGGACATGCGGGCCTCCGGGGCTGTGCGGTCGACGGGTGCCGATCATCGTATGCGGGGCGGGCGCGGGCCCCGTGCTCAGGCCTTAGCATGACGGGGAAACGACTGGGGAGGACTATGTCCGACAAGGGGTCCGAGACCGGGGCCGACAAGGGCGCCATGGCCGGTGCGCCGCCGGAGTCGCACGACCGCGATCCCTGGGCTCCGCCGGAGCGGCGCGCGCCGCTCGACGGGCCCGGCGAGCCGCCGGTGCCCCAGCAGCGCGTCCCCCTCGACAAGCCCGCCGCGCGGACGGCGCCCGGAGCGCACGACGCCGTCCCGCCGGCCGCTCCCCAGGGCCTGCCGACGCCGCCCCCGTACGCCTTCCCCCCGGCCGGATCCGCCGTGCCGCCGGTGCCGCAGGCGCCGACCGGCCCGGGCACCCCGAGCGCGTACCCCGCAGGACCGTACGGACAACAGCCCTACGGCCAGGTCCAGGGCGGGGGCTGGTATCCCCAGCCCGCCTACGGACAGCAGCCCCCGTACGGCCAGGGGCCCTACGCGCCGCCCGGCTCCTACGGCTATCCCGCGGCGCCCTACGGTCCCGGCTGGCAGCACCCCGGGCCCGCGGCCGGGAACGGCCTCGGCGTGGCCGCGCTCGTGCTCGGCATCATCGGCACCGTGCTGTCGCCGACGGTCTTCCTTGGCGTCATCCTCGGCATACTCGCGATCGTCTTCGGCGGCATAGGCCGGACCAAGGTGAGCAGCGGCGAGGCCGACAACGGCGGCCAGACCCTCGCGGGTCTGATCCTCGGCGGAGTGGCGCTCGTGGCCAGCGTGCTGATGCTGATCTTCTACATCAACTTCAGCCGCGACCACAGGGAGACCACTCCGGAGGAGGACCCGGGCGCGACCTACGGGGCGTATCTGTCCGCGCCGGTACTGCTCGTGGACCGCGGCCCCGGCCGCTGACGCGAGCCGTCACCGACGCGGCGACGCCTCCTTCAGGAAGCCAGCCGCTGCCGCGCTTCCATCAGGGCGAAGCCCAGCAGGTTCTCCCCGCGCCAGCGCGCCGGGTCCTGGGCCCGCTCGTCGTCGGCGGCCAGGCCGATGCCCCATATCCGGTCGAGCGGACTGGCCTCGACCAGCACCCGCTCACCTGTGCCCAGCAGATACGCGCCGAGCCGCGGATCCTGCGCGAACTTCTGGACGCTGCCCTCCACCACCAGCTCGAAGCGGTGCCGCCGCCAGGTCTCCTCGTCGAAGCCGCGCACCGTGCGGCCCGCGTCCTTCGCCTCCTTGGGATGTGCGGCCGCGAGGACCCGGGCCTCCGCGTCCCGGTCACCGAAGAGCCGGGCCTTGCCCGCCATCATCCAGTGCTCGGCCGTCGCGTAGACCGTCCCGTCCACCGTGAACGGCGACGGCCACCACTGGCTGAAGCACCCCTGCCCCACGCTGCCGTCCGGCCGCGGCCGGTGGCCCCAGAAGAAGACCCACTTGACGCTCTCGCCCCCGGCGAGCGCCGCCGTCAGCTGCTCCACCGACCGCGATTCGGCCGCCCTCTTTCCGTCGTGCCCGTTCCGGTCCCCGTTGATCTTCATGCCCGTCATTCTGACACCGGCCGCCGACAGAGGACCGTGAATATCCACAGGCCCCGCAGCCTGGCGGACCATCACATGACCCCGCACTGAATTCGTCGCGTTTTCAAAAAACTGCGACGGAATCCCTTGTTGCACTCCTTCTCCTCTGCCAGGATCGGCATTCGAATCCGGTTGGAGCTACGCCTTCCACAGGTCTCTGCGGTCGGCGGAGGAGTGCGCAATGGATCGACGGTTCGACGGGGCGGAGCAGTTCGCCGAGGGCGCGCAGTACATCGGCGGACGATTGAGGTCCGGGAGTTCGGGCCGTACGCACGCGGTCGTGGACCCGGCCACCGGAGCGGAGATCCTCGCCTACGAGCTCGCCGGGCCCGCCGATGTGGACGCGGCCGTCGCCGCCGCCGGGAACGCCCTGCCCGCCTGGGCGGGAGCCACCCCCGGCGAGCGCTCCGACGCCCTCCACCGGTTCGCCGGGATCCTCGCCGAGCGGTCGGAGGATCTCGCACGCGCCGAGTCGGCGCAGTGCGGCAAGCCCATCCGGCTCACCACCGGCTTCGACGTACCGGGCACGGTCGACAACGCCGCGTTCTTCGCCGGGGCCGCCCGCCACCTGGAGGGCAGGTCGGCCGGTGAGTACAGCGCGGACCACACCTCGTACATCCGGCGCGAGCCGATCGGTGTCGTCGGCTCGATCGCGCCATGGAACTACCCCCTCCAGATGGCCGCCTGGAAGGTGCTCCCGGCGATCGCCGCGGGGAACACGGTCGTCCTCAAGCCCGCCGAACTGACGCCCCTGACCTCGCTGATGTTCGCCCGGGCGGCGACCGACGCCGGGATCCCCGACGGTGTCGTCAACGTCGTCAGCGGCGCGGGCCGGGACGCGGGCGAGCGCCTCGTCGGCCACCCCGCGGTCGCCATGACCTCGTTCACCGGCTCCACCCCCGTCGGCCGGCGGGTCGCCGAGATCGCCACCGCCACCGTCAAGCGGCTGCACCTCGAACTCGGCGGGAAAGCCCCCTTCGTCGTCTTCGACGACGCCGACCTGGAGGCCGCCGTCCACGGCGCGGTCGCCGGAGCGCTCATCAACACCGGCCAGGACTGCACGGCCGCCACGCGCGCCTACGTCCAGCGGCCGCTCTACGAGGCGTTCGTCTCCGGCGTCGCCGACCTCATGGCCACCGTCCGCCTCGGCGACCCCTTCGACCCGGCCACCGACCTCGGGCCGCTGATCTCGCACGCGCAGCGCGACCGGGTCGCCGGCTTCGTGGACCGGGCCCGCTCGTACGCCACCGTCGTCACCGGCGGCGAGGCCCCGGCGGGTGAGCTCGCGAAGGGCGCCTACTACCTCCCCACGCTCGTCACCGGCGCCGCCCAGGACAGCGAGATCGTCCAGGACGAGGTCTTCGGTCCCGTCCTGGCCGTGCTGCCCTTCGACAGCGACGACGAGGGCATCGCGCTCGCCAACGACACGCCGTACGGGCTGGCCGCCTCCGCCTGGAGCCGCGACGTCTACCGCACCGGCCGCGCCACCCGGGAGCTCAAGGCGGGCTGCGTGTGGATCAACGACCACATCCCGATCCTCAGTGAGATGCCGCACGGCGGCTACAAGGCCTCCGGCTACGGCAAGGACATGTCCGCCTATTCCTTCGAGGAATACACCCAGGTCAAGCACGTCATGTTCGACAACACGGCCGTCGCGCGGAAGCCCTGGCACCGCACCGTCTTCACCGTCGGCTGACCGGGGCGGCGCCGCTCCGTTTTCCGGCGACAATCTTCTGGTCCCCCAGCAACGCCCGTCACCAGCAGAACGCAGAATTCTCCGAGCCCCCGGCGCCCTGCCGCCGTCCGGGCCACCGGCGCGGCACCCGCCCCCGGACATATGAGAACGTACGCGGCTGTACGTGCCGTACGCGCTCGACGCCCCCGACACCCCTGGACCAGACCCATGACAGCAACCGCCCCCACCGCCGGCAGCAGCGGCACGGACGTCCGCCTCACCGCCATCAGCAAGCGCTACGGCTCCTTCACCGCCGTCCACCCGCTCGACCTGGCCATCCCCGCGGGCTCCTTCTTCGCCCTCCTCGGTGCCTCCGGCTGCGGCAAGACCACCACCCTGCGGATGATCGCCGGCCTGGAGGACCCCACCACCGGCAAGGTGGAACTCGCGGGCAAGGACGTCACCGCCCTCCCCCCGCACAAGCGGCCCGTCAACACCGTCTTCCAGAGCTACGCGCTCTTCCCCCACCTCGACATCTACGAGAACGTCGCCTTCGGGCTGCGCCGCCGGGGCATCAAGTCGGTGAAGAAGCAGGTCGACGACATGCTCGACCTCGTACAGCTCGGCGACTTCGCCCGCCGCAAGCCCCACCAGCTCTCCGGCGGCCAGCAGCAGCGCGTCGCCGTCGCCCGCGCGCTCATCAACCACCCGCAGGTGCTGCTCCTCGACGAGCCGCTCGGCGCCCTCGACCTCAAGCTGCGCCGCCAGATGCAGCTGGAGCTCAAGCGCATCCAGACCGAGGTCGGCATCACGTTCGTCCACGTCACCCACGACCAGGAGGAGGCCATGACCATGGCCGACACCGTCGCGGTCATGAACGGCGGCCGGGTCGAGCAGCTCGGCGCCCCCGCCGACCTCTACGAGACCCCGCGCACCACCTTCGTCGCCAACTTCCTCGGCACCTCCAACCTCATCACCGCCGACGTCCTCGGCACCTCGGGCGACGACATCCTTCTGCGGGCCGGTGATACCAAACTCACCCTTCCGGCGACCCGATGTACAACCACCGCCCGCACGGGCGAGAAGCTTCTGATCGGCATACGGCCCGAGAAGATCACTCTCACCCACGCCGACGACGCCGGCACCATCCCCGACGGCCGCAACCGCATCACCGGCCGCATCGCCGACTCCAGCTTCATCGGCGTCTCCACGCAGTACGTGATCGACAGCCCCGTCGGCCCCGGCCTGTCCGTCTACGAGCAGAACATCGAGCGCGACAGCCGCCTCGCGCCCGGCGCCGAGGTCGTCCTCCACTGGAACCCCGGCCACAGCTTCGGCCTGGACGCGGCGCAGAGCGTCGAGGCGGGCACGGACGCGGGGGAGGGGACGTGACGACCACGACGACCACCACCCCTGCCGAAACCGAAGCGCCCGCCGTCACCGCGGCCGCCCGCCGGAAGAAGCTCGTCCCCTACTGGCTGCTGCTTCCCGGCATCCTCTGGCTCGTCGTCTTCTTCGCCGCGCCCCTGGTCTACCAGGCGTCCACCTCCGTGCAGACCGGGTCGCTCGAAGAGGGCTTCAAGGTCACCTGGCACTTCGCCACCTACGCGGACGCCCTGACCGAGTACTACCCGCAGTTCCTGCGCTCGGTGGCCTACTCCGCCACCGCCACCGTGCTCTGCCTCGCCCTCGGCTACCCGCTCGCCTACCTCATCGCCTTCAAGGCGGGCCGCTGGCGCAACCTGCTGATGGTCCTCGTCATCGCGCCGTTCTTCACCAGCTTCCTGATCCGCACGCTCGCCTGGAAGACGATCCTCTCCGACGGCGGCCCCGTCGTCTCCGCGCTGGGCAGCCTGCACATCCTCGACATCACCAACGCCCTGGGCGTCACCGAGGGACACCGCGTCCTCGCGACCCCGCTCGCCGTCGTCTGCGGCCTGACCTACAACTTCCTGCCCTTCATGATCCTGCCGCTCTACACCTCCCTCGAACGCATCGACCCACGGCTCCACGAAGCGGCCGGAGACCTCTACGCCACCCCCCTGACCACCTTCCGCAAGGTGACCTTCCCGCTGTCCATGCCCGGTGTCGTCGCGGGCACCCTGCTCACCTTCATCCCCGCCACCGGCGACTACATCAACGCCGAACTCCTCGGCTCCACCGACCAGAAGATGATCGGGAACGTCATCCAGTCCCAGTTCCTGCGCGTCCTGGACTACCCCACCGCCGCCGCCCTGTCCTTCATCCTCATGGCCGCCATCCTCGCCATGGTCACGCTCTACATCCGCAAGTCCGGGACGGAGGACCTCGTCTGATGCGTACTGTGACGCGCTGGCTGCGCCGCAACCTCGTGGTCCTCGCGGGCCTCGGCACGCTGGGCTATCTGATCCTGCCCAACGTCATCGTGACGGTCTTCTCCTTCAACAAGCCCAACGGCCGCTTCAACTACGAGTGGCAGCGCTTCTCCACCGACGCCTGGACCGACCCCTGCGGCGTCGCCGACCTGTGCGGCTCGCTCTCGCTGAGCCTGCGCATCGCGATCTGGGCGACCATCGGCGCGACCGTGCTCGGCACGATGATCGCCTTCGCGCTCGCCCGCTACCGCTTCCGCGCCCGGTCGTCCGTGAGCACCCTGCTGTTCCTGCCGATGGCGATGCCCGAGGTCGTCATGGCCGCCTCGCTGGCCACCCTCTTCCTCAACATGGGCGTCACGTTCGGCTTCTGGACGATCCTCATCGCCCACATCATGTTCTGCCTGAGTTTCGTGGTGACGGCCGTCAAGGCGCGGGTGATGTCCATGGACCCCCGCCTGGAGCAGGCCGCGCAGGACCTCTACGCCACCCCGTTCCAGACCTTCCTGCGGGTCACCCTGCCCATCGCCGCCCCCGGGATCGCGGCGGGCGCCCTGCTGTCCTTCGCCCTGTCCTTCGACGACTTCATCATCACGAACTTCAACGCCGGCTCGACTGTGACCTTCCCCATGTTCGTCTGGGGATCCGCACAACGGGGCACACCCGTTCAAATCAATGTCATCGGGACGGCGATGTTCGCCGTCGCCGTGCTGTGCGTCCTCGCCGGTCAGCTGGTCGGCAGGCGCCGTAGAAGGAGCTGAGACCATGGCCCCTCGTGCCATGAACCCTGCACAATCACTCATCGACGCCGCCCCCCGGCCCTACTGGCTCGACGACCCCTCCCGGCCGGAGGCACTCCCCGCCCTCGTCGGTGACGAGCACACCGACCTGCTCGTCGTCGGCGGCGGCTACTCCGGACTGTGGACCGCGCTCCGCGCCAAGGAGCGCGACCCGGCCCGGGACGTCGTCCTCATCGAGGCCCAGGAGGTCGGCTGGGCCGCCTCCGGCCGCAACGGAGGCTTCTGCTCCGCCTCTCTCACCCACGGATGGGCCAACGGCCGGGCCCGCTGGCCCGACGAGCTCGCCACCCTGGAGCGGCTCGGCCGCGACAACCTCGACGGGATCGAGGCCACCGTCGCCCGCCACGGCATCGACTGCGGCTTCGAGCGCACCGGCGAGATAGACATCGCCACGGCCCCCCACCAGGTCCAGGAGCTGCGCGAGGCCGCCGACGAGGTCGCCGCCCTGGGCCTGCCCGACTACGAATACCTCGACCGGGACGCCCTGCGCGCCGAGGTCGACTCCCCGACCTTCCTCGCCGGCCTCTGGGACCGCACGGGCGTCGCCATGCTCCACCCCGCCCGGCTCGCCTGGGGCCTCAAGCGCGCCTGCCTGGAGCTGGGAGTGCGGATCTACGAGCGCACGCCGGGCACCGAGCTGTCCTCGCGCAACGCCGGGGTCGCCGTCCGCACCCCGTACGGGCGCGTCTTCGCCCGCCACGCCGCCCTCGGCACCAACGCCTTCCCCTCGCTGGTCAAGCGCGTACGGCCGTTCATCGCGCCCGTATACGACTACGCGCTGATGACCGAGCCGCTGAGCGGGGAGCAGCGCGCCGCCATCGGCTGGAAGAACCGGCAGGGGCTCGGCGACGCCGCCAACCACTTCCACTACTTCCGCATCACGCCCGACCACCGGATCCTGTGGGGCGGCTACGACATCGTCTACCACTACGGCGGCGCCGTCTCGGCCGACTACGACCACCACCCGGCCACGTACCAGAAGCTCGCCGAGCACTTCTTCCACTGCTTCCCCCAGCTCGAAGGGGTGCGCTTCACCCACAACTGGGGCGGCGCCATCGACACCTGCTCGCGCTTCTCGGCGTTCTTCGGCACCGCGCACGGCGGCCGGGTCGCCTACGCACTCGGCTACACCGGTCTCGGTGTCGGAGCGAGCCGCTTCGGGGCGGACGTCATGCTCGACCTGCTGAGCGGGGAGCGCACCGAGCGGACCGAGCTGGAGATGGTCCGCAGCAGGCCGCTGCCGTTCCCGCCCGAGCCCGTGCGGTCCGTGGGCATCGGCATCACCCAGTGGTCGATGACCCGCGCCGACGAGAACGGCGGCCGCCGCAACCTCTGGCTCAAGGCCATGGACAAGGTCGGCATGGGCTTCGACAGCTGAGCCGCCACGCGCGCCGCGCGCCGGGGCACTTCGCACCGTCCGCCGACGAGCCCTTCGCCTCCGATGCCGCGGGAAACCCGCGTAATGATCCGCCGTCAGGGCCCTCTCATCCGTGAATGCAGAAGCAGGCAGTCACGGAAACGGAGGACCCCATGAGCGACGGAGCGGGGACGAGGAGTGCGGTGGAGTGGCTGGCGACGGCCGCACCCGACCCCGGAACCTGCCGGTGGGAGTGGGAGCGCAATCCGCTGGGGATCGCGCTCCTGCCCGCCGGGCGGGTCTGGGACGTGCTCATCCTCCCCAGCGGGCTCGGCCATCCCACCCTGGACGTCCTGTCGCGCTGCACCGACCGGATCGGCCCGGTCCTCGCCGACTTCGGGGACAGTCGGCTGGGCTTCTTCGTCCCGCCGGGCACGGCGGCCGGCTGGGTCGCGACCGATGTGCGGGCCGTCGGAGAGGGCAGCTGGGTCGTCGTCCCGCACCCCGGCCGCGCCGCGTCCGGCGTGCGCTGGATCGTCCCGCCGGACGGCGCGGGCACGCTCACGGACCCGGCGGTCCTGGAGCTGTCGATGCACGAGGCCGCCGCGTCCCTCGCCGACGCAGACGAAGCCGACAAGCGCGAGCGGGGTGACTGAGCGCGAGCGCCAGGCCCCACAGCAGCACCCCCGACAGGCACCAGCTGCCGAGCACGTCCAGGGGCCAGTGGAAGCCGCACCGGACGAGCCCCACGCCCACGGCCGCGTTGCCGACGGCGTACGACGCCACCACGACGGCCCGCCACCGCCCCCGGGCGAGGCCGGGCCGGGGGAGCAGGAACAGCAGCGCGGCGGCCCCGTAGGCGACCGCCGTCGTGGCGGTGTGGCCGGACGGGAAGAAGCCGTCGTGCGCGCCCGCCATGGCCGCGGGCCCCGGCCGGGCGACGGCGTTCTTGAAGGGCACGACCAGCGCGGGGACGGCGGCCATCGTGAGCGCCGCGCACAGCGGCGGCCACCACCGCCGGGGGCCGGGCGCGCGCAGGGCCGACACGGCCATGGCCACCGCCAGCACGGGCAGGGCGACCGTCGTGTTGCCGAGGTCGGCGAAGAAGTGGGCGGCACCGCCCGGGAGGGACGAGCCGGAGACCGCGCGGCCTGCCCGCTCGTCCAGGGCGCGCAACGGGCCGTGGCCGACGACCTGCCAGGTGATCAGCGCGAGGAGGAGGACGCACAGTCCGGGGAGGAGTCCGCGGCGGAGAGTGCCCCGTGCCGACGGCCCCGGAACAGGGGGGGAGGTTCCGAGGCCGCCGTGGTGACCGGGGTGCCGCGCGCCCCGGGGGGTATGGGGCGGGCGGCCGTCCGATCGGTGAGGATGCCCGGAGCCGGAGGCTCCGGTGGTGCTGTGCGCGAAGGCACGACCGGGTCGGCGATGGGGATTCGCCGGCACGGCGGTGTCCGCAGTCCCCTGCGGACGGGGTGTTGCATTCATCTGCAGAAACCGTACGGCAGGGCTGAGCCTCCGGACAGCCGGATCACCCCTCCACCACCCGCCCCGCACAGGTTCTTCACCCCATGACGACCCCAAGGCGCCGTTACCGCAGCATTACCGTCGGTTACAGACGCGTGAACGCGGCCTCGATGATGTCCAGGCCCTCGTTGAGCAGATCCTCGCCGATGACCAGCGGCGGCAGGAAGCGCAGCACATTGCCGTACGTGCCGCAGGTCAGGACCAGCAGACCCTCCGCGTGACAGGCCTTCGCGAGCGCGCCCGCGGCGGCGGCGTTCGGGTTCTTCGTGCCCGACTCCACCAGCTCGATCGCGATCATCGCGCCACGGCCGCGGATGTCGCCGATGATGTCGTGCTTCTCCTGCATCGCGGAGAGGCGGCCCTTCATGACCTCCTCGATGCGCTTGGCCTTCGCGTTGAGGTCCAGCTCGCGCATGGTCTCGATCGAGCCGAGCGCCGCCGCGCACGCCACCGGGTTGCCGCCGTAGGTGCCGCCCAGGCCGCCCGGGTGCGCCGCGTCCATGATCTCCGCGCGGCCGGTGACGGCGGCGAGCGGCAGACCGCCCGCGATGCCCTTCGCCGTCGTGATCAGGTCCGGGACGATGCCCTCGTCCTCGCACGCGAACCACTGGCCCGTGCGGCAGAAGCCGGACTGGATCTCGTCCGCGACGAAGACGATGCCGTTGTCCTTCGCAAACTGCGCGATGCGCGGCAGGAAGCCCTTGGCCGGCTCGATGAAGCCGCCCTCGCCGAGCACCGGCTCGATGATGATCGCGGCGACGTTCTCCGCGCCGATCTGCTTGGTGATCTGGTCGATGGCCTGGGCGGACGCCTCGGCGCCACAGTTCTCCGGGCCGGTCGGCCAGCGGTAGCCGTACGCCACCGGCACGCGGTAGACCTCGGGCGCGAACGGGCCGAAGCCCTGCTTGTACGGCATGTTCTTCGCCGTCAGCGCCATCGTCAGGTTGGTGCGGCCGTGGTAGCCGTGGTCGAAGACGACGACCGCCTGGCGCTTGGTGTACGCGCGGGCGATCTTCACCGCGTTCTCCACCGCCTCGGCGCCGGAGTTGAACAGCGCCGACTTCTTGGCGTGGTCACCCGGGGTCAGCTCGGCGAGCTGCTCACAGACCTCCACGTAGCCCTCGTACGGCGTCACCATGAAACAGGTGTGGGTGAAGTCGGCGAGCTGCGCGGACGCGCGGCGCACGACGGCCTCCGCGCTGGAGCCCACCGAGGTCACGGCGATGCCGGAGCCGAAGTCGATGAGGGAGTTGCCGTCGACGTCCTCGATCACACCGCCACCGGCGCGCACGGTGAACACCGGGAGCGTCGAGCCCACGCCCGCCGCGACCGTCGCCGTCCGGCGGGCCTGCAGCTCGAGCGACTTCGGGCCGGGGATCGCGGTGACGATGCGGCGCTCCTGGGGGAGGGACGGGCCTCCGGTCAGTGCAGTCATGAGAGGGCTCCAGGGGGATGACGAGATCGATCGGGCTTTCAGTCGCAGGCTAGGGGGGCCGGACGAGGTCGGGCATGTTCCGTTCGGGAGAAGTGCGCGCGCCGCCTTGTCCGTACCGGACATGGCGGGCCGCCCCGCCCGTCCGCGCGCCACCTGCGGGTGATCATGACCATACGGGGGCGTGGCATCCCGCGGGTCACCTGAACTCCCCGCGCACGCCTATTAGATTGAGCGGCGCGCACGTCGGACACGCGGTACACGAGTTCTGGTGGGGGCAAGGCAGCGATGGACACTGAGGGCACGTTCGACTCGCCGGGCACATGGGGGCCGCAGGAGCCGGCAGGCCACCGGGGTGTGCCGCCCAGGCCCGCCGGGCCGCCGCGCGTGCCCGCCGTCCCCCCGCAGGGCGCCCCGGCCCCCGGGCAGCAGCCGGAATCGCCCTTCATGACCTGGCTGCGCGCCCCGCGCGCCAAGGCCCAGCCGGGCGTCTGGGCCTTCGACCACCGGCCCAGGGCGCCCGAGGAACCCGGCCGGGTGCCCGGCAGGCAGCTGATCAGCGGCGCGGTGATCGCCTTCCTGTGCGGGTGGCTGTTCTGGTCGCTGCTGTGGCACGGCTACCTCGGCCCGTACTGGAAGTGGCCCCTGCGCGCCATGGCGCCGGGCTCCTGGCAGGACGGCACCGAGGAGTGGATGATCGCGTCGTACGTCTACTACGCGCTCGCCGCCTGCGTCCTCGCGGTCGGCTTCGGCCGGGTCGGGCGGTGGCCCGAACTGTGGCGCCGCTTCGTCACCCCCCTGTGGGAGCGCTTCTGGCGCCGGATGCCGCCGTCCGTCAGCCCGCCCCGCCCGGAGCGCCTCGTGGCGCGGCCGCTCGTCCGCCGGGCGGCCCTGGCCTTCGCCGGTGTGTGGGCGGTGTGGCTGCTGTGCTGGAACGGTGCCGTGGGCAGCGTGTGGATCTGGCCGCTCGTCGCCTTCACCCCGGACTCCTGGGACCCGCTCTCCCGGCTCTACGCCGGATACAGCTACTACGTCCTGTTCACCCTCCTGCTCCTCTCCATCGCCTGCCGGATCGGCTGCTGGCGCGAGCTCTGGCGCCGCTACGGCCCCGCCGACCAGCGCGTCCGCCGCCACGACGCGGGCCACCAGACCCGTGGCACCGCCCGCACCGCGCAGGACGACCCCGCCGAGTGGCCCCAGATGCGCGCCGCCGGGGCCCACGACGCCGCCGAACGGCTGGCGGCCGAGGCGCGGTCCGGGGCGATGAACGACGTCGACCACTCCCGCATCCAGCGCGCCTGGGAGTCCGTGCGCGCGCAGCCCTCCCGGCTCGCCTCCTTCACCGAGGCCGTGCTCCGGCACGGCGCCGCCGCCTGCGCCCACCCCTCCGGGGCGCGCGACCTGCCCGTACGCGCCGCCCTGCACGACCTCGTCACCCGGCAGGTGCGGCTCGGCACCGCCGCCGACGACGACCGCAACCCCTATGTGCACCGCGGGGCTGGCTGCGCCCTCGACCCCGGGCTGCTGGGCACCTCGCTGCTCGCCGTCGGCCCGCCCGGCAGCGGCAAGACGGCCCGGCTGGTGCGGCCGGTGCTGGAGTCGCTCTGCCTCCAGGCGCTGGCCGGGCGGACCGCGGTCGTCGCGGTCGGGGCGTCCGGCGCGGGGCTCGCGCCCGACGAGGCGTTCGACATCGTGGTGAAGATCGGACGCCCGGACTCGGCGTACGACCTCGATCTGTACGGCGGTACGGACGACCCCGACGAGGCCGCCGCCGTGCTCGCCGAGGGGCTCGTCGGCGATCTCACCGCCACCCTCCCCGGCGAGGGCGGCCGCCGCGCCGCGACCGCGCTCGCCCAGATCCTCGGCCCCTACCGCGCCGCCCACGGCCGCTTCCCCTCCGTGCCCGAGCTGCGCGAGCTCCTCGACGGCTCGGCCACCGCCTTCGGCGCGCTGCGCGACACCCTGGCCGCCGCCGGGCAGGACGCGCAGGTGCGCGAGCTCGACGCCCGCGAACGGCAGGCGCAGCGCGCCGGTGACGCCGGGCCCCTGCTCGCCGACCGGCTCGCGCTCCTCGACCGGCCCGCCTTCGCCCGCTTCTTCGACACCACCCGCCCCGGCCGCACCTTCTCGCTCCGCACCCTCGAACACCCCCTGCGCGTCCGCATCGACCTGCCCGAGCGGGGCCACGCGGAGGCGTCCCGGATGCTGGCCCGGCTCGTCCTCGCGCAGTTCACCGAGTGCACCGTCGGCCGCGCCGACCGCTCGCTGTTCGCCTGCCTCGTGCTGGACGACGCGACCCACGCCGTCACCCCCGAGGCCGTGCGCGGGCTCGGCCGGCTGCGCTCGGCCAACGCCGGTGCCGTACTCACCCTCCGCACGCTCGACGACGTGCCCGAGACGCTGCGCAGCGCGCTGCTGGGCTCGGTCGGCTGCCGGATGGCGTTCTCGGGCGTGACCACGTGGGACGGCGCGCGGTTCGCGGAGGTCTGGGGCAAGGAGTGGGTGGAGGCCCGGGACATCACCGACCGCCAGGTCATCGCCCACGAACCGCTGACCCGGGCCGCGCACATCCTGCGCCGGCTGGTCACCGGCCGCGCGGTGACCGCGCAG
The DNA here is from genome assembly GCF_039521185.1 of Streptomyces blastmyceticus. Lineage (NCBI taxonomy): Bacteria > Bacillati > Actinomycetota > Actinomycetes > Kitasatosporales > Streptomycetaceae > Streptomyces > Streptomyces blastmyceticus. Next base: position 75,185 of record NZ_BAAABW010000029.1, on the reverse strand, counting down.
TCCGTGACCGTCCGCCAGGTGGAGCGGGAGCGCTGGTCCGCCTCCGAGCTGGCGCACGCCGTGCCCGCCGGGCACGCGGTGCTGTCGGTGACCTCCGTACGGGGGGCGAGCGCGCCGCCGGTGCTCGTCGATCTGACTAAGTGAGGCCGACGAAGTGACGCCGACGAAGTGAGGACGGGCGGAATGCGGCGTACGCGTTCCCGGCGAATCCTCCACTGAGGCAGAATCGGGAACAGCCGTTCATACGGGACGGCACAGTCGCCGCGCCGCCCTCCCGAAGGTGCCATGCCTCCCACCCTCGCCTCGCTCGTCCACCACTCCGCGCTCAAGCTCGCCGTGCTCGCGGGGGAGGACCGGCTGGACACCCCCGTCCGCTGGGCGCACGTCAGCGAGCTCGCCGACCCCGTGCCGTGGATGGACGGCGGCGAGCTCCTCCTGATCACCGCGATGAAGATCGACGCGGAGGACCGGGAGGAGATGCGGAGCTATGTGCGCCGCCTGGTCCGGGCCGGGGTCGTCGGCCTCGGGTTCGCGGTCGGCGTCAACTACGACGAGGTGCCCCGGGCGCTGGTCGAGGCCGCCGAGGAGGAGGGGCTGCCGCTGCTGGAGGTGCCCCGGAAGACGCCGTTCATCGCCATCAGCAAGGCGGTCTCGGCGGCCATGGCCGCCGACCGGTACCGCGCGGTGACCGCGGGCTTCGAGGCGCAGCGCGAGCTGACCCGCGCCGCGCTCGGCCCCGAGGGGCCCGCCGCCCTGCTGGCCCGGCTCGCCGCCCACCTCGACGGGTGGGCCGCGCTGTACGACGCGTCGGGCGCGGTCGTCGCCGCGGCCCCCGACTGGGCCGCGCGCCGGGCCGCCCGGCTGACCCGCGACGTCGAACGGCTGCGGGAGCGGCCCGCACCCGCCACCGCCGTCGTCGGCTCCGACCCCGCCGAGGAGGGCGCCGACCGGGTGGAACTGCAGTCCCTGGGCTCCGGCCGCCGGGCCCGCGGCGTCCTCGCCGTCGGCACCGGCGCCCCGCTGGGCACCGCCGAGCGCTACGCCGTGCAGTCCGCGATCGCGCTGCTCACCCTCACCACCGAACGCTCCCGGACCCTTCAGGCCGCTGAACAGCGGCTCGGGGCGGCCGTGCTGCGGATGCTGCTCGCCGGGGAGCCGGACCACGCGCGGGCCGTCGCCGGTGACCTGTACGGCAGCCTGCTGGACGCTCCGTTCCGGGTGCTCGTCGCGGAGGCGGCGACGGAGGAAACCGAACAGGACGAGGGCGCACCCGACCCGCTCGGGGTGCTCGCCGACACCGTCGACACCGCGGCGGCCCGGGTGGCGGAGGCGGTCCTGGTCGTCCCCGACGGCCACCGTCTCGTCGTCCTCGCCTCCGACGGCGGCGTGGCGGTCGCCGCCTGCGCGGAGCACGCGCGTGCGATCGAGGCCAGGCGCGGCACGAAGGCGCGGCCGCGCGACCGCAGCGCGGCCCCGCCCGACGACGACCTCGTCGTCGGCCTGTCCGCCCCCGCCGGGACCGTCGCCGCCGCGGCCGCCTTCCGCCAGGCGGAACAGGCCCTCTCCGTGGCCCGCCGCCGGGGCCGGGTCCTCGTCGAACACGAGGAGGTCGCGGCCGGCTCCGTACTGCCGCTCCTCGCCGACGACGCGGTACGCGCCTTCGCGGACGGTCTGCTGCGGGCGCTGCGCGAACACGACGCGACGGGGCGCGGCGATCTCGTCGCCTCACTGCGGGCGTGGCTCTCCCGGCACGGCCAGTGGGACGCGGCGGCGGCGGATCTCGGCGTGCACCGGCACACGCTGCGCTATCGGATGCGGCGGGTCGAGGAGATTCTGGGTCGCTCTTTGGACGACCCGGATGTACGGATGGAATTGTGGCTGGCCCTGAAGGCGACGGCGTCGCCGGGCGAGTAGGGCCTTGGCGGGCGGCTTTGTTCCCAGCCCCGCCCCTTCCCGCAGCGCCTGTTGCTCGGCTCCGCCGAGGCCGGGGCTCCGCCCCGGACCCGTACTTGGGTGCGGCCCGGCGGGGCTTTGTTCCCCTACCCCGCCCCTTCCCGAAACTGGGGGCTCCGCCCCCAGACCCCCGGGGGGTGCGCAAATTCAGCCCGTGGGGGCACCTCCCAGCGGTAGCTGGGGGAGGTTGAGGACGCGCCCGGAGGGCGCTCCGCCTCAGGCGGCAACGGACCCGCGGCCGGGGGCCTGGGGCACGCGCCCCAGTTTCGGGAAGGGGCGGGGCTGGGGAACAGAGCCCGCCGCAGGCGGAAGACGTACCTCAGCCCGCCATTTCGGAGCAGCCGCGCAGCGCCCTGCTCCATCGCGGACAATCGGCCGGACGCGATCGCCCCCCTACCGTGGGGGAGCCGATATCGACACCCCTCGGAGGGAAAACCGTGACTGCTCCCCACGCGTTCTGGCTGGCCGGCCGTGAGGCCCTCGGCGAGGAGACCTTCGATGTCACGAACTCCTGGGACGGCCGCCTCGTCGGCACCGTGAGCGTGCCCACCGAGGCGCAGGTCGAGGAGGCCGTGGCCGCCGCGCACGCCGTGCGGGACGAGTTCGCCGCGACCCCCGCGCACGTACGGGCCGCCGCCCTCGACCACGTCGTCAAGCGGCTGACCGAGCGCACCGAGGAGATCGCCCAGCTGATCTCCGCCGAGAACGGCAAGCCCATCAAGTGGGCCCGCGGCGAGGTCGGCCGCGCCGTGTCCGTCTTCCGCTGGGCCGCCGAGGAGGCCCGCCGGTTCAACGCCGGTGACGCCCAGCGTCTGGACACCGACGCCGGTGGTACCGGCCGTCTCGCGCTGACCCGCCGCTTCCCCCGGGGCACCGTCCTCGGCATCGCGCCCTTCAACTTCCCGCTCAACCTGAGCGCCCACAAGGTGGCCCCGGCCATCGCCGTCGGTGCGCCGATCATCCTCAAGCCCGCCCCGGCGACGCCGATCTCCTCGCTGGTGCTCGGCGAGATCCTCGCCGAGACGGACCTGCCCGCGGGTTCGTGGAGCGTGCTGACCGTCCCGAACGACCGGATGCCGGCCCTCGTCCAGGACGAGCGGCTGCCGGTCATCTCCTTCACCGGTTCCGGCCCGGTCGGCTGGTCGATCCTCGACTCGGCGCCGCGCAAGCACGTCACCCTGGAGCTCGGCGGCAACGGCGCGGCCGTGGTCCTCGCCGACTGGTCCTCCGAGGAGGACCTGGACTGGGCGGCGCAGCGCATCGCCACCTTCTCCAACTACCAGGGCGGCCAGTCCTGCATCTCCGTGCAGCGCGTCATCGCCGACGCCTCGCTCTACGAGCGGCTGCTGCCGAAGGTCGTGGCCGCCGTCGAGGCGCAGGTCACCGGTGACCCGTCCGACCCGGCGACCGAGGTCGGCCCGCTGGTCAGCGAGGACGCCGCCGAGCGCGTCGAGTCCTGGGTGGACGAGGCCGTCGCGGCGGGCGCGAAGCTGCTGGCCGGCGGCAAGCGCGAGGGTGCCACCTACGCGCCCACCGTGCTCGCGGAGGTCCCCGCCGACGTGACGATCGCGTGCGAGGAGGTCTTCGGCCCGGTCCTCACCATCACCCGGGTGGAGGGCGAGGCCGCCGCCTTCGCCGCCGTCAACGACTCGCCGTACGGCCTGCAGGCGGGCGTCTTCACGCACGACCTCCGGACCGCCTTCCGTGCGCACCGCGCGCTGGAGACCGGTGGCGTGATCATCGGTGACGTGCCGTCCTACCGCGCGGACCAGATGCCGTACGGCGGAGCCAAGCAGTCCGGTGTGGGCCGCGAGGGCGTGCGCTACGCGATGGACGACTACACCTACGAGCGGGTGCTGGTCATGACGGGCCTGGCCCTGTAACCACACGCGGGATCGAACGGCCGGGGTGCGCACGGGGGCGCCCCGGCCGTTCGCGTTCCCGGCCGTGCGTATGGCCCGATCCTTGCGAACCATGGCAGTCAGGCCACTCGCCGGTGTCCGGCCCCTCCGACAGGCTGGACGCATCGGACAGCACGACCCCAAGGAGCGAACCACCATGACCGACACCTCCGCAGCCCCCGCCCGCATGCGCGCCGTCCGGCAGGAGACCGCGGGCGGTCCCGAGGTGCTGAAGCTCGTCGAGACCGACCGCCCCGAGCCGCTCCCGGGCGAGATCCTGGTCCGGGTGCGCGCCGCGGGTGTCAACCCCACCGACTGGAAGACCCGCGAGCGCGGCTCCTTCTACACGGGCGACACCGTCCCGTTCACCCTCGGCTTCGACGTCTCCGGCGTGGTCGAGGCGATCGGTGACGGCGTCACCCTCTACGCCCCCGGCGACGAGGTCTACGGCATGCCCCGCTTCCCGCACCCGGCCGGTGCCTACGCGGAGTACGTGACCGCCCCCGCCCGCCACTTCGCGCCCAAGCCGCGCGGCATCGACCACGTCCAGGCCGCCGCCCTGCCGCTCGCCGCGCTCACCGCCTGGCAGGCGCTCGTCGACACCGCCGACGTCCGCGAGGGCCAGCGAGTGCTGATCCACGCGGCGGCGGGCGGCGTCGGCCACCTGGCCGTACAGATCGCCAAGGCCCGCGGCGCGTACGTCATCGGCACGGCGAGCGCCGCCAAGCACGACTTCCTCCGCGGCCTCGGCGCCGACGAGCTGATCGACTACCGCGAGCAGGACTTCGCCGAGGTGGTCCACGACGTCGACACCGTCCTGGAGGCCATCAGCGGCGACTACCCCACCCGTTCCCTGCGTACCCTGCGCCCCGGCGGCATCCTCGTCTCCCTGCTGCCGCTGGCGGACGACGTGCGCGAGGAGGCCCGCGAGCGGGGCGTCCGGGCCACCCGCATGATGGTCGAGCCCGACCTCGCGGGCCTGCGGGCCCTCACCGAGCTGGTCGAGACCGGCCGCCTGCGCACCGAGATCGCCGCCGCGCTGCCCCTGGCCGACGCCGCCAAGGCCCACGAGCTGGGCGAGACCGGTCGTACGTCCGGGAAGATCGTACTGACGGTCGGGGACTGACCCGATTCCCGTCACCCGGAAGCGGGGGTCCGGCGCGGGGGGCCGGATCGTTGCGCGAGGTCTGGTAGACGTCCCGGGGATCGGGTACATACGGTCGAGTAGCACCGGTCGGTAGCCGACCGGGACGGCCCCGACTGAAGCGGCGAGGTGCCTCATGACCGCACCATCCGTACGACCGGTCTCCGAGCGCGAAGCACGCCAGGTCGCCGAAGCGGCCCGGGAACAGGACTGGAAGAAGCCCAGCTTCGCCAAGGAACTGTTCCTGGGACGCTTCCGGCTCGATCTCATCCACCCGCACCCGACGCCCGCCCTGGAGGACGTGCGGCGCGGCGAGGAGTTCCTCGCCAAGCTCCGCGACTTCTGCGAGACCCGCATCGACGGCGCCCTCATCGAGCGCGAGGCGAAGATCCCGGACGAGACGGTCAACGGGCTCAAGGAGCTCGGCGCCTTCGGGATGAAGATCGACACCAAATACGGCGGCCTCGGCCTCACCGCCGTCTACTACAACAAGGCCCTCGCCCTGGTGGGCTCCGCCAGCCCGGTCGTCGGCGCGCTGCTCTCGGCCCACCAGTCCATCGGCGTCCCGCAGCCGCTCAAGCTCTTCGGCACCCAGGAGCAGAAGGACGCCTTCCTGCCGCGCTGCGCCCGCACCGACATCACCGCCTTCCTGCTCACCGAGCCGGACGTCGGCTCCGACCCCGCGCGGCTGGCGACCTCGGCCGTCCCCGACGGCGACGACTACGTCCTGGACGGCGTCAAGCTCTGGACCACCAACGGTGTCGTCGCCGACCTGCTGGTCGTGATGGCCCGGGTGCCGAAGAGCGAGGGCCACAAGGGCGGGATCACCGCCTTCGTGGTCGAGGCGGCGGCGGAGGGCGTCACCGTCGAGCGCCGCAACGCCTTCATGGGCCTGCGCGGCATCGAGAACGGCGTCACCCGCTTCCATCAGGTCCGGGTCCCCGCCGCCAACCGCATCGGCCCCGAGGGTGCGGGCCTCAAGATCGCCCTGACCACCCTCAACACCGGCCGGCTGTCCATCCCGGCGATGTGCGTCTCCGGGGGCAAGTGGGCCCTGAAGATCGCCCGCGAGTGGTCCACCGCCCGCGAGCAGTGGGGCAAGTCGATCGCCCTCCACGAGGCCGTCGGCGCGAAGATCTCCTTCATCGCCGCGACCACCTTCGCCCTGGAGGCCATCCTCGACCTGTCCGGCCAGATGGCCGACGAGGACCGCAACGACATCCGCATCGAGGCCGCCCTCGCCAAGCTCTACGCCAGCGAGATGGCCTGGCTGATGACCGACGAACTGGTCCAGATCCGCGGCGGCCGCGGCTACGAGACCGCCGCTTCTCTCGCCGCCCGCGGCGAGCGCGCCGTCCCCGCCGAGCAGATGCTGCGCGACTCCCGCATCAACCGGATCTTCGAGGGCTCCACCGAGATCATGCACCTGCTGATCGCCCGCGAGGCCGTCGACGCCCACCTCTCCGTCGCGGGCGACCTCATCGACCCGGAGAAGTCCCTGGGCGAGAAGGCCCGGGCGGGCGCCCGCGCGGGCGGCTTCTACGCCCGCTGGCTGCCCAAGCTCGTCGCCGGGCCCGGACAGCTGCCCCGCACCTACGCCGAGTTCCACCCGGCCGGCCACCGCGACCTCGCCACCCACCTGCGCTACGTCGAGCGCTCCTCCCGCAAGCTCGCCCGCTCCACCTTCTACGCCATGTCCCGCTGGCAGGGCCGGATGGAGACCAAGCAGGGCTTCCTCGGCCGGATCGTCGACATCGGCGCCGAGCTCTTCGCCATGAGCGCCGCCTGCGTGCGCGCCGAGCGGCTGCGCGCCGAGGGCGACCACGGCAGCGAGGCGTACGAGCTCGCCGACGTCTTCTGCCGCCAGTCCAGGATCCGCGTCGAGGAGCTCTTCGGCCGGCTGTGGGCCAACACCGACGACCTCGACCGCAAGCTCGTCTCCGGGGTCATGTCGGGCGCGTACGAATGGCTGGAGTCCGGCATCGTCGACCCCAGCGGCGACGGCCCCTGGATCGCCGACGCCACCCCCGGCCCGGCCAGGACGGACAACGTCCACCGGCCCATCCGCTGATCCGTACCCGGCACCGACGCGACCCCGAGGAGGGCGGCCGGGGGGATCCCTGTCCGCCCTCCTGCCGGGAGAGGCAACAATGGAGTCCATGACGGACTCTCTCGCTGACCCGCATCTGCGCTACTCCGCCCCCACCGCCGCGGGCGGACCGCGCGAGGTCGTGATCCTCGGCTCGACCGGCTCGATCGGCACCCAGGCCATCGACCTCGTGCTCCGCAACCCCGACCGCTTCACGGTGACGGGCCTGTCCGCCGCCGGCGGCCGGGTGGGACTGCTCGCCGAGCAGGCGCGGCTGCTGCGGGTCCGCACGGTGGCCGTCGCCCAGGCCGACAAGGTGCCCGCGCTGCGCGAGGCGCTGGCCGCGCAGTACGGCTCCGAGCCGCTGCCCGAGATCCTGGCGGGGCCCGACGCGGCCACCGACCTCGCCCGCAGCGAGTGCCACACCGTGCTCAACGGCATCACCGGCTCCATCGGCCTCGCGCCCACCCTCGCCGCCCTGGAGGCTGGCCGGACGCTGGCCCTGGCCAACAAGGAGTCGCTGATCGTCGGCGGCCCGCTGGTCAAGGCGCTGGCCAAGCCGGGGCAGATCATCCCCGTCGACTCCGAGCACGCCGCGCTCTTCCAGGCGCTGCTCGGCGGCACCCGCGCCGAGGTCCGCAAGCTGGTCGTCACCGCCTCCGGCGGACCCTTCCGGGGCCGCACCAAGGCCGAGCTGGCCGCCGTCACCCCCGCGGACGCCCTCGCCCACCCCACCTGGTCCATGGGCCCGGTGATCACGATCAACTCCGCGACCCTCGTCAACAAGGGCCTGGAGGTCATCGAGGCGCACCTCCTCTACGACATCCCCTTCGAGCGCATCGAGGTCGTCGTCCACCCGCAGTCCTACGTCCACTCGATGGTGGAATTCACCGACGGCTCGACGCTCGCCCAGGCCACCCCGCCCGACATGCGCGGCCCCATCGCCATCGGCCTCGGCTGGCCCGAGCGGATCCCGGACGCGGCCCCCGCCTTCGATTGGTCCAAGGCCTCCACCTGGGAATTCTTCCCGCTCGACGAGGAGGCCTTCCCCTCCGTGGGCCTGGCCCGGCACGTCGGCACCCTCGGCGGCACCGCACCCGCGGTCTTCAACGCCGCCAACGAGGAGTGCGTCGACGCGTTCCTCTCCGGCGCGCTGCCGTTCAATGGCATTGTCGATACCGTCGCCGAGGTGGTGGCGGAACACGGCACACCCGCCGCGGGAACCCAGCTCACCCTCCCGGACGTCCTGCAAGCGGAGACCTGGGCCCGCGCCCGGGCCCGTGAACTGGCAGCGCGCCCGGCCCCGGCGGCCCGCACCGCGCAAACGACCTCGGAGGCCCGCGCATGACAACCCTGATGACGGTCCTCGGGATAGTCGTCTTCGTGGTGGGCCTGCTCTTCTCGATCGCCTGGCACGAACTGGGACACCTCTCCACCGCGAAGCTCTTCGGCATCCGGGTGCCGCAGTACATGGTCGGCTTCGGGCCGACGATCTTCTCGCGGAAGAAGGGCGACACCGAGTACGGCATCAAGGCGGTCCCGCTCGGCGGCTACATCCGCATGATCGGCATGTTCCCGCCCGGCGCGGACGGGAAGATCAGCGCGCGCTCCACGTCGCCCTGGCGCGGCATGATCGAGGACGCCCGCTCGGCCGCCTTCGAGGAGCTCCAGCCGGGCGACGAGACGCGGCTCTTCTACACGCGCAAGCCGTGGAAGCGCGTGATCGTGATGTTCGCCGGCCCGTTCATGAACCTCGTCCTGGCCGTCGCGATCTTCCTCGGCGTGATGATGTCCTTCGGCATCAACACCCAGACCACCCAGGTCTCCACCGTCTCGGCCTGTGTGGTCAAGGCCACCGACAAGACCGACGCCTGCCCCAAGGGCGCCAAGGACTCCCCGGCCAAGGCCGCGGGCCTCCAGCCGCGCGACAAGATCGTCGCCTTCAACGGCCACCGGACCGACGACTGGGCCACGCTCCAGCGCGAGATCCGCAAGACCACGGGACCGGCCACGATCACCGTCGTGCGGGACGGCGCGCAGAAGACCCTGAACGCCGACCTGATCTCCAACCAGGTCCAGAAGTACGACGGCAAGGGCAGCCCCATCAAGGGGCAGTACGTCACCGCCGGCTTCCTCGGCTTCACGCCCGCCACCGGCGTCGTGCCGCAGTCCTTCGGCCAGTCCGTGGGCCGGATGGGCGACATGGTCCAGTCCGGCGTCGAGTCGCTGATCGCCCTGCCCGGCAAGATCCCCGACCTGTGGAACGCCGCCTTCGACGGCGGCGAGCGCAAGGCCGACTCGCCCATGGGCGTCGTGGGCGCGGCCCGCGTCGGCGGCGAGGTCTTCAACCTCGACATCCCGCCGTCCCAGCAGGTGGCGACCATGCTCTTCCTGGTCGCGGGCTTCAACCTCTCGCTGTTCCTGTTCAACATGCTGCCGCTGCTCCCGCTCGACGGCGGGCACATCGCCGGGGCGCTGTGGGAGTCCCTGCGCAGGGCCTTCGCCCGGGTCTTCCGCCGCCCCGACCCCGGTCCGTTCGACGTCGCGAAGCTGATGCCGGTGGCCTATGTGGTGGCCGGAATCTTCGTCTGTTTCACGCTGCTGGTCCTGATCGCCGACGTGGTGAACCCGGTCCGGCTGACGTAGCTCCGCATACGCCCCCGGGCGCCGGGCGGGCCGGGTTTCTCCGGCCCGCCCGGCGTCCGGGGACACGGAGCCCAGGCCAGGGGATGTGCCCCGAAGGGGGCGCGTGCCGTAACCTCGAAGGCCGGAGCCCGCCGATCTCGGGACCTTGATTCACACCTTGGGGTTGCTCGCCAGATGACAGCGATTTCGCTTGGAATGCCTTCCGTTCCGATCAAGCTCGCCGACCGCAGGGTCAGCCGCAAGATCCAGGTCGGTTCCGTGGCCGTCGGAGGCGACGCACCCGTCTCGGTGCAGTCGATGACGACGACCAGGACCTCGGACATCGGCGCCACGCTCCAGCAGATCGCCGAGCTCACGGCGTCCGGCTGCCAGATCGTGCGCGTGGCCTGCCCGACCCAGGACGACGCCGACGCGCTGGCGGTCATCGCCAAGAAGTCGCAGATCCCGGTGATCGCCGACATCCACTTCCAGCCGAAGTACGTCTTCGCCGCGATCGACGCGGGCTGCGCCGCCGTGCGGGTCAACCCCGGCAACATCAAGCAGTTCGACGACAAGGTCAAGGAGATCGCCAAGGCGGCCTCCCAGACCGGCACCCCGATCCGCATCGGCGTCAACGCCGGCTCCCTGGACGCCCGCCTGCTGGCGAAGTACGGCAAGGCCACCCCCGAGGCGCTGGTGGAGTCCGCGCTGTGGGAGGCGTCCCTCTTCGAGGAGCACGGCTTCCGGGACATCAAGATCTCGGTCAAGCACAACGACCCGGTCGTCATGGTCAACGCCTACCGGCAGCTGGCCGCCCAGTGCGACTACCCCCTCCACCTCGGCGTCACCGAGGCGGGCCCCGCCTTCCAGGGCACCATCAAGTCCGCCGTCGCCTTCGGCGCCCTGCTCTCCGAGGGCATCGGCGACACCATCCGCGTCTCCCTCTCCGCCCCGCCGGCCGAGGAGATCAAGGTCGGCATGCAGATCCTGGAGTCGCTCGGCCTGCGCCAGCGCCGCCTGGAGATCGTCTCCTGCCCGTCCTGCGGCCGCGCCCAGGTCGACGTCTACAAGCTCGCCGAAGAGGTGACCGCCGGCCTTGAGGGCATGGAGGTCCCGCTGCGCGTCGCCGTCATGGGCTGTGTCGTCAACGGCCCCGGCGAGGCCCGCGAGGCCGACCTCGGTGTGGCCTCCGGCAACGGCAAGGGCCAGATCTTCGTCAAGGGCGAGGTCATCAAGACCGTCCCCGAGTCCAAGATCGTGGAGACCCTCATCGAGGAAGCCCTCAAGATCGCCGACCAGATGCGCAAGGACGGCGTCGCCTCCGGCGAGCCCGAGATCAGCGTCAGCGGCTGATCCCCCGCCCGTCGCGTCCTGTGCCCCGCTCCCCGGAGCGGGGCACAGCCGTATCCGAAAGGCGGCTCCCGGAGCGCCAAAGGCCAGGCAGGGGAGGTGTGCGGGGACCCTGAGAGGTACAGTTCCAAGACCTGTTCCCATGGCCTCCGGCCCGCGACGGTGAGGCATTCCGACACGTGTTGACGACGACCACCACCAAGGTCCTGGAGCCCGGCGAACTCGACGACGCGCTCGCCGTCCTCGACCGGGATCCCGTCACCAACGCCTTCGTCGCCGCCCGTGTCCAGGTCGCCGGGCTCGACCCCTGGCGGCTCGGCGGCGAGATGTGGGGCTGGTACGCGGGCGGTCGCCTCGAATCCCTCTGCTACGCCGGGGCCAACCTCGTCCCCATCTGCGCGGGCCCCGAGGCCGTGCGCGCCTTCGCCGAACGCGCCCGCCGCGCGGGCCGCCGCTGCTCCTCCATCGTCGGCCCCGCCGACGCCACCGCCGAGCTCTGGTCGCTCCTCGAACCCCACTGGGGCCCGGCCCGCGAGGTCCGCGCCCACCAGCCGCTGATGGAGACCCGGGCCATGCCCGCGGACATCGCGCCCGACCCGCTCGTCCGCCGGATCCGCAAGGACGAGATGGACGTGATCATGCCGGCGTGCGTGGCCATGTTCACCGAGGAGGTCGGCATCTCGCCCATGGCGGGCGACGGCGGGCTGCTCTACCAGGCGCGGGTCGCCGAGCTGGTCGGCTCCGGGCGCTCCTTCGCCCGGATCGAGAACGGCCGGGTCGTCTTCAAGGCCGAGATCGGCGCCGCCACCTCCCGCGCCTGCCAGATCCAGGGCGTCTGGGTCGCCCCCGAACACCGTGGCCGCGGCCTGTCGGAGACCGGGATGGCGGCGGTGCTGCGCTACGCGCTGCGTGAGGTCTCGCCCGTCGTCAGCCTCTATGTGAACGACTACAACACCGCGGCCCGGGCCTCGTACCGGCGCGTGGGCTTCGAGGAAGTCGGCGCGTTCATGAGCGTCCTGTTCTGAGCCGGAACCCGGGCCCGATCAGGCCGCCCCGCCCCGAGGGAGAGGTAGCCTCCCCGCATGGATGACATCGTGGTCGGGCCGCTCGACCTCGCCGCGCGCGTCGACGAGGCGCTGGGCGTACAGGCGCTGGCCTTCGGGCTCACCGAGGAAGAGGTGGGCGTACGGCGCCACATCGTGCTCCGGCACCTCGGCTGTCCGGGCGCCCGCGCCCTCGGCGCGACGACGGAGACCGGGCGGCTCGTCGGCTTCGTCTACGGCATGCCGAACAGCCGCGGCCACTGGTGGTCAGGCGTCGTCGAACCGTATCTGCGCTCCACCGGCTCCGACGGCTGGCTCGACGACGCCTTCGTCATCACCGAGCTGCACGTCCACCCCGACTTCCAGAAGCAGGGCATCGGGCGGGCGTTGATCACCACCATCACCGCGACGGCGGCCGAGCCCCGCAGCATCCTCTCCGCCATCGACACCGAGAGCCCGGCCCGTGCCCTCTACCGCAGCCTCGGCTACCGCGACCTCGCCCGGCAGGTCGTCTTCCCGAGCGCCCCGAGCCCCTATGTGGTGATGGGCGCACCGCTGCCGCTGCTGAGCTGACCGCGGCGCCGGAAACCCGTTTCCGCGCCGTCCGTCGCTGCCGCTAATCTCCTGCCAATCGCACTACGTACGCAGGAGACCACGATGGCCCACGTCCAGCGCATGTCCACGACGATGCTCAAGACACTGCGCGACGATCCGGCCGACGCGGAGACCGCCAGCCACAAGCTGCTGGTCCGCGCCGGTTACGTCCGCCGCTCCGCCGCGGGGATCTGGACTTGGCTGCCGCTCGGCAAGAAGGTGCTGGACAACGTCTCCCGGGTGGTGCGGGAGGAGATGGACGCCATCGGCGGCCAGGAGGTCCTGCTGCCCGCGCTGCTGCCCAAGGAGCCGTACGAGGCGAGCGGGCGCTGGGGGGAGTACGGCGACCTGCTGTTCCGGCTGAAGGACCGCAAGGGCGCCGAATACCTCCTCGGACCCACCCACGAAGAGATCTTCACCCTCACGGTCAAGGACCAGTGCACGTCCTACAAGGACCTGCCCGTGATCCTCTATCAGATCCAGACGAAGTACCGCGACGAGGCGCGGCCCCGCTCGGGCGTGCTCCGCGGCCGCGAGTTCCAGATGAAGGACTCCTACTCCTTCGACACCACCGACGAGGGCCTCGCCGAGTCCTACCGCCTGCACCGCGAGGCCTACACCCGGATCTTCGCCCGGCTCGGCCTGGACTACCGCATCGTCTCCGCCGTCTCGGGCGCCATGGGCGGCTCGGCGTCCGAGGAGTTCCTCGCCCCGGCCGCGGCCGGTGAGGACACCTTCGTGGACTGCCCGCAGTGCGACTACGCCGCCAACACCGAGGCGGTGACCGCCCGGGTCGAGCCCTCCGACCCCTCGGGCCACGGGCCCGTCGAGGAGCTCGACACCCCCGACACCCCCACCATCGAGGCCCTCGCCGACCACCTCGGCGTCCCCGCCTCCGCCACCCTCAAGAACCTCCTCGTCAAGATCGACGGCGAGATCACGGCCATCGGCGTCCCGGGCGACCGCGAGGTGGACCTCGGCAAGCTGGGCGAGCACCTGGCGCCCGCCGTCGTGGAGTTGGTGACGGCCGAGGACTTCGCGGACCGGCCCGACCTCGTACGGGGCTACGTCGGCCCGCAAGGGCTGACGGTGCGTTATATCGCCGACCCCCGGGTGGCGCCCGGCACGGCCTGGATCACCGGGGCCAACAAGGCGGACACGCACGCCCGGAACGTGGTCTGCGGGCGGGACTTCAAGGTCGACCGCTACCTCGACGTCGTCGTGGTCCGCCCCGGCGACCCCTGCCCCCGGTGCGGCGCGGGCCTGGAGATCGGCCGGGCGATCGAGATCGGCCACATCTTCCAGCTCGGCAGGAAGTACGCCGACACCTTCGGCCTCGACGTCCTCGGACAACAGGGCAAGCCGGTCCGGGTCACCATGGGTTCGTACGGCATCGGCGTCTCCCGCGCGGTCGCCGCGCTCGCCGAACAGACCCACGACGGGGCGGGGCTGTGCTGGCCGCGCGAGATCGCCCCCGCGGACGTCCATGTGGTCGCGGCGGGCAAGGCTCTGCAGACCGAACTCGCGCTGGACATCGCCGAGAAGCTCGGCGCCTCCGGCGTACGCGTGCTGGTCGACGACCGGGCGGGCGTCTCGCCGGGCGTGAAGTTCACGGATGCGGAGCTGATCGGTGTGCCGACGATTCTGGTCGTGGGGCGTGGGGCCGCCGACGGTGTGGTCGAGCTGAAGGACCGGCGCACGGGGGCTCGCGAGGAGCTGCCGGTGGCGGAGGCGATCGCGCGCCTGACGGCGGTCTGATGTTTTCCCCTACCCGCCCCTTCCCGAAACCGGGGAGACCCCGGACCCCCTGAAGCGGCTGCGCCGCTTGTCCTCAAACGCCGGACGGGCTGAATTGCGCACCCCGGGGGTCTGGGGGCGGAGCCCCCAGTTGCGGGAAGGGGCGGGTAGGGGAAAAGCCATCCGCTACAGCAACCCCGCGAACTCCAGCAGCAGTTCGCCCCGCCCCCGGCGGCCGGCGGCGAGCTCGGTCACCCCGGAGGACACCGCACGGAACAGCGCCCACCCCCGCACCCTCTCCACCGGCACATCCAGCGAATCCGAAAGCTTCGACACCCGCCGCCGCGCCGCGGCACCCGCGCCCGGCGCGGCCAGCAGCGTGTCGACGCGGTCGCGGACCAGCCACGCCAGATCGTAGGCCCGCTCGCCGGTCAGCGGGCGAGGGCCGACGGCCAGCCACGGCGCGCGGTCGCCGGCCAGCACATTGCCCTGGTGGAACTCCCCGTGGAGCAGGGCGGGTTCCTCCGTTGCGTCCGCCGCCAGCGCGTCCCGGAGCTCCAGCGCCTCGTCGACGACGGTGCGGGCGTCCGCCGCCCACGGCTGTTCCCGGTGCTCGCGCAGGGTCGCGGCGAGGGCCGCCGTGTGCTCGGCGACGCTGCGGAACGGGTGGCCGTCACCGGCCGGCACCCACAGTCGCTGGAGCACCGCGGCCGCCTCCAGCTGGGCCTTCGGCTCCGCGAGCGAGCGCAGGCTGATGTCGCCGTGCAGCCGTTCCAGCAGCAGTGCCCCGGCCTCCGGGTCGACCCGCAGCGGGCGCACCGCGTACCGGCCGTCCCACCGGGTGAGCGCCGCGTGCTCCAGGGCCGCCGTGCCGTCGGGCGGGCACAGCTTGAGGGCTGCGGGGGTGCCGTCGGGCAGCCGCACGAGGAGGACCATGCTGGTCCGCCCGCCGGGCTCCTGCACCCGTTCGAGTGTCAATTCCCAGCGCCGCAGGCACTCCTGGGCGGTTTCCGGCAGCGCGGCGAGCCAGCGGCGCGCCGGGCCGTCCGGGGGTTCGCAGCTCAGGGTCCGCACCAGCCGCTCCGGCGGTTCGAGGCGGTTGTTCGCGTTGGTCATCCCTGCGCTGTCCTTTTCGTCTTCGCTGGTCAGGCGCGGTCCGGCGAACCGCTGGGGGAGGCGGTCGGCCCCCCGGCCGCGGCCCGCTCGACGAGCCCAGGGAAGGCTACGCTGCCCCCGCTCCAGCGCACCGCCCGCACCGCCGCCTCCCGCAGCGCGGCGGCCGCGTCCCGGCGGAGGGCGCCCGTGGCGGCCCGTACGAGATCGGCGTAGACGTCCGCGACACGGCTCTCCAGCTCCGCGCCCAGCCGCACCGCGGCCGCCGGGTCGGACACCGGGAACGGCAGCGCGTACGCCGCTGCCGCCGCCTCGGGCGCGCCGCCCAGGTCCCGTACGGCGCGGCTCATGGCGTCGCGCCGCATCCGGTGCGCGTCGTACGCCTCGCGGGCCAGGGCGGCGTGTGCCTCGTCGACGCGCGCGCCGACCACCCCGTACCCGTACACCGCCGCGTGTTCCGCGGCGAGGGCCGCCTGCGCCGCGTCCAGGGTCCGGCTCCGCGCGGTGGCGGAGGGGGACTGTGTCATGAGCCGCCTCCGAGCAGGAAGACATGGCCCGCGCCCGCCGCCGCGACGGACGCGAGGAGCCGGGCGAGCTCGGGCGGCGCGCCGACGAGGGCGGCTGTACGGGTGTCCAGGACGCGGCGCTCGGCCTCGGCGAGTTGGGCCAGGGCCTCCTTCTCGTCCCCGGGGACGCCCGCCGCCGAAGGAGCGGGGGAAGAGGGCGAAGCGGAACCGGAAGCGGAGGACGAGGTGGCCGCCCCGAACGCCTCCGCGTGCCGGGCGACCTCGGCCCGCAGCGGCCGCAGCCGGGGCGCGAGCGCGTCGTGCGCGCCGATCGTCGCGTCGTACCGCTCCAGCAGCCCCACCGAGTCCCGCCCCGCGGCGTCCCGCAGCCGGTTCGCCGTGGACGTCCCCTCGCCGGTGCCCGCGGCACCGTCCGAGCACCCGGTCAGCAGCGCCGCGGCGCCGCCGGTCAGCAGGGCCGCGCCGCCCGCCAGTACCCCGCGTCTGCGCGGGCCGGCAGCGCCCCGCGTCGTCGTCGTGCGCGCCACGATCCTCTTTCCGCCAGGTCCCGTCATGATCACCGCCCGCGAGCGTACCCGCGCGCGGGCGCGAGGCCGGGGAGCAGGGACCGAATCGTCAGTCGGCTGCCGGAACAGATAGGCTTTGACCTGACACGCGACTTTCCCACAACAGCACACGCGGCCGAGGAGTCACCCGGATGAGCACCACCCAGAGCGAGAGGCTGCGCGAGCTGCTGGCCCCTCTCGTCAGCGCGCGAGAGCTGGATCTGGAAGAGGTCGAGGTGACCACCGCCGGCAAGCGCCGCGTGCTGCGCATCGTGGTGGACTCCGACGAGGGCGTCGAGCTGGACGAGTGCGCCGAGGTCAGCCGCGCGGTCTCCGAGAAGCTCGACGAGACGGACGCCATGGGCGGAGCCCCGTACGTCCTGGAGGTCACCTCTCCCGGCGCCGACCGCCCCCTGACCGAGCACCGTCACTATGTGCGCGCCACCGGCCGCCTGATGAAGGCGCAGCTGACCGACGGCGGCGAGCTCGTCGCCCGGATCGTCGCCGTGGACGACGAGGGCCTGGACCTTGAGGTCCCCGGGGTGAAGGGCCGCAAGCCCACCTCCCGGCGGCTCGCCTTCGGCGAGATCGCGAAGGCCCGCGTCGAGGTCGAGTTCAACCGCAAGTCCGACGACAAGGCCGCCGTGGCCACTGACGAAACCGACGAGAGCCAAGAGGAGGCGTAGCCGTGGACATCGACATGAGTGCCCTGCGGGGTCTGGTGCGAGAGAAGGAGATCTCCTTCGACCTGTTGGTCGAGGCGATCGAGTCGGCCCTCCTCATCGCGTACCACCGCACCGAGGGAAGCCGCCGCCGCGCCCGCGTGGAGCTGGACCGGGCCACCGGGCATGTGACGGTCTGGGCCAAGGAGGACCCGCAGGACCTGGAGGAGGGCGAGGAGCCCCGCGAGTTCGACGACACCCCGTCCGGTTTCGGCCGGATCGCCGCGACCACCGCCAAGCAGGTCATCCTCCAGCGTCTGCGCGACGCCGAGGACGAGATCACTTTCGGTGAGTTCGCGGGCCGTGAGGGCGACGTCGTCGCGGGCATCGTCCAGCAGGGCAAGGACCCGAAGAACGTCCTGGTCGACATCGGCAAGCTGGAGGCCATCCTGCCGGTGCAGGAGCAGGTCCCCGGCGAGGAGTACAAGCACGGCACCCGCCTGCGGACGTACGTCGTCCGGGTGGCGAAGGGTGTCCGCGGCCCGTCCGTGACGCTCTCGCGCACCCACCCCAGCCTGGTGAAGAAGCTTTTCGCCATGGAGGTGCCGGAGATCGCCGACGGTTCGGTGGAGATCGCCGCCATCGCCCGCGAGGCCGGCCACCGCACCAAGATCGCGGTGCGCTCGACCCGCTCCGGGCTGAACGCCAAGGGCGCCTGCATCGGCCCGATGGGCGGCCGCGTCCGCGCGGTCATGGCCGAGCTGCACGGCGAGAAGATCGACATCGTCGACTGGTCGGACGACCCGGCCGAGCTGGTGGCTCACGCGCTGTCCCCCGCACGGGTGAGCAAGGTCGAGGTCGTGGACTTCGGCGCGCGCTCCGCCCGGGTGACCGTGCCGGACTACCAGCTGTCCCTCGCCATCGGCAAGGAGGGGCAGAACGCCCGTCTCGCCGCCCGCCTCACCGGCTGGCGCATCGACATCCGCCCCGACACGGAGCAGTCCGACCAGGACTGATGTCGGGACCGGCGCCCCCGGGGCGCCGGTCCGTGGACTTCGGGGCCCGCCGCGGGCGGGCCCCGGGAGCAGGCCGCACAGTGTGGCCGAAACGTATTCGTGCCCGATCACGGCCCCCCAGGGGCGAGGTCGGTGCGGGGAGGTAGACTTAATCAGTGTCTGGCCGGACGCATGCCCGCGCATGCCCTGAGCGAACCTGTGTGGGATGCCGGGAGCGAGCGGCCAAGGGCGATCTGTTGCGGATCGTGATGATCGAGGGCGCCTGCGTCCCCGACCCTCGCGGTACGCTGCCCGGCCGGGGTGCCTCCGTGCACCCCACACTGGTCTGTCTCGACCTGGCGGTCCGCCGCAGGGCGTTCCCCCGGGCCTTCAAGGCCCAGGGGCCGCTCGAGGTGGCAGCGCTGCGCCGATTCATCGAGCAGATCGATGAGTAAGGGCAGCACCGGCAGGCAACACCGTAAGAAGAACGGCACGGGAAACCGTGCGGTCAGGTACCTCGCGAGTTGGAAGTAGGTCGAGATTGCGATGAGCACTCGATGAGTACGCGATGAGTACGCCCATGAAGTAGCGACGGTCCGGTGGACACCCCGGACCTAGAAGGAGCGAAGTGGCTAAGGTCCGGGTATACGAACTCGCCAAGGAGTTCGGCGTTGAGAGCAAGGTCGTCATGGCCAAGCTCCAAGAACTTGGTGAATTCGTCCGTTCGGCGTCCTCGACGATCGAGGCGCCGGTTGTCCGCAAGTTGACTGACGCACTGCAGGGCCCCGGCGGCAACGCCAAGCCCGGTGCGAAGCCCGCGGCGCCGCGCAAGGCTGCGCCCGCGAAGCCGGGTGCCCCCACGCCGGGCGCCCCCCGTCCCGCCGCCCCGGCCCCCAAGCCGGCCGCGGAGGCGACCCCCTCTCCCAAGCCCGCAGGTGCGGCGCCGACCCCCGGTCCGCGCCCCGGCCCGAAGCCCGCCCCGGCGGCTCCGGCCAAGCCTGCCCCTGTCACCCCGGTCCCGGCCGCGGAGTTCTCCGCTCCGGCCCCGGCTCAGCAGGCCCCGTCCCAGCAGGCCCCGTCTGCTCCGCGCCCCGGCGCCACCCCCGGCCCGCGTCCGGCCCGTCCGGCGCCCGCCGGTCGTGACGGCGGTCAGCGCGAGGGCGGTCGTCCCGAGCGCGCCCCCCGCCCCGGCGGCCAGGGTGCACCGCGCCCCGGTGGCGCACGTCCGGCCGGTCCCCGTCCGGGCAACAACCCCTTCACGTCCGGTGGCTCCACCGGCATGGCCCGCCCGCAGGCCCCCCGTCCCGGTGGCGCCCCGCGTCCCGGCGGCGAGCGTCCCGGCCCGGGTGCCCCGCGTCCGCAGGGCGGCCCCGGCGGCGCCCCGCGTCCGCAGGGTCAGGGCGGCGCCCGTCCGACCCCGGGCGGCATGCCCCGTCCGCAGGGTGGTCCCGGTGGCGCTCCGCGTCCCGGTGGCGCCCCCGCGGGCAACCGTCCGAACCCCGGCATGATGCCGCAGCGTCCCGCTGCCGGCCCGCGTCCGGGCCCCGGCGGCGGCGGTCGCGGTCCCGGCGGCGGCGCAGGCCGTCCCGGCGGCGGTGCCGGTCGTCCGGGTGGCGGCGGCTTCGCCGGCCGTCCGGCCGGTCCCGGTGGCGGCGGTCGTCCCGGTGGCGGTGGCTTCGCCGGTCGTCCCGGTGGCGGCGGCGCTCCCGGCGGTGGCGGCGGCTTCGGCGGTCGTCCCGGCTTCGGTGGCCGTCCCGGCGGCCCGGGTGCCCGTGGTGGCACGCAGGGTGCCTTCGGCCGTCCCGGCGGTCCGGCGCGCCGTGGTCGCAAGTCGAAGCGGCAGAGGCGCCAGGAGTACGAGGCCATGCAGGCCCCGTCCGTCGGCGGCGTGATGCTGCCGCGCGGTGGCGGCGAGACCATTCGCCTGTCCCGCGGTGCCTCCCTCACCGACTTCGCGGAGAAGATCGGCGCCAACCCGGCGTCGCTCGTCGCCGTGATGATGAACCTCGGCGAGATGGTCACGGCGACCCAGTCGGTGTCCGACGAGACGCTGACGCTCCTCGGCGACGAGATGAACTACACCGTTCAGATCGTCAGCCCCGAGGAGGAGGACCGCGAGCTGCTCGAGTCGTTCTCCATCGAGTTCGGTGAGGACGAGGGCGGCGAGGAGATGCTCGTCTCCCGTCCGCCGGTCGTGACCGTCATGGGTCACGTCGACCACGGTAAGACCCGACTGCTGGACGCCATCCGCAAGACGAACGTCGTCGCGGGCGAGGCCGGCGGTATCACGCAGCACATCGGTGCGTACCAGGTCGCCACCGAGGTCAACGGCGAAGAGCGCGCGATCACCTTCATCGACACCCCGGGTCACGAGGCGTTCACCGCCATGCGTGCCCGTGGTGCGAAGTCCACCGACATCGCGATCCTCGTGGTGGCGGCGAACGACGGTGTGATGCCGCAGACGATCGAGGCGCTGAACCACGCCAAGGCGGCCGACGTGCCGATCGTGGTCGCGGTCAACAAGATCGACGTCGAGGGCGCCGACCCGACCAAGGTGCGCGGTCAGCTCACCGAGTTCGGTCTGGTGGCCGAGGAGTACGGCGGCGACACCATGTTCGTCGACATCTCCGCCAAGCAGGGTCTGAACATCGACAGCCTGCTGGAGGCCGTGGTCCTCACCGCGGACGCCTCGCTCGACCTGCGCGCCAACGCGGAGCAGGACGCGCAGGGTATTGCGATCGAGGCCCACCTCGACCGTGGCCGCGGCGCCGTGGCCACCGTGCTCGTCCAGCGCGGTACCCTCCGCGTCGGTGACACGATGGTCGCCGGTGACGCCTACGGCCGTGTCCGCGCGATGCTCGACGACAAGGGCCAGAACGTCGAGGAAGCGGGTCCGTCGACCCCCGTCCTCGTCCTGGGTCTGACCAACGTCCCGGGCGCCGGCGACAACTTCCTCGTCGTCGACGAGGACCGCACGGCCCGCCAGATCGCCGAGAAGCGCGCTGCGCGTGAGCGCAACGCCGCCTTCGCCAAGCGCACCCGCCGGGTGTCCCTCGAGGACCTCGACAAGGTGCTCAAGGCCGGCCTGGTGCAGGACCTCAACATCATCATCAAGGGCGACGCGTCCGGTTCGGTGGAGGCTCTCGAGTCCTCGCTGCTCCAGCTCGACGTCGGCGAAGAGGTCGAGATCCGGATCCTGCACCGCGGTGTGGGTGCGGTCACCGAGTCCGACATCAACCTGGCGACCGGCTCCGACGCCATCGTCATCGGCTTCAACGTCCGCGCCGAGGGCCGTGCCACGCAGATGGCCGAGCGCGAGGGCGTCGACGTCCGCTACTACTCGGTCATCTACCAGGCGATCGAGGAGATCGAGGCGGCCCTCAAGGGCATGCTGAAGCCGGAGTACGAAGAGGTCGAGCTCGGTACGGCGGAGATCCGCGAGATCTTCCGCTCGTCCAAGCTGGGCAACATTGCGGGTGTCCTCATCCGTTCCGGCGAGGTCAAGCGCAACACCAAGGCGCGCCTCATCCGCGACGGCAAGGTCATCGCGGAGGAGCTCAACATCGTCGGCCTGCGTCGTTTCAAGGACGACGTCACCGAGATCCGCGAAGGCTTCGAGGGCGGTATCAACCTCGGAAACTTCAACGACATCAAGATCGACGACGTCATCGCGACGTACGAGATGCGCGAGAAGCCGCGCGGCTGATCTGCGTAGCGCGACCGGGGCCGGTCGGCGGAGAATATTTCCGTCGATCGGCCCCGGCCGTTGCATGTACGGTTCTAAGAGCTCGTACACACCAGCTGAACCTCACGCCTCCCGGGTGGGCCTCACCCGTCACGCATGTATGTAGGGACTCTGTCCTTCGACCTCCTCCTCGGCGATGTCCGGTCGCTGAAGGAGAAGCGCTCCGTCGTCCGCCCGATCGTCGCCGAGCTGGCCCGCAGATTCGCGGTCAGCGTGGCGGAGGTCGGCGACCAGGACCTCCACCGCAGGGCCCGGATCGGGCTCGCGGTGGTCTCCGGGGACACGGGGCACCTCACGGACATACTGGACCGCTGCGAGCGGCTTGTCGCCGGGCGGCCGGAGGTGGAACTGCTGTCGGTGAGACGGCGGATCCACGGCGACGACGACTGATGACTGAATCGAAGAAGAAAGAAGTAGGCGCATGACCGACAACGCGCGGGCGCGCAAGCTGGCCGACCGTATCCGGGAGATTGTCGCGGAGACGCTCCAGCGCCGGATCAAGGACCCGCGGCTCGGCTATGTGACCATCACGGACACCCGGGTCACCGGTGACCTCCGCGAGGCGACCGTGTTCTACACGGTCTACGGCGACGACGAGGAGCGCGCCGCCTCCGCGGCCGCCCTGGAGAGCGCCAAGGGCATCCTGCGCTCCACGGTCGGCCGGGAGACCGGGGTGCGCTTCACCCCGACCCTGACCTTCGTCGCGGACGCCCTGCCCGACAACGCCCGGACGATCGACGACCTGCTCGCCAAGGCCAAGGCCAAGGACGCGGAGGTCCGTGAGGTCTCCTCGGGCAAGACGTACGCCGGCGACGCGGACCCGTACCGCAAGCCCGGCGAGGACGACGAGGACGCGGCGTCCGAATGAAGCAGAAGGCACCGGCACCGCCGGACGGTCTGGTCATCGTCGACAAGCCGTCCGGCTTCACCTCGCACGACGTGGTCGCCAAGATGCGCGGCATCGCGCGGACGCGGCGCGTCGGCCACGCGGGGACGCTCGACCCGATGGCGACCGGCGTGCTCGTCCTCGGGATCGAGCGGGCGACCAAGCTGCTCGGTCACCTCGCGCTGACCGAGAAGGAGTACGTCGCGACGATCCGCCTCGGGCAGGACACCCTGACGGACGACGCGGAGGGCGAGATCACCTCGTCCACCGATGCCTCCAAGGTCACCCGCGAGGCGATCGACGCGGGCGTGGCCAAGCTGACGGGCGCCATCATGCAGGTCCCGTCGAAGGTCAGCGCGATCAAGATAGACGGCAAGCGGTCCTACGCCCGGGCCCGCGAGGGCGAGGACTTCGAGATCCCGGCCCGCCCGGTGACGGTCTCCTCCTTCGCGGTGCACGCCGTGCACCCGGCGGAGGCGGAGGACGGCACCCCGGTCCAGGACCTGCTGGTCTCCGTCGTCTGCTCGTCCGGCACCTACGTCCGTGCCCTCGCCCGCGACCTGGGCGCGGACACGGGCGTCGGCGGCCACCTGACGGCGCTGCGGCGCACCAGGGTCGGCCCCTACGGACTGGGCGAGGCCCGGACGCTGGAGCAGATCCAGGAGAACCTGGCCATCATGCCCGTCGCCGAGGCGGCGGCCGCGGCCTTCCAGCGCTGGGATGTCAACGACGAGCAGGCGCGCCTGCTCGGCAACGGCGTGCGGATCAAGATGCCGCTCTTCGAGGGCACGGGACCCGTCGCGGTCTTCGGCCCGGACGGCCGCTTCCTGGTCCTGGTGGAGAACCAGGGCGGCAAGGCGAAGAGCCTGGCCGTCTTCGGCTGAGGCCACACGCCCGACAGCAGTACCGGACCGCGTGGTCCGGCGGAATCGTGGGGCGGGGCATGTGCACACATGCCCCGCCCCACGATTCCCTTGTCTTCGCTCCCCATCCGCTCCATGCCGTTGATTCACCCCATTGGGCAGGCGCTCGGAGTGAACGGAGGGGGTGGAAGGGGGCGCGTTCCGGGTGCGATCTGTCCTGCCGATCATCCGCTGCCTACCGTCGACGTAAGTGCACGGCGGGGAGGTTCGACGGATGAACGGTCGGCGGACCGATGCGGACGAGTACCTGGTGCGCATCAGAGACCTCGCCGGGCGACCGCGCGGCACGGGGTTCCTCGCGGACGACCGCGGCACGATGATCACCAGTCATGAGGCGGTCGACGGGCTCGCCCGCCTCGTCCTGCTCGCGCCGGGCGACCGCACCTGCCTGGTCGGGGCGGATGCCGTGACCCCGCTGCCGGGCTGCGACCTCGCGCTCGTGCGGACGGAGGGGCTCGGCGTGCGGCCGCTGCCCGTCGCGGCGGCCGACTGGATCGAGGACGGCGCGGAGGTGCGGCTGCGCGCGGGCCGCTGGCAGACCGCGCGGATCATCGGCGAGGCGCTGGTGACGTACACCGCCACCGACCGCTTCCACCTGCTCGACGCGGCCGTGGAGCTGTCCGTCGGCGAGCGCGACGGCCTGCGCCTGGGCGAGGAGGCCACCGGCGGCCCCGTCATCGACGCCCGCACGGGAACGGTGGCCGCGGTCCTCGGTACCGCGCTGCACGCCGAGCGCCGGACGGGCGGCTTCGCGATCCCCCTGCGGGCCGCCGCCGGGGCCTCTCCGAACGGGCCTCTCGCGGCCCTCCTGGAGCGCAACTCCGCCACCATCCCGGCGTACGGCCCCGACCTCAACCTCGCGGGCGCCCTCCAGCTCACGGCCACCTCCCTGGGGCAGGTCACCACCGCGCGCGCCCTGCGCGAGCCCGTGCAACGGCCGGAGATCGCCCGGGAATTCGAGCGCTTCCTGGAGTGCCCGCGCGCCCCGGCCGACGGCCCCCCGGACACCGGCGCGGACGCCGCACCCGACAGCGGGGACGTGCCGGAGGGCGGGCTGCCCTGCGGCACCGACGCGGCCGACCCCGCGGACCCGCCCGATGACGCCGGCCGCCCGGACGACACGGAAGCGGTCACCGAAGCAGGACCGGAAGACGAAGCGGAGACCGGCCCGACCGTCCGGCCCCTCGTCCTGGGGCTCGTCGGCGGGCCCGGCACCGGCCGCACGACCGAGCTCGGCGCCCTCGCCTCCCGGCGGGCCCGCGGCTCGGAGCCCGCGCCCACCATCTGGCTCCGGGGCGCCGACCTGCGCGACGGCGACGAGAGCGTACGGGACGCGATCGCGCGCGCCCTGGAGGCCGCCGCGCGGATCGTCACCGCCTCGGCGGGCGCGGCGGGCACGGTTGGCGACCCGGCCGAGGCCACTCCGGAGGCCGTCGCCGCCCTCGCGCACCGCGTGGGGCGCCCCCTGCTCGTCGTACTCGACGGCCCCGAGGAGATCCCCCCGGTCCTCGCCCACGGGCTGCCCGCCTGGACGGCCGCGACCGCGGAGTGGCTGGAGGGGGCCTCGGCCCGGCTCGTCGTCGCGTGCCGCCCCGAGCACTGGGAGACGGCGGGCGCCCTCTTCCCGCCCACCGCCCTCCATGTGCCGGACGCCGCACCGGCCCCCCGGGGCCTGCCGCCCTGCGTCCGCCTCACCGACCTCACCCCCCGCCAGGCCGTCGAGGCCCGCGCCGTCTACGGCGTCCCCGAGGAGGCGATCCAGCAGGCGGACGCCGCCCACCCGCTCGCCCTCCGGCTGCTCGCGGAGATCCGCGCCGCCCTCCCGGACGCGGCCGCGCGGCCGGGCGCGCCCGGGGAGGACGAGGGCGCCCGGCCGCCCGACCGCTGGGACGTCTTCTCCGCCTACCTCGACCTGACCTGCCTGCGGATCGCCGTACGCCTCTCCGCCGACCGCAGGCCACCGCTGCGCGGCACGACGGTGCGCCGGCTCGCCGCCCGGGTGGCGGGGCAGGTGCACGAGGCGGCCCGGCGCTGCCTCGGGCCCGGCCAGGGGGAGCTGGAGCGCGAGGCCTTCGAGGAGCTGTTCCCCTGGCGCAACGGCTGGGCCTCCGCGGTGCTCACCGAGGGCCTCCTCGTCCCCGCGGGCAGCGGCTACCGCTTCGCGCACGAGGAGTTCGCGGACTGGCTCCAGGGCGCGCACCTCGACCTCGACGCGGCCCTGCACGCCCTGGTCCACCGCTGGTACGAGCACGAGAGCCCGGCCATTGAAGCGGAGGAGCGCCTCCCGTCCCGGCCGGGCGCCGGGCCCGCCCCCGAGGGCCATGTGCCGCCGCCCCCCGGCTCCAAGCGGCCGCCCCGCTCCGGCCCCGGCCGCCGCCGCACCCGGCGCGGCACCGCCGAGCAGGAGAAACCCAAACCCCTGCCCGTGCCCCGGCACCGCATCGGCCCCGTGCTCCAGTCGCTGCTCCTCCTCGCCCGGCGCTCCGGCCCCGCCGCCCTCGCCGACCGCCTCTGCACCCTCGTCCACGCGGCGGAGGCACTCTCCCCGGCCGGGCGCTCCGCCCTCGGCCGGACCGCGGCCGTCACCGACGCACCGGTCCCCGCCCTCCCCGACCCCGCCTGGTGGGCCGCGCACCTGCTCGGCGAGACGCTGCTCCGCGTCCCCGACGCCGCCCCCTATCTCGGCGCGCTGCGCCTGCTCGCCGAGCGGATCACCGCCCGCGCCGTCGACCTCGGCGGCTTCGACAGCGACGCGAGCCGGGCCCTGGGCGGGCTCGCCGAGTTCGGCCCCTG
This sequence comes from Streptomyces blastmyceticus, assembly GCF_039521185.1. Taxonomy (NCBI): domain Bacteria; kingdom Bacillati; phylum Actinomycetota; class Actinomycetes; order Kitasatosporales; family Streptomycetaceae; genus Streptomyces; species Streptomyces blastmyceticus. The sequence continues at coordinate 48,560 of NZ_BAAABW010000029.1, read as the reverse complement.
GTTCTGGCTCCGGCTGCCCCTCGGCCTCGCCGACCGCCTCGACCTGCTGCGCCTGCTGGTCCCCGCCGACGGCCCGCCGCCCGGCGCCGCCCAGTCCCAGGAACACACGCAGCTCCAGCCGCACCAGGGCGCCCACGCGCCCCAGGCCGACCGTTTCCTGCCCGCCGTCGCCACCGTCCTCGCCGAGGACCCCTGCGCCGCGCAGCCCCTCATCTGCCGCTGGTTCACCGACGAGCGCCCCCTCCAGGCCGCGCCCTACCCCGACAGCGTCCGGTTCACCGTCTCCACCGCCGCCCAGGTGCTGCTGCACACCCACCGCCACCGCGCCGTCGACGACCTCGCCGAGGCCCTCGTGGAGGCCGGGCACCCCCGCGCCGACGAGCTCCTGAACGCCCTCGCCGAGGACGAGCCCTCCGCGCTCTGCCGGGCCGTCGACCGCTGGGCCCACGACGACCGCCTCGAACGGCACGTCGCCGCCGCCGCGTACGCCCTGCGCACCGCGCCCCACGTCACCATCGACGCCGACCGCGAACTGCTGCGCTACTCCGCGCTCGCCCTCCTCGCCCGCCCCGCCGAGGGAGCCCTGCACGGCACCGCGCTCGCCCTCCTCGTCCGCGACACCGAGACCCGCGCGAAGTACCTCCCGCAGGCCGTCGTCCGCTTCGCCGCCGGCGACCCGCACATGCCCGCCGAGGCCCTCGCCAGCGCCCTGACCACCCACCCCGAGCCCGTCTTCGCGATCTTCCGGGCGCGGCTGTACGAACCGGGCGACGGCCCCGGCCAGGTGCTGCGCGCCCTCGCCGAGGTCACCGCCCCCGCCCTCGCCCGCCGCGCCGCCGCGCTCGTCCAGGAGCACATCGAGCACCGCCCCGAAGGCGCCGCCCACGCCGCCGCCTTCGTCGACCGGCGGCTCGAAGAGGGCCCCGCCGCCCGGTCCGTGCTCTTCCCGCTCGTCGTGCACCTGCTGAGCAGCCGCCCCGCGCAGGTCCGCCGCGCCCTGGCGCCCGTCCTGGCGGCCCCCGGCACGTCCCTGTCGCGGCCCCTGCGCCAGGAGTTGCTGGAGGTGCTGCTGGAGCGCGAGCAGTACGGCCCGTACGAGCGCGACGTCACCGTCCTCGACGCCCTGCTGCGGGCCGTGGCCGCGGGTGCCGCCGAGCGCACCGAGGCCCGTACGCGCGACCTCGTGCACCGCACCGGTCTGCTGATGGCGCGCACCGCGGAGGGCGCCGCCTGCTTCGACCGGCGGCTGACGCAGCTGGCCCGCGAGATCCCGGTCTTCGGTGAACAGGTCCGCCGCTGGCTGAAGTCCGCGCCCGCGCAGTGGGCCGTCGTGGTGGGGCCGAGGGCGCGGATCCGGCTGACCGCCGGTGCGGACGCGGGCGATGCGACCGTCAGTGGACCGGCCGATGCGGACCGCCGCGAGCCAGCATGGCACTCTTAGTCCTGCGTATATCGACAGACAACAGTTCGGGTTCGGGCGAGGAGCGGGCACAGTGCAGCGCTGGCGTGGCTTGGAGGACATCCCCCAGGACTGGGGGCGCAGCGTCGTCACCATCGGCTCGTACGACGGGGTGCACCGGGGGCACCAGCTGATCATCGGGCGTGCGGTGGAGCGGGCGCGTTCGCTCGGCGTCCCCGCGGTGGTGGTGACCTTCGACCCGCACCCCAGCGAGGTCGTGCGGCCGGGCAGCCACCCGCCGCTGCTGGCCCCGCACCACCGGCGCGCGGAGCTGATGGCGGAGCTCGGCGTGGACGCGCTGCTGATCCTGCCGTTCACGGCGGAGTTCTCCAAGCTCTCGCCCGCGGACTTCGTGGTGAAGGTGCTGGTCGACAAGCTGCACGCCAAGCTGGTCGTGGAGGGCCCCAACTTCCGCTTCGGGCACCGCGCGGCGGGCGATGTCGACTTCCTCAAGGAGCTCGGCGCCACCTACGACTACGACGTCGAGGTCATCGACCTCTATGTGACCGGTGAGGCGGGCGGCGGGCTGCCGTTCTCCTCCACCCTGACCCGGCGCCTGGTCGCCGAGGGCGACGTCGCGGGCGCGATGGAGATCCTCGGCCGCCCGCACCGCGTCGAGGGCGTCGTCGTCCACGGCGCGCAGCGCGGCCGCGAGCTCGGCTACCCCACCGCCAACGTCGAGACCCTCCCGCACACCGCGATCCCGGCGGACGGCGTCTACGCCGGCTGGCTGACCGTCGGCGACGAGGCGATGCCCGCGGCCATCTCGGTCGGCACGAACGTGCAGTTCGACGCCACCGAGCGGACGGTGGAGGCGTACGCCATCGACCGCACCGACCTGGACCTCTACGGCCTGCACGTGGCCGTGGACTTCCTCGCCTACCTGCGGGGCATGGAGAAGTTCGAGTCCATCGAGGCGCTGCTCCAGTGCATGGCGGGCGATGTGAAGCGGGCGCGCGACCTGGTCGCGGCGCACGAGGCGGCCCACGTCACGGCGTGAACCGCTGACGAACGGAGAGGGCCCCGGGCGATATCGCCCGGGGCCCTCTCCGTTGTCCGCTCAGTGCTGCTGCGGCGGGTACTGCTGGGGGTAGCCGTAGCCGCCACCGGGCTGCGGCTGCCCGTACGGATACGGCTGCTGCGGGTAGGGATGGGCCTGCGGCTGGCCGCCCGCGTACGGGTCGTACGGCTGCTGGTACGGGCCGGGGGCACCCGGCTGGCCCGGCTGCTGCCCGGGGACGTACGCACCCGGCACCGGCGGCGCCTGGTGCGCGGGCGGGTTCTCCCCGGTCCACAGCCCACGCTGCTGCTGGGCCCGCGTGAAGTCCTCCGCGACCAGGGCGGACAGATGGAAGTACGCCTCGCGCGTCTTCGGCCGCATCATCTCCAGGTCGACCTCGGCGCCCGTCGCCAGGTGCTCGTCGAAGGGCACGACCACGACGCCGCGGCACCGCGTCTCGAAGTGGGAGACGATATCCTCCACCTTGATCATCTTGCCGGTCTCCCGGACCCCCGAGATCACCGTGACACTGCGCGAGACGAGGTCGGCGTAGCCGTGCGCGTGCAGCCAGTCGAGCGTGGTGCTGGCGCTGCTCGCACCGTCCACGGACGGCGTGGAGACGATGATCAGCTGGTCCGCGAGGTCCAGGACGCCGCGCATCGCGCTGTAGAGCAGGCCCGTGCCCGAGTCGGTGAGGATGATCGGGTACTGCTTGCCCAGCAGGTCTATCGCCCGCCGGTAGTCCTCGTCGTTGAAGGTCGTCGAGACCGCCGGGTCCACGTCGTTGGCGATGATCTCCAGCCCGGACGGCGCCTGCGAGGTGTAGCGCCGGATGTCCATGTAGCTCTGCAGGCTCGGGATCGCCTGGACGAGGTCGCGGATCGTCGCCCCGGTCTCCCGGCGCACGCGGCGGCCGAGCGTGCCCGCGTCGGGGTTGGCGTCGATCGCCAGGATCTTGTCCTGCCGCTCGCTCGCCAGCGTCGCCCCGAGCGCGGTGGTGGTCGTCGTCTTGCCGACGCCGCCCTTGAGACTGATGACGGCGATCCGGTAGCAGGACAGCACGGGCGTGCGGATCAGCTCCAGCTTGCGCTGCCGCTCTGCCTCCTCCTTCTTGCCGCCGAACTTGAACCGGCTGGTGCTCGCCTGCTTCTTCGGCTTCGGCTTGTTCCGCAGCAGCCGCTCCGACGACAGCTCCATGGACGCCGTGAACCCCAACGGGGCCCCGTGCACGGACCGCTGCCGCTGCTCGGGCGTCACGGTCGGCCACCCGCCGGACCGCGGGTCCACGGGCACGCCGGGCTGCGGCTGCGGGTGCTGTTGCGGGTGCTGCTGTTGCTGCGGCGGCTCGGCGAGCGGCGGGAGGGCGCCGTTGTCGGGCGCCACGGCGGGCGGCAGCGCGTAACCGCCGGGCGGCACGCCCGGCTGGGCCTGCGGAGCGGGAACGGGCTGCCCAACTGCGGCCTGAGGCATGGCTGTCGGGGCATTCGGCGCCGCGTCCGGCGCGCCGGGACCCGGGTAGCCGTACCCGCCCTGCGGCGCGCTCGTCGGCGCGTACGGAGGCTGGGGCGCCGCCTGGCCGGGGTAGCCGTAGCCGCCCTGCGGCGCATCGGTCGGCGTAGGGGCGACGTCGGGACGCGGGTACGCGGGCGGTACGGGGGGCGTGGGTGCCGGGGCGGCGGGGGGAGCCTCGGCGGCGGCCGGGACCGCCGGATGGAAGTCCGGAGGCAGCGGAGGCAACGGCCCCTGGGGCACGGGCGGCTGGGCCCACGGGGCGGGAGCCGACGCGTCGGCGCCTTCCTCCTGCGGGACGACGGCGGAGAACCGCATGGTGCCGTCGCTCCGCGCGGGGCTCGCCTCCTCCGAACGTCCCGCGACCTCGTCCCGCAGAGCGGCGGCGGAGAACCGCATGGTGCCTTCGGCGGCAGGACGCGGCGCTTCGGTACGGTCCGCGGCTTCTTCCGGCGGGGCGATGGCGGAGAACCGCATGGTCCCCTCACGGACGCCGTTCTCGGCCTCGCCCTGCTGCGTGGCGGGGGAGAACCGCATGGTCCCCTCGCTCCGCACGTCGCCGGAGCCTTCGGGGGCCACGCCGTCGTGACGCGCCATGTCGGCCGCGTCGGCGTCTGAGTCGACGTGCGGACGCGGCGCGTCGACGAACGCGGCCTGGCCGGCCGCCTCGCCCCCGAAGGCCGACGGCTGGTCGCCGCCGAACTCCGGGGAACCGGTCGCCTGTGCTGCTGCGAAGGGCGGGACGGCCGGGAGCGCGGATGCGTCCGTCGGGCGTTCGGGGCTGTGCGCCTGCGGCGCGTGGACGTGTTGCTGCTGGTCGCTGCCGGTCTCGGCGGGGCTGGTCGCCTGCGCTGCGAAGGGCGGGACGGTCGGAGGCGCGGGTGCGTCTGCCGGGCGTTCGGGGCTGTGGGCCTGTGCCGTGTCGATGTGTCGCTGCCGGTCGGCGCCGGTCGGCTCCGCGCCGAAGGCGTTGCCGCCGAGAGAGGCCGCGTCGCCGTCCTGCTCGGCTGCGCCGGTCGCCTGCGTTCCGAACGGCATCGGGACGACGAGAGGCGCGTCCGTCGGGCGGCCGGACTCCGCCGTCTCGGCGCCGAAGGGCAGGAGGTCGTCGAGCGGCGCGTCAGCCGTATGGGCCGCGCCGTCGTGGGGCACCTCAACTACCGCCGCGCCAAAGGGAGAACGGCCCTCGCCGTCCCCTGCGGATGCGTCAGTCGGACGTGCTCCGCCGTTGCCGGCCTCAGCGTCCGCGCCTGCGGCGAGTACGTAATCATCGCCAGGCCCGGCGTCGACCGCCTCCGCCCCGAACGGCAACTCCTCGGCTGGTCCCGCCCCGGCGCCGAAGGGTGCGAGCGCCGCGTTGTCCGACCCGGGCGCCCCCGACGGCGCGCGGTCGGACCGCTCGTCCGAACTCATGGCGTCGGCCGGGCGCGGCGGCCACACGGGCGGCAGACCAGGCGGAGCGGACGGCGGAGTCAGTGGCGGAGCCAGCGGTTCACCCGTAGGCGGGGGCGGGGCCGTCCGCCCCGCGTCACCCTCGCCGACGGCCGGGCCACCCACGGGGCCGGCGGAGCCGACCGCACCGGCGGTCGGCGACACGGCGTTCTGCGTGTACCAAGCCGGTGGGGTGTAGTCGATGGTGAACTCACCCGTGTGGTCGGGTTCGTTCTCGTGGCCCGCGTCGGACCGGTCCTCGCCGGCTGTGGTCCCGCCCGCGCGGAGCTCGTCCCGATCGCTGCTCACATTGCCTCCTGCTGGTGTGGTCTGACGCCCATGTTCTGCCTGTCGGGCCCGACCGTTCCCGTCGTCCGACCGCCCGGGGTTCCCCCTGTGCGACGGGAGGGACCCGGTGTGCGGTTCTCCCGTGCGTACACCCACCAAGACTAATCGTCATACGCATCGCCAGGGCAGGCCCGTCCCCACCTTGCCGACGGCCCCCGTGGCAACCGCCCCCGGGCGCCGCTGTTGCCGGGTGATAGAAAGACGTCCCGCTCGAAAGCCATGACGGCGCGGGATCCGCGCCCGATTCGCTCCTTTTCAATGGAATGTTGACGTTCCATTGGATCGCGGGGGGAGGCAGAACGGACGCCGGGCCCGCACACAAGAGGTATGCGCTGATGGTCCAGCCGCCCCCACCCCCACCGATGCCCCCGAACCAGCCCTCCGAGGGCGGCTTCGGCGCACCGCAGGATCCGGCCGCGAACGCTCCGCAGTCCCCCCAACAGCCCACCGCTCCGGCTGCCGAACCCCCGGCTCCGGCCGGGCCTTCGGTCCCGCTGACCAAGCCCGCGGCCGCTCCGGCCCCGCCGCCGGCACCCCCGGCCCAGCCGCCCGCCGCGCCCCCCACTCCCGCGGTCCCGCCCGTCGCCCCGCCTGCCTGGGGCGGCCCCCCGGTTGCGGGACAGCAGGTTCCGGGCGGTCCCACGCCGTACCCGCCGAACCCGTACGCGCAACAGCCCGGCGCACAGCAGCAGCCCAACCCGTACGGCGCCTTCCCGCCGCCCCCGGGAGGGCACTTCGGCGCCCCCGGCGCACAGCCGAGCGGTGGTCCGGACAAGAAGCGGACGGCCATCATCATCGGCTCGGCCCTCGCCGTCCTCGTCGCGGCGGCCGGTGGAGTGTGGGCGCTGACCGGCGACGACAAGGGTTCGAGCAAGCCCAGCGCCCACGGCAGCACCGCCCCGGGCAAGAACGGCAAGGGAAACGGCGGCGAAGGCACCGCGGGACCGCGCGACGGCGGTGAGAACGACCCGAACGACGCACGCCAGGACGGCGAGGCGAAGGTCGTCATCGACCAGAAGGGCCCCGACGTCGACCAGGCCAGCGCCGCCATACCGGGCTTCTGGGTGATGGGCGACTACGCCGTCAAGACCGTGCAGGACAAGGTCGTCGCCTATGCCACGGCCGACGGCAAGGAGAAGTGGTCCATCCCGCTGCCCAAGCGCGTGTGCGCGGCGCCCCGGGACACCACGGACGACGGCAAGGTCGTCGTGGCCTACGACGGCGACAAGAAGGACGAGTGCGGCAACTACGCCATGCTCGACCTCAAGGCGGGCAAGAAGGTCTGGGACAAGCCCATCCCCAAGTCGGGCGGCTTCGCCGAGAGCTTCATCGGTATGGACATGGCCATCAGCGGCAACGCCATGGGCGCCGCCTGGTTCGGCGGCTCCGGCATGATCCGGGTCAGCGACGGCGAGACCATCGCCAACCCCGACATCCAGGCGGGCTGCGGCATCGACGGTTACGCGGGCGGCAAGGCCCTGCTGCGCTCCTGGACATGCGTCGACGACAAAACCTCGCACATCGAGAAGGTCGACCCGGCCACCGGCAAGGCCGTCTGGACATGGGACGGCCGCAAGGGCCTCCAGACCAAGAAGATCTACTCCACCGAACCGGCCGTGGTCTCCGTCTCGGACGACAACAAGACCGGCGGCATCATCGCGCTCAAGGACGGCAAGGAGCGCTCGGTCATCGACCTCGGTGGCCAGGCGTACGCGCCGACCTGCGGACTGTCGATCGTGAACCACGACCTCGGCGGCTGCCAGGGCGTGGCCGCCACGGACGACACCCTCTATCTGCCGACCCAGGGCAACTACTCGTCGGGCAACGAGGTCCACGCCTTCGACCTCAACACCGGCAAGCGCAAATGGGCCGCCAAGAACACCGCCAAGCGCGAGCTGATGCCGCTCAAGGCGGACGGCGACAAGGTCATCGCGTACCAGAAGGCGTCGTACGACAAGGCGGGCTCCGTCGTCAGCGTCGGCTCGGACGGCGACCCCAAGGTCCTGCTCCAGATACCGGCAACCATGACGTCCGCCGAGAACTACTTCTTCAGCGCGCGCTACGTCTACGAGGGCGACCGCTTCTACATCGCCTCGACACGCCTGTCGAGCAGTAAGTCGGAAGACGGCAACAGAATGCTGCTGGCTTTCGGCAAGTAGCCGTTTGAGGACCGGGGTCCGGGGGGCTTGCCCTCCAGTTTCGGGAAGGGGCGGGCAGGGGAAAACCTCCCGCCCCGCTCCCCCCTCGGTCAGTCCATCCGCCGCGCAGCCCCCAGCAGCCCGGCCTCCGGCCCCGTCGCCCGAGTGTCCACGTACATGCGCGACCGCCGCGCACACCACAGCGTCACGCCGTCCCCCAGCGTCGGCAACGCCGAGACGTCGTCCGCCGACAGCCCGAGGAGCCGTCCCAGCTGGGCCGCCTCCTCGGGGGAGACCCGCTGGACGCCCACCAGATCCGCGCTCGCCATCAGGCGCGGCGCCTCCGGGCCCACGAACGGGAGCAGGGTCAGCACCGGCTGCCAGGGCGCGGCGACGACCCGCCCGCGCGGCGGCCGCGCACCGCAGTCACGGACCACGAGCACGGGGCTGTGCACCGACGCCCCCTGCGGCGGCACCCGCCCGACGTCGTGCAGAGTGACGCACGGCTGGCCGCTGTTGGCGGCCTGCGCCAGCGAGGTCCACAGCCGGCGGCGGCCGGTCTCCACGGCGACGCGGGCGCCCGTGCCGACCGTGCGCAGCGCGATGACCTGTGCCGTCCACGCGCCGCCGACGAGGACGGCGTCGAAGGGGGCGGGGCGGCCGATGCCGAGGACGGCCGGGGCGTCGTGGGGGTCGGTGCCGATGACCACGCCGTCGTCACCGACCGGCAGTGCCAGCGACTCGAACTGCTCCGGGGCGAGCTCGTGCCGCCCACGGCGCGGCCCCAGCAGCCCGAAGCCGAAACGGCGCCGGGCGGCTCCGGGCGCGACGGGAGCGGGATCGGGCGGAAGCGCGGTGGTCATCAGCGGGTCCCTCCCAAGGGCAGCGTGGCGAGGACACCGGGCACCTGCTCGTGGTCCAGCCGGACCAGACCGGCCTTCACTCCACGCGCGGCCCGCTCCAGCTCCCGCCGGGCGTCGGCGAGTTCGTCGGAGCTGCGGCCGGTGACCCGTACGTGCGCGGCCATGCTCGGCGTGTGCCGGCCGCCGGGCGTACGGCCGCGCCCGAGGGTCAGGCTCAGCGTCGTCGACAGCGCGGGCAGCGAGGTGAGCAGCGCGGCCAGCTGAGGCAGGGGAGTGGCCCCCGGACCCAACTGCGGCCAGCGCGCCAGCCAGTACGTGCTGTGCCACCGGTCGTCGCACCGCCAGGCCCGTGGGCTCTCCGCCGTCCGCCGTACCGGCATGCCACTGCGGCCCGCCTGCGCCGACGCCGTCGGGTTGACGTTCGCCGCGGTCGAGACGGCGGCGGTCAGCCCTTCCTCGGACAGCAGCTCCGCCCGGAACCCGGCCCCCTGCAAGCGGCTCGCCAGCTGGTCGGCCGCCCGCAGCAGACAGCGCCGCGCGCCCTCCACGTCCGAGCCCCGCGCCTCGACGGCCTCCCGGCACAGCTCCGGGTCGAGCTTGAGCGCCACCCATGTCTGCCGCACGGCCGGGGTGCCCGCCATCGCCTGGAGCGGCAGGTAGTTGCGGGCCGCCAGGGCCTCCGCCGACAGATGAGGGGCGGGCGCGGGCAGCGTGCTCTGCACGACCTGTATGGACTCCAGCCGGATGCCGTCGACGTCCATCGCGTCCCGCAGCAGCGCCAGCGGTAGTGCCTTCTCCGTCCGCAGCGGCCGCAGAGGCGCGTCGACCGCGTCGACCCGCAGCACCACCGTCAGGAACGTGCCGTCCCCGACCACGCCCACCTCGCGCCGCTCACGGTCGGTGAAGGAGCCCGTCCGCAAGGCTGGTTCGCACTCCAGGACCGGGGCGAACCCCGGGTCCGTGCCCACCGGGGCGGCCTCCGCCCGCGCCGCGCGCCGCCGCAGCGTCACCGCCGTCGCCAGCCAGTCCGCTATCGGCCGCTGCCCGCGGCGCACGAGCGCCAGGAGCAGCAGCACCGCGGCCACCACGGCCGCCGGTGCCAGCCACATCGGGCCCGCGACCCACGCCACCAGCACCAGCGCGAGGGCCACCTCGACCAGCACCAGCTGCTGGAGCCTGACCGGCCCCACACCCCCGGGCCCCGACACGGCCCGCGGCGTGACCGCGCCCGCCGGAGCGGTGACCCCCGGCGCCCGTACGCGCGTTGCGGCACCCATGCCTGACAAACCCCCTCGCCTCACGCTGATCCCCTACCGGCATAGTAGGGGGCCGGTACGACAACCGGACCGAGGGCAGGGTCCGGCAGCGCCCGTCAACCGAAGCCGACCACTGGGGAGAAGCGGCGACACATGGCATCACGCCGGGATCAGCTCAACGCGTACACCTTCGCGAAGAAGCGAACGGTCGCCGCCTTTCTGCAACCCTCCCCCAGCGGAACGGAGGAAGGCGCCCCGCGCCCGCTGCGCGCGGTCCTCCCCGGGCTCGTCGTCGGGGCGGTGCTCGTCGCCGGATTCGGGGCCTGGGGCATGTTCAGGCCGGTCGCGCCCAAGGGCTGGGACGACACCGCCGCCCACGTCATCGTCGGCAGCGAATCCACCACGCGCTATGTCGTCCTGGAGACGGACAACAAAAAGCAGCTCCACCCGGTCCTCAACTTCGCCTCCGCCAAACTGCTCCTCACCCCCGACAAATCCACCGTCATCAAGGTGAAGGAGTCCGAGCTCGACAACGGCCACATCCCGCGCGGCCCGACGCTCGGCATTCCGTACGCCCCCGACCGCATGCCCGGCGTCGACGAGGCCGGCAGGAAAAAGCAGTGGGCCGTCTGCGAACAGCCCGGAGGCAACGGCAACACCACGCAGAAAGCCGTCTTCCTCTTCGCCGACCGCGACCCCAAACTCAAACACCTCACCGGATCGGACCGCCTGCGGGGCAATCAGGCCCTTTACGTACAGGGCCCCGACGACGCCCGCTATCTCATCGACCCGCAGGGCACCAAATACCTGCTCGGCGGCCCGGAGTGGAAAGCGCTCGCGGACACCCCGGACTACAACCTGCTGCTCCGCTCCCTCTTCCGCGACGGCGCCCAGCCGCAGCGCGTCACCAAGGACTGGCTGGCGACCTTCAACGAGGGAGCCCCCATCGTCTTCCCCGAGCTCCGCGGTGACGTCGGCGCGGACGCGGGTGTGAGCACCCTGCCCGGAAACGCCAACCGCGTCGGCACGGTCCTCGAAGCCCCCACCGGCACGGGCACCCAGCACTATCTCGTGCTCAAGGGCAAGGTCCAGCGCGTCTCCGAATTCGTCGCCAAGCTGCTCCTCAACAGCAAGATGCTGACGTCCCTCGGCCAGGCGGGCACGCCCGAGCACGTCAGCGCCGCCGCCTTCACGCCGGACGACGAGGAGTTCTACGGGAAGTACCACTGGCCCTCGCGCGTACCCCAGCAGGCCAACAACCAGGATTCGGCCGCGGGCGGCGCTGCCAGGAAGACGGTGTGCAGCATTTTCGGCGGCCTTTCCGCCGGAGGCACCCCCGATCTCGCCACCTGGGCCGGTACGGATTACCCGGCGACCATCCCCGACGGCGCGACGAGCGCCTATGTCACCCCCGGCTCCGGACTTCTCTACCGCCAGGTGACCGGCCATCAGACCACCAGCGGCTCGATCTTCCTCGTCACCGACACGGGCCTGCGCTACGCGGTGCAGTCCAACGGCGACAGCGGCACCGGAAAGTCGAAGATCGGCGAGAATCCCGCGCCGTCCCCGGGCTCGGACGGAGGCACCCCTGAGAGCTCGCCGTCCGCCGCATCTCCCGAATCCGACACGGCCCGCACCCGGCTCGGCTATCAGAACGTGAATCCCATGGCCGTCCCCGCCAACTGGTCGCAATTCCTCCCCACGGGCCCGCGGCTGGACGCCAACAGCGCCCGGCAGCCGCAGGGATCGTGAGGAACGACATGCGACGCATCACCATGGCGCTGGCGGCCGCCGCACTCATGACACCCGTCGCGGGAGCCTCGGCCACGTCCGCCCGGATTCCCGTGGCCCTCGACGGCAGCGGCGAATGCAGATATCCCGCGAAGCCCATCAAGGGCACCCCCTGGTCGCTCCAGCGCGTTCTCCTCGACCAGCTCTGGCAGGACACCAAGGGCAAGGACAGCGACGGGCACCCGGTGCGCGTGGCCGTCATCGACACCGGGGTCGACATCCACAACCCCCAGCTCAAGGATGCCGTCGACGCCAAGAGCGGAGCGGATCTGCTGGCGGGTGCGCAAGCGAGTGCCGCGGACGGGGTGGGCGTACGCGAGGCGGCGAACGACACCCTGGCGACCGGGCTGAAGGACGAGCTCAAAAAGGCGGACAAGGCGACCCCGAAGGCCACCCCGAAGCCCTCGGAGGCGCCCAAGGCACCGCCCACCCCGAAGCCCTCGGATTCCGCGTCGGCGAAACCGCCCCCGAAGCCGTCGGAGAAACCAACACCGAAACCCGAGCCCGAAAAGCCGGCTGCCCAGCTCGACCCCACACTCGACCTCGTCGGCCACGGCACGAAGGTCGCCGGCATCATCGCGGCCCGCCCGTCCTCCAGCAGCGGATTCGTCGGCCTCGCTCCCGAATCCGTCATCATCCCGATCCGGCAGAACGACGAAAAGGGCACCGGCACCTCCCAGACCCTCGCCCAGGGCATCAACCTGGCCGTCACGGCCGGAGCCCAGGTCATCAACATCTCCCAGGACACGGCGAAGGCGCTGAAACCCGATTCCGACCTGGAACTCGCGGTGAAGAACGCCCTCGCCAAGGACGTCGTCGTGGTCGCCTCCGCGGGCAACGACGGCCTCGACGGCAACGTCAAGGAGACCTACCCCGCCGCCTACAAGGGCGTCCTCGCCGTTGCCGCTTCGGACCGCAACAACGAACGCGCGCCCTTCTCCCAGCCCGGCGAATTCGTGGGCGTCGCGGCCCCCGGCGTGGAAATGGTCTCCACCGTCCCCCTCGGCGGCCAGTGCGTCGACAACGGCACCAGCTTCTCCGCCCCGTACGTCGCCGGAGTCGCCGCCCTCATCCGCGCCAAACACCCCGACTGGAAGCAGAACCAGGTCGTGGCCCAGATAGAGCAGACCGCCGAGCGCGCCACCAACGGCCACGACCGCTACATCGGCTGGGGCGTGGTCGACCCGGTCCGCGCCCTCACCGACGACGCCCACCCCATCGACCGCGTCACCTCCGACCAACCCACCACCCACCGCGCCAAGGCCCCCGCCCCGGCCCCCGTGGCCATCGGCGAGTCCCCGTCCCAACGCCAGGAACGCCTCGCCACGTACGGCCTGGGCGGCACGGCCCTGCTGGTGGCCGCGATCGCGGGGGTGGCGGTGGTCCTACGGGATCTGAGGCGGCGTCGGGCGGCCTGATTGAGTACGCGTACTCAGGCGCCGACAGCATGCGTGGCGGCACCATGGAATTCGTGCCGAGCGTGACGTGAGTGGCGTAGTGTCTCGCTGGATGCCACAGGGGAGGGGCAGGGGTGCAGCAACACGACGCGGGTGATTCGGAGCCGAGGCCGTTCGGCGGCAGCAACCTGGCGAAGGAAGCCGAGACGCTGACGAAGTTCAAGAGCCGGATCGACACCATCATGTCCGAGCTGGAGAAGTCGCCGGCCTCACAGAAGGCCATCAGCCACCAGGCGATCCCCAAGGGCGCGTACGGCACCGGCTTCGGCTCCGCCGACGACCTCGCCAAGCTCTACGACAAGGTCCACGACCGCTTGCAGACGCTGTCCCAGATCCTCGGCGACCAGGTCGAGTCGATGGGCATCGCGGCCGTCGTGGCCGAGCGCGGATACGACGGCATCGACGCCGAACAGGCCGCCCGACTGCGGGCGATCGAAGAGCGCGTGCGCAAGAACTACCACAACCCGACGGCTGGCAAGCCCGCCTCGGCGCCCGGCGGACACGAGCCCAAGCCGGAGCGCAGCGGCGCGTCCGACCTCGGGTCCGAGACCGCGTAAGGGGGACAGGCGAATGGGCAAGGGGAAGTTCGACGACGCCACGCTCGAAGAGCTCTACGCCATGGTGGCGGGCGGCCGGCCGAAGCAGATCAACGACGCCGCGGACGCGTTGCTGAAGGCCTTCACCGACATCAACGACCTCGGCGGAGAAATCCAGGCACACGTGGAGCGCGTCAAGTGGGAGGGCGAGGGCAGCGAAGCATTCCGCAACTGGGGCGCGGAGCTCGCCAAGCAGACCCTCAAACTGGCCGACTACACGCTGAAGGTCGGCATCAACATCGGCTTCGCGGGCCAGAGCCTGGGCGAGGCCAAGTCGTCCATGCCTGCGGTGGAACCGTGCTACGCGGATGCGGCGAAGGAGAAGGCGCGACTGGACGGGGCGGAGTCCAACCGCCAGGAAGCCATCAAGGCGATGGAGCGGTTGGATTCGTACTACCGGACGGTGCATACGGATGTGGCGGGGTTGGAGGAGCCGAAGTTTCCGACGTTGCCTGACGGGATCTTCCCGTCGTTTCAAGGTCGTGAGCGCTCAGACAGCGCCTCAGTGCCGACAGGGGGAGTTGCAGGAGGCGGGGGAGCAGGTCGCAATGAGTTTGCAGTGGCTGCCGGTGGCGCGGGCGGTGCGGCCTTCAGCGGACCTTCGCACCTTCCTGATGAAAGACGGCATGGTCAACTCGGCACAGGGCTGAGTACTGACCGGCCTGCGCATACGGCGATCGACTCTGTGGCACTCCCGCAGGCTCCGGACAACACGACAAGGCACCCGGTCACGCGCCTCCCTGGTGATGGCCCAGGTCCAAGAGTCCCTGCTATGCCAGGACCTTTGGTACCTGCCATGCCCTCCAGCTCGCAACGTGGGATCGAAGTACCGCACAGTCCCTCCAGTGGCCGCCCCGAACGAGTGAGCACACCCCGGCCCGAAGGCATCCCTCGGGCCGGAGGTAAAGATGGGATCGTCGGTGGCATGCCCGCCCGTTCGGGTAGCCAGTCTGCCGTCCCGCGATTGCCGCGAGGCACGGTAGTGGGTGAAGAGCGGACCGTGAATGGACCTCAAGCGGGTACAGCGGCGGGACCGCGAGGCACCGCTGGGGGCTCAAGCACTCGGATAGGAAGCCCGATGGGTATGGGCGGCCATCCCGTCGGTGGCGCCACTCCCGGCCCGAGAAACGGCTACGCAGGCCGAAGGCTTGCCACAGAACCAGGCGGTACTGCTGGTGGCCTGCGTGCACCGCGTGAAGGACGCTCCGAGTTCACGCAGGGCGGCTCAGGCCTCGTACGAAGTCAGCCGCCGGGCGTGATGCCGCACTCTGGAGTCAACTCTTCAGGCAGTGGCCGTCGTCGCTCCAGCAGCAGGCCCGACTATCTGGTGGAAGACGAAGAGACCTGGACCAGAGGCCGCGGGAACGTCGTGCCTCCAGTCATCGAATAGCTCACGAGACCTCACGAAGGGGACCACGGCCTCATGCCATTTCCGGCTCAGCGCGCTCTGCGGACCTCGGCGTTGCTAGCGGTGGTGCTCGCATGTGTCGCGACTCCGGCAGCGGCACAAGACGAGCACTCGAGGCAGTGGTTCTTGGACGATATGCAAGCGGAACAGATGTGGAAGGTGAGTAGAGGCGAGGGGATCACGGTGGCTGTGATCGATACGGGCGTGGACGCCTCTCTCCCTGAGCTGCGTGGGCTGGTGTTGGAGGGCACGGACACCTCGAACAATCCCACTGACGCGCACATGGACAGTGAGCGTCACGGGACGAACATGGCTACCCTGATTGCCGGTTCAGGAGCTGACGGAGGAATTCAGGGCTTGGCCCCTGAATCAAAGATCCTCCCAATCAAAGCCGTGCCTGACCAGAGGGTAGATGCCGTTGACCCGCTGATCAGCAGGGCCATCCGATATGCAGCTGACCATGGCGCCAAGGTCATTAATATCTCAAAGGGGGCTCTGGGGGTCCCTGCGAACTTCACCAAGACGCAATCTGCTGTCAACTATGCGCTTGGAAAAGGAAGCCTGATCTTTGCCAGCACCGGCAATGACGGGGACAAGGCGAATGAGCCGGCCTTTCCTGCGGCTCTCCCGGGAGTCGTCGGTGTAGGAGCAATCGACCGTCAAGGCAAAGTCGCCAAGTTCTCGACCTACGGCAACCAAGTCGGCCTCGTGGCCTTCGGCGATGAAATCGTGCAGCACTGCGAAAAAGGCTCCGGCTACTGCATCGCAGGCGGCACAAGCCAAGCCACCGCCATCGCCTCCGCCTCCGCCGCCCTCATCTGGGCGAAGCACCCGGACTGGACCAACAACCAAGTCCTCCGCGTCATGATGGACACGGCCGGAAAGCCCGCAGGCGCCAAAATGCCCAGCAAATACCTCGGCTACGGCAGCGTCCGCCCCCGCAAGGTGCTCGTGGACGGCGAAGGCGACCCGGGCCCCGCGAACGTCAACCCCCTCCTCGCGGCCAACGCACCCAAGCCGTCCGCTTCCGATTCCGATCCGAACTCGTCCGCAGCCGGCAAGCCCATTGCCGCGGCAACCGCCACTGACGACGGCATCGGCACCATTACCTGGGTCGCCCTGGGTGCAGGCGCAGCCGTGATCACCGCTGCGGCCATCGGCTTCGGCGTCATGCGCCGCCGCGCCAAGGCGACTTACCCGACCCAGCCGTAACAACAAGAAAGGCGAAGCATGTCGGACACTCAGAAGATCAGTGATCCAGCATTCACCAAATTCGAGGGCAAGATCCGGGAGACGAGCGAGGCCCTTTCGGCCAACCTCCGTGCCCTGGCCGATGCCATCGCCACCGTCGAGGCCGCATGGACGGGCGCCGGTGCCCAGGCATTCCGTACCGCACAGCTCGCGCTCAACGACGACCACGACGCCCTGCGTCGGCTGATCGACGGCATTCACGACGCCGTGTCGCTGACCCGTAAGTCCAGCCACGCCAACGACGCCGACATCATGGCGACCTTCAACAAGATCGACGTGAATGGCTCCGCCCCGGGCGGGCACCTCGGTTCCCTGGGCGCGAGCGCCGGTGTCAGCGCCGGTCTCGAAAGCAAGATCAGCAGCTACTAGAAGCACTTCCGAAGAAACAACCACCACAAGGGGGGCACATGCCCGGGGCGAATGACGACCTCAAGGTTCATTACAGCTCGGTCGAGAAGACCGCCGATGACATCAGCAAGGCGGCCGGCGTCGTCGACCAGCAGCTGAAGGACATCTGGGCCGCGGTCAACGAGGTCACGCACGGCTGGGAGGGCGAGGCCCACCAGATGATGCTCCAGGCGAAGGCGCAGTTCGACGCCCGCGGTACGCACATCCACGGGATCCTGACCGAGATCTCGGCCAAGATCAAGCAGGGCAGCATGGATTACCGGCACACGGACCGCAAGGCTTCCCAGCTGTTCGACATCAGCTACTGAGGGCCCACGGCCGTGGGGTGGGCGGGCAATACGCGGCGAGACGCGCCCGCCCGCCCCACTCCGTACGCTCAGGTCAGATCGAACTCGCCGTCCCGCGCGCCCAGCACAAAGGCCCGCCACTCACTCTCCGTGTAGCGCAGCACGACCTCCGGTTCGGCCGACGACCGCATTGCCACCGCGCCGCCCGGGAGATACGCGATCTCGACGCGCACCTCTGTCGTGGCGTCCGGCGCGCTCAGCCACTCCACGCCGGAGATGTCCATCGCGTAGAGCTCGTCTTTCTCATGTGGGTCCATGGGGCAGAGGCCGCCTTTCAGGGTGCGATGTTGCCGCCATATCGCGGCGCGCGCACATGAGTTGGCGCCGCGAGATTCAACGTGAGCAGCGTACTCCCGGAGACGCCGCGTCATCGGTGGATCACCGATCACGGCCACCTCGGAGCCGGTCGTAGTTCCGCGCCGCGTCCCGCGAGAACGCCACCCACAGCTTGTTCCCGGCCGTCGGCCCGCCCACCTCGTCCAGCCCGCAACAAAGACTGTCGCTGGCGTCCAGCGCGGCATCCAGCATGGAAAGCGCGGCCCGCCGCTGCGCCCGGCAGGCCTCCCGTTCGGCCTTCGGGTGCCGGGGGTGCTCGTCGAACACGGTGAGCCGCAGCACGCCGAACCGCCACCGAATGGACAGGTTCGTTGCCTTCCCCGGGGTGAACAGGTAGGCGTTGGCGAGGAGTTCGGACGCCGCGAGCACGCCGAGCTCGGCCATGTCGGCGAGGTCGTGCGCGCGCAGGAGGCGATCGACGGTCTTACGGGCCATACGGAGGCAGTACGCGCCGCCGGGGAGCCCGAGGGAGTAGTCGAGGTTGCTGGGGATGGGCCCGGTGCTTGTGGACACGGGTGACGAATCGGGCATGCAGGGTGCGAAGTTCATGCGCGGTCACTCCAGATGCAGGGTGATGTGATGGAGCCGCGCACAGGTGGCCACCGGTGGCTCGCCTCCCTGGGCGCAGGCGTGCCCGTCGCAGGGAAAGACGGGCACGCTCGCGCGGTGCACTTCCGGTGCTCTCACGTGTGAGCGGTGCGTTACTGAATGTAGGGGCACCGGCGCTGCCCGGACAACCTTGTCTGCAAAGACAACCCTGTCGGTGGACCTGACGGGCGGCCGCACGGCATGCTTCGGGTAGATCACAAGGAGGGGCAGGCATGCCGTCGAGGAGCCATCCGACCCAACGGCAACGGCGCTTGGGCATCGAACTGCGCAAGCTGCGCGAGGCCGCGGGGATGAGCGCGCCGGAAGCCGGTGCGGCGGTGAACATCAAGGCGTACCAGGTCAGTCACCTGGAGGCCGGACGCGTCGGCGTCACTCCGAACCGTCTCCGCACACTGGCCCGTAACTACGGCTGCGCCGACGAGGCGTTGATCGATGCGCTGGTGACGATGTCCGACGAGCGGGACAAGGAGTGGTGGGAGGAGTACCGAGGTGTGCTGCCTGACTTCTTCCTCGACATTGCCGAGATCGAGTGGCACGCCAAGCGGCTTCGCAACGCCTTGACTTCGCACATTCCCGGCCTTCTGCAGACCGAGGACCACGCCCGCGCGATCTTCGACATGGTCATCCCGGAACTCCCGGCCGAGCAGGTGGATGCCCGGGTGGCACATCGATTGCAGCGCTGCGGAGTCCTCGACCGCAAGGACCCTCCGGCATACGACGCGATCATCCATGAGAGCGCACTGCGTATGCAGTTCGGCGGCCGCGATGTCGCGCGTGCCCAGCTGAAGCATCTGCTGGACTTCGGCGAACGTGACCTCGTCAGCCTCAGAGTCATTCCGTTCGAGGCCGGTGGCTTTCCCGGGGCGGGGCAAACCGTTCTCTACGCGTGTGCGACTGTTCCGCCCCTGGATACCGTGCAGCTCGACACGTCCTACGGTTCCGTGTTCGTCGACTCCGAGGAGCAGCTCGCCAACTACCGGCGGCTCTTCAGCAAGATGGAGCTCTGCGCCCTGGACGAGCGCGAATCGCGCCAGTTCATCCATTCGATCGCCCAGCAGATCTGAAGAAGGGGAAACGATGTCCGAGATCCAGTGGCAGGAACCACTCTGCGGGGGCGGTGGCAACGCCTGCCTTCAGATAGGCCACACGCGGGCCGGAACCCCCATAATCCGCGAAACAACCCGCCCCGACGAACTGATCGCCACCACCCGCGAAGGACTCCGCAACCTCATCGAAGCCGCCAAGAGAGGCGACCTCGACCACCTCGTATAAGCAAGCACCACGCCCGGCCGCGTCCTCCCGAGGGGTCAGGGTGTGGCGGTGAGGGTGGGCCAGAGGTTGGTGGCGGTGAGGGAGCGGGCCAGGCGGCGTGCCCAGTACGTTTCGTCGCCGTCTTCGTCGCGCCAAGACCACAGGCGGGTGGTGGCCAGGTGCAGCGGGTTGAGCCGGGTGATGCCGATGGCGCCGTGGAGTTGGTGGGCGATGCGGGCGATCTCGGCGGCCGAGGCGGATGCCTGGGTCTTGGCGGCGGCGATGGCGACGCGTGCGGCCGGGCCACCGGGGTCGAGTGGGGCGGCGGCCTGGACGGCGGTGCGGACCAGGGCGGTCTCCTCGATCAGCCGCGCTTCTTCCTGCTTGACGGCCTGGAAGCGGCTGAGCGGACGGCCGAACTGGGTGCGGGCAGTGGTGTGGGCGACCGTCAGGTCGACGCAGCGTTCGGCGGCGCCGGCGATCAGGGCGGAGCGGGCCAGGGCCGCACGGAGCCGGGCCTCGTCCAGCAGTTCGGGGGAGATCCGGCGGACCTGCGAGGCGGGGATCTCGAGGGCGGCGAGGTACAGGTCGTCGCGGGGTTCCTCGGCGAGGTTGCCGCCGGGGGTGAGGACGGCCTGGTCGGGGGCGAGGGTGAACAGGACGGGGCCGAAGGGGGCGGTGGCCAGGACGACCACCGCGGTGGCGGCGCGGGCCCAGGGGACGCGGCGCAGAGTGCCGGTGACCAGCAGGGTGTCGTCGTCGCCCAGGCAGCCGGTCGAGCCGACGGGGGAGTCGGCCGGGTGGGCGTAACGGACGGTGAGCTCGGGGGCGATGGCGTAGCTGAGGGGGCCGCCCGGGACGGGGAGGCCGGCGCGGCGCAGCAGCGGGCGGGCGACCAGGGCGGTCTCGGCGAGGGGGGCGGGGACGGCGCGGCGTCCTGCTTCCCGGGCGGCGGCGAGGAGTTCGGCGGTGGAGGCGTCCTCGGAGGGGAGGGCCACGGCGTCGGGGGCGGTGGTGTTGGCGACGGTGGCGATGGCGTCCGCATCGGCGTAGAAGGCGGTGGTGCCGTAGGCGTCCGCGGAGATGACGGGGGCGCCGGTGTCGATCGTGTGGGTGTTCATCAGTGCTGCTCCAGGCCACGAGTGATGATGCCGCGAAGGATTTCGTTGGTGCCGCCGCGCAGGGTGTAGCCGGGGCTGTGCAGCAGGGCGAAAGCGAGTAGTTCGGGGTGGCTGCCGGGGGTGGCGTGCGGATCGGCCGGGGTCGGCAGGATGCTGCGGACGGTGTCGACCAGCGCGCCTTCCAGCTGGGTGCCGAGGTCCTTGACCAGGGCGGCCTGGGTGTCGGGGGAGGCTCCGGCGTCCAGGGCCGCGGCCACGCCGAGGGACAGTCGGCGGACGCTGTGCAGGCGGGCCGCCAGGATGCCGATCCGGGTGAGCTGTTCGGCCGTGGCCGGGCGCTGCTCCAGTTCACGGAGCAGGGAGACCAGCAGGGGGAACGTGGACAGGTAGCGTTCCGGGCCGCTGCGTTCGAAGGCGAGTTCGCCGGTGACCTGCTTCCAGCCGCCGCCCCGCTGCCCGAGCAGCATGCCGTCGGGGACGTCGACGCCTTCGAGGTGGAGGGCGTTGAAGCGGTGCTCGCCGCTCATCAGCCGGATCGGCTCGACCCGTACGCCCGGGGCGCGCAGGTCGACGATGAACTGGCTGAGGCCGGCGTGCCTGTCCTCGGCGTCGTCGGTGCGGGCCAGCACGATGGCGTAGTCGTTGACATGGGCGCCGCCGGTCCACATCTTGGTGCCGGTCAACCGCCAGCCATCGGCGGTGTGTTCGGCGCGAGTGGCGACCGAGGCAAGGTCGGAGCCGCTGCTCTTCTCGCTCATGCCGATGGAGAAGAAGCACTGCCCGGCGGCGATCCTCGGCAGGAAGAAACGGCGCTGGTCCTCGGTGCCGTGCTGGAGGACGGACGGGCCGGCCTGCCGGTCGGAGACCCAGTGGGCGCTGACCGGGGCGCCGGCCGCGAGCAGTTCCTCGATCACCACATAGCGCTCCAGGAAGCCGCGGCCGGCGCCGCCGTACTCGGTGGGCAGGGCCATGCCCACCCAACCGCGCTCGGCGAGGCGGCGGCTGAAGCCGGGATCCCAGCCGGCCAGCCAGGAGTCGGGGCGGCCGAGCACGGTGCCGCGGGCGCGCTCCTCGTCGAGAAAGGCGCGGACCTCTGCGCGGAGCCGGTGGGCCGATTCGGGCAGGGTGACATCGGGGAAGGCGATCGGGGAAAGTGTCGAAGTCGAAGGAGACATGAGTGATTCGCTCCGTCAGTGTGTGGAGTGCAGCAGGGAAGGGTCGAAGCCGGCTTCGCGGAGCACCTCGTCGGTGTGCTGGCCGATGCCCGGGCAGGGCCGTAGCTCCGGCTCCGGGTCGGCCGAGTAGCGCACCGGGCGGCCGATGACCCGGTAGCGGCCCTCGGTGGGGTGTTCGGCCTCGTGCAGCAGGCCGCCCTCCTGGGCGTAGGCGGTGGTGGCGGCGGACTCCAGGTCGAGCACGGGGGCGGCGGCGATGCCCGCCCGGTCGCAGAACTCCTGCCACTCGGCGCTGGTGTGCCGCGGCGTCAGCTCCGCGAGCAGCGGATAGAACGCGTCGGCGTTGCGGGCCCGGTCGGGGCCGGTGGAGAAGCGCGGGTCGGCGGCCAGTTCGGGGCGGCCCACGAAGGCGGTGAAGTCCCGCCAGTTGCGGTCGCTGTGCGGCAGGATGCACATCCAGCCGTCGGCGGTGCGCTGGGCGCGGCGTTGCGGGCTGAGCGAGCGGGCCGAGCCGAACTCTCCGTCGGCCTCAAGGGCGGCCGCTCCCAGGTGCTCGACCAGGTTGAAGGCGAGCATGGTGTCGGCCATCGGGACCTCGATGTGCTGTCCGGTGCCGCCGTGCTCCCGGTAGTGCAGCGCGGCCAGTACCGACTGGACGATCTGCATGCCGCAGATCTTGTCGGCCAGCACGGTGGGAACGTAGTGCGGCTGGCCGGAGACCTTGTGGTTGAGCCAGACCAGGCCGCTGGCCGCCTGGATGATGTCGTCGTAGGCGGCGTGGGTGCCGTAGCGGCTGTCGCTGCGGAAGCCCTGAGCATTGGCGTAGATCAGGCCGGGGTTGACGGCCGCGACCTCGTCGTAGCCGAGGCGGAGCTTCTCCAGGGCCTGCGGGCGCAGGTTGGTGATGAAGACGTCGGCGGTGCGCAGCAGGGCGAGCAGGGCGTCGCGGCCGTGCGGGGCCTTGAGGTCGATGGCGGCGCTGCGCTTGTTGCGGTTCAGGTTGAGTGCCGGGCCGCCCATGCCGGGGTGGCGCCGCGGCGGGTAATGGCGCGTCATGTCGCCCGTGGGCGGCTCGACCTTGATCACGTCCGCGCCCAGGTCGCCGAGTTGCTGGGCGGCGTACGGGGCCATGATCACGCTGGCCAGTTCGATGACGCGGACTCCCGCGAGGAGTCCGCGGCCGGACGGTCCGCTCGGTTTCTCGGACATCTTCCGGTGCCTCCTGGAGGTAGAAGGGGGGTAGAAGTGGTCTAACGCCACTGGAGCGCAGCAGACCCGAGCGGGGAACGCCGGCCTGGCTGGGGGACCGTGCGCCCGCTGTACGCGAACGGTGTCGCCGGTTCGGTGAGCGGGCCGAAATCGGTCCCGGTGGTCGACAGCGCGGCGAACGGCGCGCGCCCGGGCCGGGGCAGATCGAGTACGTCCTCCCGGGCCAGCAGCCCGAGTTCCTGCACCCAGTGGCACA
This sequence comes from Streptomyces blastmyceticus, assembly GCF_039521185.1. Lineage (NCBI taxonomy): Bacteria > Bacillati > Actinomycetota > Actinomycetes > Kitasatosporales > Streptomycetaceae > Streptomyces > Streptomyces blastmyceticus. The sequence goes on along the minus strand of NZ_BAAABW010000029.1, from coordinate 25,341 downwards.
CCCCGGCCAAGGTCACGCGGATCCGCCAGGAGCCGCCCTCCGTCGCACGCCGACGCAGGACCGTTGCGACGGCGGCGGCCCCGAGGTAGGCGGCGAGGTAGTCGTTGAGCAGGTACGTCGGCGGCAGCGACGGCCGGTCGGTCCACTCCTCGACGGCGAATCCGGTGGCCGAGCAGGCGAGTTGGTCGAAACCGCCGCGTTCGCCCCAGGGGCCTTCGGAGCCCCAGGCATGGAGTTCGAGGGTGATGAGTCCGGGGCGGCGCCGGACGAGTTCCTCGGTCGACGCCCCGTGCCGGGCGAGTCCCCGGTAGGCGTGCACGAAGACGTCCGCTTCCTGGAGTACGTCGTGGAAGGCCGCACGGTCGCGCTCGTCGCGCAGGTCGCAGTAGGCGTTGCGCTTGCCGCCTCCGGTCATCGCGATCATCGGGATCGGGTCGGGGCGGTCGGGACGCGAAAGGTGCAGCACATCGGCGCCGAACTGGGCGAGGAGTCGCGCCGCGACGGGACCTGCGATCACATGGGTGAGATCGAGCACCCGTACGCCCGCGAGCGCCTCATCGGCCTCACCGATCGGCTCCAGAGGCCGGACCGGTCCGTCACCGACGCGTTCGATCTCGACGACCGGACGCTGCGCGACATACCGCCCCGCGGGGTGCGCGAGCCACTCGTCCCGGCTGCGCACCACGCAGGCGACGCCGCCCCACGCGCAGATGGCCTCCTCCAGCGTGAACGCGTCCCAGCCGGCCGCGGCCTGCGCGATCCCGACCTTGTCGAGCCCGCACCTCAGCACGGAGTGGACCGCGTCCCGCAGATGCGGATAGGTGGTGATGATGAAGATCCACCGGCCGTCGCGCGCCCGGTAGAAGTCGTTGTTGCCGAGCAGCGCCGGATCGTCGAGCAGGACACCGATCGGGCGCCCCGACAGCGTCGTGTGATACGTCGCCATGAGCTGGTCGATCGCGGCCCCGGCCTGCACCTCCACCCTCTGGTGCCGGTGCCCGCGCTGTTCACCGAGCGCCGCCGTCTGCTGTCCGAAGACACCGATCGCGGCGGACATGGCATCGGCGAGGCGGTGCACCGAGGGCACCAGGGGATCGGCCCCGACGACGGTGATGTCCTCGGCTCCCCGGGCCGGTTCGGGGTCGCCGAGGGCGTGCAGCAGTTGGGAGACGATCGCGCCGGTGGACGGCGGTGTCGGCGTCGGCCCGGTCGTGATCAGCATGTTCGAAGTCATGCCGGGATGCTCGTTCCCGGCGCTGTGCGAGCGCCCGCATTCACGGATATCCGTGAATCGATGCGGACGTCACATCCGTCCCTCCTGGATGTGCGCGAGGAGCCGGGCCGCCGCCCGGTCCAGACTCAGCCGCTCCGAGCGGCCGCGACGCCGGTGTATGAGCGCGAGGGCTCCCGTGACGACGGGGCCGTCGGTGACGGGGATCGCGAGTGCGCTGGCCTCGGGGTCGGCCAGACCCTCGCTGCGGCTGATCCGCGATGCGCGGATCGCCGGAAGAGCGCGGCGGAACTCGGCGACCGCCTCGGGGTCATGGCGGGCGAGCTCGTCGAGCAGCCCATGGCGCTCAGCCTCGTCGGTGAAGGCCAGCAGCAGACGGCCCGCGGCGGTACGCAGCAGCGGCCGGGCCATGTGCTGGTCGGCGAGCGGTACGAGGCGGGGAATCTCGTCCTCGCCGCCGCGCGCGAGGTACACGGCGTCGAGCCCGACCCGCACCGTGAGCAGCACCGGGGTACCCGCGACGCGGCTCAGCTCGTCGAGCTCGGCCTGACTGATCTGCGGGACGACCCGGTCGGCGATGAGGTTGAGGACGTGCGGGGCGGGCCCGAGCCTGAAGCGCCGGTGCTGTTCCAGCAGAAACCCCGTCGCGACAAGGCCGTTGACCAGATCCTGCACCGAACTCGCCGGCGCCCCGACGACCCGCGCCAACTCGGCCACGGTCACCCCGTCCGGCGCTCGCGCGGCGGCCTCCAGGATCCACACGACCCGGTCCACCGTACGGTGACGCCGCCGCCGGCCGTGCTCGCTCATCCCGCCCCACCTTGTCCTTCTTGTACGCCGCCGATTACGCCACGGAGGACCGCTCGATGCTGTGGGAGCCGGTCGCCGTCTGCGAGATGGGCTGACGATCGCGCGCCACCAGCAGGGCCAGCGCGCATCCCAGCAGAAGCGCCGCGCCGTGGATGTTCTGGGCGACCGCCAGCACCGCGCCGACGAGCGGCACGGCCAGAGCCGTCGGCCGGTGGACGGCTATACCGCGCTCCTTGCCGACCCGTATCAGCGCAGACGCGGCCACGCAGGCGACGATCGCCGGGGCAGAGGCGGCCGACCAGAGCGTCCCGATCATGGCGCCGCACCAGAGCAGCAGCACCAGAGTGGCCCAGTCGGGCAACCGGGGGTCGTCACGCCACAGCGTCAGCGCGACGGCGCCGGCCAGCGCGCAGATCGCTATGGAGTTGCCACCACCGGTGGGCTGCCAGGCGTAACCGACGAACTCGCAGGCGACTCCCACCCCGAAGTACTGAATCAACCAGCGCGACCTGGACAGAACCTGCTCCGCGACCGTCCCCATCAGCAGGAGGAAGAGCAGATTGCTCACCGTCCCGGCCACCCCGCCGTCCTGGACGAACAGGGAGGTGACCGACCGCCACCAGTCCCCGTGCAATCCGGCCGGAGTCCGCTCCAGACCCGCGAGCACGCCGTGCACCGCGAACTGCAGGAGGTTCACCGCCGCGGTAGCCGCGAACACCACCACCGTCACCACGGGGAACCGTCGCAGACCTGCGCGTTCAGTGATCATCATGACCACAAGTATCCGGCCGGCCGCGTCGGCCCGGCCAGTGCCGTAACTAACGGTTTCGACATGACAAATGTCCCGGACCCAGGGTGAGAGTCACTGCTCCACGGCGTACTGCGCCACCCCATTGCCGAGCGACCAGTCGATCGACTCGTTCTCGGTCAGCGTGACGAACATGTTCCGCGGCTCGGTACCCGCGTACTCCTGGCCGAGCTCGGCGATCCGCCGGTACAGCGCCCGCTTCTGCTCCGGGGCGCGCCCGGACCGCATGGTGATGGCCACGAACACGATGCCGTCGTCACGGTGCACACCGAGGTAGTCGTCATAGCGAAGCGTGCCGGTGGTGCCGTCGTGACTGGTCAGTATCTGGAACCGGTCGTCGGCCGGGAAGCCGATCGTCTCGGTCAGGGCTTCGTGAACGGCGCGGCCGAGCGCGTCGAGCCGATCGCTGTCGGCTCCCAGGGCGTCAATTCGGACAAGTGGCATGCCAGTTCTCCTCCGGAGCGGACGGATATAGGGATCGTACATACTAGTAGGTACAAACGAGCCCTTCCGAGGCCGGCTCGCCCAAAGGCTGACGAGGGGGTAGCCGCGTGGATGAGAGCGATAGCGACTCAAGAACGCCCGGAGGCGCGGCGGCGGAACTCGTTCATCGTCATCGTCTTGTCGTCGGACGGCACATTGATGGTGAACTTGTCGCCGAACGAGTCGTACGTCGTGGTGCTCGTCCGGCCGTCACGGCTGGACCGCAGCTGGAGCAGGTAGGGCTTTTCCTCTGCTGCTATTCGATAGACGTCACTTGTCGGCCCGGAGGCGGCAGCGACCGCGTAGGTCTTGACGCCGTTGACCGAGCCGTCCTGAGCGGGGTCCGCTTTGGCCGTCTCCGCGATCGCGTAAAAGCTGCTGCACCCCTGCTGCCCCGGGGTCCCCAGCACGTAGACATCGGTGAGGTCCGGCGGGAGCGTGATGTTCTGCCCGGACTGCCGCAGACTGTCTGCCAGAAGGGGCGCACTCGTGTACGTCGTGCCCTCCTTGCAGAGCATCTCGCCGCTCTGCCCCGTCTCGCTCGACGTGGCCTTCAACCGCAGCCCTTGCTCGGGGTCCGACCACATCTCCTGGCTCCCACCGCCGAGTGCGGTAGTGGTTCCCGAAGCATGAAACGACGTGTTCCGCATGAGCAGGTTCGTGCTCCGAATTTTCAACGCATCCCTGTCGATGCCGGTGTTGGGCGCCGGAATGCCCGCTGGGACCGGAGGGGCATCAGCTGCCGCATCCTTCGACGGGGAGCTGCCGCCGCATGCTGTAAGGGATGCGCACAGGGCCAGGGCGATCGATATCAGCCGGACAGCGACATGGCTTTTCACTGCCCATTCCTCCACAACCTCATCGGATCGGACAAGCCTCATCAAAGGTGAGTGTTCGGATACACGCCCTTCGTAGGTAGCTTGAGAGCCGTGCAGCCATGCCTCTTGCTCTGGTCCCGAGCGAAACTCTCCAGAAGGGGCTGCAACTCCGAGCCAGAAATGTGCTGTTCGTCATCAGCTGTGTAGCTACTTGCCTGATAGTTGGCGGGTTCGCCATCGCAGCGGGCAGTGGCACGACCGAAGTGCTCACTCATCAGGGCGTCACCGTGGTGGTATCCGGAAGGAATCTCGACGTTGGCGGTTACCAATGTCTCGAAGGGCCGGTCGCTCCAGTCTCCGTACCAGCCGTTGAAACGGGCCATTGGGTGTCCGCTCTTTGCATCCACAAGGGTGCATGCGGTGATCGGAGCCTGGTCGTCCGTTTGTACCGCCACTTTCCATGGGGTACCGGATTTGTTCCTCGGCAGCGGAGCCTTGGCGATCCACTCACAGGGCGTACCGGATACGCCATTCAACGGAACAGCTTTTTGGCCATCCGGCATCGCTTGCTTGGGCCGTGGCAGAGGCGCGGCCCCACAGTGGAGCTTCGCAGCGGCCGCGTTGGCCATGGCGGTGGCGATCCGCAGGGATGAGGGAGTCACATTCTCCTTGTCCCAGTTCCCCATCACCCTGGTGACGATCCGTTGCTTTCGCCCTTCGGGATCCCGACCCCAGGCCGGACATTCCTGGATGATGAGAGGGCCAAATTCGCCGTAGAAGCCAGGGATACCTTTGGGGAACACATAGCGTGGCTCATGGGGGATCGTAAATTCAAGGTTGAGTTCACGAGCGACCTCGTCAGGCTTGGAGTAGACGTCCACAGCCAGGGCGGAGTGGCGGTCGTCGGTGTTCACCCCACACTTCATATGCCCAGACTCGGATCCCATCTCCTCCTTGCCGGCCTGCAATCGTTTATTGGGCAGCACATCTGCCAAATCACTTGCGGACAGGTGACCATCGCAGATGGTCGCGGCATACCACCAGGGCTGCCATTGAGGCTTGGTGCCATATCCGGCAATCGCCAGTAGCGCTAGTGCCGCTGCCATCATGACCACAGTGCTTGCCCTGGGCATGAAACGCCGTAACCCCTTGGTGGGCATACTTCCTCTCCTGATCAGCTGAGGGCGTTCTCTGTTCACTGCTCCTGTGCCGGAGGTGCGCACCCCAACCGTTTGGTTGCGGCCTGAACGAATCGTTCGAATACCTCGTCATCCGGCAGCAAGGTCTTTGCGGCCTGCTTGTAATTGTCTGGCCAATCGGGATCATCCGAGTATGTCAGCATGCGGAGCATCGTTTTGCTTCCACTGCATTCCTTCAGTGAAATATGGCCTGCGTCCGCCCTGGTGTTTTGCCCGTGCGGTGACGTGCCCGCAGGTTTGGCCACCGATTTCTGCTTCTCGTAATCACCGATCAGTTGAGGGTTGTTCGTGATGCTGAAAGCGATGAATGCATCCGAATGGTCGTTGTCAGGGCGCAGGGCGCAACTCCACATCCGGTAGTCGTGGCCCGATAGCACTTCTGGGAAGGTCGTGGTCGAGGACTCTTGCTGGAACGGTGAGAAGCCAGGGAGATCACAGGTGCTCCCGGGATGCGCCCTATTCTCCATGCGAGGCTCAGGGGAGGGTTTGAGTTTCGCGAAAGACTCGTCGAAGCAGCCCAGGTTCCTGGTCACGCCGATCGCGCCCTTCATGAGCACTTGGCTAACCCTTTTCCGTGTCTCTTCGACTCCCCACTTCTTCTTCTGGTCACCATCGAAGGTGGCGGTGATCTGGAGTGGCCCATTCTTGATTTTGGTTTTCGATGTGCAGGAATCAGGGAGCCAAACTGCTGCTGTGTCGTATCCCACCCACCCGTTGATGCCGCTCCCCATCGGCAATTGATACATGTACTGGAGGCGGTCGTAATAAGAGCGGCCCCCATAAGGCCACATTTGATCTGCGGCCCGGTACCTGAGTGAAAATGCGGGTGTCAAGGTGTTGCCGGCTGGTGTTGATATCTTGCAGAGCTGTTCCATGGTGTAGTCGTCGGGGGAAGAGGCTTCTGAGAGTGAGTAATCGGAGAGATCGATCCCCACCGATTTGACATCTTCCCGGGACAGTAGGTTTCCGCAGAAATTGCTCTGGCTGGTGGTCTGGCTCATGCGATTCCAGGTGAATATCGCAAGTCCGGCGCCGGCCAGGAGGGCCATTGCCGTGATGATGCCGATGAGCTTTGCCTGCGCCGAGAAGGCGCGCCTCGGATCTTTCCGGAACATCAACTCACCTCGCCGGTAGCTCGCCGAACGCGTCCAATGCCGTCCGCATAGCTGGAGTCCACTGCGGTCAGTAGATCTTGTCCACGCCCGCCTGTGGCCTTGAGGTCCGCGACTGAGACACGGAGGTCTTCGGCGCGCTTCGCGAGCATTTCCTCCAGCTCTTTTTGGCCACCGTCGTACAGCGTGATGAGCTCGTCCTTGCTCTTGGCTGTCGCTTCGTCGTTGAGGCGATTCGCGTACATGGACGTTCCGACATCCACGTATCTCTGCAGACTGTCGCCTACGTAAGGGATATCGGTGAAGGGAGCTCCAATTAGATGGTAGTTTATTTTGGCGTTCCAGTTGTTCTGGAATATTTGGCTGTCTCGGTGGGCTGCGATCACTTCGGCTCGCGTCCCATCCAATGCCCCGAAAACTCGCGCGTTTTCCTTTATGGACTCGAGCACCTTTCTGGAGTGATGGTTCGTGCTCTCGTCGAGGAAGTCGTCACGGCCCATACTGTTGACGGTTTGCGCTGCCTCGAGGCTCTGTGAGGAATGGATTGTGTGGAACGCCTTACCGTCCTCAGACGCTGCCCGGATGAATTGAGCCAGATTCTTGCGGTCTATGCTTGCGTCCTGTGGTCCGGTCGTCAAATTGCCACCCTTGCCCAAGATTTCGTGCACGTCCTTCGGGTAATCCGCAAGGGTGTTAGCCATGTTCTCCCGGATGTTTCCTGGCATGGCGTCCTGATTCACCTTGGTGTACTCGCCGTACTTTGATGCGATCTCACCGAAAACGCGCACTTGGGCATCGGAGTGCTGGGGGTGAATCCCTTCGGCTCTTTGGCCCGGAGCCCGACCGGTGGCGGCAGCCTGCAGGGCATTGCCGAAGCCTTTATGGCTGTCCTTGGCTTCTGCGTCCGGCCCCGGGTGCTCCCATTGGGTCTTGGTGTCCATGGTGTTCATCACGGCCCAATCCCGCTTCTCGCGCAGGTAGTCGAACCTGTCGTTCTTGCGGAAAGTTCCCTCTCCGCCGTTCGCATCCCGGTCAAATATCTGAGCCTTCGGGTCAAAATATGCGGTAGCCGCACCAGGGTTTTTGCTCATGATGCCCAAGGCCCGGTCGACCGGATCGTAGGCGAACCAGCTTGTGTCCTTCTTACTGAACGGCCCGTACAGATCCCAGACGTTCTTGTCCTTCTTCTCTACGGCGACCATGTCGTCGGACAAATCATGCAAGAACTGAGTCGAATAGTTCCCTCCCTTCTGCATCATGGTTACCAGGGACTGGTATCCGCGAACTCGCTGTGATCGCCCTTCGCCTATTCGCCCCTGATCGGTGAGGCCCTCTTGGCCGAACTGCTTGATGCCCGCGACCTTCAGGTCGTCCATCCAGTTCTTGTAGAACTTTCCATCGCTGCTGCCGAGCCACTTCTTGTATGCCGAGAAATACTCCGCGCTGCCCGGATCCAGCGGCTTCCCGCCGTCCTTGAACGTGGGTACATCCGTTGCCGTTGCCAGGCTTTGTGCCAGACCCTTGTCGAGGGTCAGGTAATCGCCCTTGCGCTTGTCGGAGCCGTGCCCGAGCTCATTCAGCTTGTTCGTGAACTTGAATGTGTTCTCTGCGCCGAGACCGGTTAGGAAGGTCTGGCTGAACTCCTTGTTGCCGGAGTTGTCGCGGAAGAGTCGCTCCATCTCCGCCAGTTGCTTCGCATCGAGATGACCCGTGGAGTTGAGCTTCATCGCGAGCTCTTGTGCCTCCTTGGCCTCGACCTTCTCGATGTCGCCTTCCGCCTTCGCGTTGAAGCCGTTCGCGAAGCCGTCGAACAGGTCCGTGCGCTGGACCGCTGCTTGGAGGGCCAGCTTCACACCTTGGTCTGCGTCGTCGACGGCCTGGACAACGCCGGCAATCCGGCTGCTGTAGCCGGCTTCTGTGGTGTGCAGGTCCGGGTCGTGCCGTGCCGCGTCTGCCAGAGCCTTGTCGGCTCTGGCGAAGTCGAAGGTCGCGACACCGTTCTCACTGACCTTCATCCCGGCCTTCTCGGCTTCTTTGACCTCGTCCTCGAGCTTCTTCCGCAACTCCATGAACTGCCCATGCGCATCCCGCAGCAGCGAAGCGATCGCCCGCGCCTCCGTCGACGCCGCCGTGTACTGGTTGTACGTCTGTGTTTTGGTCGTCTCCAGGAAATGGTCGGCGGCCACCCCCTTCCAGGACCCGTCGGCAGCCACGTTGCGCACCTGGCTGTCGTACGTCTTCTGGACGGTCTCGAAGTCCTTCGCCGCTGTCTCCCACTTCGCCGCCGCCGTGGTCAGCAGAGAGAGGTCCGTGGTCATGACCTGGTGGTACGTGAGCATGCTCGCTCAGCTTCCTCTCGGTGCGGTCCAGGGCCTAGTAATCGGATACCCGCGAGGGGAAAGGCGGCTTCCCGCCCTTGGCGTCCTTCGGGATGAGCAGCGGGAATTGATTGCCCGTGTGGATGTCCGTGCCGCGGTACAGCCGGTTCGCTCCGCTCAGCCCTGCCTTCTCGATGGCCAGTTGACCCTGGAGCGACTTCACCGACGCGCGCCACCCCTTCAGCGCCCCGTCGATACCGGCCCCCGTCGCCCACTCCTTGAAACCCTTGGCCGCGGCCTCCGTCGCTTCGTCCATGGCGCTGCCCGCCTTCTGCACGTCGGGCTGTATGTGCTGCTCCAGCGCGGCGATGGCGGCTGCTTTCTTCGCCGCGGAGGACTTGAGGTCCGCGTCGCTGCTTTCCGGGAGGCCGGGGAGCCCACCGCCTCCGGGAACCCCGTTGAGCCGCATCCGGGCCGCCGCATCCGTGCGCAGCCCGGCCCATTCATCGTCGAACGCCACAATCCCCCCCAACGCGCCCCGGCAACAGGGCATTTGTGCGTTCGAAACTAACAAGGGGGTGCGCCTCGGCGCACCCCCTTCCTTGATCCTTGGCGGACTCTTACTCCTCCGGCAGCCACCCCACCTGCACCAGCGGAGCCCCCCGCTTCCGGGAGACGAAGAAGCCGCGCCCCGGCGGCATCGGCCGCGGGCGTACGCCGCCGAGGAGGTCGCCCTCGCCGGGGTCGCCCGACAGGACGACGCCCTGTGCGCCGAGTTCCTTCACGCGCTGCATGAAGGACTCGAACATCGAGCGGGAGGCGCCGGCGGAGCTGCGGGCGATGATGAAGCGGATGCCGACGTCGCGGGCGAAGGGGAGGTTCTCCGTCAGGACGGAGAGGGGATTTCCGCTGCTGGTCGAGACGAGTTCGTAGTCGTCGACGATGACGAAGAACCGCGGGCCCGACCACCAGCTCCGGTCGCGCAATTGCTGGGGGGTGATGTCGGGCTTCGGGGCGCGCCGTTCCATGAGGCCGTTGAGGGCGTTGGCGTGCACCGAGAGAGCCGAGGCGAGCGGCGCGTACTCCAGCAGGTGGGATTCCGGGATGACGTCGAGGAGCGTACGGCGGAAGTCGCCGACGACGATCTTCGCCTCGTCCGGCCCGTAGCGCTCGGTGATCTGCTTGGCCAGGAGCCGGAGCAGTGCCGTCTTGCCGGATTCGCTCTCGCCGAAGACGAGGAAGAAGGGGTCGGTCTCGAAGTCGACGAAGACCGGCTCCAGATTGGTCTCGTCGATTCCGATGGCGACGCCCTGCTGCGGATTCTCGAAGCCCTTGGGGAGTTCGTCGGCGCGCAGCTTGCGGGGGAGGAGCCGTACGCCCGGGGCGTTGGGGCCCGTCCACGCCTCGTCGACGGCGCGGACGAGTTCGGCGGTCGCGTCCGTGAGGGTCTCGGGGTCGCTGTCGCCGTCGATGCGCGGCAGAGAGGCCATGAAATGGAGCTTCTCGGGGAGCTGGCCACGGCCGGGAACCCCGGCGGGGACGTTCGCGGCGACCTTGCGGTCGAATTCGGAGTCCATGGTGTCGCCGAGTCGCAGTTCCAGGCGGTTCAGGAGCTGGTCCTTGAGCGAGGCGCGGACCTCCATGTTGCGGGAGGCGGTCACGACGACATGGATTCCGTAACCCAGGCCCCGCCCCGCGATATCGGTGACGACGCCTTCCAGCATGTCGTATTCCTGCTTGAAATTGCCCCAGCCGTCGACGATGAGGAAGACATCGCCCCACGGCTGGTCGGCGAAGCCGCCCGCCGCCCGCTGCCGCCGGTACGTCGAGACCGAGTCGATGCCCTGGGCCCGGAAGTACTCCTCGCGCCGGGCCAGGATGCCCGCCACCTCGGCGACCGTACGGCGCACGCGCTCCGGGTCGAGGCGGGACGCGACCCCGCCCACATGCGGCAGGCCCGCGATGGCGCTCATGCCGCCACCGCCGAAGTCGAGGCCGTAGAACTGCACCTCCGCGGGCGTGTGGGTCAGCGCGAAGGAAGCAACCAGCGTCCGCATGAGGGTCGACTTGCCCGACTGGGGGCCGCCGACCACGAGCATGTTGCCGGCCGCGCCCGAGAAGTCGCGGTGCAGGACGTCGCGCCGCTGCTCGAAGGGCTTGTCGATGAGGCCGATGGGAACGACGAGACGGCCGAGACGACCGTGACCGGGGGCCGTCAGCCCGCGCCCCTCCACCGCGGACAGCGGCGGCAGCAACTCGTCCAGGGCCGCCGCCCGGTCCAGCGGCGGCAGCCACACCTGGTGGGCCGGCGGGCCCTGGCCCTCGACCCGCCGGACGACGACGTCCAGGACCGTCTCCGCCTGCGGATCCTCGCCCCTGGGGGCCGCGACCGCGGGCACGGGCGCGGTGTAGGTGACCGGCACGGGATCGGCGGTGAACAGCACCGGGCGGCGCTCGATCGGCAGGGCGCCCGCCCCGGCCCCCGCGGCCGGAGCCGTGCGGTACGGGCCGGAGACGTACGCCGCCTTGAAGCGCGTCATCTCGTCCGTGCCGAACTTCAGATAGCCCGAGCCCGGCACCGAGGGCAGGTGATAGGCGTCCGGCACGCCCAGCGCCGTACGCGACTCGGCGGCCGAGAACGTCCGCAGGCCGATGCGGTACGACAGATACGTCTCCAGACCGCGCAGCCGGCCCTCCTCCAGGCGCTGCGACGCCAGCAGCAGATGCACGCCCAGCGAGCGGCCGATCCGGCCGATCTGGATGAACATGTCGATGAAGTCCGGCTTGGCCGTCAACAGCTCGCTGAATTCGTCGATCACCAGGACGAGTGAAGGAAGCGGCTCCAGCGCCGCACCGGCCGCGCGCGCCTTCTCGTAGTCGTGCATGTTGGCGTAGTTGCCCGCCGAGCGCAGGAGTTCCTGCCGCCGCTGGAGCTCACCGGTGATCGAGTCGCGCATGCGGTCGACCAGGGTCAGGTCGTCCGCAAGGTTCGTGATCACGGCCGCCACGTGCGGCAGCGCCGACATGCCCGCGAAGGTCGCACCGCCCTTGAAGTCCGCGAGGACGAAGTTCAGCGTCTCGGAGGAGTGCGTCACCGCGAGCCCCAGCACCAGCGTGCGCAGCAGCTCGGACTTGCCGGAACCGGTCGCGCCGACGCACAGCCCGTGCGGGCCCATGCCGTCCTGCGCGGCCTCCTTCATGTCCAGCATCACCGGAGTGCCGTCCTCGCTGACACCGATCGGCACCCGCAGCCGCTCCGCCGACGACCGCGGCCGCCACGTCCGCGCCACGTCCACCGAACCCGCGTCACCCAGCCCCAGCAGATCCGTGAAGTCGAGGTTGGCCAGCAACGGCTCGTCGCCGTCACCGCCGCCCGTGCGCAGCGGCGCGAGCTGCCGCGCCAGCGCCTCCGCGGCCTCCATCGACAGCGTGTCCGGCACCCCGTCGTACACCGCGACCTGCGACAGCAGCCGCAGCTCGCCCGGCTCCACCACCACGGACAGCCCGCCCCGCGGCTCCCCGAGATCCCCCGGCACCACCTCGACGATGGTCACGCCCTGGAGCCCCTCGGGCGCCGCGAACACCGACTCCGCCGGCACCGTACCGCCGTCCAGGACGAGCACCACGTGCGGCTGGTCGAGCACCGGCTGCCCGTCCCGGCTGAAGCGCGTACGCCCCTCCAGCCGGGGCCGCAGCAGCTCCTCCAGCTCACCGAGCTCGTCACCGATCAGCCGCCGCGCGCCCGCCCCGTCGACCGCGCCCGGCACCTGCACATGCGGCAGCCACTTCGCCCACTCCCAATAGGACGCCGCCCCGCGCGCCGCGACCACCGCGACCACCAGGTCGTCCGGCGAGTGCAGCGTCACCAGCTGCGCGACCAGCGCGCGGGCCGTCCCGTGCACCGTCTCCGGGTCGCCCGACAGCGTCACGTGGTAGAAGGCGCGCAGCGACAGCGCCATCGGCATGCCGTCCAGCGAGCCGTGCGTGGCCAGGAACTGCTGCATCGCCCCCGTCGTCAACGGCTCCAGGTCGTCTATCGGAGCGGTCTCCGGAGCCACCAGCGGCGTCGCGAGCTGCTGGACCCCCAGCCCGATCCGGGCCTGCCCGAAGTCGTCGTCGCCCGCCCGCCGCTCCCACAGCCGGGTGCCCTCCGCGACGACCGACCACAGCTGGTCGGGGGAGGGGTGCAGATAGAACTGCGCGTCCCGCTGCGCCCGCGCCGTCCTGCGCACGGTCCGCCGCGTCTGCGCGAGGTACTTGAGGTAGTCGCGGCGCATGTCCGCGGTCTGCCCCTGGGAGCCCTGACGGTGCCTCATGACCATCGCGACGGTCATGCCCAGCGTCGAGCACATCATCATGACGCCCATGATCTTCATCATGGGAGCGGCGCCCGGCATGAAGAAATAGACCATCGACGAGGCCATGCCCAGCGTCGGCAACAGCTGCATCAGCACGCTGTCCTGACGGCCGCGCGGCAGCTCGGGAGGCGCCTCCAGCCGGATCTCCTCACCGGGCACGTCCGGCGGCAGACTCCGGGGCGGGCGATGGACGACGACCTGGCTCACCGGATGCCTCAACCCCTCCACGCGGTGAGGACCTTCCGCGCGGCACCCCTCCGGCGCCGGCCTCCCCTCCGCGGAACGGTGATCCTATCGACGTACCCCCGGCGCGCTCCCGATAGGGTGGCCGCCGCGCGTATGCATGAGCGAAAGCTCGGAGTGGAGCAGGGGGCCCCGACAGGTGAGTACGTCCACTGGGACCGGTTTCTGCCGGGTGACCGTCGTCGCCCCCGACAGCCGGATCGACGTCGCACTGCCGGACGACATCGCCGTCGCCGACGTCTACCCCGAGATCCTGCGCCTCACCGGCCAGACCCAGCCCGTCGGCGCCCCGACCGGCTACCACCTCGTACGCCGCGACGGCACCGTCCTCGACGGCGCCCGCTCGCTGGCCGCCCACCGCGTCCTCGACGGCGAACTGCTCTCGCTGCGCCCCTTCGCGGAGTCCCTGCCGCCCGCCGTGCACGACGACGTGACGGACGCCGTGGCCTCCGCGGTCACCCGTGACCGCACCCTGTGGAACGACCAACTTCTGCGCGCGGCCGGGCTGTTCGGCGGCGCGCTGCTGCTCGCCCTGATGGCCTTCGCCCTCTGGTTCGCCGACCCCGTCCGGCACGACATGCACGGCACCCCCGGCGCGGTCGCGGCCGCCGCCGGAATTCTGCTGGCCGCGCTCGCGGGCGTACGGGCACGGGTCTACGGTGACCGGACCTCCGCCGTCGCCCTCGGCCTCGCCGCCCTGCCGCACCTGATGATCGCGGGCTCCGGGATCCTCGCGCCCGACGCGGGCCAGGGCGCGGGCCGCCTGCAGTTCCTGCTCGGCTGCGCGTGCGTCCTCGTCGCCTCCGCGGCCCTGGTCGCCACCGTGCCCACCGGCGACGCGCCCTTCGTCGCCGCCGTCACCGCGGCGGTCACCGGCACCCTCGCCGCCTTCGGCGTGATCCTCAGTGGCGCGGGCCCCGCGGACGCGGCCGCCGTCTGCGCCGTCGTCGCGATCGGCGCCATCGCCTTCCTGCCGGGCCTCTCCGCCCGCGTCGCCCGGCTCCCCATCGGCTACGCCGCCCCCCATGCCGCGTCCGGAGCCGACCCCGACTCGCCCGCCCGCACCACCCCCGACCCCATAGACGCCGAGCGCGTCGCCGACCGCGTCCGCCGCGGCCACGAGCTGCTGCTCGGCCTCGTCGGCGGCTGCGCGGCCGTCGTCACCGTCTCCGCTGCCGTCCTCGCCTTCTCGGCCGACGGCGGCCCCTGGGCCCGCCTGCTCGCCCTGGCCGCCGGGCTCACGATGCTGCTGCGTGCCCGCCTCTTCCGCTACACCGCGCAGGTCACCACCGTCCTGGGCGCCGGGCTCGCCGCCCTGGCCCTGCTGGTACTCGGCCTGTCCCTGAACCCGCCCGCCGGCGGCTCCACCGACGTCCGTACGGTCTGGCTCGCCGCGGCGGTCACCCTCGGTGGCGGCCTGCTCACCGCCGTCGCCCTGATCGTCCCCCGCAAGGGCCTGTCACCCTTTTGGGGGCGCGTCTCGGATCTCTCCGAAAGCGCCCTCCTCCTCGCCCTCGTCCCGCTCGCCCTCGCGGTGCTCGGCATGTACGGGACGGCCCGCGGCCTGTCGGCGGGCTGACCGGCCCGGGAACGGGGCCGGAGCGGGGCCCGGGAGCCGGGCTGGTACTGTGTGCAGTGGCCGTTTGTGTACGCGCCTCCGGACCGCCCTGCAGGGCTTCTGGGGACAGCGCCCAGCGGACCCCGCCTCCCGAGTAACGGAAGCTCCCCTGAGACCTAGACCAGGGGCACTCGGTGGCTGAAACAGAGAATTCAAGGAGTACGCGTGTCGCTCGACGCCGCTACGAAGAAGCAGATCATGGCCGAGTTCGCCACCAAGGAGGGCGACACCGGCTCCCCCGAGGTCCAGGTTGCGATGCTCACCCGTCGCATCGCCGACCTGACGGAGCACCTGAAGCAGCACAAGCACGACCACCACTCGCGTCGTGGCCTGCTGCTGCTGGTCGGCCAGCGCCGCCGCCTGCTCCAGTACCTGGCCAAGAAGGACATCACGCGCTTCCGCGCCCTGGTCGAGCGCCTCGGCATCCGCCGCGGTGCCGCGGGCGCCAAGTAAGACGTCGTGAAGGGAGCGGTTCCCACCTCTGGGGGCCGCTCCCTTTGCGTATCTCGTGGGACGCCGAAGCTTTGTAGTCTGGTCCCACGACGCAAAACCGTATGAGGAGGAGCGCTCCGCTCGCCGCCGGTCCTCGGTAGTGGCCCCCGGATCAGGGAAATCCGGGTGCTTCGATCGAAGACCGGCCAGCCGACGCGCACCTCCACCAACGTCCCCGCCACACGGGCGAGGACGCAGACGAGGAGATATCCCTGGTGGAGAACGAGACCCACTACGCCGAAGCCGTGATCGACAACGGCACCTTCGGCACCCGCACCATCCGCTTCGAGACGGGCCGCCTGGCCAAGCAGGCCGCCGGCTCCGCCGTGGCGTACCTGGACGACGACACCATGGTGCTGTCGGCCACCACCGCTTCCAAGAAGCCCAAGGACCAGCTCGACTTCTTCCCCCTGACGGTGGACGTCGAGGAGCGGATGTATGCGGCCGGCAAGATCCCCGGCTCCTTCTTCCGCCGTGAGGGCCGGCCCTCCGAGGACGCGGTCCTCACCTGCCGCCTGATCGACCGGCCGCTGCGCCCCTCCTTCAAGAAGGGCCTGCGCAACGAGATCCAGATCGTCGAGACGGTCATGGCGCTCAACCCCGACCACCTCTACGACGTGGTCGCCATCAACGCTGCCTCCTGCTCCACGCAGCTCGCGGGCCTGCCCTTCTCCGGTCCGATCGGCGCCACCCGCGTCGCTCTGATCAAGGGCCAGTGGGTGGCGTTCCCGACCCACACCGAGCTCGAGGACGCCGTCTTCGACATGGTCGTGGCCGGTCGCGTCCTCGAGGACGGCGACGTCGCGATCATGATGGTCGAGGCCGAGGCCACCGAGAAGACCATCCAGCTGGTCAAGGACGGCGCCGACGCCCCCACCGAGGAGGTCGTCGCCGCCGGTCTCGAGGCCGCGAAGCCCTTCATCAAGGTGCTGTGCCGCGCCCAGTCCGAGCTCGCCGCCAAGGCCGCCAAGCCCGAGGGCGAGTTCCCGGTCTTCCTGGACTACCAGGACGACGTCCTGGCCGCCCTGACCAAGGCCGTCCGCGACGAGCTCGCCCAGGCGCTCACCATCGCCGGCAAGCAGGAGCGCGAGACCGAGATCGACCGGGTCAAGGAGCTCGCCGCGGCGAAGCTGCTGCCCGAGTTCGAGGGCCGCGAGAAGGAGATCTCCGCCGCGTACCGCTCGCTGACCAAGTCCCTGGTCCGTGAGCGCGTCATCAAGGAGAAGAAGCGCATCGACGGCCGTGGGGTGACGGACATCCGTACCCTCGCCGCCGAGGTCGAGGCCATCCCGCGCGTGCACGGCTCGGCGCTGTTCGAGCGCGGCGAGACCCAGATCCTGGGTGTCACCACGCTGAACATGCTCCGCATGGAGCAGCAGCTCGACACCCTCTCGCCGGTGACGCGCAAGCGCTACATGCACAACTACAACTTCCCGCCGTACTCCGTCGGCGAGACCGGCCGCGTCGGTTCGCCGAAGCGCCGCGAGATCGGCCACGGCGCGCTCGCCGAGCGCGCGATCGTGCCGGTCCTCCCGACGCGCGAGGAGTTCCCCTACGCGATCCGTCAGGTGTCCGAGGCCCTTGGCTCCAACGGTTCGACGTCCATGGGCTCGGTCTGCGCCTCCACCATGTCGCTGCTGAACGCCGGTGTGCCGCTGAAGGCCCCCGTCGCCGGTATCGCCATGGGTCTGATCTCCCAGGAGATCGACGGCAAGACGCACTACGTCGCCCTCACCGACATCCTCGGTGCGGAGGACGCGTTCGGCGACATGGACTTCAAGGTCGCCGGTACGAAGGAGTTCGTCACCGCGCTCCAGCTCGACACCAAGCTGGACGGCATCCCGGCCTCCGTGCTGGCCGCGGCCCTCAAGCAGGCCCGCGACGCCCGTCTGCACATCCTCGACGTGATGATGGAAGCCATCGACACGCCGGACGAGATGTCCCCGAACGCCCCGCGGATCATCACCGTCAAGATCCCCGTGGACAAGATCGGTGAGGTCATCGGCCCCAAGGGCAAGATGATCAACCAGATCCAGGAGGACACCGGCGCCGAGATCACGATCGAGGACGACGGCACCATCTACATCGGTGCCGCCGACGGCCCGGCCGCCGAGGCCGCCCGCGCCACGATCAACGGCATCGCCAACCCGACCATGCCGGAGGTCGGCGAGCGCTACCTGGGTACGGTCGTCAAGACCACCACCTTCGGTGCCTTCGTCTCCCTCATGCCGGGCAAGGACGGCCTGCTGCACATCTCGCAGATCCGCAAGCTCGCCGGTGGCAAGCGCGTGGAGAACGTCGAGGACGTGCTCGGCGTCGGTGCCAAGGTCCAGGTCGAGATCGCCGAGATCGACCAGCGCGGCAAGCTCTCGCTGATCCCGGTCATCGAGGGCGAGGACGGCGACGACGCTAAGGACGAGTCCGCGAAGTGACGTCCCGTAGTACACGGAAGACGGCCCGCACCTCTTCGGAGGGGCGGGCCGTCGCCCGTACCCAAACGCTTCTCAAGGGCGAGCACGGCATCGGCACGGTCCGCCGCACCACCCTCCCCGGTGGGCTGCGCATCGTCACCGAGACCCTGCCGTCCGTCCGTTCCGCGACCTTCGGCATCTGGGCCAACGTCGGTTCCCGCGACGAGACCCCGACGCTGAACGGCGCCACGCACTATCTGGAGCACCTGCTCTTCAAGGGCACCTCCAAGCGCAGCGCCCTGGACATCTCCTCCGCCATCGACGCGGTCGGCGGTGAGATGAACGCGTTCACGGCGAAGGAGTACACCTGCTACTACGCCCGTGTCCTCGACACCGACCTGCCGCTCGCCATCGACGTCGTCTGTGACATGCTCACGGGCTCGCTCATCGACGCCGCCGACGTCGACGCCGAGCGTGGCGTGATCCTCGAAGAGATCGCCATGACCGAGGACGACCCCGGCGACTGTGTGCACGACCTGTTCGCGCACACCATGCTGGGCGACACCCCCCTCGGCCGCCCGGTCCTCGGCACCGTCGACACCATCAACGCCCTCAGCCGCGACCAGATCGCGCGCTTCTACAAGAAGCACTACGACCCGACCCACCTGGTCGTGGCCGCCGCGGGCAACGTCGACCACGCCAAGGTCGTCCGCCAGGTGCGGGCCGCCTTCGAGAAGGCCGGCGCGCTCGGCCGCGCGGACGCGGCCCCGGTCGCCCCGCGTGCGGGCGCCCGCACGATCCGCACGGCCGGCCGCGTCGAGCTGCTGGGCCGCAAGACCGAGCAGGCGCACGTTGTCCTCGGCATGCCCGCCCTGGCCCGCACCGACGAGCGCCGCTGGGCGCTCGGCGTGCTCAACACCGCCCTCGGCGGCGGCATGAGCTCGCGGCTCTTCCAGGAGGTCCGGGAGAAGCGCGGACTCGCCTACTCCGTCTACTCCTACACCTCGGGCTACGCCGACTGCGGCCTCTTCGGCGTCTACGCCGGCTGCCGCCCGAGCCAGGTCCAGGACGTCCTCAAGATCTGCCGCGACGAGCTCGACAAGGTCGCGTCGGACGGGCTGACGGACGAGGAGATCACCCGCGCCGTCGGGCAGCTCTCCGGCTCCACGGTCCTGGGCCTGGAGGACACCGGCGCGCTGATGAACCGCATCGGCAAGAGCGAGCTGTGCTGGGGCGACCAGATGTCGGTCGACGACATGCTGACCCGCATCTCGGCCGTCACCCCGGACGAGGTCCGCTCGGTGGCCCGCGATGTACTGGGACAGCGTCCTTCGCTGTCCGTCATCGGCCCGCTGAAGGACAAGCAGGCGGCCAAGCTCGACGGAGTCGTGGCCTAAAGCAGTCTCCCAGCCCGAGAGAAGGAAGCACCAAGGATGAGCAAGCTGCGCGTGGCGGTCATCGGCGCCCACGGCCGTATCGGCTCCGAGGCCGTACGGGCCGTCGAGGCCGCCGAGGACATGGAACTGGTGGCCGCGCTGGGCCGGGGCGACAAGCTGGAAACCCTGACCGAGGCGGGAGCCCAGGTCGCGGTCGAGCTGACGCACCCCGACTCGGTGATGGACAACCTCGAGTTCTGCGTCGCCAACGGCATCCACGGCGTCGTCGGCACGACCGGCTGGACCGAGGACCGCCTCGCGCGGCTGACCGGCTGGCTCGACGCCAAGCCGGGCACCGGAGTGCTCATCGCGCCCAACTTCTCCATCGGCGCCGTGCTCACCATGACCTTCGCCCGGCAGGCGGCCCGCTTCTTCGAGTCCGTCGAGGTCGTCGAGCTGCACCACCCGGGCAAGGCGGACGCCCCGTCCGGCACCGCCACCCGCACCGCCCAGCTGATCGCCGAGGCCCGCCGGGAAGCGGGCTGCGCCCCGCAGCCCGACGCCACGACGACGGCCCTGGAGGGCGCGCGCGGCGCGGACGTCGACGGGGTGCCGGTGCACGCCGTACGGCTGCGCGGCCTGCTGGCCCACCAGGAGGTGCTGTTCGGCGACACCGGCGAGACGCTGACCATCCGGCACGACTCGCTGCACCACAGCTGCTTCATGCCGGGCATCCTGCTGGGCGCGCGGCGCGTGGTGAGCACTCCGGGGCTGACGTTCGGCCTGGAACACTTCCTGGACCTGGGCTGAGCACCGTGCGCGCGAAGATCGTCTATTTCGCCCTGGCCGCCGTCCTGGTCGTCTACTTCGTCCTGGTCGGCAGCCGCGGCGTCATGCTCATCCAGCAGGGCACTGCCATCACGGTCACCTTCGGTGCCGCGGTGCTGGTGCTGCCGTTCATCGGTGCCTGGTTCCTCTACCAGACCACCAAGTTCGCGCGGGACGCCAACCGGCTGGCGCGGGAACTGGAGGCCGAGGGCGGCCTCCCCGTCGACGAGCTCGTCCGCACGCCGAGCGGCCGTATCGACCGCGACTCGGCGGACGAGGTCTTCGCCCGCCGCCAGGCGGAGACGGAGGACGCCCCCGGCGACTGGCGCACGTGGTTCCGCCTCGCGGTGGCCTACCACGACGCCCGCGACACCCCACGCGCCCGCAAGGCCATGCAGCGGGCGATCGCCCTGCACGACGGCAGACCGGTGCGCACGGACGCGTGAGGCGGGTGCTCAGGCGGGGAGGTCCGCCTCCTGCTCCAGCGGACTGAGCCGGATCCCCGCCCGCACCAGCCGCACCGCCACCGTGATCACCACAGCGGCGACCGCCACGCAGACCCCGGCGATCACCAGGGAGCCGGCCAGCACGACGATCAGTGCGGAGAAGAGCAGGTAGGCAGCGAGGAGCAGCAGCAGCGCAGCTCCGCCGACCCGCCGGGGCCCGGGCCGGTACGACGGCACCCGGTGCTCGTCCTCGTGGGGCCGGGGCTCTGCGGCGGTCGCGGCGGCGGCACGGCCACGGTCGACTGTCAAAAAGGGCAGGGGCATTGGGCGAGATTACCGATGCACAAGAGGTCCGGCCACGTCAGGGTGGCCGGACCTCGGTCGTGTCGCTGATCGGCGCTCCGTCAGCGGCTGTCCTTCGCTTCGGACTGCTGCGTGTGGTGCGTGCTCTGCGCGCCGGTCTGGAGCGAGGGCATTCCGAACAACAGCGCTCCCACAAGCCCCGCCGTGACCGTCAGCCCCACGAGTACACGGCCGGCTATCTGCGAGCGGCTCGCGCGATCTCGGGGCGGCGGCGTGACGTTGCTGCGGTAACGCTCTGCCTCGGCGACAAAGGCGAACGGCACGGGCTCTCGCCGGCGGAACATGAAGCGCTCTCCTAGGAACCTCGAGGTGTGCTGTCACACATAAGGACGTTCGAATCACGCCGATGGTGCCCGTTTTCTGTGACTTCTGTGAAAAATCTCAACCGGGGCCACGGCATTCACGGTGGCCCCGCTCTGTCGGAGGCCGAGTGTCAGTGGTGGCCCGTAGGCTGGGCGCCGCCCCAGCAATGCGATTGGAAGGACCCCGCCGGTGACCGACAGCCCCACCGAGAACGCCAAGCCCACATTCCGTGGCGATGTGACCGTCGAGCTGGTCAAGCACAGCGCTGCCGACTCCGACGTCCTGTGGGCGGCCCGTGTCTCCACCGCCGGTGAGCAGTCCCTGGAAGAGATCACCAAGGACCCCGAGCGGTCCAAGGGGCTCATCAATTACCTGATGCGCGACCGCCACGGCAGCCCCTTCGAGCACAACTCGATGACCTTCTTCATCAGCGCCCCGATCCTCGTCTTCCGCGAGTTCATGCGCCACCGCGTCGGCTGGTCGTACAACGAGGAGTCCGGCCGCTACCGCGAGCTCCAGCCCGTCTTCTACGTCCCGGGCGAGGACCGCAAGCTGGTCCAGGAAGGCCGCCCCGGCAAGTACGTCTTCGTCGAGGGCACCCAGGCGCAGCACGACCTGACCACCCGCGTCATGGAGGACTCCTACAGCCAGGCGTACGAGGCGTACCAGGAGATGCTCGCCGCGGGCGTCGCCCGCGAGGTCGCCCGCTCGGTCCTGCCGGTCGGTCTCTTCTCCTCCATGTACGCCACGTGCAACGCCCGCTCGTTGATGCACTTCCTCGGCCTGCGCACGCAGCACGAGCAGGCGGCTGTCCCCTCCTTCCCGCAGCGGGAGATCGAGATGGTCGGCGAGAAGATGGAGGCGGAGTGGGCCAAGCTCATGCCGCTCACCTACGCGGCGTTCAACAAGAACGGCCGCGTCGCCCCGTAGCGCCGGTACGCGTGGCCGCGGGGGCACCGGATGGGCTGACGACGGAGCGGCGTACGCACCGGTAGCAAAGGTGTCCGTATTGCGGCTTTTCGTTACCTTCATCTAGGCTGAACAAACGGACCCGGCACTGCTTGAACCCCCGAGCAGGCAGTGCCGGGATCCCTTTCGCACTCCCCGAGGGAGCACCTCACGGTGAGCAACGAGTAGCGTGGCCCCCATGGCTCCGACCTCCACACCGCAGACGCCCTTCGGGCGGGTCCTGACCGCCATGGTCACGCCCTTCACCGCAGACGGCGCCCTTGACCTCGAAGGTGCCCAGCGACTCGCCGCGCACCTGGTGGACGCCGGCAATGACGGCCTTGTCGTCAACGGCACCACCGGCGAGTCCCCGACCACCAGCGATGCGGAGAAAGCGCAGCTCGTACGCGCCGTGGTCGAAGCGGTCGGCGACCGCGCCCATGTCGTCGCCGGAGCCGGCACCAACGACACCCAGCACAGCGTCGAGCTCGCCCGCGCCGCCGAGAAGGCGGGCGCCCACGGCCTGCTCACCGTCACCCCGTACTACAACAAGCCCCCGCAAGAGGGCATCTTCCGGCACTTCACCGCGATCGCCGACGCCACCGAGCTCCCGGTGATGCTTTACGACATCCCCGGTCGCAGCGGCGTCCCGATCAACACCGAGACCATCGTCCGGCTGGCCGAGCACCCCCGGATCGTCGCCAACAAGGACGCCAAGGGCGACCTGGGCCGCGCCAGCTGGGCCATCGCCCGGTCGCGCCTCGCCTGGTACTCCGGCGACGACATGCTCAACCTGCCGCTGCTGTCCGTGGGCGCCGTCGGCTTCGTCTCCGTCGTCGGCCACCTCGTGGCCCCCGAGCTGCGCGCCCTGCTGAGCGCGTACCTCGACGGCGACGTCGCCAAGGCGACCGCGATCCACCAGCAGCTGCTCCCGGTCTTCACCGGCATGTTCCGCACCCAGGGCGTCATCACCACCAAGGCCGCCCTCGCGCTGAAGGGCCTGCCCGCGGGCCCGCTGCGGCTGCCGCTGGTGGAGCTCTCCCCGGAGGAGACGGAACAGCTCAAGCGCGACCTCTCCGTCGGAGGCGTCGAGCTCTAGCGGCCGAGGCGCCCCGGCGCCCGCCATCGGACTTCACAACTGAACATCGAAAACAATTGCAAGTGCACGAATGTCACGCGCGCCATGTGTCCCACGAGGGCATGTGGCGTGCGTGGTGAGGAGAGTCTTTTGAGTCACCCGCATCCTGAACTCGGTCCCCCGCCGAAGCTCCCCGAGGGCGGCCTGCGCGTCACGCCCCTCGGCGGTCTCGGCGAGATCGGCCGCAACATGACCGTCTTCGAGTACGACGGCCGCCTGCTGATCGTCGACTGCGGCGTGCTCTTCCCCGAGGAGGAGCAGCCCGGTGTCGACCTGATCCTGCCGGACTTCAGCTCGATCCGTGACCGTCTCGACGACATCGACGGCATCGTGCTCACGCACGGCCACGAGGACCACATCGGCGGTGTCCCGTACCTGCTTCGCGAGAAGCCGGACATCCCGCTGATCGGCTCCAAGCTGACCCTCGCCCTGATCGAGGCGAAGCTCCAGGAGCACCGCATCCGCCCGTACACCCTGGAGGTCCAGGAGGGTCACCGGGAGGCCATCGGCCCGTTCGACTGCGAGTTCATCGCGGTCAACCACTCCATCCCGGACGCCCTCGCGGTCGCCATCCGCACCCCCGCCGGCATGGCCGTGCACACCGGCGACTTCAAGATGGACCAGCTCCCGCTGGACCGCCGCCTCACCGACCTGCCCGCCTTCGCGCGGCTGGGCGAGGAGGGCATCGACCTGCTGCTCGTGGATTCCACGAACGCAGAGGTCCCCGGCTTCGTCCCGCCCGAGCGCGACATCTCGAACGTGCTGCGCACGGTCTTCGCGGGCGCCCAGAAGCGCATCATCGTGGCCAGCTTCGCCAGCCACGTGCACCGCATCCAGCAGATCCTGGACGCCGCGCACGAGTACGGGCGCCGGGTCGCCTTCGTGGGCCGCTCGATGGTCCGCAACATGGGCATCGCCCGTGACCTGGGCTATCTGCGGGTCCCCGCCGGTCTGGTCGTGGACGTCAAGACGCTGGACGACCTGCCGGACGACGAGGTCGTGCTGGTCTGCACGGGTTCCCAGGGCGAGCCGATGGCCGCGCTGTCCCGGATGGCCAACCGCGACCACCAGATCCGGATCGTCCAGGGCGACACGGTCATCCTGGCGTCGTCCCTCATCCCGGGCAACGAGAACGCGGTCTACCGCGTGATCAACGGCCTGACCCGGTGGGGCGCGAACGTCGTCCACAAGGGCAACGCCAAGGTCCACGTCTCGGGCCATGCCTCCGCGGGCGAGCTGCTGTACTTCTACAACATCTGCAAGCCCCGCAACCTCATGCCGGTCCACGGCGAGTGGCGCCACCTGAGGGCGAACGCGGAGCTCGGCGCCCTGACGGGCGTGCCCAAGAACCACATCGTGATCGCCGAGGACGGCGTCGTGGTGGACCTGGTGAACGGCTCGGCGAAGATCGTCGGCAAGGTCCAGGCCGGGTATGTGTACGTCGACGGCCTGTCGGTCGGCGATGTCACGGAGTCCTCGCTCAAGGACCGCCGCATCCTCGGCGACGAGGGCATCATCTCCGTCTTCCTCGTTGTCGACAGCGCGACGGGCAAGCTCGTGGGAGGTCCGCAGATCCACGCGCGGGGCTCGGGCATCGAGGACTCCACGTTCTCCGCGGTGGTCCCGAAGGTCGAGGAGGCTCTCGCCAAGTCCGCCTCCAACGGCGTCCTGGAGCCTCACCAGATCCAGCAGCTCGTCCGCAGGACCATGGGCAAGTGGGTGTCCGACACCTACCGCCGGCGCCCGATGATCCTCCCCGTGGTCGTCGAGGTCTGACGCAGGATCAGCCGTATGGACGGCCGCCCCGGTGCCGATTTGCATCCGGGCGCGGCCGTCCAGTACGTTTACGGCTCCACCGCAGCGGGAACCCCCGAACGCCTTGTGCGTGAAGGATCGTTCCGCGGCGGAGGGAAAACCGACCCGGAGCGATCTGATAAAGTCGGTGAAGCCGGAAAGCGAATAGCTGGAAGGCAAACCCCGCTCCAACAGGGGGCCGGAAACGGAATTCGGACCGACTGCTTCTTTTAGAAGCGGGGGG
>NZ_BAAABW010000028.1:149134-322225 GCF_039521185.1 Streptomyces blastmyceticus | reverse complement strand
CAGCCCGTCCGGCGTTTGAGGACCGGGGTCTGGGGCGGAGCCCCAGTTTCGGGAAGGGGCGGGGTAGGGGAACAAAACCCGCCGGGCCGCACGCGACCGGGGGCCCGGGGCGGAGCCCCGGCCTCCTACCGGCGGAACGCCGACGGATCGATCGAAACCAGCCGCTTCACCGCCGCCGGAACAAACGCCCCCCGATCCTCCCGCTCCTCCACCCCCCGCAGAGCAGGAAGCACAACCCGCGACCCCGCGTAGCGGAACGGCTCCGGCGGCAACCCCCCACCAGGAGTCCGGGCGAAGCCCGAGGAGGACCACTCGTCGCGCGTGCCGAGCACAAGAGAAGCCAGCACCTTGGCCATGAGCTTCGAGGGCCCGACCCCGTCGCCCGAATACCCGGTGCCGTAACAGACGTTCGGCACCGACCGCAGCCACCCGGCGAACGGCACGCCCGTCACCGCGTACTCGACGGGCGCGGTCCACGCCCCGGCGATCGGCACGTCCGCGAGGTCGGGAAAGATGCGCAGGAACTGGCGCCGCATCTCGGCGGGCCGCAGCGGCTTGCCCCACATGGTGTCGGGGCCGGTGCTGCCGTATCCGACACCGGAGCCGCCCTTGCCGAAGACGAGGCGCCCGTCGGGCGTGGTGCGGTAGTAGTTGAGCCGCCGCCGCGAGTCGCACACGGAGGTGCCGTCCGTCCAGCCGCGCTCCGCGAGCCGGTCGGGGATGGGGGTGGTGAGCACGGTGTCGCTGGCGATGGTGACCATGCGCCGCCCGATGTCCTCCAGCTGCCCGGCCCAGGCGTTGATGGCGAGGACCACGCGGTCGGCGGAGATCGTGCCGCGCGGGGTGACGGCCTCCGTGCGGCGGCCCGTGCGCAGCCCGGTGAGGGGCGTCCGCTCGTGGATGCGGATGCCGCTCTCCAGGGCCACGCGCCGCATGCCGCGGGTCAGCTTCGCGGGCTGGACGGTCGCGCAGCCGGGGTCGACGACGCCGCCGTGGTGGGATTCGGTGCCGACCATGCGGCGGGCCTCGTCGGCGGAGACCTGGCGCAGCGGCTCGATGCCCGCGCGGGCCAGCTCGTCGAGGGTGTCCTCCCAGGCGCCGAGCTGGGCGCGGTTGGAGGCGGTCCACAGCCACGGTCCGCGCCGGTACTCCGCGTCGATGCCGTGCTCGTCGACGAAGGACAGGATCTCGTCGACGGCCCGCTCCGACGCCTCGCCCAGGCGCCGCGCCTCCTCGTGGTCGCCGATGGCGACCAGGCTGCGGAAGCGGGCCCACATGGGCATCAGGAAACCGGCGTTGGCGCCGCTCGCGCCGCCGCCGCAGATGTCGGCGTCGATGAGCACGATGTCGGTGCCGGGCGCCCGGCGGATGATCTCCAGGGCGGTCCACAGGCCGGTGTAGCCGCCGCCGACGATGCACACGTCGCACCGGACGTCGCCGTCGAGCGGCGGCGACTTGCCGTCGTCCGGCTCGGCGGCGAGGGCGTCCCGCAGCCAGGCGGTGCGCCGCTCCGGGGTGGGGGCGCTGTTCGGCCAGGTGCGGGGGAGTGCGAGGCCGGTCACTTTCGATCCTCCGTGGTGGGTTCTGTCATGGTTCCCGCCGGCCGGCCAGCGAGGGTGTCCGGCACTCCCCGGCGGCTCTGAGCAGGTCGATGCGCGAGTTCACCCCGAAGCACTTGAAGAGCTTCCGCAGGTGGTAGTTGACGGTGTGCGGGGACAGCCCCAGTCGGCGGGCCATCTGCTGATTGGTCAGTCCCTCGCCGACCAGCAGGAGCAGTTCGTGCTGCCGGGGGCTGAGCGGCGGGTGGTCCGGGGGAGTGGGGGCGGGGGAGGCCGCGGCGGTTGCGTGCGCCGCCTCGTCCGCGGGCGGTACGGGCTGGCGTACGGCCCGCAGCACCGCCGCCTCCCGGTACAGGGCGCGCTTGAGGGCGTCCGGCACCGAGTCGTCGATGATCTGCCGCAGCAGCTCGTTGTGGAAGACGGTGCGCGTGCCGTCGTTGCGTACGACGCCCGTGGCGCACGCCTCCTCCACGACGGGCAGCAGCGCCGAGGGCGAGGAGTGCAGCATCGTGGCGAGCTCCTCGTACTCCATCTCGCTGCCCAGGACGGCGGCCACGCACAGGAGTTGGCGGCACTCGCGGGAGTACTGCGCGAGCGTCGTGCCCACCCGGGCGCGCAGCCGGTCGGGGAGCCGGGGCGTGACCAGGGTGGCCTCGTCGCCGTCGATCCGGATGCTCTGCTCCTCCCGCATGCCGGTCAGGAGCTCCACGATCAGCCGAGGGTGGCCGTCGAACTGCTCGACGAGCCGGACGACCAACGGCGAGGGCACCGCGCCCAGGGTGTCGGCCGCGAGCTCCAGCGCCGCGGTGGGCGGCAGCGGGCCGAGGCTGATGCGTTCGCAGCGGCTGGTGGGGTCCGACAGCAGGACGCAGGAGGGGTCGGGTCCCATGCCGGTGCGGCGGGCCGCCACCCAGACGACGTGGTCGTGGTGGAGGCCCCGGCGCAGCGCCGCCGTGCGCTCCGCCCAGCCGGTCAGGCCCTGGAACTCGTCGATCAGGACGAGGATCGGGCGTACCGGGCCGCGGTAGCGGGCGGACACCTCGCGGTGGCCGGGCGCCTGGAGGCGGTGCGGGGCCCGGGCGGGGCGGGCCGGGCGGCCGGTCCGCGAGGAGCCGGCGGTGACATAGCCGAGGCGGTCCGCCAGGGTCATGCACTCGCGCATCAGGCGGGTCTTGCCGCAGCCCGGCTGGCCCTCGATGACGACCACCGCGCGGCCACCGCCGCGGCCGTGTTCGAGGACGTCGTGGATGCGCGCCATCTCGCGCTCACGGCCGCGCAGGGGCTGGTCGATGGGGGCGCTGAATGTGGTGAGCACGGGTGGGATCCACCTCCCTTGGATGTGGTCGTCGGGCGTCGGGCGGTACGGGCGAGGGGCGGCCGGCGCCCGGTCTCAGCCCGCGCCGCCGTAGCGCCGCACACCCACGGTGCGAAAGCGCCCGGCCACGAACGCGGTGTCGCAGTAGACCGCGTTGGCGGCGGGGTTCATGCCCGTGCCGTGCAGGTCGGAGTAGACGGCGGACTGCGTGATGTACCAGCGGCCCATCAGATTCAGCGAGAGCATCACGCCGACTTCGGCACAGGCGTTCACCAGCGCCGCCTCCACGTCCGGCGAGGTGGTGTAGGCGCCCGCGGACAGGGCGCCCCGCTCGCGGGCCGTACGGGCCAGCAGCTCGATGCCCGCGGCGGCGGAGTCCACGGCGACGGCGAAGAAGACGGGCCCCGGCCACTCGGCGGACAGCGTCGCCAGGTCCTCGGCGCGGGCGGCGTCCAGCGCCACCACGGCGGGCGTGCGGATCACCGCGTCGGGGAAGCGCGGGTGGACCACGGCCCGCGGGGGCACGGCCGGCTCGCCGAGCGCGCCCGCCGCCGCCTTCTCGACCCGCGCGAGCACCTCGGGCCCGAGCAGCGCCCCGAGCAGCGCGCCCGCCTCGCCGTCGTCCGCGAGCAGCGTGCCCAGCGCGTCACCGAGGTCGGCGACGACCTGGGCGTACGTCTTGTGGCCCTCGTCGGTGGGGATGCCGGAGCGGGGGATCAGGAGGTTCTGCGGGCTGGTGCAGAGCTGGCCGCTGTAGAGCGCGAGGCTGAAGGCGAGGTTGGCCAGCATGTCGCGGTAGTGCGCGGTGGAGTCGATCAGCAGGCTGTTCACGGCCGACTTCCCGGTGAAGACCTGCGCCTGGCGGGCGTGGGCCTCCAGCCAGTCGCCGAACGGGGTGGAGCCGGTGTAGTCGACGATCGCCACGTCCGGGTGGGTGGCGAGGGTCTTGGCCAGCGCCTCGCCGGGCCGCTCGGGGGCCAGGCAGACCAGGTCGGGGTCGAAGCCCGCCCCGCGCAGCACCTCGCGGGCCACCTGGACGGTCAGGGCGAGCGGCAGGACGGCCCGGGGGTGCGGCTTGACGAGCACGGCGTTGCCGGTGGCCAGCGAGGCGAAGAACCCGGGGTAGCCGCTCCAGGTGGGGAAGACGCCGTTGCCGATCAACAGGCTGATGCCGCGCGGCCGGAGCGTGAAGGTCTTGCCGATCGTGAGGGGCGCGGCGCCGTCCTGCGGCTTGCTCCACACCGCGGTGGCGGGCAGCCGCGTCTGCTCGGCCACGGCGTACGCGACGGCCTCCAGACCACGGTCCTGCGCGTGCACGGCACCGGCGTGGAACGCCATGACGTCGTTGTGGCCGCTGGTGTGCATGGCGGCCTGCGCGAACTCGTGGGAACGGGCGTTGATACGGGCGAGGATCTCGACGCACACCGCGGCACGCGTCTCCACCCCGGCGTCCCGCCACACCGGTATCGCCGCGCGCATGGCCGGCAGCAGGACCGCGGGGTCGTGGTGGTCGTAGGAGATCCCCAACTCCCCGCCGTACGGCGACCGCTCGCCGCCCTCGGCGGGCGAGGGGCCCACCACGCCGTCCCGGCCGGGCTGGCCGAGGCCCAGGTGGCCACCGCGCGAACGGCGGTGCGCCGCCTCGCCGTTCGCCGCGCCGTCGGGGCCGTAGGCGGTGGTGTCCTCGGTGTAGGGGGACCAGTGCTCCCGCGTGCGGATGGTCTCCGCCGCGCGGTCGAGAGTGGGCCGGTGCCTGCGCACGAGCTCCTGTGTGTCGATCTCCCGTGTGCTGATCTGCCGTGCGCCGGTGCCGCCGTCGTCCCGGGTGGACCGTGGTCGAACCACACCGTCGCAGCCGGATCGCATGCCCATTCCCCCGTCCCCCTCGCAATCCCCCGTGACAGCGCCTCACATGGCGGTGTCGTACACCATTCATGCACAACAGGGGGTGTCCTGCACAAGGTTCGCAATGATTCGACATAGAGTTTTTAAACTCACGTCAGTTGGGGGTTTCAATGCGGGACACTTGAGAATTTTTCAAAGTTTGAAGCGGCCGCGGCGGGGGTCCGCGGCCGCTGGTCAAAGAGGAGCCGGCCAGTCCATTTTCACTCCGGCTCAGCCGGTGCTCGCCGCCCCGACCTTGGGGACGCGGCCGAAAAGCGTCACCAGGAGAGCGCCGATCGCCAGCGCTCCGCCCAGCCACATCACCGACTCGGTGCCGTAGCCGTCGACCATCAGACCGCCCGCCGTGGCCCCCACGGCGATCGCGCCGTTGAAGATGCCGACGAAGAGCGAGGTCACGCCCTCACGGGCCTCGGGCGCCGCCGTCGACAGCCACGTCTGCGTGCTGACCGACACACCGCCGTACGAGATGCCCCAGACCGCCAGCAGGATCAGCGCGCCCGCCGTGGACACCCCGAGCTTCGGGACCAGCAGCACCGACACCGCCAGCACCGCGCTGATCGTCAGCAGCGTGCCCTTGATGGTCTTCCCGACCCGGGAACCGGCGAGGAAGTTGCCCGCCACACCGGCGATCCCGTAGACCAGCAACAGGGTGCCGATCAGGCTCGCCTTGACGCCGGAGACCTCCTCCAGCACGGGCCGGACGTAGGTGTACGCGGCGAAGTGGCCGCACACGAGCAGGGCCACGACGGCGAGCCCGGTGGCCACCTTGGGGTTGCCGAAGAGCCGCATCACACCGCCCAGGCCGACCGCCTGCTCGGCGGGCAGCGGCGGCAGCAGCACCGCCATCGCGAGCGTCACCAGGAGCGCCAGCGCCGCGATCGCGAGGAACGCCTCGCGCCAGCCCGCCCATTCACCGATGTACGTCCCGGCGGGCACGCCCAGCACGGACGCCACCGCGATCCCGCTGAACACCATGGAGGTCGCCGGCCCCGCGGATTTGGCCGGAACCAGCCGTACGGCCAGCCCGCCCGCGAGCGACCAGACGCCGCCCATCCCGATGCCGATCAGCACGCGGGCCACCATCATGACGGTGAAGTTCGGCGACCAGGCGGCGAGCACGTTCGCGGCGGTGAGCAGCGCCATCAGCGTGCAGAGCACCAGCCGCCGGTCCAGCCGGCCCACCGCGGAGGTGACCAGCGGCGCGGAGAGCGCCCCGACGATGCCCGTGACGGTCAGGGTCAGGCCGGCGGTGCCCTCGGAGACGTCGAGCGCGTCGCCGACAGGGGTGAGGAGACCCACCGGCAGCATCTCCGACGTGACGACCGTGAAGGTCCCGGCCGCCACCGCCACAACGGCCAGCCACCCCTTCACCGCCGCGTTCCCCGGAGCCGGGGCCCCGGTGGTCATGTCATCAATTTTTGCCATGTCCCCAGCCAACTCGGCCGGACGAGGGGGAACAATCGCGAAGTCCTAATGCTTCTATGAGGTGGATTAATCGACGCGGTATCAGGGGGCCGTGCATCCGTGGGGCCGCCTGCGGAAGTGGGGGGCACACATGGCGGTCACGGCGCGGAAGTCCGCGAGCGGTCTGGAGATCCGCGAGCTGGAGTGCTTCCTGGCCCTCTCGGAGGAACTGCACTTCGGACGGACGGGGGAGCGGCTCTACGTCTCGCAGGGGCGCGTCAGCCAGCTCCTGCGCTCCCTGGAGAGCCGCATCGGCGCCCGTCTCGTGGAACGTACCAGCAGACGCGTCCGGCTCACCCCGCTCGGCGAGGACTTCCTCTCCTCCCTCCGCCCCGCCTACGACGCGCTCCGCGCCACCGTCGAGGACGCCTGCGTCGCCGCCCGCGGCGTCTCCGGGCGGCTGCGCGTCGGCTTCCAGGGCACCGCCGACGACCGCTTCATGGCCGTCGTCGGCCTCTTCGAGGACCGCTACCCGGACTGCTCCACGGAGATCACCGAGGTGCCCCTCTCCGACCCCTTCGGCCCGCTCCACCGCGGCGAGGTCGACATCGCGGTCGTGCTGCTCCCCGTGGCGGAGGACTCCCTCGTCCTCGGCCCGGTCTTCTCCCGCCAGCCGCAGTACCTCGCGGTCTCCAAGCGGCACCCCTTCGCGTCCCGCACGGTCCTGTGCGCGGAGGACCTCGCCGACTCGCCCCTCGTCGGCGTCCGCGGCCCGGCCCCCGCGTACTGGCGCGAGGCCCAGGCCCCCACCCGCACCCCCGACGGCCGCCCCGTCCCCGCGGGCCCGATGGTCGCCACCCTCCAGGAGGGCCTCTCCCTCGTCGCCGCCAACCGCGGCGCGATGCTCCTGTGCCACCCCACCGCCGAATACCACCACCGCCGCGACATCGCCTACGTCACCCTCACAGGCATCCCCGACTCGGCCCTCGGCCTGGTCTGGAACCACGACCACGAGAACTCCCGCATCCGCGCCTTCGCGGAGGCGGTGGAGGAGACGCTGGTGTAGGGCGACGGGCGGTGATGTGACGCCCTGTCACCGAGCGGGTGCGGCGCTTTATGATCGCAACTCCAAGGGGAGGGGGCGCACATGGCGGCAGGCGACTCGGCGTCACGCAGGGCACAGGAGGCCCGGCGGCAGGAACGGCTCCTGCGGGAGCAGTGGCAGGCCGCGCGCCGGCAGGCGGGCCGCTGGGAGGCCGCGAGCGAGGGGGAGCGGCAGGTCGCCGCGCAGCTGCTCGTCCTCACCGAGCGGGGCTGGCGGCTGCTGGTCGACCGGCGCTGGCCCGGGACGCGCTCCGGCAATGTCGACATGCTGCTGATCGGCCCGGCCGGGGTCTTCGTCATCGACGTCAAGAACTGGCGGTCGCCCCCGGAGGTCTCGGGCAGTCGCCTGAGCGCGGGAGGCGAATCCCGCGACGGCGACTACGGCAAGCTGCTGGCCATGACGAAGGCGGCCGAGCAGGCCGTCCTGGACTTCGGCATGTCGCCGGTGGCCGTCCAGCCCCTCATGGTCTTCGCCGGACAGCGGGTGCGCGGCGAGCTCGGGCGTGTGCGGCTGCTGGGCGAGCACGAGGTGGGCCCGGTGCTCCTCGCGGAACGGCAGCGGCTGCGCCCGGCGATGGTCGGCGCCATCACCAGGCACCTGGAGCAGGTCTTCCCCGCGTACGAGGGCTCGGCCGTCGCGCGGGAGGAGCCCGCGCGCCCGGACCCTCAGGACGACGGCAGGACAGGCCTGTTCGACGTGGAGAAACTGCGGGAAGCCGCGATGGCCGCGGCGCGGGAGGCGCCGATCGAGCAGTGGATGACCTTCCTCCACCCGGACCAGGCCGCCCTGGTGGGGCGCAGGTGGTCGGGCCCGGCCCGGATCAGCGGGCCCGCCGGCACGGGCAAGACCGTGGTCGGCCTGCACCGTGCCGCCCACCTCGCGCAGCGGACCAGCGGCCGGGTGCTGTACGTCACGTTCGCGAAGAACCTGCCGCGGGTGCAGAGCACCTTCCTGAGGACCATGGCCCCCGCCGTGGCCGATCGCGTCGACTTCCGCAGCCTGCACTCCTGGGCCCAGGAATTCCTCCACGAGCGCGGCATAGCCAGCCGCTCCACAAGGAGAAGGCCGAGACCGCCTTCAGCCTGGCCTGGGCGGGTGTGGGCCGGGACAGCTGCCTCGCCGAGAGCAGCGCCACGCACCAGTACTGGCAGGACGAGATCCGCTATGTGATCAAGGGGCGGGGGATCACCGCGTTCGAGGAGTACGCCGTGCTGCCCAGGCGCCGCCGCTCCACCCGCCTGCGGCGCCCGCACCGCGAGGCCGTGTGGGCCCTCTACGAGGCCTACGAACGGAACCGGAGCGACCGCGAGGTTCACGACTTCGACGACACCTCGCCCTGGCGCTGAAGGAGGCCCGCGAGCATCCGGACCGGTCACCGTACGGCGCGGTCGTCGTCGACGAGGTCCAGGACCTCAGCCTGGTGGGTGTCCGGCTCCTGCACGCTCTGGTGGGCGACGCACCCGACGGTCTCCTCCTGATCGGCGACGGCCAGCAGTCCGTGTACCCCGGAGGGTTCCGGCTGTCGGACGCGGGTGTCGACATCCGGGGCAGCCGGGGGCAGGTGCTGCGCGTCAACTACCGCAATTCCAAGGAGATCCTGGACGCGGCGCTGGCGGTGGTCGCCGAGGACGCCTTCGAGGACCTCGACGGCGTCCGGGTCCCCGGACGCCGGGAAGTCGACCTGACCTATCACGACGGGCACGTCGTCCGCGTCACGGAAGACACGGTCGAGGAACACGACCGGGCGCTGCTCGAGGCGCTGCACGCCCATGCCCGGTCAGGGCCCGCGCGGCCCTGGGGCGACAGTGCGGTGCTCTGCCCCTCCTGGGCCGCCCTCCGGCACTACCAGCACCTCCTGACCCGGGCGGGCATCCCCGTGTGCCCGCTGGAGCAGTACGACGGGCAGCCGGTGGACGCCCTCAAGCTGGGCAGCTATCGGCGGGCCAAGGGCCTGGAGTTCAAGCACGTCCACCTCCCCCGGCACGACGCCGAGCTGCACGGCGGAGCGCCCGGCAGCGAGACCGTCCAGGAGCGCCGCGAACTCGCGCGCAGCCAGCTCTTCGTCGCCATGACCCGGGCCCGCGACACCCTCTGGCTCGGCAGCGTCCGCGCGGACCGGGAGCACCGGCCGCCGGAGTGAGGCCCCCGTGAAACGCAGAACACCCCTCCGCCCGGGTTTCCACGGGCGGAGGGGTGTCGCTGGCGGTAGCGGTGGGATTTGAACCCACGGTGGAGTTGCCCCCACACACGCTTTCGAGGCGTGCTCCTTAGGCCGCTCGGACACGCTACCGAGAGAGAGCTTAGCGGACGTTGGGCCGTGCTCTGAAATCGGTGTGCGGGGAGGGGCTCGGGAAGGGTCGGGGGGCCGGTCAGCGGGTGCGGAAGAAGTCCGTGAGCAGGGCCGCGCAGTCGTCGGCGAGTACACCCTCGACGACCTCGGGGCGGTGGTTGAGACGGCGGTCGCGGACGACGTCCCACAGGGAGCCGGCCGCGCCCGCCTTCTCGTCGGCCGCGCCGTAGACGACGCGGTCCAGGCGGGAGAGGACGATCGCGCCCGCGCACATCGTGCACGGCTCCAGGGTCACGACGAGGGTGCAGCCGGTGAGGCGCCACTCGCCGACGGCCCGCGCGGCGTCGCGGATGGCGAGCACCTCGGCGTGGCCGGTCGGGTCGCCGGTGGCCTCGCGCTCGTTCCGGCCGCGGCCGATGACGGAGCCGTCCGGGGCCAGGACGACGGCGCCGACCGGCACGTCACCGGTGCCGGGGGCCAGCGCGGCCTCCGCCAGGGCGGCCCGCATCGGGCCGTGCCAGGGATCCCGTACGGGGTCGTGCCCGGGGGCGGGTACGGGATCGGGCCGGTGGCCGGAGCGGCCGGGGACGGCTTCGTTCATCGCACCAGTGTGCGTGACCCTGTCCGGCGGGCCGTCAGCGGACGGCCTCCAGGACCTCGGTGCAGCCGAGCGCGTCCGCGATGCCGCTCAGCGCGTCCCCGTCGAAGGACCGCAGCTCCCGCGGGCCCACGCCGAGGTCCTCCAGGATCAGGTGGTCGCCCAGCGGCCCGGCGGGCACCGGCCGGGCGGCGGCCGAGGCGTCTGCCTCGTCCTCGTCCGGCTCGGGCTCGCCGTCCTCCGTGCCGTCGAGGTCCGGGAGGCTGCCCAGGTCGCTCTCGGCCTCGTCGCGGCCGAGCAGCTCGTCGGTGAGCATCGAGCCGTAGGCGTTGCGACGGGCGGCCGCGGCGTCGGAGAGGTAGACCCGGGGGTCGTCCTCGCCGTCCACCCGGACGACACCGAACCAGGAGTCCTCCTGCTCGATGAG
The DNA here is from genome assembly GCF_039521185.1 of Streptomyces blastmyceticus. Taxonomy (NCBI): domain Bacteria; kingdom Bacillati; phylum Actinomycetota; class Actinomycetes; order Kitasatosporales; family Streptomycetaceae; genus Streptomyces; species Streptomyces blastmyceticus. Next base: position 311,622 of record NZ_BAAABW010000028.1, on the reverse strand, counting down.
CATCAGGACCGTGTCGTCGTCGACCGAGGACTCACGGGCCAGGTCGGCGAGGTCGGACAGGGTTTCCACGTTGTCGAGTTCTGTGTCGCTCGCTTGCCACCCGTCTTCGGTGCGCGCGAGCAGTGCGGCGAAGTACACCGTGACTCTCCCACTGGTCATAGGCGGTGCCGGGCCGGACGGGGACCACCCCGCCCACTCGGAATCGTGGCAGAAACCCGGCCGTTGCGAGAGGTCTTCCGCGCTGCGTCGTGCAGCAGTCCGAAGAGATGTGCCTCACGCGGGCTCCGTACGGGCGTCGCGGGTACGGGCGTGTCACCGAGCGTGTCGCGCCGCGGCCGCCCGCCGGGCGGCCGCGGGCGGGCATCGGCGGCTCACCAGCGGAAGGTCCGCATCCGCATCTGTTGCCGCATCCGGGCGGCCCGTGCCCGGCGCGGCTGCACGCGGTCGCGCAGCTCCTTCGCCTCGTTGAGCTCGCGGAGGAACTGCGCCCGTCTGCGCCGGCGCTCCGTGTCGCTCTCGTCCTCCGCCGCCCTCGGGGGCCCGGGGTCGTCGCCGGGCCCGCTCCCGTACGTGTCGTGGCCGCGCCGGGTGTCCGGGTTGTCCGGGGTGCCCGCCGTGCCGGCCGTGTCCGTGGTGTCCGGATTCTCGCGGGTCTCGCGGTCAGCCATGGGCAGCACCACCTCGCGCCGAGGTCCTCGCCCGGAGCCACAGACCGGGCGTACGTGCCCACTTTCCCCCTAAGTGGTGGTTTGATGCCAGTGCAGCGACGGACTGTCGGAGGGCTCCGCGAGGGCACTGCCGCCCACCGCGCGGGAGCTGGCGCCCGAAAGCTCGGTTAATGTCGATGTCATGCGGATCCACGTCGTCGACCACCCGCTGGTGGCGCACAAACTCACCACGCTGCGCGACAAGCGCACGGACTCTCCCACCTTCCGGCGTCTCGCCGACGAGCTGGTCACCCTGCTCGCGTACGAGGCCACGCGCGATGTGCGCACGGAGCAGGTGGCCATCGAGTCCCCGGTCACGGCGACCACCGGCGTCAAGCTGTCCCACCCGCGCCCCCTGGTGGTGCCGATCCTGCGCGCCGGTCTCGGCATGCTCGACGGCATGGTCCGGCTGCTGCCGACGGCCGAGGTCGGCTTCCTCGGCATGATCCGCAACGAGGAGACCCTCAAGGCGGAGACCTACGCGACCCGGATGCCCGAGGACCTCTCGGGCCGCCAGGTGTATGTGCTGGACCCGATGCTCGCCACCGGCGGCACGCTGGTCGCGGCGATCAACGAGCTGATCGAGCGCGGTGCGGACGACGTCACCGCGATCACCCTGCTGGCCGCCCCCGAGGGCGTCGAGGTCATGGAGCGCGAGCTCGAGGGCGCGCCGGTGACCGTGGTCACCGCCTCCGTCGACGAGCGGCTCAACGAAGACGGCTACATCGTCCCGGGCCTGGGCGACGCGGGCGACCGCATGTACGGCACGGCCGGCTGACGGTCCCGTAGGAGCACGGAAAGCACACGGTGAGGGCCCCGCGACCGGGGCCCTCACCGCGGCCGTTCACGCCGGAGTGCGGTGAGCGGTCAGCACTTCGCCGGCGCGGGCGCCGGCGCCTTGGACGCCGGGGACTGCGACGGCGAGGGGGACGCCTCCTGCGAGGCGGGCTCCGACGCGGGCTCGCCGCCCATCTCGGTGAGCGCCCGGTCGGCGTCCTGCTTCGCCGAGAGCTCCTTGAACTCCGCGCCGAGGATCAGGTCGACGTCCTCGCCCGTGCGCTGGTCGTTCCTGACCTCCGTGCCGCCCAGCTGGGTGCCGAGCACCTTCAGCGACCCGTCGGCGGTCTCCGGGGCGCCCAGCAGGAGCCCCACATTGGCGACCTTCTTGTCGTAGAGCTCGGGGGCGTTCCCCACCTTGCCGATCCTGAAGCCGCGCTTCTTCAGCTCATCCGCGGTGATCTTGGCGAGCCCGCCGCGCGGCGTGGCGTTGTAGACGTTGACGGTGATCTCGTCGGGCCTGGGCAGTGGCCTGGGGGCGTCCGCGCGGCCGGCCGCGGCCGCCTTGCAGTCGCCCTTCCCGTTCTTGGTGCTCTTGCCGCCCTTGCCGTGTGCCGCCTGTGTCGTCTCGTCGCCGCCGGAGAAGACGTCGACGAGCTGGAGCGTCCCCCACCCTGCCAGCGAGAGCGCTGCGGCGACGGAGACGGCGGCGAGCACGATCCTGCGGCGATTTCTGGGGCGGCGCATGTGCGGGAAGCGATTGCCCGTGATGCGGTATTTTCCGCCCATGCCGGGAGGGGTGAGCATGCTCATGGGCGCAGCGTAGTGCCGGGCGGAGCCGCTGCCTACTAGATGATCAATGGGTTGCGCGCACGCCAACCCGAAAGGCCGAACAACGGCCGGAAACAGGCTCCATTCGGGCCGCAGGGCCCGGCGTTGACCTGTCGACTGATCAGTGCGACCGGTCGGTTCAGCCCAGTTCGAGCACGCGTGCGTGGAGCACCTGGCGCTGCTGGAGCGCGGCGCGCACGGCGCGGTGCAGACCGTCCTCCAGGTAGAGGTCGCCCTGCCACTTCACGACGTGGGCGAAGAGGTCTCCGTAGAAGGTGGAGTCCTCGGCCAGCAGGGTCTCCAGATCGAGCTGCTGCTTGGTGGTCACCAACTGGTCGAGCCGCACCGGGCGGGGGGCGACGTCCGCCCACTGCCGGGTGCTCTCCCGGCCGTGGTCGGGGTACGGCCGCCCGTTTCCGATGCGCTTGAAGATCACACGGAAAGCCTACCGGGCCAGTGGTCCCCGGCGCAGCCACGGCGCGGGAGTGCGAAGGCGACAATCGGCCGCATACCGGGAGTGAAGCCTGCCGGGCGCCCGGAAATATCCGGTCGCCGGCGGTGGTCAGCTGTTCGGGGGCACGAGCACGACGCCCGTGTACTCGACGGCGGACGTCCCCCGGTTGGCGTAGGAGTGCGGACGGTCGCCCGCCATGCGCAGTCCGTGACCCGCGGGCAGCACGGCCTCCTGGCCGCCGACGGTGACCGTCAGCGTGCCGCGCCGCACGTGCAGGAGCTCGACCGTCCCGGCGAGGTGGGACTCGCTGTGGTGCTCCTCGCCGGGCGCGAGCCGCCAGTGCCACAGTTCGCCGCCGACCGGCTGGGTGGCGCCGGTGACGAGGGTGCCCGTGCCGCCGTCGGGGCCGCTCCACAGGACGGGCTGGTCGGCGGGCGGCGACGGCTGGAGCAGGGGCGCCGCGGGCTGCTGGAGCAGGTCGGTCAGGGGTACGCCGAAGGCGTCGCAGAGGCGGATCAGGGTGGCGAGGTTCGGGTTGGAGCGGGCGTTCTCCAGCGCGACGAGCATGCCCTTGCTGACGTGCGCGCGGCCGGCCAGCGTGTCGAGGCTCCAGCCCCGTTCCTTGCGCAGCGCGCGGGCGCGGGCGGCGACGGCCTCCATGACGGACCGGTCGTCGGCGGACCGGTCGTCCTTCCCGGCGGGCCGGTCGTCGGCGGGCGTGCTGTCGGAGCTCATGGCGCCCATCTTCCCGCAACTTCGACTTCCGGTCGGTCGGTGTTACCGTCGAGTGCAGTGGAATGACCAACGGGAGGCTGACATGACGGTGGATCTCGACACGGTGGCCGGGAGCGTGCGGGTGGACGACGCCGTGCGCGCGCTGCGGCCCGACTTCGCCGTCCTGGCGATCGCGGCGGACGGGCTGCCGACGGGCCCGACCGACGCCTGGTCGCGCGGCCTCCTCAAGGACGCCGCCCAGTCCGTCGCCGAGGTGGACGTCACGGCCGAGCCGCACATCGCCGCCTGGCGGCAGGCGTACGCGGCGTTCGGCGCCAAGCCCGGCCGCACGCGCAACAGCGCCGAGGCCCTGATCCGCCGGGCGCCCGCCGGGCTGCCGGAGGTCAACCTCCTCGTCGACGTCTACAACGCCGTCTCCGTCACGCACCGCCTGCCCGTCGGCGGCGAGGACCTCGGCGCGTACGAGGGCGCGCCGCGCCTGGTCCGCGCCTCGGGCGACGAGCGCTTCGACACGGTGGCGAACGGCGGTCCCGCGGTCGAACACCCGGAGCCCGGCGAGGTCGTGTGGTGCGACGACCTCGGCGTCACCTGCCGCCGCTGGAACCACCGGCAGTGCGTACGGACGCGCATCACCGAGACCACGACCTCCGCGCTCTTCCTGCTCGAACGGCTCGACCCGCTGCCCTTCGAGGCCCTCGACGCGGCGGCGGAGGACCTCCTCGGCCGCCTCCGCGAACGCGCCCCGGGGCTGCGGGCGGTGACCCGCCTGGTGCGCTGAGCCTGCGCGATCACCGGTTTGTGCAAGGGCAGTTGGGCGAGGCGGTGCCACTGGCCGCGTACGCCCCGGTGCACAGGTGTATGAAGCCGGATATCACTTCTTCGGCGGCTTCTTCGAGGCGGCCGCCTTGGCCGCGCGCTTCATCTCCTGCTTGTGCGCCCGCACCTTGGCGAGCGACTCGGGCCCGGTGATGTCCGCGACCGAGCGGTACGCCCCCTCCTCGCCGTACGCCCCGGCCGCCTCGCGCCAGCCCTCCGGCGTCACGCCCAGCCGCTTGCCCAGCAGCGCGAGGAAGATCCGGGCCTTCTGCTCGCCGAACCCGGGGAGCTCCTTCAGCCGCTCCAGCAGCTCCGCGCCGCTGCCGACGTCGCCCCATACGGCGCTCGCGTCACCGCCGTAGTGCTCGACGAGGTACTGGCAGAGCTGCTGGATCCGCTTGGCCATCGACCCCGGATAGCGGTGCACCGCGGGCTTCTCCGACAGCAGCGCGGCGAACGCCTCGGGGTCGTGGGCGGCGATCTCGTACGCGTCCAGATCGTCGCGGCCCAGCCGTCGCGCGATGGTGTACGGACCGGAGAACGCCCACTCCATGGGGACCTGCTGATCCAGCAGCATGCCGATCAGCGCGGCGAGCGGGCTCCGCCCGAGCAACTCGTCGGCGTCCGGCTGCTGGGCGAGGTGAAGGGTGATGTCCATGCCCCGATGATCGCCCCGGGGAGGGCGCGGGAGGCGCTCCCACGCCCCGCGGTCACTTGTCGGCGTGGCCGCCGAGGTAGAACAGCAGCATGATGAAGCCCGCGAAGACGTGTGTCACGAAGACATAGACCAGGACGCGCAGGGCGACCTGTTTCTCGCGCCACTTCTCGGTGTCAGCGGCCATCACGGGCCTCCCTCACTCCGGGACGGCCCCGGTGACCCCGCAAGTCTATCGCTGCGGTGTTCGATCACCGGGGCCGTCGAGTGTCTGGAGTGCCCGCATTCGCTCCCCCGGTTCCGGGGGAATTGTTCGGTCGTTCCCGGAGCGGCTACTCCGCGATCTCGGTCCGCTCCCACCACTCGTAGACGACCAGCCGGCCCTCCCCGGTCTCCTGGTGCCGTGACGTGACCTTGAAGTGCTCGTACCCGCCACGGAACGGGATCTTCAGCTCGACCCCGGGCGGAGTGATCGGCACGATGCGCTCGGGCAGTTCGTCCGGCCCACCTTCGAGGAATGCTCTGGCAGCGCTGCTCATGCCCCAGTCTTCCCACAGAACCTCGGGCCACCGCTCCCCGGCGCGCCGACGGCCGCCGACCCCGGGAGCCGGATCTTCCGTGCGGGCCGTTGACGCCCCCGCGGGCGCGGGCCGCGTCAGTGCTGCTCGGGCGCCTTCTTGGTGATCGCGTCCGCTATGCGCAGCGTCATCTGCATCTGGCTCTCGTCCCGGTGGGTGGGGTTGAAGGAGTACTCCGCGCGGCGCTTGCCGTCCTGGGTGGAGACCATCGCGGAGTTGTAGCCGTACCGCTCGCCGGTCTTGCCCCACAGGGTGACGCCGTTCATGGTGACCGCCTGCAGGCCCATGCTGTAGCTGGCGGGGGAGCCGCCCTTCAGCATGCGCACGTCCTGGGACGGCAGGGTGAACATCTTGTCCAGCTGGGGCTTCGGGAGCAGCTTGCCGGAGAACAGCGCGGAGATGAAGCGGTCCAGATCCCCGGTGGTGGAGATCATCTCGCCCTCGCCCCAGGCCTCCGACTGGTTGTAGTCGGTGGCGTCCTTCAGGGTGCCGTCGGACATCGCCAAGTAGCCGTGCACGTGCGGGCCGTGGATCCTGGGGTCGTTGCCGGGCAGGGAGGTGTTCCTGAGCCCGAGCGGGCGCAGGATGCGGGCGTCGATCTCCTTGCCGTACGCGTGGCCGGTCACCTTCTCGACGAGCATCGCGGCCAGCACGTAGTTGATCCCGCGGTACTCCTGCTTGGTGCCCGGCCGGAACTTCAGGGGCTTCCGCGTCGACACGGCGACGAGCCGCTCGGGGGTCCACTTGTCGTAGCGGTGCGCGAGGACGTCCTCCGGGGTCGTCTTCTGCGGTACGTCCGCGCCGCTCTCGTCGGGGAGGCCGCTGGTGTGGTTCAGCAGCTGGCCGACGGTGATGGGGGCGTAGTCCTTCGGCAGCAGGCCGGGCAGATAGCGCTGGACCGGGGTGTCGAGGTCCACACGGTGCTCGGCGACCAGCTGCAGCACGGTCGTGGCGACGAAGACCTTGGTGATGCTGCCGATCCGGAACCGGTCGTCCGCCCGGACGGCCTGGCCGGTGCGCAGGTCGGAGGTGCCGGAGGTGCCGTACCACTGGCCCGCGGAGCCGCTCACCCGCAGCTGGGCCGCGGTGGCCTGGGGGTGCTGGAGGTCGGAGATGGCGGCCCGCAGCGCCTTGGTGTCGAGGGGCGGCGGCGTGGGCGCGGCGGCCGCGGCGCCGCTCGCGGGGAGGACGGCGGTCAGCAGCAGTGCGCCGGCCACGGAAGCGCCGACCAGGGCCCGGCGGGGCAGGGAGAAGGAGGTCATGGCTCCATGCTGTCGGCCGGACGCCCCCTGATCATCCGGGGCCGTCCCCCAGAGGACCCGGACGCGACCCTGAGACGTGCCGGGGTCGGGGGGACGTGTGTCCTCGGGGTGTGCGGGCGTACGGCCTTGCACCGCAGTCGAGTTGGGGACAGGGGCGGGTTTGCGGAGGGGGTCCGGATATACGTCAGGACGCCAAGCGATAATCAATCCTCCGGTTTCTTGGGGGAGTTGTGTCCATCGCGTTGTGTCAGGCGTTGTGGAGCATCGGTAGCGGTCATTCCGGTGATCGTGGTGTGACGCCGACTGATAGCGGATCGAAAAGATTGCCGTCAAGTGGCCGTCAGATTTTTTGACGACACTTGAAATACGCCTTTTCTTTACGTCCGTTGGTCCCCTCGCGCCCCGGGTGTACCACGGGCGCCAATCGATCCGGAGGGGGCTCGCCCACGACCGGCTTGATCAGCCGTTACGTCCCTCCGATGGCAGGAAGGGTGGTAGTGGACAACCCTTGACACGCAGCCGGTCAACCCAGAGGATCAGCACACCGGTTCACGGCGAACCGCGAACGGAACCTGGCCCTCCGCAAGGAGATCCGGGGGCCGTCGTCGGTGCTGATCGGCCGGTCGGTTGCTCTATACATGGGGGGATGGATCCGGGATGGATCACAAACGAGTCGCCGCGCCTTGATGCGGTCGCGATAATTCGCGCAAATCAATGACGCTCGGGGAAAAATTGAAATCGAGCGCCGATTTCATCGAATGCGTTCGGCGCCGCATATTCTGACGAGGGTCGCTCCGGGGGTGGATGCCGGCGTGCCCGCGATCGTCACTGCAAGGGTGTTGCCTGGGGGCGGCATGAAGGACCTTGTCGACTTCCATTCGTTCAACTCCTGCCTCATTCCACGTAGTTGCTCAATGAAGCTCTCCTCGGAGGCCGTCGCCACCGGAGTCGACGGCGAGGACCGGTGCCCGCCGGGTCCGACGGATCCCGGGTGCCGACGTGTGTCATGTCCGGTGCCCTGATCCGGCCGCCCTTCGCCGCGCCCTCGCCGGCGCGCGTCGTGCCGTGGCCGGGGGGCTCGCGCGTCCCGTGCCCGTCGTGGCGTGACGCCCCGGGCGACACGGACCCGGCGCGGCCCAGCGCGGATCCGGCCCCGTGGCATCGGGGCGGGCGGTCCGAAGCTCTCGCCCGCCCGGCCCGACCTGCGAGAAGAGCCTGGTCACTAAGGAGTTCAGCGAAATGGACCACGCATTCCCCGGAAGCGGTCGCCTCGTCGACTGCCTCCCCGACCTGCTCCGGGAACAGGCGCAGAAGCAGCCCCACGACATCGCCGTAGTCCACACGGGCGAGACCCTCACCTACCGCGAGCTGGTGGGGCGCAGCTCCGGGCTGGCCGCGTATCTGCGCGGGCTCGGTGTGGCCGGCGACGACTGCGTCGGCCTGTTCGTCGAGCCGTCGATGGACTTGATGGTCGGCGCCTGGGGCATCCTGTTCGCCGGAAGCGCCTATCTGCCGCTGTCGCCGGAGTACCCGGAGGAGCGGCTGCGGTACATGATCGAGGACACCCGGGCGCGGGTCATCGTCTGTCAGGAACACCTCACCGCGCGGCTGGCCGAACTCGCCCCGCACGGCACACGGATCATCACGCTGCGGGATGCCGGGGAATTCCAGGCGGCGCGTACGGAAGGCGCGCACGAGGAGCCCGCCGACGGCCCGGCCCCGGACGATCTGGCGTACATCATCTACACCTCCGGCAGCACCGGAAAGCCCAAGGGCGTGATGATCGAGCATCGCAGCATCGTCAGCCAGATGCGCTGGCTGCACGACGTGCACGCACTCGACCGCACCAAAACCGTCCTGCAGAAGACGCCCATGAGTTTCGACGCGGCGCAGTGGGAGATCCTCGCCCCGGCCTGCGGGGCCAAGGTCGTCATGGGCGACCCCGGTATCTACCGGGATCCCGAGCGGCTCATCGAGACCATCGCCGAGCACGAGGTCACCACGCTGCAGTGCGTGCCGACCCTGCTCCAGGCGCTGCTGGACACCGAGGAGCTGCACACCTGCACCTCCCTCACCCAGATCTTCAGCGGCGGCGAGGCCCTCTCCCGGAATCTCGCGGTGGAGTGCCTGGAGACCATGGAGCGGGTCGAGCTGATCAATGTGTACGGGCCGACGGAGTGCACCATCAACTCCTCGGCGTTCACGGTGGACCGGGACACCGTCAAGGAGGGGCCGCACGCGATATCGATCGGTGCGCCCGTGCACGACACGCAGTACCACATTCTGGACGAGCGGCTTTCGCCGGTGGCCGCGGGGGAGATCGGCGAGCTCTACATCGGCGGGATCCAGCTGGCGCGCGGATATCTGCACCGGCCGGACCTGACCGCCGACCGCTTCGTCGACCACCCTCTCGCGGGGGACGGCGGGGGCGGAAAGCTCTACCGCACGGGCGACCTGGCGCACTGGAACGCCGACGGCACGGTCCAGTTCGCGGGCCGGACCGACAACCAGGTCAAGCTGCGCGGCTTCCGCGTCGAGCTGGACGAGATCAAGCTGGCGATCGAGACCCACGACTGGGTCAAGAACGCGGCGGTGATCGTGAAGAAGGACCCCCGCACCGGCTTCCAGAACCTCATTTCCTTCATCGAGCTCAATCCGAAGGAAGCCGCCCTGATGGATCAGGGCAACCACGGCGCGCACCACCAGTCCAAGAAGAACAAGCTTCAGGTGAAGGCCCAGCTCTCCAACGCGGGCTGCCGGGAGTCCGCGGAGCTGAGGGGAAAGCCGGCCGTCGACCTGCCCGGCGCGGCACCGACCGCGGAACAGCAGGAGCTGGTCTTCGCCCGCAAGACCTATCGCTTCTACGAGGGCGGCGCGGTCGAGAAGGCCGATGTGCTCCGGCTGCTCGGCAGAAAGGTCACCGGCACCGCGCCGCGTGACGTACGGGATCTCTCCCTCGCCGAATTCGGGGAAATCCTGCGGTACTTCGGGCAGTACCTCAGCGAGGAGCGGCTCCTACCGAAGTACGGCTATGCCTCGCCGGGCTCGCTGTACGCGACGCAGATGTATTTCGAGCTGTCCGGGATCGACGGCCTGAAGCCCGGATTCCACTACTACCATCCCGTGCATCACCAACTGGTGCTGATACGCGAGGGAGTCGACTCCGGAACCCCGCGGATCAAGGTCCACTTCATGGGCAAGAAGCGGGCCATCGAACCGGTCTACAAGAACAACATCCAGGAGGTCCTGGAGATCGAGACCGGCCACATGGTCGGCCTGTTCGAGGAGATCCTCCCCGCCCACGGCCTGAACATCCAGGATCTGGAGTACGCCCCCGCCGTCCGGGAGCACCTGGAATGCGCCGAAGAGGACTACTACCTGGGGACGTACGAGATATCCGGGCGGGCCGTGCCGCGGCCGGACGACGCCCTCGACGTCTATGTGCAGGCCCACCCCGGAAAGGTCGCGGACCTCCCGGGCGGGCAGTACCGCTATCACGACGGCGATCTGGAGCGGATCTCCGACGACCTCGTCCTGAAGAAGCACGTCATCGCCATCAACCAGCAGGTCTACGAGCGGGCGAGCATCGGGCTGACGGTCGTCGGCCGGACCCCCGAGGACTGGCGCAGCTATATCGACCTCGGCCGCAAGCTCCAGCAGCTGGAGATGAACGACGCCGACCTCGGCTTCATGTCCTCCGGCTACAGCTCCAAGACCGGCAACCCCCTCCCGTCGGCCAAAAGGATCGACGCCGTGCTGAAGGCGGGCGGCAGGGAGACGGGCCCCTCCTATTTCTCCGTCGGCGGGCGCGTGAGCGAGGAACAGCTGCGCGGCCGGGGGATGAAGGAGGACACCGTCCACATGAAGGGCCCGGCCGAGCTGGTCAGGGACGACCTGGGCAACTTCCTGCCCGACTACATGATGCCGAACCGCGTCCTGGTGCTGGACCGGATGCCGCTCACCGCCAATGGAAAGGTCGATTTCAAGGCGCTGGGCGAGCGGGACGTGGAACTCACGGACCGGCCCTTCATCGCACCGCGGACCGGGACCGAGAAGCGGATCGGCGAGCTCTGGCAGAAGGGCATGAAGCGGGACTCCGTCTCGGTCCAGGACGACTTCTTCGAGGCCGGCGGCAATTCGCTGATCGCGGTGGCGCTGATCAACAAGATCAACCGGGAGTTCGGCTGCTCGCTGCCGCTCCAGGTGCTCTTCGAGTCCCCGACCGTGGAGAAGCTGGCCCGCCGGGTCGACGGCGAGAACGCGGACGCGTCCTCCCGCCTGGTGCGGCTGCGCAGGAAGGGCTCGCTGAGCCCCGTCTTCTGCTGGCCCGGCCTCGGCGGCTACACCATGAACCTGCGGCTGCTGGCCGGCCGGGCGGAGACCGACCGGCCCTTCTACGGGGTGCAGGCACACGGCATCAACCCGGGCGAGACGCCGTACGCCACGATCCGGGACATGGCCGCCGCCGACATCGAGGAGATCCGGCGGATCCAGCCGGAAGGCCCGTACACCCTCTGGGGATATTCCTTCGGGGCCCGCGTCGCCTTCGAGACGGCGTACCGGCTGGAGCAGGCGGGCGAGCGGGTGGAGAACCTCTTCCTGATCGCCCCGGGCAGTCCGAAGGTGCGGACGGCCGAGTTCCGCAGAGAGGCCACATACGCCAATGAGGCCTACGTGACGATTCTCTTCTCCGTCTTCGCGGGAGCCATCTCCGGGCCGCTGCTGGAGAAGTGCCTGGAGGTCGCGCACGACGACGAGAGCTTCGGCGAGTTCATCAGCGCGAACATCGAGGGCCTGGACCCGGAGTTGGTGCGCCGCGTGACCAGGATCGTCCATCAGACGTACTCGTTCGAATACGCCTTCCACGAGCTGGCCGAGCGCCGCCTCGACGCCCCGATCACCCTTTTCAAGGCGCGTGGCGACGACTATTCGTTCATCGAGAACAGCAGCGGATATTCGGCGACGGAACCGACCGTGATCGACCTCGAAGCCGATCACTACAGCATGCTCAAGGACCCCGACATCGCCGAGCTCCTCGACGGGATCGGCCACCGGCTGCGGGCCGGGAGGGAGCAGGAGAACTATGCCGCACGTTAGCATCAAGCATTTTCCGACACCCCTGACGATCGATCAGGAGACGGTGTTGGTCGAGGAATTGACAGCCGCGGTGCAAAAGGCCTTCGGGTGCGACGAGGGGGTCGTCTCCATCGCCCTGGAACCGGTCGCGGAAGCCGACTGGAACGAGCGCGTCTACGCCCCCGAGATCGAGGGCCGCAAGGACCTGCTGCGCAAGACGCCGAACTACTGACGAACACCCCGGGGGGCCGCCCGGCCGTCCCCCCGGAACCGCCGATCATTGACGCGAAACGAGAAGTGACAGTGCGCAACAACCATGTGAACGTCCCGCTGGTCTTCAGCGAGGAGGTGTCCGACGCGATCGCCTCCGGCCGTCCCGTCGTGGCGCTGGAGTCGAATGTCATCACCCACGGGCTGCCGTATCCGGACAACGCGGAGACCGCCCGCAAGGTGGAGGCCGCGGTGCGGGCCGGCGGTTCGGTCCCCGCGACGATCGGCATCGAGGACGGCCGCATCCTGGTCGGCATGACCGACGAGGACATCGAGCGCTTCGCGTCGACCCCCGGCATTCCCAAGGTCAGCAGCAGGGACATGCCGGTCGTGCTCGCCCGGGGCGGCATGGGCGCCACCACGGTCGCCTCCTCGCTGGTGGCGGCCGAGCTCGCGGGCATCCCCTTCTTCGCCTCCGCGGGCATCGGCGGTGTGCACCGGGGCGCCGAGCGGTCCATGGACATCTCCTCCGACCTGATCCAGTTCACCCGCTCCAAGGTCGCGGTCGTCTGCGCCGGCGCGAAGAACATCCTCGACCTCGGGCTCACCATGGAGTTCCTGGAGACGCACTGCGTCCCGCTGGTCTCCTACAAGTCCGACGACTTCCCCGCCTTCTACTGCCTCTCCAGCGGCTTCCGCAGCCCGCACCGGCTCGATGACGAGAGCGTCATCGCCCGTGCCGTCGAGGCGCACTGGGCCCTCGGCAACGACAGCGGGTTCCTGATCACCAGCCCCGTCGACGAGAAGGACGCCATCGACAGCCGGGAGGTGGAGCAGGCCATCGAGGACGCCGTGCTCGCCGCGGAGCGGGAGGGCGTGCGCGGCAACGCCCTCACCAAATACCTGATGCGTGCGGTCGACAAGGTCACCGAAGGACGGTCCGCCAAGGCCAACATGGCGGTGCTCATCAGCACGGCGGAGGCCGCCGGCCGGATCGCGGCCGCCCACGCCGAGCTCCTGCGCGAGAAGAACTGAACTCCCCTTCTCCTTGACGGACTTTCCTCCCCTGACCCCGATCCACCGATCGGAAAGGACCGACATGACAGACGTCGTAGTCTTCGACCTGGACGGCACGCTCGTCGACACACCCCGCGCGATCGTGGAGACGTTCACGGCGGCGTTCGCGGCCATGGGCCTTCAGACGCCGGACCCCGCGGCCGTACGGGCCACCATCGGCCTGCCGCTGGAGACGGCGTTCGGCAAGCTGATGGGCATCGCCGTGGATGACGACCGGGTCGCCGAGGGCGTCCGGCAGTACCAGCGGCTGTTCCGCGAGATCATCCTGCCGAGGGCCGGGGAGCTCCTCTTCCCCGGCGTCTCCGCGGGCCTGGCGGCGCTGCACGCGCAGGGGCTCACGCTCGCCGTGGCGACGAGCAAGTTCTACGCGAGCGCCGACGCGCTGCTCACCGCGGCGGGCCTGCGCGACCTCTTCGACGTCGTGATCGGCGCCGACCAGGTGACCAGGCCGAAGCCGGACCCCGAGTCCGGTCACGCGGTGATGGAGAAGCTCGGCGTCACGGCCGAGCGGACGGTGATGGTGGGCGACACCACCCACGACCTGCTGATGGCCAAGGCCGCCGGAATGCGCTCGATCGCGGTCACCTACGGGATCCACAGCCTCGAAGAGCTGAAGTCGGCCGACCCGACATGGATCGCGGACAGCTTCGACGACGTCCTCACGTGCATAGGCGCGGCCCACCCCGGAACGGGCGAGGGCCGGTAACCGTGCTCGGAAGGTCCAAGCACTGGCTCCTGGGCATCGCGGGAGGCGTCCTCCTCGCGCTGATGACCAATTACAACAGCCTGCTGGCGAAGCACACTTCGTCGGTGTTCGGCTCGTGGGTGGCCCACGGCATCGGTGCGGTGGCCGCTCTCCTCCTCGTCCTGGTGACCGCCAGGGCATTCGGGGCCGGTGGCGGGGAGCGGAAGGAGAAGCGGGCGAAGGCGCCGTTCTGGGTCTACCTGGGCGGCATTCCCGGCGCGTTCACCGTGATGCTGGCCGCCATCGCGGTGAACAGCAGCCTGGAGCTCTCCGGCACCATCGCGCTCATGCTGGTGGGCCAGGTGCTTTTCGGCATCGTGTCGGACTACTTCGGGCTGTTCGGCACCCCCAGACGCCGGCTGGTGCTCGCCGACTTCTTCGTGGTGCTCTCCGTCCTCACCGGCAGCGCGCTCATCATCTTCGGCGGGGCGTGAGAGATGCTTCCCTATATCCTGCTGGCCTTCCTGAACGGCATGATCATCGGCACCAGCCGGGCGGTCAACGGCCGCCTGAGCACCGGGATCGGGCCCTTCAAGGCCTCCCTGTGGAACCACGTCGTCGGCTTCCTCTTCCTCACGCTCGTCCTCCTCGTCATGGGCGACTGGAAATTCGACGACGCCGGCTCCGCGCCGCTCTCCGCCTATCTCGGCGGCTTCTTCGGAGCGCTGTTCGTGGCAGTGAACAGCTATGTGTTCCCGAGGCTCGGCGCGATGAACGCCGCCCTGCTGGTGATCAGCGGCCAGATGGTCACCGCGGTGCTCATCGACTTCCACAATCAGCACGAGACGCCCGGCGCCCTGCGCATCCTGGGCGTCGTCATCGTCATCGCGGGGATCTACTTGTCCAGAGTGACGAGCGCCGCCCGCGAGAAAGGCAAGGCCAATGACTGACGCCACCGTGGTCGAACAGCTGCTGAACGACCGGACGTACCACATCGAGTTCAACGGTCACCTCAGCAACCACGTCAAGCACGCGGTCGTCGCCCTCGACGGACTCGGCGCCTCCCCCGAGCAGATCAGGGCGTACTACGAGAACTACGCGCGCATGACCACCTACGGCTATGGCCTGGAGCCGCCGAAGGTCTCGAAGTACGAGATCACGGAGGCCAATTGGAAGACCTATCTGGGCCGGCGCACCAGCTTCTCCGCCTACTGCGATTTCTTCGAGCAGCAGGAAAAGGAACTGGGCACCGACGAACTCCTGCGGCGGTACGTACCGGCGCTGCTGCCCGGCTGGGTGGGCGCCTTCACGCACGCCACCATCCACCTGGGCTGGGCGCTCGACGCGAAGAACCGGTGGATGACCATCGAGGGCCTCGCGTACATGGCCTTCTCGTACGTCTCGTGCCACCCGGAGCGGGCGCGGGACGGCGGCGCCGGGGGCGAGCAGGCGGTGGACTCCCTGCTCCGGATCGCCGGTGCGTGGGAGGACGACCGGGAGGCCCTCCAGAACTGGGTCCGGGGCCTGGTCGGCGACACCGCGGTCGGCATCGCCGAGGGCATCCACCCCGAGCTCGCCCGGTCCGGCCTGCAGTACCGGATCGCCCGCCTCCTCGGCGCCGGCCACCCGCTCATCTACCGCACCCCCGCCTGGATCGACGAGCAGGACGCCGAGGCGAGCTGGGAGCAGCTCTACTACGTGGTGTCCCTGCTGTATCTGGCCGTCCCCGGCGACTTCGTCCTGCTGCACCTGATCACCTCCCTGCATGCGATGGAGCAGATCGCGAGCCGGCTGCCCGCCGAGCAGCGCAAGCACGTCGTCAAGTGCTTCTGGATCGGCATGCTGTGCGTGATCTTCTCCGGCGCCGACTTCCCGGCGCGCGCGAAGCTCGCGGGCCTGCACGCGGCGTTCCGGGACGCGGTCGACGCGGACGTCCCCGAGGTGTGGGACCAGGACTGGCGGCAGACGGTCCTGCGGGCCTTCGAGGAGGACGAGGAGCACAACCCGAAGCTGGTCTACGTGATGCGGCGAGTGTGGGAGCGCACCGGCTCCCGGTCGGTATACCGCGTCACCGCGGGCCAGTTCACCGTGACGCCGGGCCTGCCCCCGTCCTTCGAGCAGCCGCCGACGGAATAGCCGAATCGC
Organism: Streptomyces blastmyceticus; assembly: GCF_039521185.1. Taxonomy (NCBI): domain Bacteria; kingdom Bacillati; phylum Actinomycetota; class Actinomycetes; order Kitasatosporales; family Streptomycetaceae; genus Streptomyces; species Streptomyces blastmyceticus. The sequence goes on along the minus strand of NZ_BAAABW010000028.1, from coordinate 295,614 downwards.
CGAACAGCCGGAAGAGACACAACAGCGGGAGAACAGCCATCATGTCCAGCACGACCGCAGCGACGGAGCCGACCGTGTCGATCGAGAAGTACCTCGGCAGGAATGTGCACCTGCTGCCGCAGACGAATCAGCTGCGGGCCCTGCACACCGTCATCCGGGACCGCGACGCGCGCCGGGAGGACTTCGTCTTCTATTCGGAGCGGATCATCCGCATGCTGGTCGAGGCGGGCCTCGATCTGCTGCCCTTCGAGGAGCGGATCGTCGAGACGCCCGTGGGCCGCGAATACCAGGGCCTGCGATTCGCCGGAAAGCTCTGCGGCGTCCCGATCATCCGCGCCGGCGAAAGCATGGAAGGCCAACTCCGGGCTGTTTGCCGGGGGATACGCATCGGCAAGATCCTGATGCAGCGGGACAAGGTCACCAAGCTCCCGAAGCTCTACTACTCCAACCTGCCGGACGACATCGCCGAGCGGCACGTCCTGATGCTGGAGCCGATGCTGGCGACCGGGGGCACGGCGCTCGCCGCGATCCAGCTCCTGCTCGACCACGGGGTGGCGGAGGAGAACATCGTCTTCATCAACTTCATCACCGTGCCGGAAGGCATCGCCACCGTCTGTGAGCGCTATCCGAAGGTGAAGATCGTGACGTCCGCGATCGAGGAGCGGCTGAACGAGAACGCGTACATGATGCCGGGCATCGGGGACTTCGGGGACCGGTTCTTCGGCACCGACAAGTGAGACGGCGCCGACAAGCGGGCCGGTGCGGACGGCCGTACGGGGTGGCGTGACGCCCTCCCGTACGGCCGGGTGGTGACTACTTCCACGCCTTGTGGGCGGTGTCCCACTTCTGCCAGTGGCCGTTCACCTTGCGCTTCCAGCAGTGGGAGCGCTCGTCCCACTGGGCGTAGGTGCGGGAGTCGGCGTCGAAGCGCTGCCAGCAGTGGCCCTTGCCGTCCCAGTGGTCCTTCTTCTTGTCGACGCCCTTCTCCCAGCCGAGGTGACGGCCGTGGTCGTCCTTGTCGCGGTCGCCCTTGGCGTGCTCGCCGTGCTCACCGTGCTCGCCGTGGAGCATCTGGGTGTGGGCGGCCGGGGCGGGGTGCGGGGCCGGGGCGGCGAAGGCCGCGCTTCCGGTCGCGGCGGCGATGCCGGACAGCAGGGCCGCCGAGGCGGTGACCGCGGCGATACGGCGCATCGATGCGCTGGACATGCGTTCTCCTTGCTATGGGCCCCGTGGGGGTTCCCCGACCACGGGAGCCGTGCTCTTCGTGCGGGAGCATTCTTGGCGCCGCGGGGCCCGGGAAGAGGAGAACGGACAGGGTTACTTCATATGAGGGATCATCTGTTGACGGCCGTGCCTTGTGCGGCAACTGCCGTCGCGTGTGCGGTACTTGGCGTGAATCGGGCGGCTGGGCCGATTCGCAGCAAGGCTTCCCAGGGCCGCGAGCGGGCATGCGGTGAGTCACCCGAACGTGTCTCGGGTCGATGCCGCAACTTCCTTCGCCGTGAGCCGCGTTGAGGCTCACGCGCGCACTCTGGCTTCTTCGGACCCCTCGCCCTACCTTGGCCCCGATGGGCACATCCATCGCACGACTTGCCATGTCCTCGTCCGATGACTCCAGACACGAGGTGAGTCATGTATTTCCGTCGCACGCGCCCCCGGCGAATACACCGGCTGGGTCTGGTCGCCCTGCTGCTCGGCGTCGTGGCCGCGGTGGCCGCCGGGCCCGCGCGGGCGGTGCCCGACGCCGTGGCCCGGCCCCGGCAGCCGCTCGTGCAGCCGATCGATCCGCAGCGGTGGCGCAACCCCGATGACATGACGTGGGCCGAATACCGCGCGGTGCCCGGCACGGACTGGGCGAATCCGGCGGTCAGGCCGACCCAGCGCACCTTCAAGGGCGCCCTGGTGCTGCTGGACTACCCCGATGAGGAGTTCTCGGTCACCAGGCCGGCGGGCTCCACGCCGTTCGGCAATCCGCAGAGCGGCGCGGCCGGCATTCCCCGTGACCGGGTCCCGGCGTTCTACCAGGACTTCCTGAACAAGCCCGGACCGCTCAACCACGGTCACACCATCAACGAATACTGGATGGAGGACTCCGGCGGCCGCTTCGGGGTGGACCTGACCGCCTTCGGCGCGTACCGCATGCCGGGGAAGTCGTACCAGTACGGCATAGACACCGGGATGAACCCCGGCGCCTGCCCCCTGCGGGACACCTGTGACCAGGACATCCGGGCCGACGGAAAGCGCGCGTGGGTCGCCGACGTGGGCGCCGGCCGGACGGCGGAATTCGACTTCGTCTTCTACCTCACGGCCGGAGTGGACGAGTCCTCGGTCTGGCAGGAGTTCGGGCAGATGAAATTCCGGGGCCCCGAGGACGTACCCGCGGCCTGGGGCCCGCCTTCCCCGACGGCGTCCGGCGGGAATTCCGCGAAGACCCGTTATGTGCCGTGGACTTCATGGCAGGCGGCCGCCCGGATCTGGCCCAACGCGGAGAACGGCTCGTCCACCCAGGCGGAGAGCTCCGGCATGGCCACGTACGCCCATGAGCTCAGCCACATCCTGGGGATCGGGGACAACTACAACAACCCCTACGGCACTCCCTTGAGCCGCTCCTACACGGGGATATGGGGCATGCTCTCGCGCGGCTCCTTCAATGGTCCGGGAGGGCCGCACACGCGGTGGCGGATACCCGCCACGGCCGGGGGCTCCATGGGCGCCCAGCACGTCCTGCGGGACAAGCTCAAGCTCGGCATCGTCGACGAGAAGAACGTGCTGCGGCTCGACCGCGACGCCCTCAAGGACTCCGGCCCGGTCGTGGCCCGTGTCACCGCGCGGTCCGCGCCGCCCGGCGAGAAGGGGCTGGTAGGGGTCAACGTCACCATGGGGCGCGACCTTTCCCCCTCCTGCGACCGGAACACCGATCCCCTGTGCGACGGCGGCGGTTACGACAATTACACCGTCGAGGTCGTCGACCGCATGGGCATGGATTCCTTCACACCGGACAGCGGCGTCCTGCTCACCAAGACCAAGAACGCCGACCGGGCGCCCTTCGCGTGGGTGATCGACGCGCACCCCGAGGACATCGACATGGTGGACTTCCAACGCCCCGACGGCACCCCGCAGAAGATCACCATGGGCGACTACCGCCAGCTCAGCGACGCGCTCTTCCACGCGGGCGCCGACTCCGGCAGCTCGTACGAGTACGTGGACGAGGCCAACCGGCTGCACTTCTACATCCTCGACGTGCGGCGCGACGCCTCCGGCGTGCTCTCCTACAGCGTCGGCGTGAAGTCCCTCGACGGCGCCGGGCCGCAGGCCCGCGGCCTGGCCCTCGGCAAGGGCACGGCGCGGGGGAAGGCGGCGGAGGGGCGGGCCCTGTGCACCTTCGCCCTCGCGAACACCGGTTCGCCGCAGTCGTCCGACATCTACCGCCTGTCGGCCACCGCCTCCGGCCGCGGCTGGGGCGCGTGGCTCCCCAACCGCCTCGCGACCACCGCGTCGGGCACCTCGGTCCCCGTGGACGTGGCGGTGACGGCGAAGGCGGGCGCCGACCGCAAGGGCACGATCACCCTCACCGCCCGCTCGGAGAGCGACCCGCGCAGGACGGCCGAGGCCACCTGCTTGCTCAAGAAATAGACCGAAGGCCCTGCCCGGGAGGCGCTCCTGGGCAGGGCCTGGCCGGACGGCGTCCGGTCACTGGCCGAGGGCCACCCGGACGAGCTTGATGACGACCAGGACCATCGCGACCAGGAGGTAGGTGCGCAGCGCCCCCATGCCGATCTTGCGGCCGGTGGCCATGACGGGGCGGGCCAGGGTCTCCAGCGGGGGCATCCGCCAGCTGTCGCGGCCGGTGCGGTCGATCGGGTCCTCCTTCGTCCCGGTGCGCAGCCGGGTGAAGGCGTAGCCCGCCGCGAGGACCCCGGCGACGCCGCAGGCGGCCATGATGTCGAGGATCGCGCCCGCGGTGATGTCGGGGAAGAGGACCGAGGCGGTCAGGATGACCGAGAGGGTGACCAGGACGCCGACGACCGCCGCCGTGAAGGCGTTGGTCTTGGGCCCGTTGACCCAGGGGCCCAGGACCTGCTTGTCGTTGCAGAGCAGCAGGAGGAAGACCGAGGCGGACGGGAGCAGGACCCCGGCGAGGGTCTGGACGCCCTCGGTGAGCAGGCCCAGCGGGGAGCCGGGGATCAGCACGATGGCGGCGGCCGCGGCGACCAGCCCCGCGTAGACCGCGTAGAAGCCCTTGGCGCCCTTGATGCCGCGGTGCAGCGAGTGCTTCATGCCGAGGACGTCGCCGATGGCGTACGCGGTGGACAGCGACACGGCGAACGCGCCGATGATGGAGGCGTCCAGCAGGGCGATCGCGAAGAGCACCCCGGCGAGCTTCCCGGCGTGCGCCTCGATGCCGGTGGCCAGGCCCCCGGCGTCGGTGAAGTCGCCGAAGCGCCCGGTGCCGGCGAAGGTCGCGGCCGCGATGCCCATCATGGCCGCGGCGCCGATCACCACGACACCGATGCCGAGCCACAGGTCGGCCTTCTCGTACTTCATGAAGCGCGGGGTGATGCGCTTGTCGATGACGTACGACTGCTGGAAGAACAGCTGCCAGGGCGCCACGGTGGTGCCGACGATGCCGATGATCAGCAGCATGACGGTGGCCAGCTCCCCGGAACCGCCGGGGATGGCGGGCACGACGAAGTCGTGGGCCATCTGCGAGGACTTCGGGTGGACCATGAAGTAGACGGGGACGAGCAGCAGGCTGCCCGCGCACAGCGCGATGGCGACCCGCTCGAAGCGGCGGAACGACCCGGTGAACGCCGAGGCGATGATGATCGCGGCGGCCAGGATCACCGACGCCACCTTGGGCAGCCCCAGATAGCCGGTCGCCAGGGTGATCCCGATGAACTCGGTCACCAGGGTCAGCGCGTTGAGCAGGAACAGGTCGATGACGGAGAAGGCGCCCCAGAACTTCCCGAACCGCTCCAGGATGAGGCGGGCGTGGCCGACCCCGGTCACGGCGCCCAGCCGCAGGACCATCTCCTGGTTGACGTACAGCACGGGGACGAGCAGGAGCAGGGTCCACAGCAGGCTGGTGCCGTAGTTCTGGCCCGCCTGGCCGTACGTGGCGAAGGCACCGGCGTCGTTGTCGCCGACCATCACGATCAGCCCGGGGCCGACGATGGCGAGCAGCGTCTTGAGCTTGGCGGACAGGCCGCGGCGTTCGCCGTGGTCGTCCTGCTTGATGGTGCCGAGGGCACCGCGGATGTCGCCTATGTGGGCGTCGTCCAGCACCGCGCTGCGCTGCGCCGGAATCGTGGGGTCGGTGATCAGATCGGTCATGGGAGCCTCCCGGACGCCTGGGCAGGGCGAGGAGTCGGCGGCGCGCGACGGCCGTTCATCCGCGGGAGCGCAGCCCGGCGACCCGGGTCGGCCGGGTGCCGAACGGGTGGGGGCGGAGGCGCGGTCGAGCCCGCGGGGAAGGTGGTTACCGTGTGCCGGAGAAGGGCGAGGGCATGCGGAACGAGGGGCTGCTGTGGCCCTGACTACTGCAACTGCTGTCCATGTCTCTCGCCTCCTTCCGGCCGGGACGCGCATCGCGTCGACGACTCGGCAAGGAGCGGACCGGCCTCCGGGCCGGTTCACCCCAACTCGTCAGAGCTTTGGCACTGCACGGCGTAATCCCCCGACCGGGGAAGCCACTTGGGGTCACCCCTTAAGTCGGGGAGACCTGTCCTGACCCTGGGCGTCTCTCGACGTCGTGGGGTCAGTGGCCTGTGTCCGTGCAGACGCCTCACCGAACGAGGTGCCTCCTGCTTTTCGAACCTCCAGAAGCATAGACCCTTACTTGCATAATTACGCAACTACTTGGTCAAGGCTTGACCCTCGCCGCCACGCGTGCTGCCGACCGGAGCGTGGCATTCACCGCCCCCGGGCCCTGGGTAGTCTGCTGCGCGACATCCGCACCACAGGGGGCTCATCGGTGGACCACGACCGCATTGCCGCAGGCACCGCCGACGGCCACCACCGGCTGCACTGGCGCGGGGTGATCCGGACCCGGCGCGCCGTGGTCATCACCTCGCTCGCCGTCGGCGGGCTCGTCGTCTCCCTCAACTTCGGCGGACTGCTGGGCAGCCCGGACAGCCACCAGTCGCTCACCTCCCGGGTGATCGCCGGCGTCAGCGCGGGGGTCTTCCTGGTGGGCGCCCTGATCGCGGTGCGCGGGGCCACGGACGACCTGGTGAAGCTGCTGACCGGCCGGATCAGCGACAACCGGTCCGCCGCGCTGCGGGTGATATGCCTGCTGTCCGGCTACGCGCTGGTGATCCTGGGCGCGCTGAGCCTGCTCCGGGTGCCCTGGGGGAAGCTGCTGCTGGGCGGCGCGCTGACCGGTGTGCTCCTGGGCATCGCCGCCCAGCCGGTGCTGGGCAACATCTTCGCGGGCCTGGTGCTGATGGTCGCGCACCCGTTCACGATCGGCGCGAAGATCAGCGTGCAGTCGGGCCCGCTCGGCGGCCGGATCGAGGGCGAAGTGACCGACATGACGCTGCTGTTCGTCGAGCTGCACACCGAGGACGGCAGGACGCTCATCCCCAACAACGCCGTCCTCGGTGCGGTCATCGGGCCGCCCGGCCGCCCGTCGCAGGCGGCCTGAGGCTCAGGGCCGTGGGCTCTCCCGGCGCGCCCCGGCCGCGACCTTGTCCTGCTGCGCCGGGATCCGGCGTACGCACTCGACAGGGAATCCGGTGGGTCCGGACCGGTGCCCGATTACGATGCATTCATGATCCAGCCCTCGTCGACCGCACCGCCCTTCGGCCGCTTCGAGGAGGCCTGGCCGGCCGCCACCCGGCCCGGACTCCTCCCGGAGCCCGTGGCCGCCGCCCTGGAGCAGTGGCGGGGCTCCGCGTCCCTCGACTCCGTGCTGGTCGTCGACACCGACCCCGAGGTGGCCGACACCGCCGCCTTCTGCGCGGCCTACGACGTCCCCCTGGACGCCTCCGCGAACTGCGTGGTCATCGCCGCCAAGCGCGGGCAGGACGTCACGTACGCGGCATGCGTCGCTCTGGCCACCACCCGGGTCGACGTCAACAAGGCGGTGCGCAAGCACCTCGGCGCCCGCAAGGCGTCGTTCGCCCCGATGGACGTCGCCGTGACGGAGACCGGCATGGAGTACGGCGGCATCTCCCCCGTCGGACTCCCGCAGGGCTGGCCCCTCCTGATCGACGAGGCCGTCGCCGCCGCGCCGCACGTCCTCGTCGGCAGCGGCAGGCGCCGGGGCAAACTGATCCTCCCCGGCGGCCTCCTGTCCCGGCTGCCGAACGCCGAAGTCGTCGCGGGGCTGGCGGGCTGAGACCGGAGCACCTCCGGTCGTCCGGCTACTGGTTCAGCGCCGCCACGCCCGCCTGGGCGAACTTCTCGTCGAGGTCGCCGCTGGGGGCGCCGGCCACGCCGATGGCCGCGACGGGGGCGCCCTTCGCCTGGACCGGGGCGCCGCCGGGCAGGAACAGGGTGCCGGGGATGTCCTTGAGGTTCGGGGTCTGGGCGAGGCGGCTCACCAGGGCGGAGGTGGGCGCGTTCCAGGAGACCGCCGTGAAGGCCTTCTTCTCCGCGGAGGTGTAGGACTGCGGGCCCGCGCCGTCGCCGCGGAGCGTGACGACGGTGTTGCCGTCGCGGTCGACGACGGCGACGGAGACCTTCTGGCCCTCCTTGGCGGCGGCGTCGAGGCTCGCCTGGGCCGCCTTGGTGGCGGCGGCGATCGTCAGGTGCGTCGACTGCGCGAGGTTGCGGTCGTCGGCGTCGGCCTTGACCGTGGTCCTGGTCCCGGCCGCGGGGGACGCGGCGTTGGCGGCGACGGCGCCGACCGTTCCGGCGGCGAGTACGGCGGCGGAGGCGGCGAGGAGCTTCTTGGCGTTGGTCATGGCTCGATCCTCCGGCCGGGAACAGGCCCGCCGCCTCGGCCCGGCGGCTGCTCGTTCCGGGCGGGACGGCCGACCCTCCCGTCAGCCGATCGGCTGATGCGAGGGTGGTTCCGCCGGGTCAGGATGAGCGGGTATACGCAGGTCGAGGAGGGGGCGAGGAGGGCCGGATGCGACGCGAAGGGCCGACGGCGGAGGCAGCCGCCCCCGGAGAGCGGTGGCTCGCGGTCGTCATGCGCGCGTCGTTCTTCCTGCTGCTCGGCGCGTCGCTGGCCCGGTTCCTCACGCGTCACCCCGGTGACCCGCACACCCCGTGGATCATCGTGCTGTCCGCCGGGCTCGCGCTGCTGTACGTGCTCGGCCCCGTACCGCCCGCGTCCCCCGCGCCGCTCCGGCTCGCCTGGCCGGTCGCGGTGGTCGTCGTCTGGATGGTGCTGGTGGTCCTCGCGCCGAGCTTCGCCTGGTGCGCGGTGCCGCTGTTCTTCACGGGGCTGCGCACCCTGCCCCCGCGCGCGGCACTCGCCCTCGTCGCGGTGCTCACGGCCTTCGTGGTCGCCGCTCAACTGAAGCTGTCCACGGGCCGCTTCGACCCGAACCTGATTCTCGCCCCGCCCGCCGTCGCGGCGATCGCGGCCGCCGTCTTCGTCCATATGCAACGCCAGGCCGACCGGCAGCGGGAACTGATCGACGACCTGATCCGCACCCGGCGCGAGCTCGCCGCCACCGAGCGCCGCGAAGGCACCCTCGCCGAACGGCAGCGCCTGTCGATGGAGATCCACGACACCCTCGCGCAGGGCCTGTCCAGCCAGCAGATGCTGCTCCAGGCGGCCGACCGGGTGTGGGCGGCCGACCCCGGAACCGCTCACCGGCACGTCCGTACGGCGGCCTCGATCGCCGAGCGGAACCTGGCCGAGGCGCGACGCTTCGTCCACGACCTCGCCCCCGCCGATCTCGCCGACGGCGGCACCCTGGAACAGGCGCTGCGCGCCCTGGCCGCGCGCGAGGCGAAGGAGTCCGGCGGTCTCGCGGTGCGCTGCCACGTCGAGGGCACGCCGGCCGTCCCGCTGCCCGAACGCGTCGCCTCCGCGCTGCTGCGCATCGCACAGGGCGCGCTGGCGAACGTACGCGAGCACGCGGGCGCCACGACGGCCACCCTCACCCTCACCCACCTGGACGACCAGGTGGTCCTGGACGTCGCCGACGACGGCACGGGCTTCGACGCGTCGGCCGCGGCTGAGCCGGCGCCGGGCGCGCGGGGGCACGGGCTGCCCGCGATGCGCGCCCGGGCCCTCCGGCTCGGCGGCACCCTGACCGTCGAGTCGGTGCCGGGCGAGGGCACGGTCCTGTCCGCCGCGATCCCCCTGGACCTCTCGTCATGACCGAAGCCGCTGTCCGCATCCTGCTCTGCGACGACCACGCGGTGGTACGCGCCGGGCTGCTCGCCCTGCTCGGCAGCGAACCCGACATCGAGGTGGTGGGGGAGGCGGGCACCGGCGAGGAAGCGGTGGCCATGGCCGCGAAGCTCCGGCCGGACGTGGTGCTGATGGATCTCCAGCTCGGCCCCGGCATCGACGGCGTGCAGGCCACCCGCAGCATCTCGGCCACCGGCATCCATGTGCTGGTCCTCACCACCTACGACACGGACGCCGACATCGCCCGCGCCATCGCCGCGGGCGCCACCGGCTATCTCCTCAAGGCCGAGCGCCCCGAAGAACTCTTCGCGGCGATCCGCGCCGCCGCCCAGGGCCGCACCACACTCTCCCCGCCCGTCGCCAGCCGCGTCATGAACCAGATGCGCGGCGCCGCGCCCCCCACCCTGACCGCCCGCGAACTCGACATCCTCGCCCAGCTCGCCCAAGGCCTCGGAAACCGCGACATCGCCCGCGCGCTCTTCATCAGCCAGGCCACCGTGAAGACCCATCTCGGCCGGATCTACGACAAGTTGGGCGTGGACACGAGGGCGGGCGCGGTGGCGGTGGCTAAGGAGCAGCGGTTGCTGCCTTGAGCGGCCGGCCGGCTGGCTCCGGGGCGGTGGCGCGTGCGGGGCTCCGCAGCGTTCTGTCGGCGTTGAGGGACGTGGCGCAGAAGACAATGAAGGGCCCCACCGCGAACGGTGGGGCCCTTGGGCATCGTGCCTGGTGAGGTGCTGGCGGAGGGTACGAGATTCGAGGGGTTGTCCCAACACGCTTTCCAAATGTCCGTTTGGTATTATAGCGGGGGTCGCAGCCGTCCTGACCTGCGGCAGAGTCGGTCGGGTATGGGGCTTCAGACTGTGCTGAATGCAACCAAAACTGCAACCAGGCGCGATGGGTTGGCCGCGAAGCAGCGGGATCGCGCTCTGAGCTTGGGAATCATCGTGCTGTACGGGCTCGCAGGCTCTCTGACCTGTAGCAACGGGTGGCAGGGAATGCTTTTATCGGCCACGCTCATCAAGTCTGTGGCCTTAGGGGATCGCGCGCTTTCGCTTGGAAGTCATCCATCGAAAGTTCCCTTCGCCAATAATGCCTGTCACTTCCGGCAGTATTAGACGATTGCCGAAAATCGCGTATTCGACTCCTGTGCGCTGTATCTGGGCTGTGTGCAGGATGTTGAACTCGACGCATCGAAAGCCTTTGTAAAGCTCCTCGGTAATGCGCTTGTCGGCGTCGTAGGTAAGCAACCATCTCAGTGATGTAGTGCGAAGAATCTTCGCCAGATCTGCGTGATCATTCTGCGTGAGAGAGTCAAGGTAGAGCCTGTCTCCCTGAACGAGATAGGGAGGGTCAACATACAAAAGGACATCGTTGAATGTGGGCTCGAGTTGATGAATGAAGGAACGGGCATCCATTTGGGAAATGCTGACTTGATCGCGAAATTTTCCGAGATGAATGATTCGCTCCGCTAGTGCCTCGCGGTTGAAGCGGGCGTCAATTTTCCATTTTCCATTCTGTGCTAGTCCGCCGATGGGGCGCGCTCGAAGAATGCCTGATCGGTTACACCTATTGAGGAAGAAGGTGGCAAATCCGAGTTCTCGGTCACTCTTGTCAGTGGGGTTCCTATAGATCTCGGAGTATCGATGCCATGCGTCGAGGCTCACCTCCTCTGACCTGACCGCCTCAGCGAGTTGTTCGGAATCAAAGAAAATGCATCGCCACAAGGCGGCAACGCCAGAGTCCAAGTCATTGATATAGATGTGGTCAACTTCGCCGTCCACGAGTAGGCGCAAAGCCGCACCCGCGCCCCCCGCGAATGCTTCAGCATAGGAACGGGGGCGCGGGCGTTGTCGCGATAGTAGATGTGCGATGTAGGGGGCCAATCGAGCCTTGCCGCCAGGGTAGCGGAGAGGACTGATATACCTCATCGCTTCTTCTTTTCAAGGAGCTCATCGACCTTGGAAAGAAGAGGGCCGTAGGCCGCGCTCAGTTTCCGAACCTCAGAAGTCAGCGGATTGTTCTGCCAAGAGTGCACGAAGGAATGGAGGGTCTTGAGCACGAGTGCGCCTTCATCTTTCTGTGAGAACCGCCAAGCGTCACTGAGTGACGAGTCATCCTGTGCCGGGTCAATCTGATGCAGCGCGGCTCCGATCCGCCCTTTCAGGTCCGCCTGATTCCGCTTCCAGCCGAGTTGTTCGGCCGCGTCAGTGACCACGATATCTACGACGATCCGCACCATGATGGCGGCCACGTTAGGCATTTCATCAATGCTGATCCGCTTCGCTTCCTCGAGGACTTCGGAGGTGCGGAGGCTCACGTGCCGTAAAGAGACGCTTTGAAACAACCGCTTCTCAAAGTCGGGGCGCTTCCGTCTAGACGTCTTAGAGGGCGCATCAGAGGATCCGGAAGTTTCGGTTGTCTCGCCGACGTCATGGCCGACTGTCGAGTTAGCGAGCTTCTGCGGCTCATCGAGCCGGTACGCCAACTTCGGCAAGTCATCTTCGACCTGCTGAAGATAGCTGTTCCTTTGCCGTTTCGTTTTGATCTTATCGACAGAGACAGGGCCTGCCAGATCTTGAAAGAGGCGAGAAATGATCGGCCGCAATTTCCCCTTCGGGTAACTGGTCAGCACCACATCCCCGTCGAAGGAGATTCCCATCCGGTTCCGAACTTCCGGATCGCCGATCATCCTGCCGAGGTTCGTGAGGCGTGCCTCCCGAACGGTGGCAACGTCTTTGAGGAGTTCCGCATCCTCTGCGAACAAGTCGCTTACGGCCTCCGTGAGAATCCTGGCCTTCTCGGTTGGAGTTGACCGGCCACCGAACCTGCTGACTTCTGCCGAGTTCCACTTAACGACGCCGATCCCGCTGTTCTCGCCAGTGTGCCTCAGCCGGATCCAATGTGCTGCTTGCGCCCGATTTTCAGCGACAACACACTGCACGCGCCGAGGGACAACGCCACTGTTGGCGATTGCTGCGAACTTCCGCTGCAGCGGCTCGGTGGGTGCTAAGCTCGGCTTGTTCAATAGCTTGAGAGTGGCCACTCTCCGATTGCCTTCGAGGACCACGTTCTGAGATCCGTTCGTCATGACGACGATCAGCTCAGTCGGATTAAGGCCGTGCTGGACGATGTTTCGGGCGAGCCGGAGGAGCTTGTCGGGGCCCTTTTCGAGGAGGGCGGCGATCGATTCTTCGAGACTGCTTGTCTGCTTTGCGTGCCGAGGATTGGTCTCGTCCAAGACCAAAGACGACACGTGCATGCTTGCCTGCTTCATGCCACCCATAGTCCTCGCCGCCCCCTTGCAGTGCACCATATTTTCTGGCAGGCAGATCATACGTGGCCTCGCAACTGACATGCCATATGGACGCTTTTCAGTCATTGGCCGAGAATCACCGGAGAGTGCGCTCTGGGAGCCGCTGAAGGCCAACTGAGGCGGGTCAACGACGAAGGCCCCGACCGTGACGGTCGGGGCCTTGCGTCTGCCCAACTGGGGGTGCGGAGAATACGAGATTCGAACTCGTGAGGGGGCTGCCCCCTGCACGCTTCCCAAATGTTCGTCGGGCGGTTCGGGGCCGGTCGCGGGGGTTCTGACCTGCGGTGGAGTGGATGGCTCGGCGCACTCTGAACGGTGCCGGACGGGGGTGAATGCAACCAGAACTGCAAGCTCGCTGTGGCTTGGGTCCGGCCGCTCGAGGCGGGAGAAGTCCCCCTGCGCCCCGATGGCCCTGCTTCCGGTACTGGCGCCCTGTCCTTGATCAATCCGGCGCCAGCTGGAGAGACCCCCTTCAAGACCACAATTGGGTCTTGAAGGCCGACGTCACGTGAGGCCCCGGGTCAGCCAACAGCGTCCGCAAGGGGCCGGGTCCCGCCCGACAGCGCGAGCAGTGCCGCCTGGGACGGCGAGTCCGGCTCGGCCGCGTACAGCAGCAGCGTCAGCTCCTCGTCCGGCGGCGGCAGCCGCATCGCCTGGAAGTGCAGCTCCAGCAGCCCGTGCTCCGGATGCTCGACGCGCTTGACGCCGTACGCCTTCTCCTCGACCTCCTGCGACTCCCACAGCCGGGCGAACTCCGGGCTGCGCTCCCGCAGTTCGCCGACCACCTCGCACAGCCGCTCGCCGTCCGGGGTGCGGCCGGCCTCGGCGCGCAGCACGGCGACGATCTCGCAGCGGATCTGCGCCGCCTCCGGGTGCGTGGCCTCCGCGTCCGGGTGGAGGAACATCCGCCTGGCGATGTTGCGCTCCTCCGGCGGCAGCCGCGCGAAGTCGCCCCCCAGCTGCCCGCCCAGCCGGTTCCACGCCAGAACGTCCATGGCCCGGCCGTAGACCAGGGCCGCGACGCCGTCCATCGCGTCGAGCACGACCCGCAGGCCGGGCCGCACGACCTGCGGTACTTCCGGGACCGGCCGCCGGGCGGCCCCACCGTGCGCCGCCCGGTGCGCCACGTTCCGCAGGTACCCGTGCTCGGCCACGGTCAACCGCAGCCCGCGGGCCAGGGAGTCCAGAACCTCCGGCGAGACGTTCCCGCCGCGGCCCTGCTCGATGCGCGTGTAGTACTCCACGCTGATCCCCGCCAGCCGGGCGGCCTCCTCGCGGCGCAGCCCGCGCACCCTGCGCCGCGTCCCGCCGGGCGGCAGGCCGGTCCCGGCCGGATCGAGGGCCGCCCGGCGGGCCTTCAGGAACGCGTTGATCTCCGGCTCGGCATGCATCGGGCCATTCTCCGGCATGCCCGGGCCGGCCAGGCCCTGCGGGTACCAGGATCCGCCGGGTCTGGCCGGCGCGGTGCCGGGCGGGCAGGGTCGATCCCGACACCAGGTACACAAAGGGCAGGGAAGCAGCCATGAAGCGCAGGATCCTCGGCGGCACCGGCATATCCGTCAGCGAGTACACCCTCGGCGCGATGATGCTCGGCGCGTGGGGCACCAAGGACCACGACGAGGCCGTCCGCATCGTGCACACCGCCCTCGACGCGGGCATCAACACCGTCGACACCGCCGACATGTACTCCGACGGCGAGTCCGAGGTGATCGTCGGTAAGGCCCTCAAGGGCCGCCGGGACGACGTCGTCCTCGCCAGTAAATTCCACCACCAGATGGGCCCGGACGCCAACCAACGCGGCAACTCCCGCCGTTGGATCGTCCGCGCGGTCGAGGACAGCCTGCGCCGTCTCGGGACAGACTGGATCGACCTCTACCAGGTGCACCGCCCCGACCCGGACACCGACATCGACGAGACCCTGTCGGCGCTGTCCGACCTGGTGCGCTCCGGCAAGGTCCGGGCGATCGGCTCGTCCACCTTCCCCGCCGGGGAGATCGTCGAGGCCCAGTGGGTCGCCGAGAAGCGCGGCCACGTCCGCTTCCGCAGCGAGCAGCCGCCGTACTCGATCCTGGCCCGCGCCATCGAGCGGGACGTGCTGCCCACCGCGCAGAAGTACGGAATGGGCGCCCCCTCTCGCGGGCGGCTGGCTGTCGGGCAAGTACGGCGGCCCCGACGGCGCAGCCCCCGGCGAGGCCACCCGCTCGAGCTTCCTGCCGCAGCTGTTCGACACCGGCCTGCCCGGCAACGCCGCCAAGCTCACCGCGGTCACCGAGCTGAAGAAGGTGGCAGCCGACGCCGGGCTGACGCTGCCCGCGCTCGCCACCGGCTTCGTCCTCTCGCACCCCGCGATCACCTCCGTGATCATCGGCCCCCGCACCCACGACCAGCTCACCTCGCTGCTGGACGCCGCGGGAACGGTGCTGAGCGGCGACGTCCTCGACCGCATCGACGAGATCGTCCCACCCGGCACCGACCTCAACCACGACGTCACCCACTACGACCCGCCCGCGCTCACGGACAAGGCACTGCGCCGCCGCTGACCCGCACCGGACAGGATGTGCCACGTGTCAGCTTACGGCTGACTGAGCGCAGGGCCTCCGCCAGTGTCTGCTCGCCGCTGCCCATGAGTGGCTTCAAGGCAGTCACTTCGTGTCCGAAAGCCCAGACGTCGTCGACCGGGGCCTGGAACGCCAGCACACTGAGCCCTGCGGTGCGGAATGGGCTCTGCTCCAGGTACTTCATGCCCCCGGTGCCGCACAGATACGTACTGGCCCCGACAGCAACGGTGAGGTCGGCGAGGCGCTGCGACCGCCCTGACCGGGCCGGCAAGTCACTGCTGCGGAGAATCTGTCCGGGCCAGCCGAGCATGTTCAGCAGGAGGCGGGTGGATGCCTCGGCCACCAGGGCCGTCCGGTCGGTGGACGCGAACCGGTCGAGCACCGCCGACAGGCCGTGCTGGAAGTTCGGCCAGTGGGGGCTGGCCCCATAGTGCTGCTGGAGCATCCGGGCGGTCCGCTCGCGGGACCGTCCGGGCTCGGCCATCACGGCTTCCCGGATTCTTGTCTGCCGACCCCGGGGCAGGTGGGTGGGGACGGTGAGCCATTGGCGTCGCGTCGGGTCTTCCAGGGCTGCGAGGCGGGTTCGGTGCTGGTAGTCGCGGCGGGTGAACTGGACGTCGTCCAGGACGATCCAGTAGTCCGCCGCGAACAGCTTCGCCAGCGTGGTCAGCCGGGGGAAGAGATTGGGCTGGTGGATGGCACACAGCCCGCCCCGCGGCGGTTCAGACCTTGAGGAGACGGCTGTCGAAGCCGTCTTCGAGGAGGGATTCGTAGGCGGCATATACGTCCTCCGGGACGTCCTGCTCGATGGCGAAATCGAGCTTCGGGTACTCGATCACCCGCTGCAGGTCGCCGACGAGCTGGTGGACGACGAGCTGTTCGTCCCCGATCGTCTTGAGGTAGTCGTCGAACTCCAGTGGAGCCGAGGTGCAGATCACCTCGACCTCGGGCCAGACCTTGCGGGCGGTGGCGAAGGCGCGTCGCTCCATATAGGGCATGGAGACGAGCAGCACGGTCTTCACGGAGATCCCGGCAGCGGCCAGGACGTCGCGGGAGAGGGTGATGTTCTGCCCGGTGTTCGAGGCGTTGGGCTCCAGCAGTACCGCTTCCGTAGGCACTCCGAGGGCGAGCGCGTGCTCGCGGAAGTGCACCGCCTCGCCGCGCGGGAAGCGCTCGGGGGCGGTGGGATTGGAGCCGCCGGAGAAGACGAGGGTGGGGAACAGGCCGGCTCGGTACAGCTCGGCGCAGAAGGCCGGGACGCCGAGGTCGTGGCTGCCCAGCCCGATCGCGGCGTCGCACGGCCGCACCTCGTGGCTCATCTGGTGGTAGTCCCAGATCAGCTTCGCCCGTCGGCGCTGGTCGTCGGTGATGGCCCGCTGGTTGTCCGTCACTCGTCTCTCCCTGGTCACCGCCGCCGGGGGCCGCCTGCCCCTGCGGTCATGGTCCGGATGCTCTCGATGCTGCTCAGCTGGTGGCTCATGCCGTATTGCGCGGCCAGCTTCGCAGCCTGATCGAGGGCCGTCAGGCCATCATCCCGGGTGGCGGTGTCGGACAGCAGGATGTGTCCGTGAGCGGTGTCCAGACGTACGCGCTGCATCGGTGAGTCGGTGACTCCGGTGCTGCGGGCGATGCCGATGAAGTGCAGGGCTTTGCTCAGGTGGCCGGCGCCCCGGTGGGCGAGGGCGAGTTTTTGGTGGGCGACGGACCAGTCGTCCGGCTCGCCGAGTTCTTCGAAGTCGCGGGTCGCGGCGAGCATGACGCGGGTCGCATAGTCGTGCTCGCCTTCCTTGCTCAGCGCGGTTCCCACCCACAGGCGGGCTCTTGCGCGGTCGCGGCGGGCGAGCCGGTCGTCGACGGCCAGGTGTTCGTAGTGGTGGGCGGCGGTCTCCAGACGGCCGGACATTTCCGCGACGACGGTCAGGGAGAGGTCGAGCTGGGCGACGCGGCGGGGAATGTCGAGCTGGCTGAAGATCGACCGGGCTCCGGCATACGCATGCTGGGCCGACAGAGGCCCGACCACCGTCCCTTGGTCGCGCTTGAGGTCGCCCATGAGGGCGGTCGAGCGGGCGAGGAGATACAGGCCCTTGTCGTCCAGCTCCGGCGGCTGGAAGCGGGTCAGCCACCGGCCCAGCAGATTGTCGGCGAACGCGAAGTTCTGGCGGCTCAAGGCGACGACGACTCGGTCCAGGTCATCGGTCCACGATTCGTACTCCCAGGCTCTGGGTCCTGCCGAGGTGACGCGGTGGGTGGTCGCGGGCGGCCCGCCGGCCTCGGAGAGGAAGGTCTCGAACCGCAGATGAACTGACGAGTCCGCGCGGGCGAGCGCGGTATCCAAGATCGCCTGAGTGTCCGGACGGGGCTCCGTCGCGGCCAGGTGCTTCTCCCACTTGGAGACGGTCCTCACCGCGACGCCGAGGTGCTGGGCGAACGCGCGGACGCTCATCCGCAGGGCGAGACGCAGAGCCCTGGCTTCCAGGCCGGTCCAGTGGTGCACGGTCGCCACGCATCGCTCCCTTCCGAGAGCTCATGCAAGCACGGCACACGCATGCGGGGGGACGGAAGTGCCACGCAAGTGCAACACCGCGTCATTTCGCCGCCGCCCGTCAGAGAGGACGCTTCAACACGCAGGTCACAGCCCCTTATTGCCCGGGGCGGCCTTCCTGTTTCGTCTCCCTGATCTCTTGGACGGTCACCCTTCATGGAACCCCTTACCGAGCACCGTCGTGTCAGCGGCCCGGTCGTCTACGGCTTTCTGCGGCTGGTCAACGTCTCCACGGCCCGCCAGGAAGCCCTGGAGCAGTCGCTGGCCGAGTACTGCCGCCGGCACGAGCTGTCGCTGTCCGGACTGTTCACCGAACGCATCACCGAGGTCAACTCGGCGGCGTTCACCGGGCTGATGGACGCGCTGGAAGTGCCCGGCACTTACGGAGTCGTGCTGCCTTCCGCGTCTCACCTGGGCCCCAGGGCCATAGCCGCGGTGAGGGGCAAACGCATCGCGGCGACCGGTGCCCGGCTGCTGCTGGTCCGCAAGGAGACCCCGGGCCCGGCCCGCCGCAGGGGCCCCGGACCGGGCGGCTCCCCGGCCCGGCAGCGCGGGCACGGACCCGCACCGGCACTGGAGGCCGAGTCATGAGCGACGGCATGCCCGCGGCTGACCAGAGGTTCTTCGCCTCGTCGCCCGCCTCCGTCGGTCTGGCCCGCGACTTCTCCGACAAGTCGCTCCTGGCCTGGGGCCTGGATGCCCTCACCGACGACGTCCGGCTGTGTGTCTCCGAGCTCGCGACCAACGCGGTCGTCCACGGCACGGGCAACGGCTTTCTGGTCCGGCTCAGCGCCGATGACGGCTATCTCCACCTGGAAGTCCACGATGAGCAGCCCCGCTGGCCCGAATTCCGCTGCCCCACCCACACCATGACCTCCGGCCGGGGTCTGCACCTGGTCGCCGCCCTCTCGGCCGGCTGGGGCGTCGAGCCCCGCCGGCCCTCCGGAAAGATCGTCTGGTCGCGGTTCCGCATCGCGCCCGCCCCGCAGGAGACGACATGCTGACCCGCCCCCTGACACCCGCGCCATCCACCGGGCCCGGCCCGGGACTGCTGTTCTCGCTCAGCGCCTGGACGTGGTCGGGCAACGGCCCGGACGGGCAGGGCGTCGCGCACATCCTGCTGGCCCACCCGCCCGGACGCACCAGCCACGACACGTCGGCCGCGATCGAGTCCCGCATGCGGCACATCGCCGCCGGCCTCGGCCGCCTTGTCAGTGGCCGCGATGCTCTCGCCGAGATCGACGGCTGTCTGCGCGTCATCGGCAGCCGGGTGCTGCTGAAGTTCAGCGGCTCCCGTTACGGCCTTCGGCTGCCGACCCATCCCGGCTGGACCGACCTCGTCACCCGCCGGGGCCGGGCCGTTCTCATCCTCGGTCTGGACCCGCTGCCGCTGACCGCCTCGATACTCACCTCGACGCCGCCCTCGCGGCCGACCGGCTCCTCGTCGGCCTCGTCCGCACCCCCTGAACCACCAGCCGCCCACGCACGCCCCCACACTCAACCGAGAGGGAACGGCTATGGAACCCTTCGAACGCGCCCGGCTGGACGCCTACTTCACCAAGATCGCCACTCAGTTCGCCCCGACCGAGCAGGCCGCCTCGTTCCTGATCACCCACCTGCTCGCAGAGCGCCCCGGGTTCGTCCGCGCGGTCGCCGCGATGACCCGGCTGCGGGCCGTGCTGCCCAAACCGAAGTCCATCCACCCCGCCGCCCAGCGTGAGGTCGAACAGACCATCCCCTGCGACGCGCTCTCCCGCGAGCTGTTCACCGACCCCGACACGGCGCTGGACTACCTGGAGGCCCGGGCGGCCGGCGAGCCGGTGGTGCTGCTGGACGTCGGCGGCTACTTCGCCCCCGCCCTGGCCGAGCTGCACAGCCGCTTCACCGGCCAGATCCTCGGCGTCATCGAGGACACCGAGAACGGCCACCGCCGCTACGCCGAACTCGACAAGCTGCCTTGCCCGGTCGTCTCGGTCGCCCGCTCACCGCTGAAGGACCCCGAGGACTTTCTCGTCGGCCAGTCCGTCGTTTTCTCCGCCGAGGCCGTCATGCGCGACCGAGGCGACATCCTCCACGGTCGCCCGGCCTTGGTCATCGGCTTTGGCGAACTCGGCTCCTCCATTGCCCGGCTCCTGCACGCCAAGGGTGTCCAGGTCACTGTCAGCGACATCGACCCCGTCCGCCGCACCCAGGCCCTCTCCCAGGGTTTCGCCGTTGCCCGCGACCTCGAAGCCACCCTGGCCACCGCCGGCCTGGTGCTCTGCGCGACCGGCGCCCGGTCCCTCAAAGGCGAGGACTTCCCCCACCTGCGCAACGGCGCCTACGTCGCCACCGTCACCTCGAAGGAGGACGAGCTGGAGCTGGACGCGTTGCCGGACGTCTACAGCCGCAGGATGGTCGGCGAGCACGTCACCCGCTACCAGACCACCGGCCACTACTTCTACCTCGCCAACGGCGGCAACGCCGTCAACTTCCTGCACGGCGCGAGCGTCGGGCCCTTCATCTTCCTGGTCCAGGCCGAGATCCTGTCCGCGATCAGGATGCTCACCCGCGCCGACCTGGCCCCCGGCCTCCACGAGGTCAGCTCGGACGACCGAGCCGCGATCGCGGCGACCTGGCTCTCCTACTTCAACAGGTGATCGACTTGGCCATCACGGCAGACCACATCCGCACCACCATCCACGGCTACCTCGACGAGCACCCCGAGGAGGGGCCCGCTCTCACCCCTGTCCTCGGCCTCCTGGACGACGGGGCCGATCTGGCAAGCCGCAAGGAGTTCCGCGGTCACGCGACTGCCGGCGCCATCCTCGTCCGTCCAGACGGACGCGCCCTGCACATCCACCACCTCGCGCTGGACAAGTGGCTCCTGCCCGGCGGCCACCTCGAACCGCAGGACGGCACCCTCTTCGATGCAGCCCTGCGCGAGCTCACCGAAGAGACCGGCATCCCCGCCGACGCCGTCACGGCCACGGCCGACCGGCCCGTCCACATCGATGTCCACCCCATCCCGGCAAATGACGCCAAGGGCGAACTCGACCATCAGCACATCGACTTCCGGTTCCTTTTCCGCACCACCGCCGATGTCCACCAGCTCCAGACCGAGGAGGTCACCGAAGCTGCCTGGCACGACATGAAGGCCCTCGCCGACAAGCGTCTATGGCGGAGCGTCGCCGCTGCCCTCCGCTGACCCTGCAAGCGTGGTGTGTCCCGTGTCCGATACTGAGGCGGAGCAACACGAAGGCTTGCTCGGCCGGGTTCGGACGCCACCGTACGGGGGTGAATGCAACCAGAACCGCAACCACGGAATGGCCGCGTTCTGCCCGGGCATGGCTTTTTCGGCAACCCGGATATTCAAGGTCGGCGATCAGGTCAGTGTGCCGCTCCGGTGCCCGGGTCACCCGCGGGAAGCGGGGGCAAGTGCAGTAGGTGGTCGTCGGGTTCCAGGTCACGGCCCTGCTGAAGTGCGGTGGCGAAGGCGTCCTCGCCCAGGGCCGCGGTCGCGCGGGCGGTGACGCGGTCGACGTCGCCGCGTTCGGCCCGGGGGAGCGGTGCGCCGACCGACTCCCGGACAGCGGCGGCCGTGCCGAGCAGCCGGGCGGCGTGGCCGGGCCGCCCCGCGAGCGCCTGCGCGCCGGCCAGCCCTTCGAGCGCGAGCGCGACCGCCCGGGGATCGCCCGTCCTGCGTGCCGCGGCCAGACCCTCCAGGTGCAGTGTCTGGGCCTGGAGGGCATCGCCGTGCTGCTCGGCGACGAAGCCGAGCTCGGCGAGGACCAGGGCCGTTCCGGAATCCACGCCCAGTCTGCGGTTCCACTCCAGCCAGGGACGCAGCCGCGCCTCGGCGGCGGCGAGGTCGCCCTGCCTGCGGGCCCCGAGGGCGAGCCCGGTCGCGGCGAACTGTTCGGCAGGCCTGTGGGATTGCTCGGCGGCGAGCCGCCGGGCCCGCTCGTGGAACTCCGCGGCGGACGCGTATTCGCCGGTGAGCAGCGCGATCCTGCCCAGCCTGGACAGCCGGAACGAGACATCCGTCCAGAGCTGGAGTTCCTCCGCGATGCGCACGCCGTCGCGATGCAGCCGAGCGGCCTCCTCGTAGTCACCGGCGATCTCGGCAAGCACGCCCAGCTGTTCGGCGGCCTGCAGCTGGCCCCACCTGTCGCCGAGTTCGGCGAAGCGGGCCGCGCTGTCGACGGCGTGCCGCCTGAGGTCGGTGAGGTCGCCCAGGTACATGGCCTGGGTGGCGAGGGTGCTCTGCGCCGCGGCCATGCCCCAGTGGTCGCCGCGGGAGCGGAACTCGGCCAGCAGGTCGGCGGTCCGGTCCTTTTCGGGCGAGCCGCCGAAGCCGCAGCGGGCGAGGGCCAGGAACCACCGGGCCCTGGCGTCCGCCCCGTCGATCGGCCGGTTCGTTCGCGTGTCGTCGCCGGACAGCAGCGCGAACGCGGCCTGCCTCGCCAGCGCGCTGTTCCGGGCCGCGGCGGAGCCCCGGTCGGAAGCGGGGCCGTCGGAGTCCAGCGCCAGGTCGAACGAGCGCCGGGCCTCGTCGAGACGGCCCCGCAGGAACCAGTACCAGGCCAGCGCGTTGACCTGGCGCACCGCCAGGTCAACGCCGTCGGCCGTGTCGCCGCCCGCCGCGGCGTCGGCGAGTGCGCAGCGCAGGTTCGCGCTCTCGTTGTCGAGCCGCCGCAGCCATCGGCGCTGGTCGGGGCCGTACAGCCACGGCTCCGCCCGTTCGGCCAGTTCGGTGTAGTGGACCCGGTGGCGCCGGCGGGTCGGCCGCGACTCACCTGCTTCGTCGAGCCGGTCGAGGCTGTAGGCGGCCACCGACTCCAGCATCCGGTACCGGGGTCCGTCCTCGCCGTCCAGCACGGTGACCAGCGAGCGGTCCACCAGGCGGGTGACCACGTCGAGGACGGTGTCGGCGGGCACGTCCGGTCCGGCGCAGACCTCCTCGGCGGCGGCCAGGGCGCAGCCGCCGGCGAAGACGGCCAGCCTGCGCAGCACGGCGCGTTCGGGACCGGTCAGCAGCCCCCAGCTCCAGTCGATCACCGCGCGCAGGGTCCGCTGCCGGGCGGGAGCGTCCCGGCGGCCCGCGTTCAGCAGGCGGAAGCGGTCGCCCAGGCGCTCGGCGAGCTCGTGGACGCCCAGGGCCCGTACCCGGGCGGCGGCGAGCTCCAGTGCCAGCGGGATCCCGTCGAGGCGTTCGCAGACCAGGGCCACGGCGCCGGCGTTGGCAGGGCCGAGGGCGAATCCCGGGGAGGCCGCCGCCGCCCGTGCGGCGAAGAGCCGCACGGCGTCGGACTCCCGCAGCGGCTCGACCGCGTGCAGTGTCTCGCCGGAGATCGCCAGTGGCTCCCGGCTGGTGGCCAGGACACGCAGGCCCGGCGCGTGGCGCAGCAGCCGCTCGGCCAGTTCGGCGACCGGCTGGACCAGATGCTCGCAGTTGTCCAGGACGAGCAGCAGGCGTCGGGGGCCGAGCGCGTGGGCGAGCCGGTCCGCCGCCTGCCCGGCGGGCAGGCCGACGGCGGCGTGATCGCGGATGCCCAGCACGGTGGCCACCGCCGAGGCGACCTTGCCGGTGTCGTCGCCGGTGCCGGTGATATCGCCGGTCTCGGCAGCGAGTTCGACCAGCCGGACCCCGTCGGGGAAGGCATCGGCCGCCTGCGCGGCGGCCTCCAGGGCGAGCCGGGTCTTGCCGACACCGCCCGGTCCGGTGAGGGTGACCAGCCGGCCCGATGCGAGGAGGGCGCGGACCTGGGCGACGTCCCGGTGGCGCCCGACCAGCTCGGTCAACGTGGCCGGGAGGTTCGTACGGGACGGAGCGGTGGCGGGGGCCGGGGGCGGGGCCGAGGGTGCCCGGGCGGGCGCCAGCGCCGGGTCCTGCCGAAGGATCGCCCGGTGAAGGGCGACCAGCTCGGGGCCGGGGTCGAGCCCCAGTTCCTCGGCCAGCTGCTCCGTCGACTCGCGATAACTGTCCAGTGCCTCGGCCTGCCGGCCGGAGCGGTAGAGCGACCGCATGTGCACGGCCCGCAGCCGGTCGCGCAGCGGGTGCTGCCGTACGAGATCACCCAACTCGTCGGCGACCGCGTGGTGTTCGCCCAGTTCCAGGCGTATCCCGGCCAGTTCCTCCAACGCGGTCAGCCGCTGTTCGTCCAGGCCGGTGCCGACAGCCTGGGCGAAGGCGACGTCGCGGAATTCGGCGAAGGCGGGCCCACGCCAGAGCGCCAGGGCGTCCGACAGCAGCGGTACCCGGTCGCGCGGCTTCTCGGCCCGGCGCGCCCGCGCCGTCAGTTCGGCGAACCGGCCGGAGTCCACCGCGTCATCGGACACCTGCAGCAGGTAGCCGGCCGGCCGCCGGACGATCAGCCCCCGGCCACCGGGCTCGGCCAGTTCCAGCGTCCGGCGCAGCTGCGAGACCTTGGTCTGGAGCGTGTTGGCCGCGTTTCCGGGGACCGCCTCGCCCCACAGGTCGTCGATCAGGCGATCCGCCGACATCGGCTGCCCGTGGTGCGCCAGCAGATCGGCCAGCAGGGCGCGGACCTTCGGCTCGCGGACGGTGACCGGGGCCCCCTCGTCGGTTCGAACCTGCAGCGGACCCAGCACTTCGAAACGCATGACGTCACGTTAACCCCGCCCGTGGACGGCCTTCGTGCGTGCCCGTGCGTGGACCGTCAGCCGATCGTGCGCGGCCCTCGGCAGAGTCGTCCCCGTGAACGAGAACGGCCCCACCGAACGGAAGAGGAAGCCCACCATGACGAACCCGACCGCCCCGACCGCCATCGTCTCCGCCGAGATCCGGCTCGCCGCACGCCCGGTCGGCGAGCCCACCGCGGACGCCTTCGAGCTGGTCCGCACCGAACTGCCGGAGCCGGCCGAGGGCGAGATCGTCGTCCGCAACACCTGGATGTCGGTGGACCCGTACATGCGCGGCCGGATGGACGACGTGCCGTCGTACATCCCGCCGTTCCGGCTCGGCGCCGCGCTGGAGGGCGGCGCGGTCGGCGTGGTGATCGCCTCGCGGTCCGACGCCGTGCCGGTCGGCGCGACCGTCTCCCACTTCCTGGGCTGGCGCGAGTACGCCGTGCTGGACGCCGCCGCCGCGACCGTCGTCGACACCGGTCTCGCCCCGGCGCAGGCATACCTGGGCGCGCTGGGCACCACCGGCCTGAGCGCCTACGCGGCGCTGACCGAGAGCGCCCCGGTGCGCGAGGGCGACGTGGTGTTCGTCTCCGCCGCCGCCGGCGCGGTGGGCAGCGTCGCGGGTCAGCTGGCCCGCAAGCTCGGGGCGTCCCGGGTGATCGGCTCGGCCGGCGGCCCGGAGAAGGCGAAGAAGCTGGTGACGGACTTCGGGTACGACGCCGCCATCGACTACCGCGCGGGCTCGCTGGACGAGCAACTGGCCCAGGCCGCGCCGGAGGGCGTCGACGTGTACCTCGACAGTGTCGGCGGCGACCACCTGCGGGCGGCGATCGGTGCGATGCGCGGCGGCGGCCGGATCGCGCTGGTCGGTGCGATCAGCGGCTACAACGCCACCGCGCCCGCCCCCGGCCCCGACAACCTGTTCCAGGCGGTCGCCAAGGAGCTGACCCTGCGGGGCATGCTCGTCAACAACTACTTCCACCTGTTCCCCGAGTGGATCGGGCGCGCCGCGGGCTGGCTCGCCGACGGCACGCTGCGCACCGAGGAGACCGTCCTCGAGGGCATCGACCAGGCACCCGCGGCCTTCCTCGGCGTGCTGCGCGGCGCCAACACCGGCAAGATGCTCGTCCGGCTGGACGGCTGACGGCCGTGGCACAGCACGCCCTGCTGGTCCTCGCCCACCCGCGCGGCGACTCCCTCACCGCGCAGATCGCCCACCGCGCCCGCGAACGCCTGGCGGCCGACGGGTACACCGTCGACCTGCTCGACCTGTACGCCGAGGGCTTCGATCCCCGTACCGGCCCCGAGGACGAACCGGACTGGGCGGACCGTGACAAGGAGTACTCGCCCGAGGTCCGGGCCCACATGGACCGGATCGACGCCGCCGACGCCATCGTCGTGGTCTTCCCGGTCTGGTGGTTCGGGCTTCCGGCCATCCTCAAGGGCTGGATCGACCGCGTCTGGAACTACGGCTTCGCGTACGGCCGCAGCCGGCCCCGCCTGGGCGCCAAGCGGATGCTCTGGATCGGGCTGTCCAGTTACCCGCGCGAGCAGTTCGCCGAGCTCGGCTGGGACACCTTGATCGACCGCCAGCTGCGGGGCGGAATATCCGAGTTCTGCGGTATCGAGGACACCTCGGTGGCATTCGTCCACGACTCCCTGAGCGCAGGCCCCCTGGCACTCACCGCGGCGGACACCGCGCTCGCCGCGTTCCTCGGCGCACCTGTCGAATCCGTGAGGTGATCACGCTCCGGACGGCGGAAACCGGGGCGTGCAACGTCGAAGGGCCCCACCGCGAACGGTGGGGCCCTTCGACATCGTGCCCGGTGAGGCACTGGCGGAGGATACGAGATTCGAACTCGTGAGGGGTTGCCCCCAACACGCTCTCCAAATGTTCGTCTGGGGGTCCGGCAGGGTGCGGGGCGGTGCTGGCCTGGGGCGGAGCGGTTGGCGGGTGGCTCGTTGGACCCCGCCGGAC
This sequence comes from Streptomyces blastmyceticus, assembly GCF_039521185.1. NCBI lineage: Bacteria > Bacillati > Actinomycetota > Actinomycetes > Kitasatosporales > Streptomycetaceae > Streptomyces > Streptomyces blastmyceticus. Next base: position 269,274 of record NZ_BAAABW010000028.1, on the reverse strand, counting down.
GGGGGCGAATGAGACCAGAACTGAGACCGGGCGGTGCCTGTTCTCGCAGGTCAAGGCGCGAGGGTGGTCCCTGGCGGCGGCTACAGCACGCAGCTGGGGTCAGCTGCCCAGGCGACGCAGGAACTCGTCTTCGTCCAGGACCTCGATTTCCTGGCCGGTCTCCAGGAGGGCTTGGGCCTTCTTGGCCTTGCCGCTCAGGGCGTCACCGGGCTTGAGCTGAGTCTGGGAGGCAGAGACGAGGATGCTCGTTTTCTTGGTGACGTTTTTCTCCGGCTGTGCCCCGACTTCGGCGAGCTTGTGGAACGCCTCGTCGCGGGTCATGGATGTCAGCGTGCCGGTGATGCACACGGCCGCCCCGTACAGCTCGCCGTCCGGGTCGGCATCCGGATTCACGCCGGGCAGTGGTGTGCGGGCCCTGGCACTGCGGCCCTTGTGGTGGCTGCCCTGCCATTCACCTGCCGGTGTCATCCAGCCCCATCGGACCTGATGTCCGGACAGGAGAGCGTCAAGAGAATCCGCCTCGGCGGCGCGCATTGCGGCGAGCATGACCTCAGCCGATGCGGTCGCATCCGCGTCGGCGTCGTGGTGGTTGTCGAGGACGACCCCGGCAGCATCAGCGCAGTACGGCAGGCTGTACGAGAGCAGCTTCCACGTACGGCGGGCAATGACCTGCGAGCACGTGTAACGCAGCTCGGGCCAGGACAGGCCGTCGGCGGTGCAAGCGGCTCGTATGACACCCATGTCGAAGCCGGCGTTGTGTGCCACCAGCGGGAGGCCGTCGGCAAACGCGAGTGTCTCGCTCAGCGTGGCCTTCCAGCCGGGTGCGCCTGCCACCGCGTCCGACGTGATGCCGTGGACAGCGATATTGAACGCGTTGAAGTGGCTCAGGTCGGCAGGCGGTTGGATCAGCGTGCCCCAGGTGTCGGTGATGCGGCCGTCGACGACCTTCGCCATGCCTACGGCACACGGGCTGCCCCGGTGCTCGTTCGCGGTCTCGAAGTCGATGGCCACCCAGGAAGAGGACATGCCGCCCACCCTTCCTGCCGGACGATCTTGAGGCAAGGGCCGGGCGTCCTTCTGGCCTGGATCTTTCGGGTTTTGTGGACTGGACGATGCTCGCGGGGCCGGAGAAGGGTCTTGCTGAGGGACGAGGAACTACGCGCGATTCCACCAGGCTTGGACGGTTGGCTGGGGGCTCGGTGATGTCCGAGCCCCCAGCCCGACCAATCAGTCAGCTCTTAGGGGCGTACTGGCTGAAAAACAGGCGTCCAGCCATTGAGCTTCATCCCGACCAAGGATTGCGCTTCCGCACATAGGGGTGCTCAGTAACCCGCCGTCGATGCTCACATTCTTCAGCTTCTGCTTCATCTCTTCAGGAGCGGTATCGGCCATCGTCGTGGTGGGACCGGTGACCGGATGGGGCTCCCAATCCAGGTCCGAGTGCAGCAAGGTGGCGGATTTCTCGCCTTGCTGTTGCACGAAGACCATGGGCTCCCCAGAGTCGTTGACGAAGTAGGAGACGTAGTCTGTGGCCCCGATGGGGAAACCGCTCAACTTGGCCAACAGTTGCCTGAGTTCAGTTCTAAAGTTGGGCGTCATGGATGGAACGCTACCGGTGATCCCATTGAAGATCGACGGGATCTGTCGGACTGGCCGTGAAGCGGACGGAAGCGAGTCTTCGGCCTTCAGGAGAGTGGCACGCCGCTGGAAGCAGTGGCCGGCGTGAACGGGGCGGGGCAGGGTGACTGGCGCCCCGTGCTCTGGCTGAGTAGGTGGATCAAGCGCGCTGCTGCTCTGCGGCCTGCACGGTGTGCCGGAGAAGGAGGGCCGTGGTGACGGGGCCGACTCCGCCGGGCACGGGGGTGAGCGCGGAAGCCGTTTCCGCGGCTTCGGGGGCGACGTCGCCGACGAGGCCGTCGTCGGTGGCGTTGGTGCCGACGTCGATCACCACGGTGTTCTTGCCGATGTGGGCGGGGGTGATGAGGCCTGCGCGACCGACCGCGGCGACCAGGATGTCGGCGCGGTCGGTGATGGTGGGCAGGTCGCGGGTCCGAGAGTGGCAGACGGTGACGGTGGCATCGCGGTTGAGCAGGAGGTGGGCGAGAGGCTTGCCCACCACGGCTGAGCGGCCGACGACGGCGACGTGGGAACCGGAGATCGGGACGGCGTGGTGGTCGAGGAGTTCGATCACGGCTTCGGCTGTGGCCGAGGCGAACGCGGGGCGGCCGACGGCGAGGCGGCCGAGGGACGCGGGGTTGGCGCCGTCCACGTCTTTCTCGACGCTGATGGCCTCGGCGACGTTGTCGAGGCGGATGCCGTCGGGAAGCGGGGTCTGCATGATGATGCCGTGCACCGTCGGGTCCGCCGAGAGCTCTCGCAGTGTCTGACGGATGCTGTCGACAGTGGCGTCCGGGCCGAGGTCGAGGACGTCGCAGGTGATGCCGGCCTTTGTGGCGGCCTTGGCGATGGAGGAGACGTACCAGGCGGAGGACTCGTCCTTGGTGGCGGTCACCACGGTCAGACGGGGTGGGGTGCCGGCCTCGGTGAGGCGGGCAGCCCGGGTGGTGACGTCCGCGCGGATGGCGGCGGCGAATTCCTTGCCGGAGAGGGGCTTGGCGGTCACCTGGTGATCTCCTTGCGCACGGTGGCGGTGATTTCGTCGGTACGGTCGGCCAGCGCGTCCACCAGGGCGGCGGAGCGCAGCAGCGCGGTCCGGGCATCGGGATCCTTGATGCCGGAGAGGTTGATCTCGATGTTGAGGCGGGCGGTCGCGGCCGCTGCCCGTGCGGCTTCGGCTGCTGCGCCGATGTCGGTGATGACGTTGCGGTTGCCGATGGGCAGGAGCTTCTCGGCCAGGGCCACGATGTCGGCTGCGCAGGTGATCGTGGCTTCGGCGGGGCGGGCGGCGCCGAGGAGGGCGTCGGCGATGGCGGCCGAGCGGGCAGCCTTGGTTTCGCTGGTGTCCTTGGGGAGCTTGTAGGCATCGGTGACGGCACCGAACGCGGCTGCGTCATCAGCAGCGAGCTGGAGCGCCTGCTCGCGCAGGGCGTCCGCCTGCTCCGTGATGCGAGCAACCGTCTCCTCGTGGTCGGCGTACTTCGGCCCGGTGCTGTAGCGGGCGACCATGGCGACCAGGGCTGCGGCTTGGGCGGCGTGCAGAGCCCCTGCGGCGCCTCCGCCAGGAGCGGGGACCTTGGCCGCGAGTTCGTTCAGGTACGTCTCGATGGCTTGATCACGCACGGGCGGTCTCCTTCATGGAGGCTTGGTAGCCGAGGTACCGGGCGATGGGCTGTTCCAGCTCGCGGTAGCACGTGGCCCCGTCGGTGATGGCCCAGCCGCACCCGGCAAGATAGCGGGCCACTGCCCCTGCCTCGCCCGCCGAAAGCTCTTCCGCGACGCGTCGCACCATCTCCAGTTCCTCGTGCAGGAAGACAGCCGCCTGGTCGAGGTGGAGCACGATGCGGTGGCCGGAGGTCAGGGTGACGGCTCGGTGGCGCAGGAGGAGGGCGAGGAGATGGCGGGCGGCGATGGCATCCACCTGTGCCTGCGGGCGGCGGAGCCATGCCTCGCGGGCGATGCGATCGGCGATCAGGACGCCGGCTGCCCACGGTGCCCAGGCTTCGGAGCAGGCCTCCAGCATGACGAGGGCTTCGAGGTCGGCGCGGAGTTCGGCGATGACGGCGGCCAGGCGTCGGCTGCGGGCCGGGACTTCCAGCTCCGCATCGGAGCCCTGGCGGTGGCCCCACTCGTGGGCGAGAAAAGCCAGTTGTCGGAGCCTGCGCAGCGGGAAGGCGTGCATGCCTTCATGCCGGTCGTCGATGAGCGGCAGGACCCGGTCACGGAACAAGGTGGTCAACCGGTCGAGGAAGACAACCCCGAAGGACTGGCGGGCGGGACGCGCGGTGACGGCGAGCTGTTCGGGGAAGAGAACTGCGCCGCCGGAGGCGCGGGCGGTGTACGCCTTCGACGCGGCCACGATCCGCCCGAACGCGAGGACCTGGCCGCGGTCCTCGCAGGGTGGGAAGGCGTCGGGCATCGCGGCCCGTTCCGCGGTGAAGGCCACTGCTTCCAGGCCGTAATGCCCCGGCCATGGGCCGCCCGGGACCACCATGCGGGCGACCAGGATGTTCTCGCCGTCCTCGTGCACGGTCAGCCGGTGGGCGACCACGTCCGAGCGCAGTCGGCTCAGCGGCAGGGCGCCGCAACGCTGGAAGTCCTCGTACGCCAGGGCGACGTGGTCGAGGACGGCGGTGGGGGCGCCAGCCAGGGCGTGCGGGGTGCGGGCGTCCCGGCAGCATGCTTCGGGGTGGGTGAGGTTGTCGGCGTCCACGGCTGACACCAGCGCGGACGCCCAGGTTGAGAGGTCGTTCACCTTCGCTGCCTCCTCCATGGAGGTCGGTCAATCGGCTGCCTGCGAAAGCGCCTGTGCGAGGGTCATGCCTTCGAGGCGGGCGGGCGCGAGGCCGACCAGGGACCATGGCGGTTTCCGGACGACCGTGATCCCGTGCTCGTCGCACCGGTACACGCCCGCGTGAAGCGGTCTGAGGCTGTGACCGCCGTGCGGGCAGAGCATGTCGTCGTTCTTGAGACTGCGCCGGGCCGTACTCACCACTGGACCGTCGGGTGCATGCTCGACCAGTGCGCCGCGCGCTGCCGGGCGATCCGCGTCTCAGCCATCACGTCGCCGCTCCGTACGGCCTGCGCGAGGTCGGCGTCGATCCGGCGGCAGGACGGACAGGACGGTCCCGGCGCGTCGGGTGGGGCGGCGTAGTCGGGGCCGGGACCTGGCCCCAGTGGGGTGGTCACCACGTGTCGCCATGCCCTCTCCAGGTCCGGTCGATCGGCTCTCATCACTGGCGTCGTCCTCCTTCTCCGCGCGCTGGACGTAGGACATGGCCCGGCAGTACGTCCAGAAAGCGGTGTGCTCCTCGTGCCGGCCGGTGTGCTTCATGCAGGCGAGCTGTACGGGCGATGGGGCGTCCGCGCCTTCGGTCTTCCAGTCGCAGGCCAGGCACTGGGCCCCGTAGGTCACGGTCTCGGGGTGCAGGACGATGCGGTGGAGAACGAACCGCCATACGTTTCGCACGCACCGCAGGCCCTGCACGGGCTCGCGGGTCCTCACCATCGCGGTGGTCACGGCGCACCCGCTTCTGACTGGGCCGGGTGCGGTCTCGGCGTGCCCTCGTCGGGCTTGTTCACCGCGCGATGCCCCGCTTCGCCCACTGGCCGGGGTAGGCCGTCTTCCGGGCGATCGTGAGCGGGCCGTCCACCGTCTTGGGCGGGTGGCCCTTGAAGTGCAGGACCCGTCCGTGCTCCGACCGGCGCATGTCCCTTACTCGACACCACGCGCCCCGGTGCAGGACCCAGTCGCCCTCCCTGACTCTCTCCGAGGAGACGGGAACCTGCTCCATCCCCCATGGCACCGGGATTTGCTCCACTGTCTATAGCCCCCTCGTATCTCTCGATCTCGTCGATGGCGGCCCGCCATTCGAACCCGTCTCCGGGCGGCAGGAGCCAGACGCAGTGGGACAGCGGGTCGTCGGAGAAACGGACCGGGTCACCGATCCCGTGGATGATCCCGATCCGGCGCTGCTTGGTGTCGTGTACGGGCATGCCTCGGGCGACCCAACTGGGCAGGGCGGGGCGATCGTGCGGGAGGTTCGTTCGCGTCATGGAGGTCACCGATTCGTCGCTCGCTGGACGGGGTGATCATCGGCTCACCCAGTGGGACGGGGTAACCACCTGAAGGGGAATCTCGAAACGTCCTCGGGACATGGTGATGTCCCGGGAAATGTCCCTATGAGAGGGCCTGTTCGATGGCCTCAAGCACAGCGTCTGTCTCCTGGAGGTTGGCCAGGACGAACGGGGCTCCGGCAGCTGAAAGAGCGACGGCGTCATGCACACCCGACGCGACCGCGATGATGTTCACGCCGCTGTCGAAGGCTGCTGCCACGTCCCGGGGCGTGTCCCCGATCAGGACCATCGGCGTCAGATCGTCCACTCCTGCGTAGGCACGGGCCGCGCGCGCTCGTGCGACGGGTACGAGCTCCGCCCGGTCGTCGCCATCCGCCCCATAGGCGCCCACCTCCAGGTCCAGGAACCCGTCAAGCCCGAAGGCGGCCAGCTTGACCAGGGCGTTCTCCCGGATGTTGCCCGTCAGGACCGATTGCACCACACCGTCCATGCGGCGGACAGCCTCCAACGCCTCCCGGACGCCCGGGAGCGCGGTGCCACGTTTCTGCAGTGCCTTGAACCGGGCGGAGCCGGCGTGGGCCAATGCCACCTCGACCTCAGCCCATGGCGGCATCCGGCGACCAGGGGCATCGAACATCCCGCGCATGATCGACCGGTCGGTACGTCCTTCCGTCACGGCTTCAGCCCGGGGAGTCTCGCCCGTCAGTGCTTCGTACGCGGCGGCGTACGTCTCCTTCGAGATGCCGGAGTTCTCGATCAGGGTGTGGTCGATGTCCCAGTAGACGAGGCGGCGCATCGCATCAGCCTATGGCTGTAACCCCTGGCGGCAGCAAGCGAGTCCAGGGGGCATCTACGGATCTTGTCGAACCCCTGAAACGTCCCCGGGATGTCCCTCATCATGGCTCTGTGAACACGCGGCTACGCACGATGATGATCCAGTGCGGCGTCTCCCAGGACGAGCTGGCCGAGAGATGCGGCGTCATTCCGAAGAGTGTCCAGCGCTGGATCACCCAGGGGCGAGTCCCGCATCAGCGGCACCGGTTCATCGTGTGCCAGGAACTCGGTGTGGAAGAGAGCTATTTGTGGCCGAACACCGACCGGTGGGCGGAGGACGCCACCCGAGCGGAACTCATCCAGACCTACGCCGACCGCGCCTCCGTCCCTCGGGATGTGTGGCTGTCCCTCCTTACCGGCGCCAAGGCGAACATCGACGTCCTGGTGTTCAGCGGGACCTTCTACGCGCAGACGAACCCGCGGATCGCGGCGATGCTCGCGGAGCGGGCCGACGAGGGCGTGAGCGTACGGCTCTGCTTCGGGGACCCGGATGGGGCTGCCATCGCACAGCGCGGTGAGGAGGAGGGCATCGGTGACACCCTCGGTGCGAAGGTCAGGGCCTCGCTGACGTACTACCGCGCCCTCGTCGCGCATGCCGGCTGCGAGGTGCGCCTGCACGACACGACTCTCTACAACAGCTTGTTCCGCTACGACGACAACCTCTTGGTCAACCCCCACATCTGGGGCCGGCCCGCGAGCGCGAATCCGCTGTTCCACATCCAGCGATGCGGCGAAGGCTGGTTCGATAACTACGTCGGCAGCTTCGACGCGGTCTGGAACACGGCGAAGCCCTGGAACCCCGAGTCAGGAGTGTGAGCGTGGCCCGCACCGAGTACTGGAACGACCCTGCGGCTCCGAAGCCGAATACGTTGATCCCTGCCTCGAACTTGCTGGTGGCGAGGGGCGACGGAGCGATCCTTCTCCAGCGGCGCCGGGACACGGGGCAGTGGGCGCTGCCGGGCGGTGCGCAGGACATCGGCGAGTCGCCCGCCCAGTGCGCAGTACGCGAATGCGAGGAAGAGACCGGAATCGTCGCGGAGGTCACCGGATTGTTGGGCGTCTACTCCCCACCTGGGCACGTCGTCGCCTACAGCGACGGAGAGATCCGGCAGGCGTTCGAGGTCACGTATATCGGTAAGCCGGTGGGTGGCACGCCCACGGTCAACGAGGAAGCAGATGGAGTGCGTTGGGTGCTCCCAGGGGAGCTCGACGAACTTGACATCCACGTCTCCATGCGCCTGCAGATCGGCCACTTTCTGAGCGGCGAGTATCCGCACGTTATGTGAGCCGTGTCAGCGGCGCCCGGTCAGTCGGGACTCGGTGCGCTCCACGGCTCGACCGATCTCCGGTTCTGCCCGGCGGATGAACCGGCCCACGACACTTTCCGGTCCGTACCTCCCGATGATCTCGGCAATGCGCTCATCGTGGGAGGTCGGCTCCCCTGTCGGTGTCGTCGTCATGTCGCAGTACACGAGCGCGTCGACAAGGGCGCCCTGTTCGGGCAAGGGGAACTCGGCCTCCAGGGTCTCGCGAAGGCCCCGTTCCTCTGCCTCCAGCAGGGCGAAGGAGTGGTTGGCCACAAGCCGCACGACCAGTTCCTCCGCCTGGCCGTGCGCGCGGAGGAACCGAGCTCCATCGAGCGGGTGGAAGCCGGTGGACACGAGCGTTGGCGAATAGCCGATGTCGTGCAGGACCGCGGCTGTGACCAGCACATCCGCGTGGTCTCCGAGGATCGGAGCTAGACGTCTCGCTGCGGCCGCCACACCTTGGCTGTGGGCCCACCGTCGGGGCAGGGGCTCGGCAAGGAGCGAACGCGACAGCTCGAATGCCTGGTCCGGTGACATGGATTGAGATTACGCGTCGGACCTTGCTGGAGTGGGCTGTCCACTGCTCGATGGTCCGAAGAGTGCATTGGGGAGAACGAGCGGTGTCCCGAGGCCGGCGGCTCAGCCTCCGACGAGATGTTGGACGGCGGCGTCGATACGCGCTATTGCCTGGCGCGCAGACGATAGACCGGTTTCCGCCTGCGGGGCATCACTGCCTGAATTCAGCACCTTGGCCACCTGGTTGAGGTTATTGCCCATGTAGCTGAGGTGGCGCCGCGCGGCGAAGAGCTCGATGACGATCTCGCGTCGGCTCGCGATCTCGGCGGTGGTGTGTTCGAGGTCGCGGGCGGCTGCCAGAGCGGCGTGGGCGAGGAAGGCGGCGACGGTGATGCCGGCGGCGTTCGCGCCCGCGGTGATCAGCGCGATTTCCTCGTCGTTGAAGCGGGCGGTACGGCCGTGGAGGCGTCTGCCGCGCTGGTAGGGGCGGCGGCGGATGCGCGGCTTGGCACGCTCGGCGAGGTGCCCGCACGAGGTCGCGTGACAGGTGTGCTCGTCCCCCTGTGGCTGCGGTCCGCCTTCGGCTGCGGCCTCTCCGGCTGGCGCCCCCTGGCGCCGGTCGGCCTCCGCCACCCCTGGGGCGGAGGTTCCTTTGTGCACTCCTCCCTGGGAGGAGTGCACAAAGCTCCAACTTGCTCGCCCTCGGGCGGCCCGGCGAAGAGTGTCTTCGCCGATAACTTGCTCCGCCTGGGGCAGCGGGGTGGTCATTTGCTGCTGGTCGACGGCGGGTTCGTGATGCTGGTCGTGCATGCGAGTGTGCTCCGTGAAACGTTCGTGAGGCGAGGTGGTGCCAGGGAGGATGGGACCGCGTACTCGCCGACTGTCCGGCCTGGGGGCGCGGCGCGGCGTTCGGTCCGCTGATCTGCTGGTCGGGTCTCCGCGGTCCCGGGGACGGTGAGCAGAGTTGGTCTGCCTTCCGTCTCGGAGCGCGGGCCGGTTGTCCGCTCGGAAGTCGGTTCGCCGACGGGCTTGGTCCTAGGAGAGTCGAACCCAAAACTGAGACCCATCTCACCTGCGGTTTTGCGGAAAACCCGGACTTTTCCGTCCTCCTCGATCCGCCCGAATCCGGCTCGATCCGCCTCCGCCGGAGAAGTGTGCCCACTCGTGGGCACACCCGCCCCCTCCGTTGCTAAAGCGATCACAGGAAGCGCAGAAGCATAGAAATTCGGGGCTTCTCGGCACGACTCCACTACATTTGCGCAAAGTCCGGGTGATCCGAACAGGGTATCGACTGCGCGGCTCTTGGGACGTGAGCAACAGACTGGGCACAGTAGACGCAATCGCGCCGCCGACCGCCGTGCCCCTGAGGCCAAGAGCGATCACTGCGTGGTAGCAGGGGCACTCGGGCTGGTGCCTTCCGTTCTGGCAACTGGCACTGTGCCGTCACCTACCAAGTCCACAACGGCATCGGCGTGCTCTCGGATCAGGTAGTCCATGGCGTGCTCAGTCGTGGACTGGTACTCCAGCTGTTCGCTGTAGAAACGGAGTCGCTCCTGGCAATCCTCAATAATCTCGCCCCAGGTACGCACCCAGATCCGGAAGTTCGGCTGCGAGACGGCACATCCAGGCATCCGATCCGGCTGATGGGCAAGCTGGCGGAGGCTCTCGTCCATGGCGTTACCCACCAGCCAGAAGTCCCAGGTCACCTTGGGGTCCCGGAACCTGTCATCGTTCATGACAGCTTGGGCATAGCTGCTCACCTGTGCGAACTCGGTCATGCCGAGAACAACACTCGACCTCTTGAGTTCGATCACGAGATGATGACGCTCGCCCTTCCTGTGCCGGGCGGCACGAGACAGCATCAAGTCGACGATGCCTCGCCGTCCGTCCTCCCGCAGGACAGGGTCTGGCGCTGGCGTCTCCCGCCCGAGGAGGCGGCAGTGCTGGTTCAGCACTTCGTTCAGGCTGCGGTCGCTGACATGTAGTCCGTACTCCTCACCGAAGATCCAGCACTCGTTCTCCAGGATGCGGTGCAGTTCGGTGCGCTCCTTGACCCGGCCCCTGGCCTCAGGATCGAAGACGAGGTGCTCCAGCGCAGACAGGAAGTCCAGACGCCCGGTCGTGGCCGTCGAAGCCTTGATCAGGGCCGACAGTGGGGTGCGGTCCAGGAGTCGGCTGAGATCTTCCTGCTCCTGCTTGGAGAGAGCAAAGAGCTCTTCAGCGATACGGAGCACATCACCGGGTTCATGGGTCAGGACAGAGCGCAGAAGCGCGAAGGACACCTTCTGCGCACGTTTACTCGCCGGCAGGTGCCGGAAGACCGCAGTCGCTACTGCGTCGAAAGTCTCCCGCTCCGCGCGTTCCTGATCATTGACCGGGTCACCCACATAGGGGTAGAAGCCCTCCGCCCGCCATGCGTTGACGAGTTCCTGGCGCCGCTGATCAGCTCGGGAGCGGAAGTGCCCACGCATGCGCTCGCGAGCCGCTGCCAGCACATCGCCAGCAGGCCCGTCCGGCGTCCAGTCGGCGAAAGCGAGATCGCCGACCGAGTCGTCCTCGAACCCAGCCCAGGACAGGTACGCCGTGAAGTGGAAGCCCGGGGCCTGGATCTCCGGCTTGAGCTGGGCCAATGACATACCTCGGCCGTCACATAGGATCAACGCCCGGGAGAACGGCCGCGACCACTCGATGATCTTGAGTTGGGCGGGGGGGTGCGCGCTGCCAGGCGGGCCAGCCACCTCGTATGTATCGACGTGGAGTTGCTCCGATGATGGGTCGAGCAGAGTCCCGTCATAAGTGATGCGAATATCCGGGTAGGCCTCCAGGTGCAGGGCGAAGGCGGCGGTGAGTGTCGAGCGGGCTGCGTCCTCGGTCAGCTTCTGTAGGTCCTCGCCGCCGAACGCCTCGAAGACCGTTCCCGACGGGTCCGTCGTCGGTTCGGGGTCGCTGACGTCGAACTCGTCCATGGAACTGCGGTCAGACTCGATGACCACGCGACGACGACTCCGCGGGCCCCCACTCACGCTGGTCCAGCGCACCTCGCTGCCGAGGGCGAAGGCCCGTACCCGGCCTCGCCCGTTCTTTCCGTGCAGTACGCGCTTCTTGACCGCGCTCGTCTGCGCGCGCTTCTTCCAGGATGTGCCGATCTGCTCGAAGTAGTCACCACACTGCTCCGCAGCGATCCCTGTGCCGTCGTCGATGACCGCGACCCGGTCGACACCGCCGAGGTCATTGCGTTCCAGTTCGACGGTGACGTTCTCGGCATCTGCATCCAGAGAGTTCCAGATCAGTTCCTCCAGGGCGCCGACAGGATGGCGCAGCCGTGCGAGCTCTTCAACATGTCCCCGCCCTACCGTCAGCCGAAGCTTCGCCATGAGCCCGCGCCTTTCCCACTGTGTCTCTGAGAATTCTGGCGGGAAGACCAAGGGCCTTCCCGCCCATGCTTTAACTCGGTTGTCTGAACGAAGTCACTCGATGATGTCGAGGGGCGGGAGCCCATCCACGATCTTCATCGTCTCCAGGCTCACGGTCACGATCTTCAGGAGGAGGTCGACGATGTAGCGCGGATTGTCCGACCAGTCGTTGGGGTCGTTGACGATGCCGCTGGCCTTGTCGACCTTCACCTGATATCGGTCGATGATCCACTCGATCGCAGAGCGCGCACCGAGCTGGTAGCGGTACGCCTCCCCCGGGATGTTGGAGAGGGTGACACGGCTGTTGTAGACGATCGTCGACTTGTCCGCTTCGCCGCCCTTCTTTGGAATCTTCATCTTCGTCACCCGGAACAACTCCGAGGGCGGGGTGTCCGCGCTGCTGCCGCTGATCTGCTCCACGATCCCGGCGTACGGGGCCGCCGACTCGTAGTTGATGTGCAGGTCGGCGAGCGCGCGGCCAGCGGATGCGAAGCCGTGGAAGTCGCGCACCTTGGGGATGCGGGGCAGCGACTTCTTCAAGTCTGCGGCAAATTGAGCGCAGTACTGCGGGGAGTGCAGCAGGCCGTAGGCGTGGTAGAAGATGTCATCCTTGGTGATCGCAGAGTCGACGTACGTCTTGCGGTAGTCGCGGAGAGCGGCGTCGGTGATGTTGTCTACGCGTTCGTAGGCGTCGCCGTCACCTCCGGGGGTGGTACTGAACAGGTCATCGCCGGTGGAGAGCTCGCGGTAGGTGTAGCGGGCGAAGAGTTGACCATTCGTCTGTGCGCCGAAAGTGGATAGATCTGGCACTGAGTCGACTGCAAGTACGGAGAATTCCATAGCTGCACCAACACCCGTCACGTAGAAGCCGAGGTTCTCGTGCTCCGGCGTCGGGAACAGGCGGGGTAGCTGAGAACGCTCGTGGTTCATGTGACGGTCGTAGTAGACGGACTCCTTCATGAACGGCCTGTATATGGAGCGTCCTACCCGGTCTGCGCCGAAGGTAGTGCTCTCCCCCTTGGCGAGGTACGCCTTGAGACTGCGCGACCAACTGATCTTCGTAGAGTCCAGATCGATGAAGTCATCGACATGGTCACGAGGGGACACGACTGCCCGCTCCTCGCAGTACCTCTTGAAGTCGACAACCTGCGAGTTATAGAAGTTGATCATTGACTTGACGTTCTCACGTACCCGATCAGTCGAGTAGTTGTAGACCCAGGCATCGCGGTTGGTCTGGAGTCCTGCCGAGTAGATGCCAAAAAGCGTGGTGGAACCACTCTTGTCAGACTTGTCACCGATGGCTCGGAAATTCGCGAACCGCTCGTCCCGCTGGTTGATCCAGTCCCCCTCGGGGCTCGGGTTGATCTGCTGCCACTGCACCGTGTCGAGGTCCTGGCCTGCCACGAGGCGGAGCTTGTCCTCGCGGGTGAGGTAGTCGCCGATGTCCCGGTATCGGAGCTGGCAGCCCGGACCCGCACCGGCGGCTCCCCCCTTGACCAGGATCAGGACGGCGACGGTGCTGCGGCTTCCCGAGCCGAAGACCTTGCCGCCTTCCTTGCGGGAGAGTTCTCCGGCTGTGCGCTGGTTGCCCCGGAAGTTGTAGCAGTAGATCGCGTCGAACTCGTCCACCAGGGACAGCCTCAGGCCGTCTGCGGTGTTGCTGTCGATGTAACCGCCGTTGGAGACGTAGGCGATGATGCCCTCATCTTTGATGCGGTCGGAGGCCCAGCGGATCGCACGGATGTAGGAGTCGTACAGCGAGTTTTTGTTAGTGGCCGTGGACCTGGCCGCATAGGTGGCCTGAATGCGCTGGTCCAGGGCCTCGTACTTCACGTTCTGGTTGTCATCGTTCTGGCTGTCCTGTTTCGCCGAGTACGGCGGGTTGCCGATGATGACGCGGATGTCCTGCTCCCGCTGTTTCGCGACGCGTTCGCTGTTGCCCTCCAGTCCGCCGAAGAGGCGGTCCGCGTTGCCCTCGGCGAGTTGGAAGGTGTCGGTCAGGACGATGCCCTCGAAGGGCTCGTAGCCCTCGCCGCGTACGTCTTCGAAGGCTGCCTCGATGTTGACGGCGGCGATGTAGTAGGCGAGCAGCACGATCTCGTTGGCGTGGAGTTCGCTGACGTACTTTCGCAGCAGGTCTTCGGGTTTGATGAGGCCGGACTGAAGGAGGCGGACGATGAAGGTGCCGGTACCGGTGAAGGGGTCCAGGATGTGGACGCCTTCGTCGGACAGGGAGGTGCCGAAGTGCTTGGCGAGGGCCTGATCGGTGGAACGGAGGATGAAGTCGACGACCTCGACAGGGGTGTAGACGATTCCGAGAGCGTCGGCGGTCTTGGGCAGGGCGGTCTTGAAGAACTTGTCGTACAGCTCGATGATGACGCGCTGACGCCCCTCATGGTTGTCGATGCCCTCGGCCCGGACCCGTACGGAGTCGTAGAAGCCCTGGAGGGTTTTCGCTTCGTCGTCGAGGCTCTGGTCGTCCAGGACGTCGAGCATGCGCTGCATGGCCAGGGAGACCGGGTTGCGCTCGGCGAACGCGTAGCCCTTGAAGAGAGCGTCGAAGACGGGCTTGGTGACGATGTGCTGGGTGAGCATGTCGAGGGCGTCGGCTTCGGTGACGCCTGGGTTTATGCTCGCGCGCAGCTCGCCGAGGAAGGTGTCGAAGGCGGCCTTCTTGTCCGGGAGGTCGAGGGCGGCCTGGATGCGGGTCTTGTGGCGTTCGGCGATCTGGGCGATGTCTTTGGCCCAGTCCTCCCAGTACTGGCGCTGGCCGACCTTCTTGACGATCTGGGCGTAGATCGCGTCGCGCCAGTCTTCCATGTGGAGCATGGTCTGGACGTACTGGGCTGCGTTGGCTTCGCCCTGTCCATCGCCGCCGCCTTCTCCTTCGGTGGAGAGGGATTCACGGTCGTCCGTGGCATCGGCGACCATGATGTTGTCGGGGCGGCGGTTGTTCAGGTCGAGCTGGTTGACGGTGGCGTTGAAGCGGTCGTCGTGGGCGCGTAGGGCCTGGAGGACCTGCCATACGGTGCGGAAGCGCCGGTTGTCGGCCAGAGCCCGTTCCGGGGGCATGCCGGCTGGCACAGCGACGGGCAGGATTATGTAGCCGTACTTCTTCCCCTCAGCCAGGCGCATGACGCGGCCGACGGACTGGACGACGTCGACGACGGAGTTGCGGGGGTGGAGGAAGAGGACGGCGTCCAGGCTGGGGACATCAACGCCCTCGGACAGGCAGCGGGCGTTGGAGAGGATGCGGGCCTTGCTCGGGCCGGGGTCCTGCTTGAGCCAGTCGAGGAGGTCGTTGCGACGCAGGGTGTTGAAGGTGCCGTCGACATGGTCGACGTCGCACTGCAGGATCTCTTCGTCGGCACCGTCGTACGCCTGGACGACCTCGCGGAAGCGCTTGGCGAGTTCCTTGGATTCGTTGATGTTGCGGGCGAAGGCAACGGCTCGCCGCATGGGCGCTTCGCCAGGTTCGAAGCCTGAGCCGTCGGCGAGTTTGCCGGTGCGCTTGGCCAGTCCGTTCCAGCAGCCGACGATCTTCGCGGCGTCGTCGAGGGAGAGCTCGTTGTTGTCGTCGGCGAGCTGCTGCTGAAGGGACTCGGCAACCTTGCCCTCGTCGATGGTGAGGATGAGGACCTTGTAGTCGGTCAGCAGGCCCTGCTTGACGGCCTTGCCGAAGCCGAGGCGGTGGAATTCCGGGCCGTAGAGACTCTCGTCGTCCATCGAGCACAGGACGGTCTCGGTGTTCCGGGCGTCGGTCTTGGCCTCTTCGCTGAAAAGCCGCGGGGTGGCCGTCATGTACAGGCGGCGGGTGGACTGGATGTAGTCGTTGTCGTGGACCTTGACGAAGTTCGACTCGTCGCCGACGGTGAGTGTGGCACCGGTGGTGCGATGTGCCTCGTCACACAGGATGAGGTCGAACTCGGGCAGTCCGGTCTTCTGCGCCTGGGCGATGGTGTCGATGGACTGGTAGGTCGAGAAGACCACGGTCAGTCCGGCGCCGGCTTCCACGCTCGCGACCTGCTCGATGAGCTTGGCGGGGCTGGTGGTGGCGGGCAAGGCCAAGTCGTGCGTCGACATGTCCGTGCTGTCGGCGTCGGCCTTCTTCTGCTTGCCGACCTTGATATCGGAGCAGACGGCGAAGCGCCTCATCGGCGTCTCGGTTTCGTACGACCACTCCCGCAGGGTCTGTGAGAGCAGCGCGATGGAGGGCACAAGGAAGAGCACGTTGGTGTGCTCGCCCTCGCCGCGCTTCGCGCGTTCCTGCTGAAGCCGCTCGACGATCTTCAGGCCGGTGAAGGTCTTACCCGTGCCGCAGGCCATGATCAGTTTGCCGCGCGGGTGGGAACCAAAGCCTTCGAAGACCGCCTCGATAGCTTCGCGCTGATGCGGACGCGGAGTCTTCTTACCGCGTAGACGGAGCTCGACCGGATGCTCGGGAGCAGCGGGAACGTGCCACTCGACCGGGCTGGCCTCGATGTCGGCCAGCCCGATACGGGTGACGGGGATCTGCTGGTTGTCCAGGGCGGACTCGGCGTTCGGGCCCCACTTCTCCGTCGTCGAAATGATCATCCGGCGGGTGAAGCCGCCCTTGCCGGAGGCCGTGAAGAAGGAGTCGAGGTCAGCTTTCTGGACGGTGTGGTCCGGCTCGTAGAACTTGCACTGGATCGCGCAGAAGCCGCCCGTCTCACGGTCCTGTGCCACCAGGTCAATGCCGACATCCCGCTTGTCGCTCTCCGCGCCGGGCCAGTCGTGGTACATCCATACCCGGGTGAACTGCTCGGACCAGTCCGGGTCCGCCCCCAGGTACCGCACCATGAGTTCCTCGAAGCGCGTGCCCCGGTCACGGTTCGTGGCCGACTCGTTGCGGATCATTCTGAGGACGTCATGTACCGAAGTGGCCACTGCGAGTCGCTTCTCTCTACTTCACGGACGGTCGGCTGTATGAGCGCTGCCCGATCACTTTAGTCAGGCGATACCACAGCCGGAGGCGCATCGCCCATTGACGCCACAAATCCGTTCTCGCGTTCCGGGCGTCCTCTTCTGAGCCTCCGGCCCACGGCAACGGTCATGGCTGCCGCTACTCACATGGTCGGCATTCCGACTGATCCAGACGCTCTCCTCGCACTCCCGCAGCGAGAACGGTGGCTCAGCGGGCCTCGCTCGGAACGAAGAGGTTCAAGTCCTGCTTTCTCTCTGCGGGGCACGACCCGCAGCGGCGAGCATGGCGGGGTAGTCGAGATCCAGGGTTTGGATGGCATCGAGCTGCCCGACGTGCTCCGCTCGAATGCGACCGAACGTGCCGGGCCTGCGTGCACACGATCGTCCGTGACGCCCACGCCCCGCACTCCCTGTCGCTGCGCGTGTCCCGGGTGTCAAGTCCGTTCTGCCATCCGTGTGCAGGGACTTCCCGCAGTACTAGGGTTTTTGGGACAGCCGGAATGGCACGCTGCCGACCAGGGAGACGGAACACCATGGGGCAAGGGGCACGGAAGCAACTGGCGGAGCTGCTCGACGACTCGGAGCGGCGCGGGGACTTCAGTACGCGCGTCGAGATGCCCGCCCACGCGCTGCGTATCGAGGTCGACGGCGTCGGCGAACTGCCCCTGCCGTTGCGCGCCCCGGTCACCAGGAAGCTGATCGCCCAGGCCCGGCAGGCCCGCTTCGGCCTCGGTGAGCAGACTCTGGCCGACACCAGCGTGCGCGACACCTGGGAGATCACTCCGGACCGGATCACCCTGGGCGGCCCCGACTGGCAGCGAACCCTGAGCGGCGTCCTCGACGCTGTCCGTACCGCGCTCGGCCTGCCGCCCACCACCGTCCTGCGCGCAGAGCCGCACGCGCTGCTCGTCTACGGCAAGGGCCAGTTCTTCCTGCCGCACCAGGACTCCGAGAAGGACGACTCCATGGTGGGCACCCTCGTGGTCTCGCTGCCCTCGCACCACACCGGCGGCGAACTCGTCGTCGAACACGCCGGGCGCAGCATCACCTACCGGGCGTCCCGGGAGCGGCTGACCTTCGCCGCCTTCTACGCGGACTGCCGTCACGAGGTCAAGCCCGTCACCTCCGGGTACCGCATCACCCTCACCATGAACCTGCTCGCCGAGCGCGTCCGGCCGGCCGACGAGACCGGCGGCGGCCCGGTGGCCGATCTGTCCCACTGCCTCACCGAGCACTTCGCCCAGTCGGCCGAGCAGCGCTACAGCTACGGCCACCCCAAGGCCACGCCGCCCAACCGGCTCGTCTACCTCCTCGACCACGAGTACACCCAGCGCGGCCTGGGCTGGGACCTCCTCAAGGGGGCCGACGCCACCCGCGCCGCGCTGCTCCGCCAGGCCGCCGGGCAGGCAGGCTGCGAGGCGGTCCTCGCGCTGGCGGAGGTGAGGGAGACGTGGGACGCCGTACCGCCCTACGACCGCTACGACTACTACGGCGACGTCGAGCACTTCGACGACTGCGAGGACGAGGAATGCGAGGGTGAGTGCCTCCTCGACCCCGACGGCGAGCCCGGAGCCGAGCGCCGCCGCAGTGGCGACTTCTCCGACTACGAGCTGGGCGACCTGATCGACGACGAGATCACCCTCGGCTGGTGGACCCGCCCCGACGGCAACGGCGGTGAGCAGATCTCCCTGCCCGTCCCGTATGCCGAGGTGTGCGCCAGCACCGACAACAAGGACCTCACGCCCTACCAGTCCGAGTACGAGGGCTACATGGGCAACTACGGCAACACCCTGGACCGCTGGTACCGGCGGGCCGCAGTGGTGCTCTGGCCCCGGCAGCGTTCGTTCGCGGCACGTGCCGAGGCAGGCTCCGAGGGAGCCCTGCGGGAGCTCCAGGGCCACCTGGACACCGGTGAGTTGGAGCTGGCGCGTACGCGCGCCCGCTCCCTCGCCCCGTTCTGGAAGCACCAGGGTTCGGGTGCGGCGGCCGCTCCGCTCTTCACCGCCGCCCTGCGCGTGGCGGTGGGGCTGGGGGAAGCCGATACCGCCGCGATGCTCCTCGCGCCTTTCGGGGTGGAGACCCTGAGTGAGCGGCACGCCCCCGATCTCGCGGAAGTGGCCGCACAGTACGGGCGGACGTGGGCGCGCGGGGCCGTCGGCAACTGGTTCGGCCCGGTCGGCGCCTACACCGGGGCCGACCGCGCGACATGGCTCGAATCCTTGCCCGGCCTCTGTGCCGTGCTGCGGGCCGCCGACGGCGACGGGGACGCGGTGGCCACACCGCTGGTCGAGGAGGCCTGGCAAGCGACCGAGGAACGGCTCACCGGCTGGCTCGGCATAGGCCGGGAGCCGGAACGCCGCGCGGGCATGGAGCGGCTCGGCACCACACTGGCCCACATCCTGCGGGCAGCAGGCCCCGAGACCGCCGACACCCTCACCACCGCCCTGCGCGGGTTGCCGGACACCGCCCTGGAATGCCTGCTCCCGGCCTTGCGCACCGCGGCCCGCCGACCGGCGGCCGTACGCGACGGCACGCCTGTGGGCCGCGCCTTCCGGTCGCTCGCCGACCACTGCGAGGCCCGGCTGACCGCAGCCGTCGCCCGTCCCGTAAGGGCGGCGGACGACTGGTCACTCGCCCCGGCCGGTACCTGCCGGTCCGGCTGCGACCTCTGCCCCGACCTCGACGCCTTCCTCACGTCCCGCACCCGCCGGGACATGGAGTGGCCGCTCGCGAAGGACAGGCGCCACCACATCCACAGCCGTATCGACCTGGCCGACCTGCCTGTGTCCCACACCACCCGGCGTCAGGGACGCCCCTACACCCTGGTCCTGACCAAAACGAACGCGGTGTTCACGGGTGAGCAGGCGACCCGGGTCCGCGCCGAGACCGACCTGGCGTGGCTCCGGGAGAAATGGCCCCGGCCCCGCGGCTGAGAGGTGACAGGCGAGCCCGCAGTCGGCACGCCTGGAAGATGCCGTCTACAGCTGGGGCGCGGATGTTGTCGCGTCCCGGCCCCTGTCTGGCTGCCTGGCCGACAACTGTGCCGGAACCCTGGAGCACCGACGCTCTCATCTCACGATGTCGTCGCCCCGTAGAGAGTGGGCAAGTCGACCAGAAGAAGGTCATCACGCTGGTCGGCGAGCTCGACCAGGTCGGGGTAGAAGCCGTGCAGGGAGTACAGGGCCAGGGTGGTGCCGGTGGTGTCATAGCCCTGGTCGGTGAGCAGGGCGCGGATGTGTTCCAGGCGTTGCAGGTCGCCGGTGCCGCGGCGGGCGGCGGTCGCCTTGGCCTCGCCGATGAGCGCGATCTTGGCGCGGGGGGCTTGCGGGCGCTCGCCGCCGGCCAGGGCGATGACGTCGACCTCGTGCTTCGTACGAGCCTGCGGGTCGGCGACCTCGGTGGTGCCGACCGGCCCGGGAAGCCCACCGGGCAGCAGGGTGTGGGCGTAGCGGCGGGTGAAGGTACGGGCCAGGTCCTCGAAGTGCGGGCCGAGGATCTTGGAGTTGAAGGTCGGGGCGGCCTGCTGCCACACCTGCTCGGCGAAACCCTGCTCCACGGCGGCCGCCTGCGGCAGCGTGATCAGCTGGTTGAAACGGATGACCGGGTCCGCGAGCGTGATGACCGGATGCCGGGTCCGCAGGATGTCCTGCTCGCGCCGGATATAGCCGGTCGACTCCAGCACGCCGAGCGGGTGGGCGACAGCATTACGCGGGCGCTCCAGGGCGGCGCCGATCTTGCTCGGGGTGGTGGCGCCCTGGGCAATCGCGGTGAGGATGTCGTAGTACAGGGTGTGCTGCGTGATCCGCGGGTC
This sequence comes from Streptomyces blastmyceticus, assembly GCF_039521185.1. Classification (NCBI taxonomy): domain Bacteria; kingdom Bacillati; phylum Actinomycetota; class Actinomycetes; order Kitasatosporales; family Streptomycetaceae; genus Streptomyces; species Streptomyces blastmyceticus. The sequence continues at coordinate 248,755 of NZ_BAAABW010000028.1, read as the reverse complement.
CTCCCGCAACAGGTACTCGGTCTCCATACGGGAGTAGACGGCACGGCCCGGGTCGAGGAGGGTGCGGGCCAGCCAGACGTCGAAGCCGTCGTCGGGGTGCGGGCGGGCGGCCACCGGCCGGTATCCGGGCGCGCCGCCGAGGACCGCGTGCACCTTCAGCGCGGTCAGCGGGTCGGCGATCTGCCAGAAGGTGCGGCTGCCCCGGTAGTCGAACGGGCCCAGCCGTAGATCGACCACGGCCCGGCCGCGCAGCGGCTTCGTCCCCGACAGCAGCTCGTGCATGACACTCATCGCGGAACCGCACAGGATCAGCCGCGGTCCCGGCCCGGACCCGGGCCGCGTACCGCGCTGGCGCTCGTCGTAAAGCTGCTGGAGCAGGCCCGGGATCTCGGGCGAATGCTGGAGCAGGTACGGCAGCTCGTCAATCACCAGGAGCGGGTGCGGTGAACGGGCCGTCACATCAAGGGCGTTGGACAGCACATCGCGCCAGTCCGTCAGACGCAGACTCCCCGGGCGCAGACCAGCGTGGGCGGCGACAGCGTCACTGAACCGCTGGATCGCGGGCAGCCGCCCCTCCTCCCGGACCGCCGTGACATACAGGCCGCCAACCTGCTCGGACAGCGCCTGCAGAAGGTACGACTTCCCGTGCCGCCGACGCCCCGACACGATGCCCAGCCGCATCGCCGGATCCGGATCGGCCAGGAACTCCGCAAGCAGATCCCACTCCCGGTCCCGGTCGACCACGTCCCCCGGCTTGGCCAGCAGACCTTCCTTCACCGGACCTCCCACAGGCCGACTACGGCGGATTCCGTCTAAGTCTACTTCGACACAATCTGCGGCACTGGGTTTCACCACGACCGCTGCAGCAGTAGGGCCTAGGGGATCGACCAGGAGAGGACACGATCGAGCAAACCCCCGGACTCACGGGCCTCTGCCGCTCCCGATGGGCACGGACGTGCCCACTGATGGGCACAAAAAATGCCCTCTGAAACCGCGTTTCCGCAGGTCAGAGGGCATTTACGGAGTGGAGCCTAGGGGAGTCGAACCCCTGGGATCGTCCGGCGGGCCGTGGGGACCGGTCCGCAAGGTCGGTCCCCGGTTCCGGTCGGTCCCCGGGACGGTCCGGTGGGCGGTGACCTGCGAAGACTTCCGGTCAGTCGGTGGCGAGCGCTCCGGTCGGTGCTGAGGCCGGCGGACGGAGGACGTTCATGACCTGGGTGAGCCGGTCCTGGCTGATGCGGTGGCCGGCGGTTCGTATCGTCTGGCGGACGGCATCGCGGGTGGGGGGTTCGTCCGCTGTGAACAGGGGCCGTGCGAGCTCAACCAGATCGTCCAGATCGGCAGTGGTCGGTCGGCCGATACGGCGTGGGCGGTTGGGCAAGGTGTCGTCGCTGAACAGTTCCCCCTGACCCCGCTGCTGAAGATCGTCTCGATCCGTCTCGACAACGGAGTCCTCGTCGGCGTCTTCCCGTGGCTCGGGGTGCGCTTGACCACCCGCGTGGTCGCCGTGGTGGGGAAGCGCCCGGATGGTGTGGCGCGCGATGAGGATATGGAGGTGGACGGCTCCGGCGAGGGCGAGCGGGGCAAGGGTGGAGAGGATGCCGACGGCGGCGTCGCCGAGGTGCAGACCGTCCGGTACGGCTTGCTGGTTGAGGCGTACGGCGTGCAGTGCGTTGGCCCAGATGCTGGTGGCGGTGGCGGTGCCGAAGAGCGTCCATACGTAGAGGCGGGCGCCGAAGGACGCGGTCCGGAGGACGAGCAGGGCGCGGACGCCGTAGGCGATGAAGCCGTCGATGACGAGGGGGAAGAGGTAGGTGAGCAGTCCGCGGACGTGGATGGCGATGGCCATCTGCTGAAGGGCGTCGTAGGAGAGGGCGCATCCGGCGGTGGCGAGGGCCGTGATGGCGGCGCGGTCCCAGCCGGTCACCTGACGGCTGGAGGTGTGCGTGCTGAGGGCGAGTGAGGTCACGAGGTGGTGCTCCGGGCCCGGTTGGGGCGGTCGTGGGGTGTTGGCAGCGGCGTTCACGGAGGGGCGTACACGCGAGCCCCCTTCTAAAGGGGGGCTCGCGCGTGATCGCTCGGCGCGTGTACGCCGTGTGCGGTGGCGTGATCGTCTGACCTGCGGTTTTGTCGCGAGCGTGATCGGTGTGAACGGATTTCGGTCCGTTGCTCCATGAGGGGCGCGTGTACGGTCCCGTGAACGGTCAGCCCGCTCGCCCAGTGAGGTCAGCAGACGGCGGCGATGTGGCGTGCGGACGCGTAATAGCGGGCTTGCTGTCCGCCGCCGCTGCCGCCCGCGAGTCCGTCCGCCTTGGTGGCCAGTCCCGCCTTGACCAGGCTGTCCAGGGCTCGGCGCGCCTTCTCGACGGCAGCTCGGCCCGGGTTGCCCTCGCCGGTCTGGGCGGTGGCGAGATCACGGACGCTGAGGCCGCCGGGGGCGGCGCGCAGGATGGTGATCGGGTCCAGGGCGGGGTCGAGGGTGGTGGTGCCGTGCACATGGTCGTGGATCAGCTGCAGCGGGCCGATCTCGCCGGTGGGCGTCTTGAGGTGATGCAGGGTGACGGCGGGGTCGCCCGCCTCCCCGGAGACGAACAGGACGCTGCCCGCGCCGGAGGTGATCCAGGTGGAGCCATAGACGCGGTCGAGGGAAGGCCGAGTGTCCTTCGCGGTCCCTTCCTGGGACTTGCGCTGATGGTGCAGCTCCATGACCTCGACGCCATTGCGGATGGCGCGCTGGCGGGCGTTGTTGAAGGCCACGGCGAGGGCGTCGTCGACGAGGGTGCTCACGGCGTCCTTCAGGCTGTCGATCACGATCGTGTCGGCCTGGTGGGCGGCGGCGAGATCCATGAGGAGGTCGGGCTCCCTGTCGAGGCTCGCGGGCAGCGGGCCCTGCCACACCACGAGCCGGTCACGCAGGATCGCCTCGTCGTGCGGGCCGATACGGCGGGCCATGGCCTTGGCGATCTGCTGCGGACGGTCCATGGCCAGGTAGAGCACCCTCTTGCTGGGTGCGACCGGCATGTCGAGCACGGTGCCCTGGAAGCCGATGCGGGCGAGGATGACCTGGTGGGCCAGGGTGGTCTTGCCGACGCCGGGAGCTCCGACGATCATCAGGCTTTCGCCGGAAGCCCATGCGGTTTTCTCGCGGGTGCCCCACAGCGGCTCTTTGTCCGCGCCGGTCTCGGTCACGAACCGCCAGCCGTCGACGAGGTAGCGGGAGAGGCGCCCGCCGCCGGAGGCGAGTGCCCGCTCCCGCTCGGCGCCGAGATCTGTCTCGATCTCCGAGCGGATCTCGTCGGGGTCGGCTCCCGGTTCCTGGGCACGCTGCACGGTGCGGATGCCGTGTTCGCGCAGGCGGCGGAGGGCGGCTGTCCGGCGCACGATGTCCGCGTAGTAGGCGGCATGGCTGGCCGAGGGCGGGGCGCCGTAGAGCTGGTGGACGTAGGCCACTCCGCCGACCCGGGTGATGTCGCCCTGGCGCGTGAGGAAATCGCTCACGGTGATCGGGTCGGTTGGTTTGTCCTCGCCCCGGAGAGCCAGCAGCGCTCGCCAGATCGTCTCGTGCTGTGGCCGGTAGAAGTCGGCCGCGTCCAGCATGGGGCGGACTTCGTCGATCACGTCGGGGCCATGCATGCAGGAGCCGAGGACGGCCTGCTCAGCGACCGCGTCATGCGGAGGCTGAACGGTCATGTCGGTCGGCGACACGGGCCCTGCTGCCCGCCGGGATGGCATCTCCGGCGGCTGGGCCGTACCCTTTGGCAAGGAAACTCCTCACCCGGCAGGCCATATGGGGCGGCAACCCCGGCCAGGCCGGTCTGGATCGTTCAGGGATGGGCGGTCATGAGGTTTTCTTCTTCGGCCCCCGGTGTTCGTAGCACCGGGGGTTTCTTTATGTCCGACGCCGTTCAGCGGCGGCCGCGACCACATTACCCCATCTGATGCGCTCCCGAATGAGTTGCATTCGTATCCGAAATGGAGTTAGCTGTTCACCCCGGGCCGCGCTGGTCCGGCGGAGGTATGTCGCAAGGAGGCGCGAGCAATGAGCAGTGAAGAAGGTGCCGCCCGCGCCGGCCCCGAGCGGCCGCTGCCGGAGAACAACGTGGCCGAGCGCATCAAGCTCGAGCGCGAGTTCCGCGGCTGGAGCACGCAGAAGCTGGCCGAGCGCATGGCCGAGGTCGGCCACCCGGTGAACCAGGCCGCGATCTGGCGCATCGAGAGCGGCAAGCCCCGCCGCAGGGTCAACCTCGACGAGGCCCTCGGCTTCTGCAAGGTCTTCGACATCCCCCTCGACGACCTGGCCAGCCCGCCGGGCCATGTCTCCAACGCCGAGGTGCGCAGGCTCGTCGGCGAATATGTCGAGCGGTGGAAGGACTGGCGGGCCACCCGCAAGCCCCTGGACCGGGCCAAGGCCGACATCGACGACTACATCAAGGCCCACCCTGACCAGGAGGGCATGGTCAAGGGCCTGCTCACCTACGAACTCGCCGGCGCCGCCGGTAACGACTTCACGCGCTACGACTCCGTGCCCGCCCGGCACCGGAGCCTGCTCGGCGACGCCGCTCCTGCCAAGCCCGTCACCGAGTAATCGGTTCACCTGACGCCCTGGTGCTACGAACACCGGACGCCGGACAGCACATCAACGCCCATCCCTGAACGATCAACACGGCATGGCCGGGGTTGCCGCCCCGTAGTGGCCTGCCGGGACGAGGACCACCCTTGCCCAAGAACGCCCTGCCCGTTTCCCAGATCGCCCATCTCCTCGGCGTCCCGGAGGAGAACCTCCGCACGCTCATGGAGGAGCGGAACGGCTCCCACGGCGACCCCACCCTCGTCGGGCTCACCGTCGCCGAAGCCGCCCGTCGCGTCGGCATCGGCCGCACCAAGATGTACGAGTACGTCTCCTCCGGCGAGATCGCCTCCGTGAAGATCGGCAGCTTGCGCCGAATACCCGCCGAGGCGGTGAACGAGTTCCTCGCCCGGCGCCTCGGCGCGGCCGACCTCGCCACTGCGGCTTGAGGGCGGCGGACATGGCCAAGTCCCGCCAGCCCAACGGTGCCTCGTCCATCTACCTCGGCAAGGACGGCCGTTGGCACGGCCGCGTCACCGTCGGCATCAAGGACGATGGCACCCCCGACCGTCGTCACATCGGCCGCAAGACCCGAGCCGAGGTCACCAAGGCCGTACGCGAGCTGGAGCGGCAGCGCGATGCCGGCGGTGTCCGCAAGGCCGGTCAGACCTGGACGGTGACGACCTGGCTCACCCACTGGGTCGAGAACATCGCCGCCCTGCACGTCTCCGAGAACACCATCGACGGCTACCGCGTCGCGGTCTACCACCACCTCATCCCCGGCGTCGGCGCCCACCGCCTGGCCAAGCTGGAGCCCGAACACCTGGAGCGCTTCTACAAGGAGATGCAGGACAACGGGAGTTCGGCGGGCACCGCCCACCAGGCCCACCGGACTGTACGAACCGCGCTCAACGAGGCCGTTCGCCGCCGCCACATCACCGTCAACCCCGCCACCATCGCCAAGGCGCCACGCCTCGAAGAGGAAGAGGTCGAGCCCTACTCGGTCGAGGAGGTCCAGCGGATCCTGTTGGAGGCCGAGCGGCACCGCAACACTGCCCGCTGGGTCATCGCGCTCGCCCTCGGCCTCCGCCAGGGCGAGGCCCTCGGCCTCCAGTGGACGGACGTCGATTGGGAGGCCGGGGTGATCCGGGTCAGCCGTGGGCGGCTGCGGCCGAGGTACAAGCACGGATGCGGCGACCGCTGCGGGCGCAAGCCCGGCTACTGCCCGCAGAAGATCAACACCCGGCGGGAGACGAAGGAGACCAAGTCGCGGGCCGGTAAGCGGCCCATCGGCGTCCCGGAGGAGCTGATGAAGCTGCTGCGGCGGCATAAGGAGGAGCAGGACCGTGAGCGACGGCTTGCGCGGGACCTGTGGGTGGAGAAGGGCTACGTCTTCACGTCGCCGACTGGTGAGCCCCTGAACCCCAACACCGACCACCACAAGTGGAAGGAGCTGCTGAAGGCGGCTGGGATCCGTGAGGGTCGCCTCCACGACGCCCGCCACACCGCTGGAACGGTCCTGCTGATCCTCGGCGTCCCGGACGTCGTCGTCGACGCGATCATGGGATGGGAGCCCGGCAAGTCCGCGCGGATGCGGCGCCGGTACCAGCACCTGACGAGCCGGGTCCTCCAGGACACTGCCGACAAGGTGGGCGGTCTGCTGTGGGGAGCCGCAGGCGGCTGAGAACAAGAAGCAGGGAACCCCGGCCTGTTCAAAGGTCGGGGTTCCCTGCGTCTGGGCATCGGTGCCGCCGCAACGTCATCGGGAGTGCCGCGTGCTTTCAGCGTGCGGGACATCGCCGGTTGAATTCGGTGGGCAGCATGACCGTCGCGTACGGCGCCGTCGGAGCAGGTGCCACGCCGCGGTACCTGTGGCAAGTAGCGCGGCTCCGGCGATCACGAGCGGATTGGCGAACGCGGCACCGAGCACGCCGAGGGCGCCGGCGGCGATGAGCGCCGGTCCTGCGCAACACGCGACGGCCAGCACAGCGGCGCCGACCGCGATGAGGGCTGTGTGGATGCCACCGGGCTGGTGGCGGGGCATGGGCATCACGGCCTGCCCTTCAGCAGTCGCATGGCCGTACGGCGGGGGTCTCGCCGAGCAGAGGCCCGAAGACCCGGGTGCCGAGTTGTTCGGCCTGTGCGTGGTGGACCACCTCGCCGGTGACGTCCGGGTGCTGGGCGGCCCATGCCCGGGCGTTGGCGGCGTCGGTGAAGAAGTTCAGGGTGTCGCAGCACACTTCGGCGGCCGGCCCCGGCCCGGAGCGGCGGCCGACGAACACCACCGCGCTCTGCGGCTTCCACTCCATCCGCCCGCCGGTGACGGTCACCGTGACCGGAGTGCCGGTGACCGGGTCGGCGGAGGAGATCACGACGTCCGTGCCCAGCATCGCCGGGATGCCCAGCGCGTCGATGGCGCACATCGACCACACATCGGCCCCGCCGGCGACGCTCACCCGGTGAGCGGTGGGTACGGCGGAGAAGGGGTACGCGGCCCGGATCGCCCCGGTCTCGTCCAGGGTGAGGAAGTCTTCGGCGGCCAGCTCGGCCAGCACGTCGCGCGCCGCCCGCCTGAAGGGGGCCGCTACCGGCTCCAGCACCGCCAGGCCGGGCGCGCTGCCGGTGGTGGCGAAGTGTCGAAGGATCGCCTGCTGAGCTGCCCGAAGTCCTCGTTCGACCGGGGCGAGCCGGCCCCGACCGGCCCGTCCGACAGGGTCGAGGACATCTGCGGGCGGGGCTTTGCGGGTGGGCATGGCCGCCTCCTTCATCGCCTGCCGCAGGTCGTCCACGGTGGGTGATCCCTCCACGGAGCCGTCGCGGCTCCGGTACAGGCGGCAGGACACGCTGGGCGGTGCCCCCGGGGCGGCGAACGGGTCCACACCGTCCAGCAGGACCGTCGGCGATCCCGTCATGCCCCACCGCGCGGCCTCGGTCTCGTCCGTCACCTCGACCAGGTCCATGGTGGCGCTCCGCCCGACGAGTGCTGCCGTGATCCGCTCCTGGATCACCGGGGCGTTGGGGCAGTCGGGAACTGTCAGGACCGTGATCCGCATGATGTCGTCCTCCCAGGTCGGTCCTCCTGTCGCTGACGGTAGACCTTCCAGTGCACTGGAAGGTCAAGGGCTAACCTGGGTCGTATGCGTATCGGAGAGCTCGCCTCTGCCGGCGGGCTGAGCACCAAGGCCATCCGCTTCTACGAGCAGGCGGGCCTCCTGGCTCCGCCGCCGCGCACCTCTGGCGGCTACCGCGACTACCCGCCCCAGGCAGCCACGCGCCTGGCCTTCATCCGCGACGCCCAGAGCGCCGGCCTCACGCTCGCCGAGATCCGGGGCGTTCTCGCCCTGCGCGACAGCGGCGAGGCCCCGTGCGCGCACGTCGGCGATCTGATCGAGCAGCACCTCGCCGACATCGAGCAGCGTCTTGCCGAACTCCGCAAGACCCGCACCGCCCTGCGCGACCTCGCTCGCCGCGCCGCAGACACCGACCCCAGTACCTGCACTGACGCAGACATCTGCAGCATCCTCACCCGGCCTTGAGCAACGGCCGCGGTCGGCTGAGGGAGCGGCAGCGGCGAAAGCCCAGACCCGCGCGGTGATCCGGGTTTCCGCCGTACTGGTCCTCAGCCGTGGGCGGGAAGCAGCTCGGTGATCAGACTCCGGACCCGCTCCTCGATCGCGTCACGGATGGGGCGTACGGCGTCGACACCCTGGCCTGCGGGGTCGTCGAGTTTCCAGTCGAGGTAGCGCTTGCCGGGGAAGATCGGGCAGGCGTCGCCGCAGCCCATGGTGATGACGACGTCGGATGCCTGAACGGCCTCGGTGGTCAGGACCTTCGGTTGCTGGGTGGAAATGTCGATACCGGCTTCGCGCATTGCTTCCACGACAGCGGGGTTGACCATGTCGGCCGGGGCCGAGCCGGCCGAGCGGACCTCGATGCGTCCCTGACCGAGGTGGGTGAGGAAGGCGGCGGCCATCTGGGAGCGTCCGGCGTTGTGGACGCACACGAACAGGACGGAGGGCTTGTCAGACACGGGCGGTTCCTTCCGGGGACAGGGCGGCTGCCGCGGGGGAGCCGGGGAAGTAGCGGCGTGCGGCCAGGGCCACGTGGACCAGGCCGATCAGGACGGGGACCTCGATGAGGGGACCGACGACTCCGGCGAGGGCCTGGCCGGAGGTGGCGCCGAAGGTGGCGATGGCGACCGCGATGGCGAGTTCGAAGTTGTTGCCTGCGGCGGTGAACGCCAGCGTCGTCGCCCGGGGGTAGTCGAGGCCGACGGCCTTGCCGAGGGCCATGGATCCGGCCCACATCACGGCGAAGTAGACCAGCAGCGGCAGCGCGATCCGACCGACGTCCCACGGCTTGGAGGTGATCGCATCGCCCTGGAGGGCGAAGAGCACGACGATGGTGAACAGCAGTCCGTAGAGGGCGAACGGGCCGATGCGGGGGATCAGCTTCGACTCGTACCAGTCCCGGCCCTTGGCCTTCTCGCCCAGGCGGCGGGTGAGGAATCCGGCGGCGAGCGGGATGCCGAGGAAGATCAGCACGGAGCGGGCGATCTCCCACACGGACACGTCCAGGCCCGTGGTCTCCAGTCCGAGCCAGCCGGGCAGGACGGACAGATAGAACCAGCCCAGGGCGGAGAACGCGATCACCTGGAAGACGCTGTTGAGGGCGACGAGGACGGCGGCGGCCTCGCGGTCGCCGCAGGCAAGGTCGTTCCAGATGATGACCATGGCGATGCAGCGGGCCAGGCCCACGATGATCAGCCCGGTCCGGTACTCCGGCAGATCCGGCAGGAAGAGCCAGGCCAGAGCGAACATCACCGCCGGGCCCAGGACCCAGTTCAGGACCAGCGAGGGCACGAGCAGGCGGCGGTCGCGGGTGACGGTGTCGAGCCGGTCGTAGCGGACCTTGGCCAGCACCGGGTACATCATCACGAGCAGGCCGAGAGTGATCGGCAATGAGACGCCGGTGACGGTCACCTTCGCGAGCGCGTCTCCCAGGCCGGGGACGAGGCGGCCCAGACCGAGGCCGGCGGCCATGGCGGCGAGGATCCACACCGCCAGGAAGCGGTCGAGGAAGGACAGCCGTCCCGCGACCGGCCCCGCGGCGGGAGCCTGGGCGGTCACGAGACCGCCTCGGGCAAGGGCTGCCCGGCGGGGCGGGTGAGGATTCCCGCGAGCTTGTCCGTCATCTCCGGCAGCAGCCGGTAATACACCCACGTCCCACGGCGTTCGGAGTCGATCAGTCCGGCCTGCTTCAGGAGCTTGAGATGGTGGGAGATCGTCGGCTGGGACAGATCGAAAGCCGGGGTGAGGTCGCAGACGCAGACCTCGCCGCCCGCGCGTGACGCGATCATCGACAGCAGCCGCAGCCGCACCGGGTCGCCCAGGGCCTTGAAGACCTTCGCCAGCTCGACCGCCTGGTCCTCCGCGAGCGGGGCCGCCAGCAGGCCGGGGCAGCAGGCGTCGGCGGCAGCGTCCTGGCCCAGTACCTCAAGCTCTTGTTTCGACATGTCTCTATGTTGACGTTCTTCGATCCAAGGCGCAACCTTGCATCCAAGAACATCGATACAGCCGGTTCACGGGCCCGGCTCGGCGAGAGAGAGGCACGATCATGAGCGAGCAGTCCGCTGACCTGCGGGAGACCGTCCGCCAGCGCTACGCGGCCGCCGCCGTCCAGGTCGCCGAAGGCGGCAGCGCATGTTGCGGGCCACAGGCCATCGAGGTCGACGAGAACTTCGGCTCCACCCTCTACGCCTCCGCCGAGCGGGAGGTGCTGCCCGCGGAAGCCGTTGCCGCCTCGCTCGGCTGCGGCAATCCGACGGCCGTCGCCGACCTCCATGAAGGTGAGCGCGTCCTGGACCTCGGTTCCGGCGGTGGCATCGACGTGCTGCTCTCCGCCCGCCGGGTCGGTCCGACCGGCAAGGCGTACGGGCTGGACATGACCGAGGAGATGCTCGCTCTGGCGCTGGCCAACGCGGCGAAGGCGGGCGCGACGAACGTTGAGTTCCTCAAGGGCGCCATCGAGGCGATCCCGCTGCCCGCGAACGCGATCGACGTCGTCATCTCGAACTGCGTGATCAACCTGTCCACCGACAAGCAGGCCGTCTTCGCCGAGACCTTCCGTGTCCTCGTCCCCGGCGGTCGCATCGGCGTCTCCGATGTCGTCGCCGCCGACGACCTCACCACCGAGCAGCGGGCCGATCGCGGCGACTACGTCGGCTGCATCGCCGGCGCCCTCTCCCTCGCCGAATACCGCCAGGGCCTCGAAGTCGCCGGATTCATGGACATCGAGATCACCCCGACCCACCAGGTCGCCGACGGCATGCACTCCGCCATCGTCCGCGCCACCAAGCCCACCGCCGCCGATCCGGCCCGGCCGGAGACCTGCTGCGGTGTCGCCGCCTGCTGCGCGGACTCCGAAGAAGCCGCCGACCCGGCGGTCACGGCCCACGAGGCGAAGTCGGCTGCCGGCTGCGGCTGCCGGTGACGAGGGCCACACGGCCAGCGGGGGTGGCGTCGTGCGTCAATCCGTCCTCCCGCGACCGGTGAACGGAGCCTCCCGGCCAACTGAGACCAAAACTGAGACCACGGAACGCAGAAGACCCCGGCCGGTTTCCCGGTCGGGGTCTTCAAGTGCCCGGTGAGGCACTGGCGGAGGATACGAGATTCGAACTCGTGAGGGGTTGCCCCCAACACGCTTTCCAAGCGTGCGCCCTAGGCCTCTAGGCGAATCCTCCGCCGCAAACAATACAAGACGTGGAGGGGTGCTCGCGAACACGTTCTGCCGAGGTGGGGGAGAGGTGGGGGGAGGGGCACGAGCAGGGGTGGGGATCGGCTAGGCTGGGGGCAAGCCCCTCACGTGGCGCTATCTCACCGAACTCCCCCAGGGCCGGAAGGCAGCAAGGGTAAGTGGGCTCTGGCGGGTGCGTGGGGGGCCCTTGTGTTTCCCGGGGGTGTGCGGGTGCGCGCTCTCTGTGATCGAGACCACTTGTCAGTGGGGCCCGATATCGTCGTAGGTGTGTCGTCCCTCGCGCTTTACCGCCGCTACCGCCCCGAGTCCTTCGCCGAGGTCATCGGGCAGGAGCATGTCACCACCCCGTTGCAGCAGGCGCTGCGCAACAACAGGGTCAATCACGCATATCTGTTCAGCGGGCCGCGCGGCTGTGGCAAGACGACCAGCGCGCGCATCCTCGCCCGCTGTCTGAACTGCGAGCAGGGCCCCACGCCCACGCCCTGCGGTGAGTGCCAGTCCTGTCAGGACCTCGCGCGCAACGGCCGGGGCTCGATCGATGTCATCGAGATCGACGCCGCCTCCCACGGCGGTGTGGACGACGCCCGTGAGCTGCGGGAGAAGGCGTTCTTCGGCCCCGCCTCCAGCCGGTACAAGATCTACATCATCGACGAGGCCCACATGGTCACCTCGGCGGGCTTCAACGCTCTGCTGAAGGTGGTGGAGGAGCCCCCGGAGCACCTGAAGTTCATCTTCGCGACCACGGAGCCCGAGAAGGTCATCGGGACGATCCGGTCGCGTACGCACCACTATCCGTTCCGGCTCGTGCCCCCGGGCACCCTGCGGGAGTATCTCGGCGAGGTGTGCGGCCGGGAGGACATCCCCGTCGAGGACGGCGTGCTGCCGCTGGTCGTCCGGGCGGGCGCGGGGTCCGTGCGTGACTCGATGTCCGTGATGGACCAGCTCCTCGCCGGCGCCGCCGAGGATGGTGTGACATACGCCATGGCGACGTCCCTCCTCGGCTATACGGAGGGCTCGCTGCTCGACTCCGTCATCGACGCCTTCGCGGCGGGCGACGGTGCCGCGGCGTTCGAGGTCGTCGACCGTGTCATCGAGGGGGGCAACGACCCCCGCCGCTTCGTCGCCGACCTGCTGGAGCGGCTGCGCGACCTGGTGATCCTCGCCGCGGTGCCGGACGCCGCGGAGAAGGGGCTCATCGACGCCCCCGTGGATGTCGTGGAGCGCATGCAGGCGCAGGCCTCCGTCTTCGGCGCGGCGGAGCTCAGCCGCGCCGCCGACCTGGTCAACGAGGGGCTGACCGAGATGCGCGGCGCGACCTCGCCGCGGCTCCAGCTGGAGCTGATCTGCGCGCGCGTGCTGCTGCCCGCGGCGTACGAGGACGAGCGCTCGGTGCGGGCCCGGCTCGACAAGCTGGAGCGCGGGGCCCTCGCGGGTGCCTCCCTCGGGTACGTCCCCGGGCCCGAGGGGCATGGGGCGCCCGTCCCGGGGCTCTCCGGGCCCGCGGCCGCGCGGGCGGCGGTTTCCGGCGCCCCCGTGGCTCCTCCGGTGACCCCCGCTGCCGCACCGGCCCCGACGGCCCCGGTGCCTCCGGCAGCCGCACCCGCCCCGGTGGCCCCGGCGCAGCCCGCGCCCGCCGCTCAGGTGAGCGCCCCCGCGGCCCCCGCCGGAGCCTGGCCCTCCGCGGCCGCGCCCGGTTCCTCGCCGCAGGCACCTGCTCAGACCACTCAGGCCGCCGCGCGCCCCGCGGGCGCCTGGCCGTCCGCCGCCGCTCCCGGGCAGGGAGGCGCCGCGAAGCCCGCCGCCGGTGCGTGGCCGTCCGCCGCCTCGCCCGGTCAGGGGGCCGCCGCTCCGGCCGCGCCCGCCCCGGCGTCGTACGGCGCTCCGCAGCAGGCCGCCCCGCAGGCGCAGCAGCCCTCCGGGGACGCGAGCCAGGTGCGGCAGATGTGGCCGACGATCCTGGAGGCGGTCAAGAACCGCCGCCGTTTCACGTGGATCGTGCTCAGCCAGAACGCGGACATCGTCGGCTTCGACGGCACGACGCTCCAGGTCGGCTTCGCGAACGCCGGGGCGCGGGACAGCTTCGCCAACAGCGGCAGCGAGGAGGTGCTGCGGCAGGCGATCAGTGACGCGCTCAGCGTGCAGTGGAAGGTCGAGCTCGTCGTCTCGCCCGGTGGCGGCGCCGGCGCCGGCGGGCCGGTGGTGAATTACGCGGGTACGCACGGCTCCGGCGGTGGCCAGGCGATGCCCGCTGCCGCGCCCCCGGCGGCCCAGGGTTTCGCGCCGCGGCCCCCGCAGGCGCCCGCGGCGCCTCCCGTGCAGGAGCAGCGCCAGGGCCCGCCCCCGGCGGCACCGGTCCACCGGGAGCCGGAGCCGCCGCCGGTCGCGCCGGAGGACGACATGCCGGAGGAGGACGACCCGGATCTGGTCGACTCCGCGCTCACCGGCCACGACCTGATCGTCCGCGAGCTGGGGGCGACGGTGATCGAGGAGATCGCGAACGAGTAGGGGCGGTGCCGGGACCCCCGGGTTCCGGCCCGCGAAGGCCGGGCAGGCCTGAATTCGCCCGGCCCGTGGTCAAGGCGCGGATCGAACAGGATGCGTAGCCGTAGACCATAGGGCGCAGCAAGCGGCGAACACGTAGGCTCGGGCTACCGAAGGTTTGACGTCGACAGCCAGGAGCGAAACCGTGATCCCCGGTGGTGGCCAGCCCAACATGCAGCAGCTGCTCCAGCAGGCCCAGAAGATGCAGCAGGATCTCGCCGCGGCCCAGGAAGAGCTCGCGCGTACGCCCGTGGAGGGCACCGCGGGCGGTGGCCTGGTGAAGGCCACCGTCACCGGCGCCGGTGAGCTCCAGGGCCTGGTCATCGACCCCAAGGCCGTGGACCCCGAAGACACCGAGACGCTCGCCGACCTCGTGGTCGCCGCCGTCCGCGACGCCAACGCCGCCGCGCAGCAGATCCAGCAGCAGAAGCTCGGCCCGCTGACCGCGGGCCTGGGCGGCGGCCTCCCCGGGCTGCCGTTCTAGCACCGGCCCGAGCCCTTAAGGCCCGGATCCTTACGGCCCGGCCCCTTACGACAACCGAAGAAGCAGAGACCGCAGAAGCAGAAGGAGCATTCGATCCGTGTATGAAGGCGTGGTCCAGGACCTCATCGACGAGCTGGGCAGGCTGCCCGGCGTCGGTCCCAAGAGCGCGCAGCGGATCGCCTTCCACATCCTCCAGGCCGAGCCCGCCGACGTCCGCCGGCTCGCGCACGCCCTGACCGAGGTCAAGGCGAAGGTCCGCTTCTGCGCCGTCTGCGGCAATGTCGCCCAGGAGGAGCGGTGCCGGGTCTGTCAGGACCCGCGCCGCGACCTCTCGGTGATCTGTGTCGTGGAGGAGTCCAAGGATGTCGTCGCGATCGAGCGGACCCGCGAGTTCCGCGGCCGCTACCACGTCCTCGGCGGGGCCATCAGCCCCATCGAGGGCATCGGCCCCGACGATCTGCGCGTCCGTGAGCTGCTCGCGCGGCTCGCGGACGGCACCGTCACCGAGCTGATTCTCGCCACGGACCCCAACCTGGAGGGGGAGGCCACCGCCACGTACCTCGCGCGCATGGTGAAACCCATGGGTTTGAAGGTCACGCGGCTGGCCAGCGGTCTTCCTGTGGGTGGAGACCTTGAATACGCCGACGAGGTCACGCTCGGGCGTGCCTTCGAAGGGAGACGACTTCTCGATGTCTGACGCAACGCTGCATGACGCCAAACGCGATCCCGATGATTTCGCCGTCCAGATCGCGGATTCGATCGAGAGCTTCATCGTCGCCGTCGCCGAGGTGTCCCGTGGCGACGAGCCGGACAGCGCCGTGCCCTTCCTGCTGCTGGAGGTCTCCCAGCTCCTCCTCACCGGCGGCCGGCTCGGCGCGCACGAGGACTTCCTCCCCGACGAGCGGTACGAGCCCGATGTCGGCCCGGAGCCGGACGTCGACGAGCTGCGCGAGCGGTTCGCCCTGCTGCTGGACCCGGTGGACGTCTACTCCGAGGTCTTCGACCCGTATGTGCCGCGCAGCGCGCCCGTCGCCTGCCGGATCTCCGACGACCTCGCCGACATCATCACCGACTTGCGGCACGGCATGGCCCACTACCGCGACGGCCGCGTGAGCGAGGCGCTGTGGTGGTGGCAGTTCTCGTACCTGTCCAACTGGGGCCCCACGGCCTCCGCGGCGCTCCGGGCGCTCCAGTCGCTGGTCGCGCACGTCCGCCTGGACCAGCCGCTGGACGAGCTGAACGGCCTGGACACGGACGCGGCGGCGACGGAGGAGCAGCTGGCCGAGGAGGCGGGGCGGGTGATGGCCGAGGAGATCGCGGCCCCGCTGGGGATCCGCCACTCCTAGCCGCGGCTCACGGACCCGCGGCGAGGACCTCCTCGCCGCCGGGTACGCGCGCGGCGGCCGCGTCGTCGTTCCGCGGGCGGTCGCGGCGGGCGGCCAGTACGACCCAGGCCAGCAGCGCGGCGGTGCCCGCGCCGGTGATCAGCAGGGGTGTCCACACGCTGCGGAGGAACCACGGCATGGCGGCGCCGAGCACGCCGAGGAGGAGGGCCGCGGCCGACGGAAGCGCGATCTGCCGGAGCGAACGCCGCGGCGAGTCCGTGGAGCGGCGGCCGAACCGGTACGCGGCCCAGAGGAAGCCCGCGGCCACCGGCAGCAGGCCCAGGGCGATCGCGTACGGCAGGCGGTAGCCGCCCCGCGGGTCGTCGTCCGTGGGCTGCCGCCGGTTGTGGAAGTCGACAAAGCGGCTCTTGTGATGCCAGTGGGTGACCGTGACCCGGTCGCCGGGCCTGACCTTGCCGACGACGGAGGGCCGCCCGGCCATCAGAATGCGGTGGCGGGTGCCGTCGTCCTCGGTGACCGAAAGCCACCGCTGCACCGACTTCCCCGAGGTGACCGTCTCGGTCCCGTTCACGGTGGCCGCCGCCGGCCGCAGGCACTTCTTCGACACCGCGTCGGACCGGCACGGGTGCGCGGCCTTGAAGGCGCGCTGCTCGGCCCGCGCCCCGGGCACGGTGACCAGCAGCAGATACGCCGCGGCGATCGCGCAGACCACGCCGGCCACCGCTGTGACCAGCGTCGACCGCCGTTGCGCGCGGGCCGTCGGGGACGCGGCGCTCATCGCGGGCCCAGCAGCATGCGCATGCTCCGCAGGGCGAAGCAGAAGTGCTTGATTGTCATGCGCACATTTTCCCCAGGCCCCTCCGGGCGGCGACGGCGCCCCGGCACCCGCGCGCGGGCGGCAAGGTGGTGCCGGAAGGGGTGTGAGCTGGGTTACCTTCGAGCGTGAGGGCCGGTACGGCGGGCAGGGGGACCGGCGACGGCGAAACCGTCTCAGCATGCGGTATCCGCATGGCCGAAAGCAGTCGCTCGTTAGACTGAGCCGACCGCATTACACATAGCTGCGAGGAGCGCACGTGGGCCTTGTCGTGCAGAAGTACGGAGGCTCCTCCGTTGCCGATGCCGAAGGCATCAAGCGGGTTGCCAAGCGAATCGTGGAAGCCAAGAAGAACGGCAACCGTGTGGTTGTCGTGGTTTCCGCGATGGGTGACACGACGGACGAGTTGATCGATCTCGCCGGGCAGGTTTCCCCGATCCCTGCCGGACGCGAATTCGACATGCTGCTGACCGCCGGGGAGCGCATCTCCATGGCGCTGCTGGCGATGGCGATCAAAAACCTCGGTCACGAGGCGCAGTCGTTCACCGGTAGCCAGGCCGGGGTCATCACCGACTCGGTCCACAACAAAGCGCGGATCATCGATGTCACGCCGGGGCGGATCCAGCAGTCCGTCGACGCGGGCAACATCGCGATCGTGGCCGGCTTCCAGGGTGTGTCCCAGGACAAGAAGGACATCACCACCCTGGGGCGGGGCGGCAGCGACACCACCGCCGTCGCCCTGGCCGCCGCGCTGAACGCCGAGGTGTGCGAGATCTACACCGACGTCGACGGGGTCTTCACCGCCGATCCGCGGGTCGTGAAGAAGGCCCGCAAGATCGAGTGGATCTCGTTCGAGGACATGCTGGAGCTGGCGAGCTCCGGCTCCAAGGTGCTGCTGCACCGCTGCGTCGAGTACGCACGCCGTTACAACATCCCGATCCACGTGCGCTCGTCCTTCTCGGGGCTCCAGGGCACCTGGGTCAGCAACGAACCGCGAGGGGACCAGCCGATGGAGCAGGCGATCATTTCGGGTGTTGCCCACGACACCTCCGAGGCCAAGGTCACGGTCGTCGGGGTGCCGGACAAGCCGGGTGAGGCGGCGACGATCTTCCGGGCGATCGCGGACGCCGAGATCAACATCGACATGGTCGTGCAGAACGTCTCCGCCGCGTCCACCGGCCTGACCGACATCTCCTTCACCCTGCCGAAGACGGAGGGGCGCAAGGCGATCGAGGCGCTGGAGCGCACGAAGGACCGGGTCGGCTTCGACTCGCTGCGCTACGACGACCAGATCGCCAAGATCTCGCTGGTCGGCGCGGGGATGAAGACGAACCCGGGGGTCACGGCGACCTTCTTCGAGTCGCTGTCGAACGCCGGGGTGAACATCGAGCTCATCTCGACCTCCGAGATCCGCATCTCGGTGGTCACGCGTGCCGACGACGTGAACGAGGCCGTGCGCGCCGTGCACACCGCCTTCGGCCTGGACACCGAGAGCGACGAGGCCGTCGTCTACGGAGGCACCGGTCGATGACCGGCGCCGGCTCTGCGGCCCGTGTCCCCTCGGGGGGTACGGGCCGTAGGCCGACCCTCGCCGTCGTCGGCGCCACGGGCGCCGTCGGGACGGTGCTGCTCGGGATCCTGTCGCAGCGCGCGGACGTGTGGGGCGAGGTCCGCCTCGTCGCGTCCGCCCGCTCGGCGGGCCGGAAGCTGATCGTCCGGGGCGCGGAGACCGAGGTCGTCGCGCTGAGCGAGGAGGCGTTCGAGGGCGTCGACGTCGCGATGTTCGACGTGCCGGACGAGGTGGCCGCGCAGTGGGCGCCGGTGGCCGTCGCCAAGGGCGCGGTCGTGGTGGACAACTCCGGCGCGTTCCGGATGGACCCGGACGTTCCGCTGGTGGTGCCCGAGGTCAACGCGCACGCGGCGCGGGTGCGACCGCGCGGGATCATCTCCAACCCCAATTGCACCACGCTGTCGATGATCGTCGCGATGGGCGCGCTGCACGCCGAGTTCGGGCTGAGCGAGCTGATCGTGGCCTCGTACCAGGCAGCTTCGGGCGCGGGTCAGGCGGGCGTGGCGACGCTGCGGGCGCAGCTGGCCGCGGTCGCGGGCACGGATCTTGGCGAGAAGCCGGGCGACGTGCGGCGGGCGGTCGGGGACGACCTGGGGCCGTTCCCGGCTCCGCTGGCGCTGAACGTGGTGCCCTGGGCGGGGTCGCCGCGGGAGGCCGGCTGGTCGTCCGAGGAGCTGAAGGTGCGCGACGAGTCGCGGAAGATCCTGGGGCTGCCGGAGCTGCGGGTCAGCGCGACCTGTGTGCGCGTACCGGTGCTCACCACCCACTCGCTGGCCGTGCACGCGCGCTTCGAGAACGAGGTGACCGTCGAGCAGGCGCACGAGATCCTGGCCAACGCTCCGGGCGTGGTGCTCGTCGACGACCCGGGCGAGGGCGAGTTCCCCACCCCCGCGGACGCGGTGGGGACGGATCCCACCTGGGTGGGCCGCGTACGGCGCTCGCTGGACGATCCGAACGCCCTGGAGCTGTTCGTCTGCGGCGACAACCTGCGCAAGGGTGCCGCGCTCAACACCGCCCAGATCGCCGAAGTCGTGGCGGCGGAGCTGACGGCTCCCTAATCTGGAGGACCCGTGAAGGTCCTGTGATCAAGTCGTTGGTCCAGACCTCTTGAGCTGGGTGAATGGTGTGTTCGACTATTCACACCCCGTTCGGCGGGTGCGGCCGTGGCCCCGCGCCGCAACCGCCGTCCGGCCGGGGAGCGTCTTTGTTGCCGTCTCTCGGGGTGGCGCCAAAATCGGGGCATCGAGGAAGAGCTGGTACGCATGAGGGCATATGACGCACCGTCGAGCGGTGTCGTGTCACACGGGATGCCTCGCGCGTACAACCCTGACGGGGGGAAGCGTGTCCAACAGGCGTGGCAGAGGTCATCAGCATCGCAACCGCCCCGCGGCGCAGCAGTGCAGTGCGTCCGCGTCCGCGCACGCCGGGCGGTATGCCGGTGATCGCTCCCTGGCCCACCACCCGTCCCGCCGCCCAGCTGCCGCCCCAGCGCGGGGATGCTGACGAGGCGATGGCAGCGGGCACCACAGTCGACCACCTCACCGAGACCTACCGCGCCCATTACCGGTCGCTGCTCGGCCTGGCGGCGCTGCTTCTCGACGACACCGCGTCCTGCGAGGACGTGGTGCAGGAGGCATTCATCCGGGTGCACTCCGCGCGGAGCCGCGTCCGGGAGCCGGAGAAGACCCTCGCCTATTTGAGGCAGACTGTCGTCAATCTGTCCCGATCAGCGCTCCGCCGCCGCATCCTCGGGCTGAAGCTGCTCTCCAAGCCGATGCCCGACATGGCGAGCGCCGAAGAGGGTGCGTACGAACAGCTGGAGCGAGACCAATTGATCACCGCGATGCGCGGACTGCAGCGCCGCCAGCGTGAGGTGCTCGTCCTCCGCTATTTCGCCGACATGACCGAGGCCCAGGTCGCCGAGACCCTGGGCCTCTCGCTCGGGTCGGTCAAGGCCTACGGCTCCCGGGGCATCGCGGCGCTCCGTGTCGCCATGGAGGCTCCGGCATGAACCAGCAGTTTCCCGGCGGACCCCTGCGCGGTGAGGGTCCGGTTGATGGCGGTTCGGGCGAGGGCGGGAGCGACGGTACGCCGCCCGGAGCGCCGGAGTCCGGGGCGCCCGGGCCGCTCGACGAGCAGGCCCTGCGACAGCTGCTGCGCGGCGCCGTCGACGAGCTCGAACCGTCCGCCGACGCGCTGGAGCAACTGCGGCGCGCCGTGCCCGCCCGGCGTACGCGCCGCCGCCAGGCCCTCGTCGGGGTCGCGGCCGCGGTGATCCTCGGCGGCACGGCGCTGCCCGCGCTCCTGCACGTCGCGGGCACCGGCATCACCACCGAGGAACGGCACGCCAACACCGCCAGCGCGCAGAACAGCCAGCAGGAGGCCGACGAGGGCCTGAGCGACGGGGTCGTCGAAGGCGGGCGGGCCCGCCCGGACAACCCCCCGGTCGGCAAGGACCGCGAGGCCGACGAGGGCCGCAGGCCCGAGGGCAACAAGCCGGACAACGAGATCAAGCCGTCCGGCTCCCCGGGCGGCAGCATCCCCGACCCCGCGAACACCTTCGCCGCGATCTCGCCCACCTGCGACCGCGACCAGCTGGGCAAGGGCACCGGCACGGTCGGCGCCGCCGACAAGGACGGCCGGGTCTACGGCGCCTTCCGCGTCGTCAACATCTCCCGCGCCGTCTGCACGGTGGCGGGGCCGGGCACGGTCGCCGCCAGCGCGCGCGGCAGTGCCGACAGCGCGCGCGTCTCCGTCGTGGACCACACGCCCGGCGACGCCGCGACCGGGCTGCCCAACCCGACGGCCGAGCCCAGCGAGGTCATCCTCCAGCCCGGCCAGGCGTACGAGGTGAAGTTCGCCTGGATCCCGGCCCCCGACGGCGGCCGCAGCGGATGCGCGAAGAGCACGGGCGGGGCGACGCCCTCGCCGGCCGGCAGCGCGGCAACTCCGGCGGCGGGCGCGTCCGCCGCCGAGAACCGGCCCACGGCCACCGACCCCGGTCCGCCCCCGCCTCCGGCGAGCGTGGTGCTCAGCCACACCCCGGACGTGGGCGAGCCCGCGATAGCGGACACGAAGATCGGCGACGCGTGCGCGGGCACCGTCTACCGGACCGGTCCTCTGCCGACGGCGCCCTAGCCGTCCCGGACGGCGCGTCAGCGCGGTACGGACCCGCACTCTCCAGCGCACCCGGACGAGTTCCGGGGCCGCCCGCCGCGGGCGCCGCGCGTGCCCGTACCGTGGGGGTGTGTATCGGTTCCTGCTGACTTCCCGCTGGTGGGGGATCAACGCCTTCGCCGTGCTGTCGATCCCCTTCTGCCTCTTCATGGGCAGCTGGCAGCTCAGTCGTTTCGAAACCCGCGTCGACTCGCACCGCGCGGCGCAGACACAGGCCGATGACGCCCGTACCGCCACGGCCGAGCCACTGGCCGACCTGCTGCCGGTCAGCACCGAGACCTCCGGCCGGCAGGCCGTCGCCGGCGGGCGCTACGACACCGAGCACCAGCTGCTCGTCCCCGACCGGGATCTGGACGAGCGCAAGGGCTTCTACGTCCTCACCCTGCTGCGGACCGACGGCGGCAAGGCCCTGCCCGTCGTCCGCGGCTGGCTGCCCGGCGACGCGGACTCCAGGACCGACGCCGCCGCCGTGCCCGCGCCGCCGGCCGGCCACGTCACCGTCACCGGTGCCCTGCAGTCCTCGGAGAGCCCGGGCTCCAGGGGCGTACAGGCCGGCGGCCTGCCCAAGGGGCAGCTCGGCATCATCAGCGCGGCCACGCTGGTCAACCTCGTGCCGTACGAGGTGTACGACGCGTGGATCACCGCGCCCGGGGCGCAGGGCGCGATGACGCCCGTGCCCCCGGCCGCCGCGCCCGGCAGCGGCCTGGACCTCAAGGCCTTCCAGAACCTCGGCTACACCGGTGAGTGGTTCGTCTTCGCCGGCTTCGTCGTCTTCATGTGGTTCCGCCTCTTCCGCCGCGAGGCCGAGGCCGCGCGGGACCTCGCGCTCGGCATCGCACCGGACGAGCCCGCCGGACCGGCCGGCCCCGCGGGCACCGAAGGGCCTACCCCTCCGAGCGGTCCGGACGACGGCCCAGGTGACGCTCCGCAAAAGCGATCTCCAGCCGGAGCTGCTTGACCCGCTCCTCCACCACCAGTGAGCCGTGGCCCGCGTCGTAGCGGTACACCTCCAGGGGGTGGGCGCGGTCCTTCAGCCGGTCGACGTAGTTCTCGATCTGGCGGATCGGGCAGCGCGGGTCGTTCATGCCCGCCGAGATGTAGACGGGCGCGCGCACCTCGTCGACGTACGTCAGCGGCGACGACGCCGCATAGCGCTCCGGCACCTCCTCCGGGGTGCCGCCCAGCAGCGTGCGGTCCAGGGCCTTCAGCGCCTCCATCTCGTCGTGATAGGCCGTCACATAGTCGGCGACGGGCACGGCCGCCAGGCCCAGCGCCCAGGCGTCCGGCTGGGTGCCCAGGCCCAGCAGGGTCAGATAGCCGCCCCACGAGCCGCCCGCGAGGACCAGCCGCCCGGGGTCGGCGAGGCCGGACGCCACGGCCCAGTCCCGCACCGCCGCGATGTCCTCCAGCTCGATCAGGCCCACCCGGTGCTTGAGGGCGTCCGTCCAGGCGCGGCCGTAGCCGGTCGAGCCGCGGTAGTTGACGCGGACGACCGCGAAGCCGTGGTCCACCCAGGCCGCGGGCCCGGCGGCGAAGACGTCGCTGTCGTGCCACGTCGGGCCGCCGTGGACCTCGAAGACCGTCGGGAAGGGGCCCTCACCCTCCGGCTTCTGCACCAGTGCGTGCACCTTGCCGCCCGGCCCCTCCACCCAGGCGTCGGAGACCGGGACCGAGTGCGGGGCGCGGCCGATGCCGCCCGGCACGCGCGGCGGCTCCAGCACCAGCTGCCCGCTCGTGGAGCGGACGGCGGGCGGCGTCGCCGCCGATGACCACACGAACTCCACCGTGCCGTCCGGACGCGGCAGCGCTCCGGAGACCGTGCCCTCGGGGGTGTCGAGCCTGCTGAGGCCGCCGCCGGCCAGGTCGTACCGCCACAGCTCGCTGCGCGCCCGGTAGCTGTGCTCGACGAGCAGCGCGGAGCCGTCCGGATACCAGTCGGCGTGCAGGTCGCCGGGGAGGTCGAGGGCCAGCGCGGTCTCCTCGCCGGTCGCCGCGTCCCACAGCATGGGCTCCCAGCGGCCGCGCCGCTGGTGCCCGACCAGCAGCCGACAGTCGCCGTCGACCGGTGCGAAGCCCATGGCGGTCAGCCCCAGCTCCTCGGTGCCGCCGCGGGTGTCGTCCAGCTCGGCGACGGTGGTGCCGTCGGTGCGGACGATCCGGATCGCCGAGTGCATGGCGTCGCCGTGCTCGGTGTGCTCGATGGCGATCAGGGTGCCGTCGTGGGAGAGGTCGCCGACGCCAGCCGACTCCTCGTGGTGGTAGATCTCGACGGGCTCGGCGCCGGGGCGCGCCACATGCACGGTCGAGCCCCCCTTGTCCGTGGACCGGCCGACGACCGCGGTGCCGTCCCGCCCCAGGGCCAGGCCGCTGGGGTAGGAGGGGGCCAGGCCGGGCGCGGCCGGCTCGTCGGCCCCGCCGTGGAAGGGCTGGCGCATCCAGACGCCGAACTCGTCGCCGTCCGCGTCGGAGAACCACCAGATCCATTCGCCGTCCGGCGACAGCACGCCGCCCGTCGTGCCGTTCGGCCGGTCGGTCGCCTGGCGCTGCTCGCCCGTCGCGCGGTCCCACGCGTACAGCTCGAAGGTGCCCGTCACGTTCGAGACGAACAGCGAGCGGTCCGGGGCGTCCTCGGCCCACTGCGGCAGCCCGACCCGCGGCGCCCGGAAGCGCTTCTCCCAGTCCGGCATGGCCGCCTGTGCCGCCGCCTCGCCCGGCGCGGCCCCCTCGTCCTGCGTGATCCCGCCGGTCTGCTCGGCCCCGTTGCTCTCAGTCATGGCCCCATTCTGCGCTGCAGGTCGGACAACGTGCCGCGGGGTGCCACAGCCTGTGGATAACTTCCCGGGCCGAAGCGCTCCACCGGTGCCGTCCAGGAGTCGTCGAAGCCGTCCAGGAAGGCCGCGAGCGTGTCGGTGAGGTGCTCGGGCGACCGCGCGCGGAACAGCACCGGCTGGTACCCCGAGACGCGGTAGTGCGTCCGCATCATGGCGTGGGGGTCCAACTCGCGGATCTCGCACCGGCCCAGCTGTGCGAGCTCCCCGGAGGAGGAGAGCAGCGCCGCGCCGTACGCCTTGGTCTCCCCGCGGTCCGCCATGACGCCGAACTCCAGCGTGAACCAGTACACCCGGCTGATCAGCTCCAGGGCCCGGCGCGTACGGACCCGCAGGGCCGCCCGCCCGAAGAGGCGGTAGAGCTCGGCGAAGCGGGGGGAGGACAGGTGGATGCCGTGCCCGAACACGTCGTGGATCACGTCCGGTTCGGGTGTGTACAGCGGTATCGAGGGGTGCCGTACGAACTGCACGGCGTGGAAGTACCCGCGCTCCATCGAGCCGAGGAAGCGCCGGTTCTCCACGAACCCTCCGGCGAGCGTGAACGCGAACCCCGACAACTCCCGCATTCTGGCGCTCACTTCCGCGTGCTGCGGAATGTGGTCCGCGGGCATGGGGGCGTCCTCGGCGGCCTCCAGGACCGCGCGGTGCGCGTGCTCGCGGTGCGCGCAGGTCAGCGCCGCGTGCGCCGTGCGCCAGGTCGCGTGCTCGCTCTCGGTGTACGTCACGTGCGGCGAGGGGTCGCCCACCCGGTGCCCGCGGGCCAGCCGCACCAGCGACGCCCGCCGCTCCAGGTACCGCCTGTCGTGCCGCCCGGGGTGCTCCGCCGCACTCCCCAGGTGCCCGTCCGGCGTGACCGGTGTCCGCATCCGCGCATCGCTCATGACACACAGGGTGCCCATGTCGATCCGGGCGGTAACCACTGTGATGGCTGGGTCCGCGAGGTGTACCGGGGTGCCGTTGTCGCGCGGCGTGCGGGATACGCTTCGTCAACATTTGCCTAAAAGTTGACAAAGATCCGCAAGATCGTTCGCACTGCCTCAGCCCTCTCCGTACCGCCTCAGAAAGCCGCGTGCATGACCACCCCGCCGCCGATACCTTCTCCGCCGCCGTCCGGTACGGAGCCGTCTGGAACAGAGCCGTCCGCTACGGAGCCCACCGGAACGCAGCCGTCCGGAACGGAGCCCCCTGCAACAGAGGCCGCCGCGACGGAGCCTCCTGCGACGGAAGCCCCCGCAACAGAGCCGCCCGGAACGCAGCCGCCCGGAACGCAGCCGCCCGGAACGCAGCCGCCCGGCATGCCGCCGGGCATGCCCTTCGGTGCGCAGCCGCCCGGCATGCCTCCACACATGCAGCAGCCGGGAATGCCGGGCATGCAGCCGCCGGGAATGCAGCCCCCTCCGCCCCACTGGGGGATGCCGCCGGCGCCGCCGCTCGGCTTTCCCCCGCCGCCGCCCGGGCCGCCCAGCAACGGTGCCGGGGTCACGGCGCTGGTGCTCGGCGTCATCGGCGTGGGCTGCGGATTCGTGCCGTTCCTCTTCTGGCTCACGGTGCTCCTGGGCATCCTCGCCCTCATCTTCGGCATCGTCGGCTGGAGCCGCGCGCGCAACGGTGTGGCGACGAACAAGCCGATGGCGATCGCGGGCACCGTGCTCGGCGGCATCGCCTGCGTCCTGTCCGTCGTCGGCCTGCTGCTGACCGTCAGCTTCGTCCGCGACGTGAAAAGGGACTTCGACAAGGAGACCAAGGAGCTCGAGTCGTCCGCCAGCGCGGATCCGTCGCCTTCCGAGGAGGAGGACGACGGCCGGACGAAGGCGGACAGCCACAGCCTCGACTTCGGCAAGACGGCCCGCTACGCCAACGGCCTCAAGGTCACGGTCGCGCAGCCGGAGAAGACTGAACTCAGCGAGCACAGCGCCAAGGAGGGCTACGTCGCCTACATGGTCGTCGTGACCATCGACAACGGCACCGACAAGACCGTGGACCTCGACCTGACCACGGTCAAGGCGCGCGACGGCGACGGCGCGGGCCTGGAGCGCACCTACGACTTCCGCAAGGGCGTCAGCTTCAACCAGGGCATCACCGGCCGCCCGCACGCGGGCAAGTCGCTCACCGGCACGTACGTCTACCTGGTGCCCGAGAAGAAGGCCGGCGACCGCATGGAGATCAGCGTCGAACCGGGCTCGATCACCTACAAGGAAGCCGCCTGGAGCGGCCCGGTCAAGTGACGGGGCGCGGCGTCTGAACGCGCGGAGGGCCGGAGCGGCGACATCGCTCCGGCCCTCCGCGTTTGCCCGCCCGCGCGGACCCACCCGCCGAAGCCGTAAGCCGTACGGCACCCCCCCGACGCCATCTGTGAATTCCCCGCCGGATCTGCCCCAATGGCCCCATGGACGCGTCCCCGTGAGGCCGAACGAGGCCGAGGAGGTCCCGTGGCACAGATCAGGCTCGGTGAGGGAGCGGCGGCCAAGGGGGCCGGGCGGGAGGCGGTGCCCAGGCGGGTGCACCTGGTGGCCGTGCTCGGCGGGCTGTCCGGAGTGCTCTACGGCTACGACTCCGGCGCGATCTCCGGCGCGCTCGACCCGCTGACCTCGCGCTTCGGTCTGAACTCCACCGAACAGGGGCTGGTCACCAGCCTCATCCTGCTCGGCGCGCTGCCCGCCATCGTCGGCGGCGCGCTGGCCGCGCGGCGCTGGGACAGCCGGCAGCTGCTGATCGTGGCCGGCGGGATCTTCGTCGTCGGCTCGGTGGGATGCGGCGTGGCACCGAACGCGGCGGTGCTGATGGCCTCGCGCTTCGTGCTCGGCTTCGCCGTCGGCCTGGCCAACATGTTCGGCCTCATCCACCTCAGCGAGCTCGCGCCGAAGCAGCTGCGAGGGCGGATCACCGCGCTGTACCAACTCGCCGTCAACATCGGCATCCTGCTCGCCTACACCGTCGACGACGCCCTCTCGGCGGCCGGCGCCTGGCGGTGGATGCTGGGGCTCGGCGCGCTCCCCGCGGTCGTCTTCCTGGCCGGGATGGCGGAGAGCCCCGCCGGACCGCGCTGGCTGATGACGCGCGGGCGCGAGACCGAGGCGCGGCGGGTGCTGGGCCTGCTGCGCCCCTCCGGGCGGGCGGCCGACGACGAGGTGCGGGAGATCCGCGAGAGCCTCGCCGAACAGCACGCGGGGCCGCGCGAGTTGCTCGGCACCTACCGCCCGGCGCTGCGCATCATCCTGACGCTGACGTTCTTCCAGGTCTTCACCGGGATCAACGCGGTGGTGTACTACGCGCCGGTCATCTTCTCCCACGTCGCCGGGGGAGGGGAGGCCGAGGCGGGCACCATGGCGAACTACGGCGTCGGCGCCGCGCTCGTCCTGTCGACCGCCCTCTCCCTCCCGTTCATCGAACGCGCCGGACGCGTCAAGCTGTTGACGCTCTCCCTGGCCGCGCAGGCGCCGCCCATGGTCGCCCTCGCGGCCTTCCCCGACGTCACCGTGCTCGCCGTCGCGTGCGTCTTCCTCTACACCTTCGCCTTCGGGTTCGGCCTGGGCCCGGTCTTCTGGCTGTACTGCCCCGAGGCGCTCCCGCTGCGGGCCCGCGCGATCGGCATGGGCGTGGTGACCTTCGCCCAGTACCTCGGCAACTTCGCCTTCTCCCTGGCCTTCCCCGACACCCTGGACGCCATGGGCAGTTCGGTCTTCCTGGTCTTCGCCGCGCTCTCCGCGGCGGGCGCGTGGTACGTCGCGAGGCGGGTGCCGGAGACGGCGGGACGGTCCCTGGAGGAGATCGAACGGCACTGGAGGCACACATGAGCACCGCCGTACCGGGCGGCCCCACCGGCCGCGGCATCCTCGGCCGGTCCGGCGTGCCGGTCACCCGGCTCGGCCTGGGCGGGGCGGCGCTCGGCGGCCTCTTCCGGCCGGTCTCTCGGGCGCGGGCGGTACGGACCGTACGCGCGGCCTGGGAAGCGGGCATCCGCTACTTCGACACCGCCCCGCACTACGGCGCCGGACTGTCCGAGGAACGGCTCGGCGCGGCCCTGTCCGGGCTGCCCCGCGGGGAGTTCACCGTCTCCACCAAGGTCGGCCGCCTGCTCGCGCCCGGGTCCGGAGCGGACGGTACGGAGTTCACCGGCGCCCCGGACCGGGCCAGGGTGCGCGACTACAGCCGGGACGGCGTGCTGCGCAGCGTCGAGGAGAGCCTGCGCCGGCTCGGCCTCGACCGGGTCGACGTGCTCTACATCCACGACCCGGACGAGCACTGGGCGCAGGCGGTCGGGGAGGCGTACCCCACGCTGGCCCGGCTGCGCGACGAAGGCGTCGTCGGGGCGATAGGGGCCGGCATGAACCAGACGGCGATGCTGGCCCGCTTCGTCGCCGAGACCGACGTGGACGTGGTGCTGTGCGCGGGCCGGTGCAGCCTGCTCGACGGCAGCGCGCAACGCGACCTCTTCCCCTTGTGCGAGCGGTGCGGCGTCGCGGTGGTGGCCGCCGGGGTCTTCAACAGCGGGATCCTCGCCGATCCCGGGGCGGACGCCCGCTACGACTACGCCCCGGCGCCCGCGGCGACCCTGGCCCGCGCCCGCCGCATGGCGGCACTCTGCGAGCGCCACGGCGTCCCTCTCCCGGCCGCGGCCCTGGCCTGGCCCGCCCGTCACCCGGCGGTGGCATCGGTCCTGGTGGGAATGCGCAGCGCGGCCGAGGTGGCGGCGAACACGCGATGGGCGGCCACCGCCGTCCCACCGGCCCTGTGGCGGGACCTGGCGGAGGCCGGGCTGCTGCCGGGGGAGTGACCGGGGGAGCGCGTCAGCCGCGCTCCTCCTCCGCTGCCGGAGACCGGCTTGTCGTCAGCCAGGAGCGCGCGGGCTCGGCGGGCTGCGTGGTGTCCACGGTGAGGTGGAGCCGGGTGCCGCCTTCACGACCGGCCGGGTAGCTGCGCTGCTCGGTGGAGTCGAAGCAGCGCCGGAGCACTTCCGCGACGCGGCGGGCGGTGTC
Source organism: Streptomyces blastmyceticus (assembly GCF_039521185.1). Lineage (NCBI taxonomy): Bacteria > Bacillati > Actinomycetota > Actinomycetes > Kitasatosporales > Streptomycetaceae > Streptomyces > Streptomyces blastmyceticus. The sequence goes on along the minus strand of NZ_BAAABW010000028.1, from coordinate 219,696 downwards.
GGGGGAGGCGGAGACGATGCGGACGTCGGCACGTCCCGCCGGGGGCACTGGTTCCGCAGGTTTCATGCCGTCCTCGTTCTCGCGATGTTCTCGGGGTGCCCCGGTGTGAGGCGATGTGTCGGCGGGGGTGACGCGTTTCGCCGTCACCCCCGTCGCCCCCAGTCGGAAAAGAGTCCGTGTCGTCCGCGGCCCCGCTGCGGCTGCTCGCCGCGGGCGCGGACGAAGAGGGGCCCGGCGGGGTCGATCTCCGACCGCGGGCGGTTCCGGCTCCGGCTGTCGCGCCACGGCAGGACGCCGCTGTAGTGGAAGCCCGCGATCCGCCGGTCGTGCTGGGCATTGAGCAGATGGATCAGGAGCACTCCCACGGCGACCACGGCGAGAGCCACGACCAGGGTGACGACGATCTCCACGGTCCTCACATCCCTACCCGGACGGAGCGGAAGCCGGTGTGCGCGGTGGCCCCGGTCCTTTCACCCTACTCCGGGCCGCGCCCCACGGACCGTGCGCGACCAGGCATTTTCCCGGCTACGGGCGCGCGGCCGGTGTGCGGCGTACGGTGGGAACACCGCGGCGCTCCGCCCGGCGGCCGCCCCTTGCGGTCCCGGCGGAACCGATGCGCCGGATTCTCGGAGACGGGCGAACCACCATGGCCGATTCCGACAGCCCGCACCTCCCGCCGGAGGCGGTCCACCGGGCCGTGAGACCCGGGACGGCCCTCCTGCGGCTGGAGACGACGCGGACCCGCGAGGGCATTCTGGACGGCGCCTGGTGGCCCCGCTCCCGCGACATCGCAGCCGAGCTCCCCGTCCTGATCAGCGCGCTGACCGAGCACCTCGGCCCGGTCACGCGCGTCGGCCTGGACGCGAGCGCCTGGGAGGAGCTCCCGGTGCGCCTGGTCATCGACGGCCGTGTCGTGCACATCGACTCCTTCCCGGTCGGCGACGACACGGTGCTCATCACCCGGGGCGACAACGACCACTTCGTCCTGCTGGTCGTCCCGCCCGGCACGGAACCCGACGCGGCACACGCCGCGATGGCCAGGGCCGTACGGGCCGACAACGTCACCGAGGCCGAACAGATCCTCATCGACACGCATGCGGACGGGCGGGCCTGAACAACAACCCGTCCGGCCGTGACGCCTCCGCTCGGCAACGGGTACGGATGAGCCATGGCTGGCACCTTCACCACCCGCACGATCACCATCACGACCGGCTCCGCCGAGACCATGCACGATCTGACGAACGCCTGCTCCGCGTTCCTCCGGGAGGCCGCTCACGGGCGGAACGGACTGCTGAACGTCTTCACTCCCCACGCGACGGCCGGCCTGGCCGTCATCGAGACCGGCGCGGGCAGCGACGACGACCTGCTGGCGGCCCTCCGCGACATCCTCCCCGCGGACGAACGCTGGCGGGACCGCCACGGCGGCCCGGACCACGGCCGTGGCCACGCGCTGCCGGCCCTGGTCCCGCCACACGCCACCTTGCCCGTGGTCGACGGTGAGCTGGAGCTGGGGGACTCGCAGTCCGTGGTGCTGGTGAACACCGACCGGGGCAACCCCGACCGCCAGGTCCGGCTGTCCTTCCTCAGCTGAACGGTCTCCGGTCGTCCCTCGGAGGCTCCCGCAAGCGCACGGCGAGGGCGGCGATGTCGTCGTCGAGGCCCCCTCTGCTGTAGCGGAGGAGGTCACGGTGCAGGGCGTCGAGCAGCCGGCGGGGCCGTGCCGGGGGCTGCCGGCGCATCCAGTCCGCCAGCGGGAAGAGCTCGCCGCTGTGGTTGCGGGCCTCGGTGACGCCGTCGGTATAGAGAAGCAGCAGGTCGCCGGGGGTGAAGCCGAAGGTGTCGGTGCTGTAGTGATCGCCGATCAACGCCGCGAGGTTGAGCAGCGGCGAGGGGGCGGTGGGCTCCAGGACGCGCAGTCCCCCGCGGCCCAGGAGCAGCGGCGGGGGGTGCCCGCAGTTGAGGATTCCGATGTGGCTGCCCTCGTGCGGGATCTCGACGAGAAGGGCGGTGGCGAAGCGCTCCATCAGGTCCTCGGGCGGAAACGCGGCGCTGTAACGGGTGCTGCTGGCCTCCATGCGGCGCGCGACGCAGCCCAGGTCGGCCTCGCCGTAGGCCGCCTCCCGGAAGGAGTTGACCATCGCCGCGGCCGCCCCCACCGCCGGCAGCCCCTTGCCCCGCACATCGCCGATGAGCAGCCGGACCCCGTACTGCGTGTCGGCCACCTCGTAGAAGTCGCCGCCGATACGGGCCTCCGCCGCGGCCGCGAGATACAGCGACTCGACCTCGACGTCCCCGAACCGGCGCGGCATCGGGCTCAGCACCACCTGCTGCGCCGCGTCGGCGACGAGCCGGACCTGGAACAGCGTCCGCTCCCGCTTGAGCCGGACATGACTTCCGTACGCGGCGGCCACGGTGACCGCGACGATCCCCGCCGCCGTGTACCCCGTCCCCAGGTCGGGGAACACGATGCCGAGCCCGATCATGAGGAAGAGGCAGACCGTCCCCAGCAGAACGGTGGGGAGCACGGGCCACATGGCGGCGGCGAGCGCGGGCGCCGCCGGCAGAAGGCGGCTGAAGGCCATGCTTCTGGGAGTGGTGTACGCGAGGCTGGCGATCACCACGGTGAGGACCACCGGTGACAGCACAGTAAACGGCCCCCGGCCGAGGCTGTCGCGGAGCCGCCCAGGCTTGATCACATTTCATAGCATATCCACACGAGGTGGACGCGGCGCCTTGGACTGACCCGAGGCCGGACCGGAGGGCCCGCTTCCTTGATCCACTCCTCACTCGGGCGGGGCCGCGACCTGCGCGCCTGTCATTTATGCAGGTCAGGGCGCGGTGAGGGCATCGAGGTGCCGTCGGGCCACGGACCGGCCGCCGAGGAGGAGTCCGTCGGGGGCGAAGTGGGGCGGCCCCAGGTGGCGCTCGAGGGCCGTGAGGTAGTTCCAGCGGACGGCGGGGTGGGCGGAGTGCGCGTAGTGGTGGAGGTCGCCGTACGGCAGCCAGGTGGCGGCGGCGATGGCGGCCAGGGCGCGGTTCCGCGGGTACAGGCGCAGGCAGCGGCCGGCCTCGACCCAGGCCGGGGAGCCGGTGCGGGGGTCGGGGTCGAACCAGGTGTGTTCGACGAGCAGGCTGAGCCAGGCGAGCTGTGGGTAGAGCAGGATCCGTGGGACGAGCGCGCCGCAGATCACGGCGGTCCATCCGCCTGCCAGGTATGCGGTGCCGAGTACGGCGCCGACGGCAGCGGCCCGGCCGGGGGAGCGGCGCAGGTTGGCGATGAGCGTCGCCGTGGTGGTCCGGATGCCGCGCGGAGTGAGCGGGTGCAGGAGCGCGGTGGCGAATCCTGCGCGGGTGGCGCCTGGGCGCAGTCCGGCCTGGCGAAGCTCGGTGAGGTTGGGGTCCACGCCGACGAGGGTGGCATTGGGGTGGTGACCGCGCACGTGTCGTTCGCGGCGTGCGACCGCCGGGCCGAGTGCGAGCGGGTGATGCGCGAAGAGCTCGGCGAGCAACAGATTGGCGCGGGCCGTGCGAGCGAGAACGCCGTGGACGGCGAAGTGGCTGATCTCCTGCAGATGGCGGAAGTTGGCCGCCACGCCCATGGCGGCTGCCGTCGCGCCAAGGGGGCCCTGGCCGGCCAGCATCCACCACCCGAGTATCTGCAGCCACTGTCCTGTCAGGAGAAGGACCGGTGTCCAGTTGTTGGCGTGGGCGCGCTGGAGGGCTATGAGTTGGGAGGAGCCGGCGGCATGGGGGCGTCTTCGCGCGAACCAGGCCCGGTCGGGCTGGCGGAGCGCGACGCCGACGGCGATGACGGCTAAGGAGAGCAGCATGGACGGTTCCCGAGCAGGCGGAAGGCGGGCGAACGTTTCCGCATGATCGTGACCCACGGTGCATCTAGTCAACTAGCTTCTTGTGTCGACCGATACGGGAAACGGCTCCTGCCCGGAGGCAGGAGCCGTTTCGTGTGCGAGGTTCGGCAGGGTGGCTCCGGGCTTTACAGGGCCTCGACGGCCGGCTTGACGCGGTCGCGGTCCCAGGTGCCGGAGTCCAGCATCGGCCGGGCGAGGGTCTCGTAGGTCTGCAGGGCCATGGGCGCGGAGTCGGCGCCGTGCCCCCACACCGACTCGAACCGGCCGGTCCAGCGCTCGACGCCCTTGAAGTAGACGCTGCTGCGGCCCCTGGTGTAGTCGGCGTCCCCCTGCTCCTCCTCCACCAGCACGGCGGCGGAGGCGATGATGACGACGTCCACCGCCTGGTCGGCGCGCAGCCGGTCGCGGACGGCGAGCCCGCAGGTGACGCCCAGCTGGCGGTGGTGGTCGACGAGCTGGAGGAGGGGACGTGCGTAGTCCTCGCGGATCAGGTCGTCCTGGTAGGCGATGAACAGCCGGTCGATGCTTCCGCCGGCCTCGATCAGGCGCCGGTTGGCGGTCAGGTATTCGCGGCGGCGGGTGAGCAGGGACGGGTTGGTGGTGAGGTCCGCCGCCAGAATCTTCTTGGGCAGCGACTGTGAATCGATGAGCGTCTTGACCAACAGGACGGACAGGCGCGGGACTTCGCTCGCGTAGACCCGCAGATGCCCGTCGGCGATCTCGCCGTAGTCGGAGATCAGCTCGTTCTCCAGCTGGGCGCGTACCAGATCGTAATAGTGCGCGTCATCCATGGTCTTGAGGTTGGTGACCCGCCGCAGAGTGATGAATGCCTTGCGCAGCCACAAGTGATTGGCCGTCATCACGATGACGATCACGGTCTCCGCCATCAGGAGGCTGTTCTTGACGCTGGAGCGCGCGTTGACCCAGGCGATGACCGGGACGGCGATCCCTGCTAATCCGATGAGCGCGTTCAGTACGGGCGATGCCAGCGCGTCGACAACGCGGGTCGCCGGATCGCGGCGTGGTGCAGGCATGACAGGGTCCCCTCCCTCGAAATGTTCGCGAACACCGGGTCGCCGGAGCTCTCTTCGAGCGCCGGTCACACGGTGCGTGGCGGCCCCCCGGTCCGCCTGACCTGTCCCGGGCGTGCCTCGCGGCCGACACCGGATCGCAGCCCGCGGGGAGCCCGTTCCGGCGTCGCGTGCACCTCCGGCTCCGCAACCAGCGGGATGTCGTAGGTGATGTCCCATCGCTCGGCCGGGACGAGAATGTCCGCGGTCTCCACCGGACGCCCGCCGGTGTCGTAATGGGTGCGTTCGATCAAGGTCGCCTGTGAGCCGGCCGCGATCCCCAGCAGGTGGGCCTGGTCGCGGGTGACCTGGACCGGACGAGGCACTTCCGCCACCCGCCCGACGGTGATCCCGATGTGTGCCATCCGGGCGACGACGCCACGCCCCGCGAGGGGTCCGCCCTCGGGGAGGACCACCATGGTGCCTCCGGTCAGCGCCATCGGCTCCCAGCTGGTGCACAGCATCACCGGCTGCCGCTCGGAGAGGAACTCGTAGGCGGTACGCACGCATTGGGCGCCTGCCTCGATGGACAGGCGGGCGGCGACGGCCGGAGGCGCGGGGATCTTGGCGATGCTCTCCGACTCCCACGTGCCGTGGAACCCGGCCGGTGCGAGTCCGGGGCGGCCGAGGCCGGCGCCCGGCCCGTGCGAGGGGGTGCGCAGCATGGGGCGGCGCTGGTACGGCGCCCGGACGTACGTCCCCGAGCCCGGCCGGCCTTCGAGCAAGCCCTGGGCGATCAGGAGCTCCTGCGCGCGCCGGATGACGTTCTCCCCCACGCCGAACTCGCGCCCCAGCTCTCCGCGTGAGGGCAGCCGGTCGCCGGGTGCCCAGGTGCCCACGGCGACACGGTCACGGAGCGTGGCAGCCACGCGCAGGTAAGGAGCCGGGGACGTCGGATTGCCGCCAGCCATTCCCTCTCCTCACCCGCAGTGCTGACCTGTACGGATTGACAATCTAGCCCGTTAACTAGAAGCTAGTTAACTAGAAGTCACTTTGAGTGACCGAAGGCTGATCGAATGGTGAATGCAGTGGGCTATGACGGCCAGGTCGCCGCGATCCACTCGGCGATCGCACAGCTCACTGCCCTGACGGGGGCCCGGCCCCGCGTGACCGAAGAACCTCACGCGGTCCTCATCGAGATCGACGTGACCGAGCCCGCCGCTCGCCACTGGTCCAGCTTCGTCGCCATTCTCGACCTGGGCACCACGTTCGGCCTGACCGATACCCAGACCGGGCAAGTCGCCTGGCTGCGCTTCGAGTCGGGAGAAGACGCCCGTCCATGACCACTCGAGTGCCGGACGTCACCGCACACCCCTTCGCCAAGGGTCACGGAGCGGGAAACGACTTCATCGTCCTGCCCGACCCCGATGGACAGCTCGTCCTGTCCGCCGGTGACGTGACGCGCCTGTGCGACAGGCGCACGGGCATCGGCGCCGACGGCATCCTGCGAGCGGTCCGCTGCGCGGCCGACCCGGAAGCCGCCGCCATGGCCGCACAGGCCGAGTGGTTCATGGACTACCGCAACGCCGACGGCAGCAACGGCGCGATGTGCGGCAACGGCATCCGCGTACTGGCCCGTTATCTCGTGGACGCCGCTCTGTGCCTGCCCGGGACGCTTCCGATCGCGACCCGCGCCGGAATCCGCCGGGTGCACGTGCCCCACCGAAGCCCCGCCTTCCAGGGGCCGGTGACCGTCTCGATGGGACACCCCGAACTGCCGGACACCGCAGGCGCCGAAGTCGCCGTGGCGGAGCGGCGCTGGGCCGCGTGCCATGTCGACATGGGCAACCCCCACGCCGTTGTCTTCGTCGACGACCTGGCCCACGCAGGAGACCTCCGGGCTTCCCCCACCGTCGGGCCGGCCGACGCCTACCCTCTCGGCGTCACCGTCGAATTCGTCGTCGACCGCGGCCCGGGCCATCTCGCCCTGCGAGTCCACGAGCGCGGAGTGGGAGAAACCCAGGCCTGCGGCACCGGCGCTTGCGCCGCGGTCGCAGCGGCCATGAGACGGGCCGCGCGACCAGCCCCCGCCCATTACATCGTCGACGCCCCCGGCGGCAGGCTCTCCGTGGAGGTGCTCCCCGACGGCGCCATGAAACTCACCGGCCCTGCCGCGATCGTCGCCCAAGGCACGACCGGTTTGACGCTCAGCCGTAGCGCGTGGGGGACCGACAGTCCCTACCCGCAGTCGCCCAGAACGGGACCCGACTCGACGGGCGCGTACGTCGCGTACAGCAGGAACAGCTACAGCGGAATCGTCAGCACACCGGGCCACACACCGATGTAAGCCACCAGCCCTCGCTTCGTCTCCCAGAGCGGGACGCCGTACTGCCGGCGGATCCGCCTGGCGAGCAGTACGCAGGCAACGACCGCGGAAATGCCGAGGACCGGCCCTGTCCATGCAGCGACATGTTCCGCTTTCGGGAAGGGCATGTGCCGACATGCCGCCTGTTGTCGTTCGACCCAGTCGCGGTCGATGCTCTGCACCTGCCAGGAAGTGAGCACACCGACAACGGTCGCGAGCGGCACCCACAGCGCGGCGATCAGTGTGCCGGGCGTGAACGGCCGATTCTGTGCGGGGTGGCCGGAGGCGGTGGACGAAGGTGAAGTGGCCATCAGTACCAATTCGGATGGGGCGGATGATCTGGCCCTGCAGGAGACGCAACGAACTCCGCCAAAGCTCGTTGCTCACAGCATGAAGAACGTCATCGTGCGGCGGCAGCTGCGGATCCTGGTCATGGTCTCCGCCCTGACGCTGGGGGTTGCGGGCGCGGGAAGCGCCCAGGCGAGCGCGGCGGGACGTGGTTGCCCAGCGGGGGAGATCTTCGCTACCAACAACACCGCGATCATCACGGATCCGGCCGACCACCGGCTCAAAACCCGCCTGACGCGCTTCGACCGCGAGGTGCGCCAGATCATCCACACCAACGGCGCGAGGCCCGGCGCCTCGAAGCTGCTCGACGGCGTCTTCTGGTCGGGCGACCTCAAGCAGGCAACCTACGAGCGCTCGCGCGAGTTCGACGTCAACAAGGTCGGCCGGGAAGGGTTGCACCACATCGCCGGCGTCATCGCCAAGCAGTACCACCAGGAGTCGGTGCTGACCTTCCGCTGCCTGCCGCGTACCTCACCGGAAACCGACGCGGTCGAGATCCACGCCTCCGGCGTCTCCGCGACCAGGCTCCACGACGCACTGCTCGCGAACCCCGAGGCCCGCGACGAGCTCGGCGGCGGCTCGGTCACCCTCGACAAGCGACTCATCCTGGTCGCCCCGCTCGCCGACCTCGCGCTGGCCCAGAAGTTCACAAAGGCCCTCGGCGTCGACTGGAACAAGGCCGAGGTGCGCTACGGCCACGAGGAGTTCGTGAGCTGAAGCGGTAGCTATGCGCGCGGCGCTCTTCCTGGGGGACGGGGGCCCACCCCCTGGCGGTCGGGGTGTGCGACCTGGGCGCTTCAGTCGGCTGCTACGGGCTGGTACAGCCGGTCGCCGCCAGGAGGAGCGCAGACACCGGCGGCGGCCGGACGCTGGAGCGTTGGGCTCCTTTCTCTCTCGGTGACAGCGTGGATCCGCCCTTCCTGGCCGAGAGGGACACGGAGCGATCGGAAGCCCCTGACAGACAGGCCGGGAAGGGCGGGACCGGGGAGCGCGCGCAGCGGGGCGCAGTCTCCGGTCGTCCTTGTGTGGGCACTGTGGCTTCGGGGTCCGGGAGAGCCGGGCCGGCAGCGTGGCTGCCTGGCCTCGTGGGGGAGGCTAGGCGCCTCTGTGGGCACGGGCAAGCATCGGATTCGGCCAGCGACGTCTGTGCCGCGGCGAGCCGGACGCGCAGCCGGCGACCATGACCGAAGCGGAGTCGACTTCCCCAAGTGGGCAGATTTCAGCCTGTGTTCGGTGCATGGCTCGGTTCCGGCCTACTTCCGGCAATCTCCTGGATTCTTACCCGTTCGCAGCCCTTGCGCGGCAGACTCGGCCTCCGGACAGACCCGACAGAACGGGGAGAGAGAAGGCATTGCCATGACGGCAGCCACGCACGCTTCTCATGTCCTGCACACTCATGCGCACGGAGCTGGATGCGGTCACGTCGCGATACCGCACGGCGACCACACCGACTACGTGCACGACGGGCACCTGCACCGCACGCACGAGAACCACACCGATGCGTGCGAGCCCTCGGCTCACACCATCCACCAGAGCCACGACCATCAGCACCGTCCCGGCTGCGGCCACGTCGCGGTACCGCACGCGGATCATGTGGACTACATCCATGACGGACACCGCCATGCCCAGCACGATGGGCACTGGGACGACCACTGACTGCGCGACCGCAGCCAGCCACGTCGTCAGCATGGGCCGAACGGTATCCGTCGACTGAAGCCCAGCCCTCAGGCGTCTTTGTCCGGCGGGTTGCCGTTCGCAGCGCCTGACGGAAGCCTACGAGCCCAGAACTACGTGGCTGCCGCCAGGAATTGGACGGTGGAGATGACAGCCGCGTAGATGAAGTCCGTAGCGCCGCTGCCCGCCGTATGGTCGGCAGCCAGAGCCTGGGCCGGAACTGCCAGGGCGATGACTCCCAGGCCGGGCACTGCGGCGGTGGCGGCACGGCGGAGGGTTTTCACAGAGGCACTCCTCGACAGGGCTGGTGTCCGGTGCTTTGGATCGTGAGGGAGGCTTGCCCCACCCGCCGGGAAGCACGCCGCCGCCCGGGGGCGCACGGAGGCTGCTGGGGGAGCCTCCCGCAGGGCAGTGATCTGCGCCCTCGCCCCGTCACCTGACGCGCCGGACAGGCCCTTTCGAGTTCTCGCGAATGTGCGGACCGATGCCGGTGCCTCTCAGCGTCTAGTGCCCGCCGCACGCATTGACAGCTTCTGAGCTGCGACTCTGTGGACCCATGCGCTTGAATCTGCCATGCGGTCCCGCCACGCACTCGGGTGTTCGCGGCCGCTCGCGAAGGCAAGGTCACCCGCCGCCAGCCCGAGCAGCAAAACGAACAGGCGTGGTGCCTGACCGTCGTGACGAACGCAGTGGTCTGCTGGCACACGGAGTACATGGGCCTGGCCGTCGGCGAACTGCGTGCCGCCGGGCGCGGGGTGGACGCCGAGGTGTTGGCGCACATCTCCCCGGCGCGCAGTTCGGTGGTCAACTACTACGGCTCGATCACCGTCGACTACGAACGCGAACTCGCCCAGCTCGACGACCAGGGACACCGGCCGCTGCGGACCGCTGGCATGGACGAGCCCGGAGCCGGGCTGTAGCAGCCGGACACGGGGGCCTGTTGTCCGCTGCGCGCCCCGGATGTATCAGACGATGTCGACGACGGGGAGTGGACCAGCGCGGTGGCTGGTGTAGTCCGCCTGGTTCACTGTCGCCTCCCTTGCCGTTGGTGCAGAGTCAGGAAGCACGCGGGAGCTGAGGGGTCAGCGTGACTTGCAGAAGGCGGCGCGCAGTGCGGAGCCGCGGGTGATGAACGCGACTCGGATGATGGGCAGCATGCAGACGGCCTGCATCACGGCGTACCACGGCGGGCAGACACCCGGGATCAGGTCGACGCCGATGATCGCGATCGGCATGATGACGGCGAGGGCGCTCACGCGCTCGAAGGTCCTCCGAGATCCCCGGGAAGCAGAGACGGTCATCCGGTAGATCAGCACGGCGACTACAGGCAGCAGGGCTGCCCGGACCCACATGAACGTGTTCACCATGTGACCGCTGCTCGACACCACGATGACCGCCAGGAGGGCGACGGCGCTGAGTGCGCCGTAGACCTTGACGCTGTTCTTCGCCGTGTCGAAGGCTTCTTGGGTGCGGGGGCTGTTGAGGAGTGCCGCTTCAGTCGTGTGCTTGTTGGTTTCCATGCTCACCGACGCTAAAAAGCGCCAGGCCGACGCGGTATCCGCCTGGACCCACGGGCGGGTGGGGCTAGCCCCACTCCCCGGCTGACCAGGACGGTAGCGGGCTCCGCGCGGTGCACAGTGGGAGCACCGAATGGAATGCGAAGGAAGAATCATGAGACAGCTGGGTTCGTGGCTGGCGCGCGCCGGCGTGGGGTTCGTACGGGCGTGCGTCGTGGCGGTCATCAGCATGCTGGTCCCGGCCATGTGGGCCGCCGCCGTGGCGCTGGGGATCTGGTGGGGAGCGGGAAACCCGTGGTCGTGGGTTGCGCCGGTCGTGCTGGTGTGCGGGTGCACGCTCGCCCTGTCCCGCCCGGTCTGCCGGATGGTCCGCTTCCTCGTCGCGAGGTGGACGGCCACCGTCATCCCCGCCGGATACCGGCAGGCCGGGCCGGTGACGCGGATGTCCACCGGGTATTGGTGGAACGGCTTCAGCTACGAGCGCACCCGCCGCGATGCCCTCTTGGATCAGAAGTGGCGGGTCCGGTGGAGCGACCCCGCCAACTGGCGCGACCTGCGGTTCACGGCGATCGCGCCGCTCACCGCGGGTGTGGTCGCGTCCCTCCCACCGGCCGGGGTGGCCGTAGCGGTCCTCGGGCTCGGCCAGCCGGGACCCGCCGCGCGCGTCGTCGGGGCGCTCGGCCTGATCGTGGCCGTCGCCAGCGCCCCGTACGCCTGGCGGTGTGTCGAGCCAGTGGCCGTCCGCTTCCTGCGCCCGACACCCGCGATGGCGCTGGCGGACCGGGTGGACGAGCTGACCGCCCAGCGCGCGGATGCGACGGTCGCCCAGGCCGCCGAGATCCGCCGGATCGAGCGGGACCTGCACGACGGGGCGCAGGCCCGCCTGGTCGGGCTCGGGCTCTCTTTGGCGACTGCGGAGAAGCTGATGGAAACCGACCCTGACCAGGCCAGGACGCTGATGCGGGAAGCGCGGGCCGGTGCCACCGCGTCACTGACCGAGCTCCGCGAACTGGTCCAGGGAATCAACCCGCCCGTGCTGAGCGACCGCGGGCTCATCGATGCCGTTCGCGCTCTTGCCCTGGACAGCCCGCTCGAAGCGGCTGTCAGCGCCGACCTTCAACTCAGCCTGGACCCGCCGATCGAGTCCGCCCTGTACTTCGCCATCGCCGAACTGCTGACCAACGCGGTCAAGCACGCCCATGCGACCCAGGCCCGGATCTCCATCACCCAGGACGACACCGGCATCGTCATCGATGTCGAGGACAACGGCCGCGGCGGAGCCGTCCTGCGAGCCGACGGCGGACTCGCGGGGCTGCGCCGCCGCCTCGCGGTCTTCGACGGCGCCCTGGAGATCACCAGCCCGGAAGGCGGCCCGACCCGGGTGAGGATGATGGTGCCGTGCGAATCCTTGTAGCCGAAGACCTCTACCTCCTGCGTGACGGGATGGTTCGCCTCATCGAGGCATATGGACACCAGGTGGTGGCGACCGCAGCCACCGGACCCGAGACGCTGCACGCGCTGTTGACGTGGCGGCCGGATGTTGCCGTCGTCGACGTCCGCATGCCACCGACCCAGTCGGACGAGGGCCTGCGGGCGGCTCTTGCCGCTCGCAGCGAACTGCCCGGACTGCCGGTCCTCATCCTTTCCCAGTACGTCGAGCAGTTGTACGCCCGCGAACTCCTGACCGACGGCGCCGGTGGCATCGGCTACTTCCTCAAAGAGAGCGTCTTCGACGCCGATCAGTTCATCGACGCCCTGGAACGCGTCGCCGCCGGCGGGACCGCCATGGACCCGGCCGTCATCGCCAAACTACTGTCCAGCGGATCCTCGCATCGACGGCTCGAACGGCTCACCGAACGCGAACACTCCGTGCTCGGCCTCATGGCCGAAGGACTGTCCAACCAGGCCATCGGCCAACGGCTTTTCCTCAGCGAAAGCGCCATCAGCAAGTACACCACCTCCCTGTTCGGCAAACTCGGCATCACCGATGACGACAACAACAACCGCCGCGTCCTTGCCGTTCTCACCTACCTGAACAACCCCTGACGCGCCTCGGCCCCACCGCAAGTCGGTGTTTCATAGGTGGTCGGCTGCGGCCTCGAAGGAACCCACGCGCTGACCTGCGGCTCAGTCCTTAGCGTTGTTTTTCGGCGAGAACTGCTGAGACCCCAAGAAGGCGCCGCAGGAGGCGCACCCCGTGCCTGTGCTCGCTGCACCCTGGCCCGGGGTGCCCGCGCGGGGGAGAGGCGCCTCCGATCGGGCGGAGGCGTGCTGGACGCCGATCGCGCGCGGGTTTACCGCGCATGGGTCCCGCCACTCGAACAAGGCGATCATGGAGGAGCTGGGGACACCGCCGAAGCTCATGGACGAGCGGTTGGGTCATGAGGACGGATCGATGCAATCCCGCTACTCGCACATCACGCCGAAGATGCGCAGACGGCTCATGGACGGGCTGACCACGACGTGGCAGGCATCGCTGGAAGCGCGGCGTGCGATGTGTCCCAGATCACCCGTGCGAGTTCTCGATGAACTGCTGAGGGCGCTCCGGTGGGAGCCTCCCCGCTGGAGCGACTTTCTTGATCCACTCCAGGATCACTCCAGAAGCGCCGTCCGGGCGTGCAAAAACACTTCAGCCCTGGTCTTCTCTTCCGAGAAGACCAGGGCTGAAGTGCTGTTTCAGCTGTCGGGGTGGCGGGATTTGAACCCACGACCTCTTCGTCCCGAAGCAACTCGGATGGGTGTCCGACTTTGGGCCGCTATCCCTCTCACCTGCTGCGATGGTCCGCTGACGTCCGCGCTTGTCCGCCGCTGTACGTCGGCGTTGTCACGCAGTTAGACACTCGCCGTCGGTACTGCCCCCTCGCAGCGAGGGGGCAGTGGATGTCAGCCGCGGAACGGCTGCGGATGCAGCCAGGGTTCCAAATGCATCGCTGGGCCGATCCGGCGACGTCCACCGGGGATGCCGATCCGGGCAGGCTGGCGCCGTGCGACAGACCCGCCGGCCGTCATCTTCATAACTTGGATAACACATTCCGACGTGTTGCTGTACTTCGCTGTTGTCCTACGACGGCTCAGTTAGTCCACGCCGGGAACGATGCTCGGCTCAACATTAGAGGACCGGCCACCTACGCCGTACTTTGCAAGGATGTTACGCCACTCTACTTCTGGTCCCATCATGTCGTAGGCCGTGTCAACGACGTTCCATTTAAGGCGAACAGGGGAATGAATTTTGCGCTCTTCCCAGAGGTGGGCGACGTAGTCGGACGCCTCCTCCGTCAGGATATTTAGACCTGTAAAGATCATTGAATACGAATCAAGTTCGAGGAACTGTTTGAAGTTTTCTTTCGGCGGATTGTGGCTCGGGCAGAAGAGTTCTTCGTGATCACAGTCGCCATCACCGAAAACTCCGAGGTCGAAAATATTCTCGTACGCGGCAAGCTCCCGAAAGTCTGGCTGGATCACCCATTTAATCAAGCACAGGTCTGAGAACTGCACGAACTTGACTGATACGAGGTCGCGGCGTAGCCATCGCCGCATGCGATCCTCCAGTGCGGGCAGGGCGTCAAATTCAACTGACTCTTGAGCTTCATCTATTGGGTAGCGTGCGGCTATGTCTTGGACGACGTGAATGGCTTCGCGAACCGAGGTCTGGAAAAATTCCTTCTGCGGGTTTATGCGGTGAGGTCGGAGCAGGGTGTGTATCTCCTTTTCCGCTGCATGGGCGTCGCCCACAACCTGGTCGTAGATCACTTCGTAATCTGCGGGCACCCCAGTGGGACGGGATATCTCGCGCACCCTCTCCGTTACGCTTCTGGCGGTGCGGCCAATCTTCACAATTCCGGGAATGAGTGGATTCGTGAGAATGTAGATTACGCCGCGCCTTGCCTGGGTCATGGAACTTCCCCCTAATGGAATTTCGGGTCATCGCATATGGCTTCCATTAAGGTACCTTGCCAGGTGGCGTCCGTGTGTTGAATTCGAAAAGCTTGGTGGAGTGGATTTGGGCGGGAGCTGTCGCGGCGGGGGCAGTGCTGCCATTTCTCGCAGGGCTGTCGGCGCTAGGTATGCGCCTACAGGGACAGCTGGACTCGCGGGCAAGGTTGCTCATGTCCCCACGAGCCGCTGGCTGAGCAGCGATATGCCGATCAGGGGTGCTGCCGGTAGCGCTGTCGGATTGCACGGTAAGCCGGGCCGGGGCCCCTGTTTGCCCGGGGCCAGTCCCGAAGGGCGCGGGGGCGTAGCGTTCGACGGCGGTGGTCAGCTGCGCCGCACGGTGCGCGTTTCCTGGGAGGAACGGCACGAGCGTGACGAGCAGCGCACGGTGCGGGTCTGGAACGGGGGCATGGGGGTGCGCGTCGTTGTGGATATGACGCCTGAACTAGTGACTGCTGTTGCGGCTTTGCTGGGTGTGGTTTTGGGGTTGGTTGGTGCTGTCGTGACGGCTCGGATTCAGGTGCGGGGTGCTGTTGCTCAGGCCGTTGCAGCTGAGGAGGGGGCGCGGGCTCAGGCAGAGGCTGGGTTTCGTGCGGCGGTTCATACGGCGCGGGAGCAGCGTGCGGTCACGTTGGATCAACAGGCGCGTGAGGCACGGCGTGCGGTGTATGCCCGTTTTCTTGCTGCTGCCCATGCGTGCAGGGATGGCCTCGACAGGCTGATGGACGGGAGCGCGGTTCGGGAGTCGCTGAGGGACGAGGTTGCGGAGTTGAGGCGTGAGCGGGTTTTGGTGGAGTTGGAGGGGCCGGAGGAGGTCGAGCGGCATCTGGCTGATGTGTGCCGCCTCGTCGAGCACCAGCTTTACTCTGTGTATGAACGGCGGGATCTGCTGTATGCCTTGTTTGTTTGCGAGAATTTCGAGCTGCCGGGGGGCCAGCAGCTCACGGAGGCTCAGGTGGGCGTCGTCGGGGATGTGGATGATGCTCTGCGCGAGATCGGGAGCGTGAGGGAAGGTATCTCTCCGCTTTGGTGCGACGTTCTGGTGCGCACGTTTACTGATCCTGAGCCGGAACGCGCGGAGAGGCGTGCCCGAATGATGGAGCGGAGCCGCGACCCTGTTCCGGATGAGCGGGCCTTGCAGAGGTTCGACGATGTCCTGGAGAGGGTATGGCCAGCTTTTGGCGCGGTGGTCGAGTCGGGGGCGATGACGTCGCGGCAGATGTCTGAGATCCGGCGGTATGTGGCGCGGACGGGGCGGGGTTGGGACTTGCCCCGCTATATGGAGGGCCGACGTGATGAGCTGGAGGTGGCCATTGCTGGTTTTCGCTCGACGGCGCGCCGGACTCTACATGATGCAGCGCCCGCTGGGTCCCCCTCCCCTGATCTTTAGGAGCAGAGCCGAACTGACCATCTGCGGGAGATCGCCGAGTATCTGGAGTGGAAGCCGACGAAGGCAATCGAGATCACGGATTCTCGCACCGCGTAGGTCTTTGTGAGCGGAAGTCTGCCGCTCCGAAGCCGTATTCGGCCCTCTGCTTGCGAAGCTGACGCGACGTCACCGTCACTCCAGCGAGCCTGCGCCAATGCATTCGCGACCGGATCCCGCCCGGTGTCGTTCTGCTTGCACTTCATCACGTTCTGACGCATCGTCATATATGGATGAAGGTGAGCCCAGCAGGGGCAGGGGGGAATTGCCGTGGTTGGCACCGTTGGACGGATCAGCGATCTACCCAAGGTCATCAGCGTGGACGATCACGTGATCGAGCCCGCGCACCTCTTCGAGACGTGGCTCCCGAGCAGGCATCGCGAGCAGGGCCCGCGCCCCTTCGCCGCCGGCATTGGCGATCTCCAGTACGTTGGAGGCAAGTACCGCTTCACGACGGATCCCGACGGGCAGCTGACCGATTGGTGGGAGTACGAGGGGCAGATCTTCCCCTACAAGCGCGTGATCGCGGCCGTCGGCTTCTCGCGTGACGAGATGACCCTCGACGGCATCACCCGTGAGCAGATGCGGCGCGGCTGCTGGGACCCGAAGGCCCGGCTGGAGGACATGGACCTCAACCACGTCGAGGCGTCGCTCTGCTTCCCCACCTTCCCGCGATTCTGTGGACAGACCTTCGCCGAGGCGCAGGACAAGGAGCTCGCGCTTGCGTGCGTCCGGGCCTACAACGACTGGATGGTCGAGGAGTGGTGCGGTGACAGCGGAGGCCGGCTGATACCGCTGTGCCTGATACCGCTGTGGGACGTGGACCTGGCGGTCGCCGAGATCCACCGGAACGCCGCCCGTGGCGTGCGCGCGGTGACCTTCAGCGAGATCCCGACGCACCTCGGTCTGCCGTCGATCCATTCCGGCTTCTGGGGTCCGTTCTTCGCGGCGTGTGAGGAGACCGGCACGGTGGTGAACATGCACATTGGGTCGTCGTCGCAGATGCCGGCTGCATCACCGGACGCTCCTCCCGCCGTGCAGGCGGCGCTGAGCTTCAACAACGCGATGGCGTCTATGACCGACTTCCTCTTTTCCGGCGTCCTGGTGAAGTTTCCGCGCCTCAAACTTGCCTACAGCGAAGGCCAGATGGGATGGATTCCGTACATCCTGGAACGCGCCGACAACGTCTGGCGAGAGCACCGCGCGTGGAGCGGGGTCAGAGATCTGATCCCGGAACCGCCGTCGACGTACTACTACCGGCAGATCTTCTGCTGCTTCTTCCGCGACAAGCACGGCGTCGCTTCGATCGACACCGTCGGGGTCGATAACGCCACGTTCGAGACCGACTATCCGCACGTCGACTCGACCTGGCCGCACACGAAGGAGGTGGCGGCCGAGCATGTCGTCGGGCTCTCCGAGGAGGTGGCGTACAAGATCCTCCGCGGGAACGCGATCCGGATGCTCGGTCTGCCCTTCGATGAGCACCAGGCCTCTGTGACCGTGGGCTGACGGCCCGGCCGCGGTGACGCCGCAGGGCCTGTCCGATAGGTCGGTGACGAGCTCAAGGCCCACCTTCGACCGGTTGGCGGGACCGATGTCGGGGTGCTTGTACATATCTGCCGTACGGGGGAACACACACCGGGCCCGCCCTCAAGCGCACGGTCCCGGGCCGGCCAGTCGCGACAATCGCGGTCATGACATCAATGACGGAGACCTTCCACCAGGCCCTGCAGAATGCGCTGGCCGTTCGGGAGACAGTCAGCATTCGCAGCACCCTGATCGAGGTGCTGGGGCGGGATCCCTACAAGGGGGAGATCTCGGCAGCCCACAAGGCGGCCCGAAGGATCGCCGAGGACGGGGACGCGGTCCTCATCTCCTTGCTTCCTGACCAGGCTGGCGCCGACGTCTACGTGCCTACGGCCCGTGGGGCCGGGAGGCGGGCGTCGAATTACCTAACCGTGGACGAGAAGATCATCAAGGACTTGCCCTGCCGCGTCGAGCTTGCCACAGAGAAGTGGGACGTGGTCATCGACGAAGGCATGCGGCTCACCCAGCAGAAGATCGAAAGCGACCCGATGCTATCGATGCTCCTGCCCAGCTGGAAGGCCGAACCGCGTGCCGAGAAGCGGGCCCGCCTCACGGCAGAGACAGCAGCCAGCTGACCCGCCGTTCAGTGCACCTGTGCTAGCGCACAAGGCAGGAAGCGCGGCGCAGGCGATGGAGCTTTGAAGAACACCGGCACTCCATCGCCGCACCGCCTCGATGACGCCCGCCCAGATCCGTGACCCATCGGACAGGCCCTGGGCACGTCAGCGGCCTCGGCGTACGGTTCGAACAGGACTGGCGGGGAGAGGCGATCGGATGGGCAACCACGTTGCGGAGGTCCTGGCCTCTCTCGGCCACTGGTACGTGCGCCACGGTCCCGGATCGCTCGGAAAGGCTTCGCTGGTCGCGGATTACCTGAATTCCCGGTTACGCGACCACCCTCGTCAGGGCGTTGTCCGTTCCCGAGCTGGCGACCGCTTCGTTGTAGATACGCAGGATCTGATCCAGCGGTACCTGTACCTGTTCGGGGTGTGGGAGCCGCACATGACGGGCTGGCTCCGACGCCGGCTGCGGCTCGGGGACACCTTCGTGGACGTCGGCGCGAACATCGGGTACTTCAGCGTGCTCGCGTCCCGCCTCGTCGGCAGCGAAGGCCACGTGGTGGCGATCGAGGCGTCCCCGGTCTTCCATCAGAGCCTTCTACGGAATGTTCGGCTCAATGGGTGTCACAACGTCCGCGCGATCAACACCGCCGTGTCGGGCAAGCGGGAGCTGCTGGAGTTCGTGCTCGCCAGCGATTACAACATGGGGGCGAACAGCATCGTCCCGTACGACGGCCCGGTCGCTTCGACCTTTGAGGTGGAGGCCCGGCCGCTAGCGGAGGTTCTCACGGCCACGGAGATCACCGCCGCAAGGGTGATCAAGATAGACGTGGAAGGGGCCGAAGGCAGTGTCGTTCGCGGCATGGCCCCTCTGCTCGGGAGGCTCCGATCCGACGTGGAGATCACGGTTGAGGTGACGCCAGATCGCATGGCGAAGCTGGGTGATTCCGCGGAAGAGCTGCTGAGCACCATGCGTGACCACGGGTTTCACGTCTACCGGCTCGCCAACGACTACGCCCCCGAGAGCTACCCGGCAGCGCTGCGCGGCCGCTCCTCGGTTCCGGTTCGCTGGCGAGGGCCCGTCGTCGGCGAGAGCGATCTTGTGTTCTCCCGGGTCGACGCCGAGACTCTTCCCTGAACGCAGTACGGCCCGGCTCTGATCAGAGCCGGGCCGTACGAGTCTTGCGGCGGTCACTCAAACCGAAGCGTCACCACCGAATGGGCTGCAGCTTGCCCCCAGAGCACGCCGGGCATTTGACGCGGTAAGTCCGGTTGCATGTCGAGCAGCCTTCGAAGCCGCAGCAGTCCGGGCACCAGATCGTGGCATTGCCAGCGCAGCAGCCGCAGTAGTGCTCAACCCGCTTCTTCGCAACCTTGGCCCGGGTCACCCGGTGACCCCTTTCAACGTCCCCCGGTCCTCGCTGCTGTCGACCCTCTCCTCGGGTTCTTCGCTGTCGTCGTCCTCGTCCTCCGGCTCGTCGTAGGCCGGCACGGACAACCGAGCGCCTCGGCTTTGCGCAACCCGCAGGACTTCGCCCAGCGCTTCGACGGTCCGTGCAAGGGCGAATCGGAGCAGGTACTCCCCGGCCTCCGGTTCGGCGAGTAAGGATTTGGCGCCCGACAGGACCTCGGCACCGGCGTTCGTCTGCTCCGTCTCCACGTTGTCGGCGATCTGGGACAGGGCACCGCTGCTGGCACAGTCCGCGCTGAGGAGGCACGGCTTCCCCTCGGGGGAGTCCCACGGGAGAAGCCGGAAGCCGGAGTCGACGCAGTCCTCCATCTCCGGCGGCGCCGCATTCCGGTGCGTGAAGACAGCTTCGGTGCGGTCCCCGCGGAGCACCAGGAGTGCGAGTTCCACGACGTGACCGTCCGCGTCGAACGACGTGCGTTCTATCGCGATCACGGGGGTCTTGGTCGTGATGTGGAGGAGGTTCGCTTCCTCCGTGCGGGGAAGCCGGGCGGTGACGCGTTCGACTGTCGACGTCACATCCACCCCGGCGTCGGCGAGCAGTTCCCGGATGTCCTCGCCCCATGGAGACCGGCTTGTCTTGGGGGCCTCGAACTCCGTCACGTGCCAAGGGACGTACACGCGCGCCAATGTCTGTGGAGACTGGTAGAGGTGGCTGAGGTAGGTGTACTCAGTCAGCCGCGTGCCCACCGGTACGTCGAGGAGCTCGGACAGCGCAGGGTGTGCCCCCATCTGGCAGGCGTCCACGTCGACCTTCAGCGCGTCGTCCAACGAAGCGCGTTGATCGGCAGCGTGCCCCTCACCGACGTATGTGATCCGCTCCCGCGGACGGCGGACGAAGTTGCCTCGGCCGTGGAACTTTTCAAGCAGGCCATCGGCTTGGAGCACCTCAAGCGCGCTCCTCAGCGTGGGGTGGCTGACCTTGTACCGAGCGGCGAGCTCCTTCTCCGACGGCAACTGGGAGCCTGCCGCGTACTCGCCCGATTCGATGAGATGTCGCAGGTCGTCCGCGATCTGCTGGTAGTGGGACCCCACATCGATCACCGCCCCTTGGGGAATCGATGGGCGGACCGTCGATCCGCGGGCATCAGAGCGCCACCGCCCCGCCGAAGGACGGGCAGATCAGCAGTGCCCGGCGGTTCGGTTGAGTCCAGAGCCGAATGTGTTCTTCGACGGTCAGCACGTACGGGCGGACGAGGGTGGCCTCCTCGGCGCGAACTGCCTCTGCCCAGTAGGGAGGTAGCGGCGGCCGATGTGCGGCCGGTGTGGCCGGCTCCTCGTGTCGCGTCGCCGACGTGGGCTGGCGGTGGCGTCCGGCCGGGGGAACAAATTGCCTCCTGGTCCAGGAGGCGGCGCGGCGGATAAAGTCGAACACGCTGATCAGCTCCTCTAAGGCTGATGGCCGTGCCCCCGGACAGTGCTCGCTGTCGCGGGGGTTTCCTTGTTGACCGCGGCCCAAGCCGTGCGGCCGCTTCTGCTGCCGATCGCGATCCCCCACCAGTCGGCGGCCACGAGAGCGGCTAAGAACTCACGCCACGACTCGGCGGGGACCTGGTCCGGCACCTCCGTCTCGATGTGCGTGTAGGTGTCGTGATCGGTCACCCGTGGGGTGAGGCCGACGGCGGAGAGACGTGCGGTGATGGCGTTGACTCGGGCTTCGGGCGTGCACAACGCGTTCCTCCGTCGCCGTGCGATCACTGAGCGCGCATGGGTGACCTAGATTCAAAGCTGGGCGCCCAGATGTATTCTAGGCGCCCAGCCTAGAGCTAGGGGCCTAGATTTTCCATATGCGTGAGCAGCCACCTCATCTCCAGTTCGCTGACGTGCTCCGAGAGCGCATCGAGAACCAGGATGTGGATGCCGGGCGATCGCCTGCCCTCCCGTGCGCAGTTGGCACAGGAGTGCGGTGTGACCGACGGAGTCGTTCGCCGTGCGCAGGAGGCGCTTATCGCCCAGGGCGTGCTGGAGGGCCGTGCGGGCTCAGGGACTTACGTCGCGCAGCGGCGCGAGCGTGTGCGCATCACGCGCTCACCGCGTCGAGAGCGGGCCGATGGGTCACCCTTTGCCGCTGACGTGGCAGAGGCGGGCATGCGGGGAACCTGGGAGAGCCGTACGGACGGCATGGTGCCCGCGCCGCCGGGCATTGCCGCGCGCCTCGGTATCGCCGAGGGGGACTACTGCGTGCGCACTACGTACGAGTTCCTGGCTGACGACAAGCCGGTGCAGATCTCGACGAGTTGGGAGCCGTACGACATCACCGCAGGCTCTCTGGTCATGCTGCCCGAGGCCGGTCCTCTGGCCGGCAAGGGGGTGGTGCGCCGCATGGCCGATATCGGCATCACGGTCACCCGCGCCGTGGAGCGGCCGGAGCCCGGACATGCGAATGCCGAGGAGGCGCACCTCCTCGGCATTCAGCGCGGTTCGCTCGTCACGCGCATTCAGCGGACGTACTACAGCGACGACGGGCGCCCCGTCGAGACGGCGGACATCGTTGTGCCCGCCGGTCTCGGCGAGATCGTCTACGAGGTGCCGGTCAGTCCGTAGTGGGGAACTGCCAGCGCGCATAGGCCAGCGCCCGCGCCCGCGCTTCCACGACGGCCATACGGGTGTCGCGCTCCGCGGTGTCCGTGTGGGCTGCCTGCCCGGTCGCCTGGCCCTCCCACTTGCGGTAGAGGAGCCCCACCTCGCGCGTGAAGTAGCCGCGGCTGACGGCGTCCAGCGCGAGCAGAAGCCCGGTGTCCTCCGAGGCCGGAAGTGCCATCCACCCGCCCAGGGCGAGCAGCAGGTCACGGCGGACGCACAGCGTCGCCGGGTGGACCTGGGCGCGGTAGTTGTTCGCCCGCCAGTGCGTGAGCACCGCCCCGCGCTCGATCGGACCGTCCTCCGGGTCCTGGTCGAAGCCGACGAGCTTGCCGTCGGGCATCAGGTCCAGGACGCGGGACGTGGTCCAGCCGAGGCTGGGGTCACGTTCGAGGACGGCCAGGTCGCGGGCCAGCGCACCAGGAGGGAGCTGGTCGTCGGCGTCCAGGATCTTGACGTACTCACCATCGGCGTGCGCGAGAGCCAAGGTCCGGGCGACGCCGGGGCCGCCGGGGCGGCCCTGCCGGAAGGTCACCCGTACGTCGTCCTTCGGGACGTGGGGCGCGACCGCGTCGGTCTTCCCGTCCTCCTGGACGACCCAGTGCCAGTCCCAGCCTTCCGGGAGCTCCTGCTCGCAGAGGGACTTGTATGCGTCCGCCAGGTGGTGAGCGGAAGGTGCGTGCACAGCGGTGACAATGATGATGCGCCGGCGCACGGCACTCACCACCTTTCCAGGGGAGTTGTGAACGTCATTTCCGTGCGGTCGCCGGGCAGCGTGATGTCCGACAGCTCCACGACGCGGCCGTCGGTGTCGTACGAGGTCTTCCGGAGCAGGATCACCGCGGTGCCGGGCTCCAGGTCCAGCTCCTCCGCCTCTTCCGGTGTCGGCGGGCGGGCGGTGACGCGCTCCTCGATGCGGCCGAGCTCGATGCCGACGGTGAACAGCTGGTTCTGAGTGCCCCCGGGCCAGGGCTCGTTGGCCGCGTCCAGGAGATCCGGGTTGTCCGTCACCATGTCGCGGACGAGGTAGGAGGTCACCAGGGCGAAGGGGGCTCGCTCGGCGGCGTACCGCGTTCGGTACGTGCGCTCGATGAGAGCCGAGTCCTCCGGCACGCCGAAAGCCTCCGCGATCTCCTTGCTCGCCTTGGTCTCGCGGTAGGAGGCGTGGAAGACGAGGTCGTTCACCTGAAGGCCGGTGTCGTGCTCCGTCGCGCCGGTGGCGGCTCGCCGCTCCTCCGGTTCGCGGGCGCGGTTCTTCTCCCACTGATGCCGGAGGTTCGTGCGCAGCACCGCAGTACGGGTCTTGCGGACGAAGTTGCCGCGGCCGTGCTGCTTCTCGATCAGGCCTTCGGACCGGAGGAGCCGGAGCGCGTCACGGATGGTCGGAACGCTTCGCCCGTACTTCTCGGCGAGCGCCGTCTCCGATGGCAACCGCTCACCAGGCGCGAGTTGACCTGCACGGATGGACTGGCGGAGGTCGTCCGCGATCTTTTCGTACGCGTTCGCCATGGGTGCTCACCGATCTGTTGCCTGACCGCGCTCAGCATACGACTCCTAAAGAGGACTTGACGAGTTGACGAGACCCACGTCATAGTTGGCAACTCCTAAAGAGGACTTGATGAGTTCACCTCTTTAGGAGTTGAGGCGCCCGGAGAGCCCGGTGAGACGGGATCGAAGGCAGCGTGAGTCCCTTGAGAACTGAACAGAGTGCCTGGACGAACGAGTGCTTTTGATCCCGGCGCGGCCCCTGGGGCGGCGCCGGAGGTCATGGCCACTCGTCTCGAACGAGCGGTCTCCCGGCGCTACCCCGGGGCGGGCCTGAGCGCCCGCGGCCCGGGTTTCCTGCCTCCACTCCCGAAGGGGGATCAATGAAGCTGGCAATCGGCGATGTCGTCCGCGGCCGCGATGACGCGGACCTCGGCGTCGTGGCCGGGATCGTCAACCACGGCAGTGCCGAGCTGGTCATGGTCGAGGGGCCCGGCGGAATGCCTCACCTGGCCAGGCCGAGCAAGCTGGTTGTCGTTGCCCGACGCGTCCAGCCGACGACCACGGTCCAAGGCGTCGTGGCCTTGATCGCCGTCGGTATCGCCCTGCTCGCCGCCTACATCGGCTGCCGGTCCGCTCAGGAGCTCGGCGCCGATTGGCTCTTGACCGTCCTGTCCGGCCTCGGCGGCTACGCCGCGGTGATGGGCGCCCATCAGTGGTGGGTCCTTCTCACCGGACCGCGGCGCTTCCGTGTCTGACCGCGCATCGCCCGACAACCCACGCTGATCAGCGGCGGCGACCAGCCGGCCGTCCTCAGCGCCTTCCGCTTCACCAAGCCCTGACCACGTCAGGCCGCGCTCGCCACGTTCCACACGTCGGGCCCGGCCACTGCTTTGGCGGGTAGGGCCGGGCCCGACTTCCCTCCGGTTCAGGAAGGAAGTGTCAGTGAAGCACGAAGTCAACAGTGAGTCCGATCCCGATCACCACGAGGTGGTCGACCTTGACAAGGCCCGGTTGGAGCACAACCTCCGGGCAGAGGAGGCGAGTTCTTCCTCCGCCGAGTCCGGCACCGCGGAAGCAGTCATCAACGTCGATCGCCGCGGTGGACCGCCGAGCCCCGGGCTGCTGGATCGGGTACGCGGCGCGAAACGGCGCCCCGTCGTTCCGGCGTGGGCGAAGTCGCAGCAGGAGTTCAAGGCAGCGGGCAAGGGGCTCGCCGCGTACGCATGGCACGTTGCCGCGTACCACGCGGTCCGAACGCCCTGGTACGCCTCCCGCCTTGCGTTGCAAGCACCCCAGGGCGCGGCGCGGTTCGTCGGCGGCGCGTTGCAGTGGGTGGCGGACGCCGAAGGCGAGCCGCTCCGGCAGTCCGCCGCGACCAACGAGGACATCGGCGATTACCTGAAGCTCTCCCGACAGCGGGACCGCCGGGTGCGCTGGCGGACGGTCGTCATGGTCGGTGTCTCGATCGTCGGGACCGCCACCGCGTTGTCGATGTACGTCCTCGCCCCGGCATGGCTGCTCGCGCTCTGCGGCTCCGTCGCGACGATGGCCATGGGCTGGCTGGGTCAGCCGGCCGACGCCCCGGTCATCCGCAGGGCCGTGGAGATCCCCAGGGCGCACAAGCTCACCAGCGACATCGTCCTGCGCGCCCTCGGCGCTCTCGGCATCGCCGCCATCAACCAGGCGCAGAGCAAGGGCGGGAGCGGCTTCTCCTTCACCGCTCCCATCACCCGTGACGGGGCCGGCTGGCGGGCGGAGGGCGATCTCCCGTACGGCGTGACCGTCACGGATGTGATCGACAAGCGTGACCGTCTCGCCTCCGGCCTGCGCCGCCCCCTCGGCTGCGTGTGGCCCGAGGCGGTGCCGGACGAACACACCGGACGTCTGGTGCTGTGGGTCGGGGACGAGGACATGTCCAAGGCCAAGAAGCCCACGTGGCCGCTGCTCAAGGGCGGCACGGTCGACCTGTTCAAGGCCGCCCCGTACGGGACGGATCAGCGCGGCCGCTGGGTCGACGTCACCTTGATGTACGTCTCGGGCATCATCGGCGCCATCCCGCGCATGGGGAAGACGTTCCTCCTCCGCCAGCTCCTGCTGATCGCATCACTGGATCCGCGCGCGGAGCTGCACGTGTACGACCTGAAGGGCACCGGCGACCTGGGCCCGCTGGAGCGCGTGGCGCACAGCTACCGGGCGGGTGACGACGACGAGGACATCCTTTACGCGCTGCGTGACCTACGAGCGCTGCGAGATGAGCTTCGGCGTCGCGCCAAGGTGATCCGGGACTTGCCGCGGGACATCTGCCCGGAGTCCAAGGTGACCAGCGACCTCGCCAGCAAGAAGAGCTTGGGGCTGCATCCGATCGTGGCGGGTGCGGACGAGTGCCAGGTCTGGTTCGAGCACCCCGAGCACGGCAAGGAGTTCGAGGAGATCTGCACCGACCTCGTCAAGCGCGGACCCGCCCTGGGCATCACGCTTCTCCTCGCCACGCAGCGCCCGGACGCGAAGTCGCTGCCCACCGGGATCTCCGCCAACGCCTCAAGCCGCTGGTGCCTGAAGGTCATGGGGCAGTTGGAGAACGACATGGTCCTCGGCACCTCGGCGTACAAGCGGGGCGTGCGCGCGACCATGTTCGCGTGGGGCGACAAGGGCATCCACTACTTCGTGGGTGAAGGAGCCGACGCCCGCATCGTCGCCGCCGCCTACGTCGACGCGCCCACGGCCGACGTGATCTCTCTCCGCGCGTACAAGCTCCGCAAGGAAGCCGGACTCCTCTCCGGACACGCTCTCGGCGAGGAGCCCGCGGCGGATACGCCGTCGTTCGACCTGCTGCGGGACATCGCCGCGGTCGTGTCGGCCAAGGAATCCAAGGCGTGGAACGAGACGGTGGCCGCCCGGCTGGCCGAGCTCCGGCCGGACGTCTACGGCGGGTGGGCCGCCGAGCAGCTGACGTCGGCGCTGAAGCCGTACGGGGTCCGCACCGTCCAGTTGTGGGGAACCACCGAGGACGGCAAAGGCGCGAACCGGCGCGGCATCAAGCGCGCCGACATCGTCAAGGCGATCGCGGAACGTGACGGAACGGCCGAGGCCGCATAGCCGATCGCGCCGCTAGGTCTAGCGGGCACCCCCGCTAGACCTAGCACCTCCGCTAGCGGCCTTCATGGCTTTTGACCTGCGCTCTAACGCCTAGCGGCTCTCCGCGAGCAACCCCCGAATCCGCCCTGAGAGGGGTTTCGATGGCCTCCCTGCTCCACGCTATGCCCGGCCTCATATTCATCGCTCTCTGTTACGCGTGCCTCTGCGCCGTGAGCCCCCTCGGGAACTGCCGCAAGTGCAAGGGCTGGGGCTTCCGGATGCGCCAGACCCGCAACGGGCGGCTCAAGCGCGGCCGGGACTGCCGCCGCTGCGACGGCTACGGCAAGCGCGTCCGTATCGGCCGTCGCCTCTACAACGCGACCGTCCGCCTCCACCGCGAAGGCACCCGCTGACCCTCCCGAGGAGCCTCTCCCATGTCGTTCTCGATCTCCGCTCTCCTGCTGTTCGGGCTGCTCCTGGCCATGCTGATCCGCTCGAAGTCCGTCGGCATCGGCTCGGCCGTGGTCGCCGTGCTCTTCGGTTACTACCTCAGCCGGACCGGCGCCTCCGCGCCCATCGATCAGGTCATTTCCGCTATCGGCAACGCCGTCCCCAAGTTCGGCAAGTGACCCCGCACTTCACGCCCACTTCGCACCCGAGGGGAATTCCCATGACTGACCAGTGCACGTCCACCCGACGCATTTCACTGATGGCCTCGGGGGAGCTCCGGGACGCCCTTACGGCCATCAAGGAGGGCAAGGGGCCGGCGGCCGTCGCCGCGCTGATGGCCATCGACCCCCACTCGTGGCAGGCGATCGAGCACCGGCTCACCGCCCTCGTCGGCAGCGACCTCCGCGCGCTGCTCTTCACCACGGCAGCCGAGGCCGACGCCGCGGCATCGACGGTTGGTTGACGGTTCCCTGTGCGCTCCCGACTCCCGAGCCGGGAGCGCGCCGAGGGCCGGACAACCTGCCCGTACTCCAGCCGCGGAGGACCCCATGACCCACACCACCATCGCGTGGTTCGACAGCCTGACCGAGAGCGTGGCCGCTCTCGGAGCTGCCGCCCGCGAGACCCGATTCGCCAACCAGGCAGCCCGCGCGGCCTTATGGGCCGTCGAGCCCGGACGCTTGCAGCCGGTGCACGGCCTGCTGAGCGTCCCGGGAAAGTACATGATCCGCCCCCACGACGTCGCGCTGGCGCAGCTCCACGACCTGTGCCGCGCCCACCAGTCCGGCACCGCCGCCCTGTACGAGAACATGGCGCGCGCGTACGCGTACGGAACCGCCACCGCCCTGCTGTCCGTGATCAAGGGCGAGCAGCCGCAGTTCGTCGAGCTGTGCCGTGACGAGGCTGGCCAGTACTCGACCCCGTTCAGCCTCCTGCCCGACTTCCGAGAAGCCCTGGGCCACTGGGTTGGAATCGACCGCCTCGACGCCCTCCGATGGGAGGTCGACAGCCGGCAACACGCTGCCGACGTGGCCGATGCATTCGCCCAGTGCGAGGAACTGGCCGACTACGAGTCCGCCGCACTGACCGAAGCCCGAGCCCTCGCCGCCGGTCTGGCGGACAGCTGGTGCGCGTACGGCGAGCAGACCGAGGCCGCCCTCCACTTCCTGCTCACGTCTGGAGAGAGCCAGTGACGATCGAGCCCAACACCAACAACCCCTTCGTCGCGTACGCGGGCGCGCCGGGCATCATCGCGGAACTCTGCTGGGTCGCCAGGCAGACCAACCGCTGCGCCCGCACCGGGCTGAGCCGTGAGTTCTGGCTCCGCAAGGCCGCACTGTTCGACCGCATCGCGGTCAAGGGAACAGCCATGTACGTACCGGAGTTGGCCGCCGAGACCGTGGGGACCGCCATCCAAGTGGCGCGCCGACTGGTCAAGTACGACGCCGAGAACTCCGGCCTGAGCCTCAAAGGGGCCGAGCTGGTCACCGGCGAGGACTGCCGTGAATACGTCCGCCACCAGTACTACGAGTGGCTCCACGCGCAGCACTGATCTCACCCGGGGCAGCGGCCAACCCGTCAAAGTAGCCCGCTGCCCCGGCCTCCCCATCCCATGCAGGAAGCAGGAGGTGCCATCAGGATGCACCACGACGCCCCCTGCCCGCTGCCCCGGGTCGCTGTTGAAGCGGCCGTGCGCGGCGGGCGCGTCTTACCCCTCGTTCGGGACGGCCGGCGTTCGTCCGGAGCGAAGCCCTGTCCCGCGGAGGTCTTCGAGGCCCCTGTCCTCGTTCTGAAGCGAATGCCTAACGACGTTCAGCTCGCCAGGAAGGCCGGGGGCTGCGCCCCGGGCGAGAACGGGGGGACACGCATCAACAGTCACGCTCGTCGTCACAGCGCCACCGACGCCCCCTTGCCCCGCCTCTATCGTCCGGCCGAAATCGCCGAGGCGCTGGGTTGTTCGGAGTGGTGGGTGAAGGAGCAGGCGCGGCGGCGGCGGATTCCCTTCACCCGCCTCGGTGGGGCCTACCGCTTCACCACGGAGCACTTCACCGAGATCGTCCGAGTCTTCGAGGAGCGTCCTCTCCAGAGCCAAGAGCCGAAGCCCGAGGGGTCGGTGCAGCCGCCCTCCCGTCGCCTGAGCCGCGGCGCCCCCGCGAGTGTCCGCCTTCGCGCCAAACGCCCTCGGCGAGCAAACCGTCCGGAGCCTCCGCTCGCCGCTGCGTGACCCACGAGGAAGGAGGATGCAGTGGGTTTCGGAGAGAAGCGCAAAGGCTATTACCGCGGTCGCTATTGGGTCGGCCCCGGTCAGCTTCGCACCGTCGTGGACGCCGACGGGAAGACGGTGAGGTTCGGCAACAAGCGCGCGGCCGCGAAGTCAGCCAATGATCACGAGGCTGGGTGGAGGGAGAGCGGGAAGGCAAAATCCCTCGCCGAAAAGGCTGTTGAGGTTGTGGCCCTTGTCGACAGCGAACCCGCCGTTGAGGGCGCGATCACCTTCGGTGAGTACGCGAGCCAGTGGTACGCGGAGCAGGATCTCGCCGCGTCCACCATGCAGAACTACAAACGCCACATCGAGGAGCACCTCCTCCCTGAGTTCGAGAGCGCGACTCTCGCGGACATCGAGCGCACGCACGTCGACGCGTGGGCCAAGAAGGAAAGGGCGCTTTATGAGGCCTCCAGCGTGAAGACCTGGCGGTCCACGCTGCACCTCATCCTCGCTGACGCGGTGGAGGAAGGGCACCGGGACGCCAACCCCGCGGCCCAGCGGCGCGGTCGGGGCAAGCGTGCTGGGCGCTCGCGGAATCGTGGCCCGGAGAAGGTGGTGACCGATGCGCTGGGGATGCTGCTCATCGCTGAGCGGACGGCATTGCTGTCCGGCCGCGACGACGAGTTCGTCGCGGTGATCCTCAAGGGTTACACCGGCATGCGGTGGGGCGAAATCGTCGGTTTGGAGTCCCAGTTCTGCCGTCCCAAAACGGTGAGAGTGGAATGGCAGCTGTACGAGCTGGACTCCGGCGAGCTGCATCGTTGCCCGCCCAAGGACGACTCGTACCGGAGCATCGACACGCCTGAATGGCTGTCCGCTCTGGTCTCGGACCACATCGCGAGGACCGAGCCGAAGCCGTGCAGGTGTCATGGGTTCACGTACGTCTTCAGCAGCCATGGCGAGGCCAATGGCTCTGCTCGCCGCACTGGCGCGAAGCTGGTCGACGTTGCTCGTCGTGCCGGGGTCTCGGTGGGGACGGTCTCGAATGTGCTGAACCGGCCGGAGTCCGTGAGAGAGGAGACGCGGATCAAGGTCGAAACGGCTATGGGGGAGCTCGGCTACATCCGGGGCGGACTGCCTGGGGAGACCGCTGCTCATTGGCGCCGGTCCGGATTCGCGACCTGGCTGTTCCAGCCGGCCGCTACGGGCTGGTATCCGAAGAAGGCACCCCAGGTGGAGCACCCGGTGCCCCTGCTGGCTGAACCCTGGCCGGGAGTGCCCGCGCGAGGGCGAGGCGCTTCCGGAAGGTCGGAGGCGTGCTGGGTGCCGATTGCGCGAGGGCTCACTCCGCACGGGCTGCGGCACTCCCACAAGACGGTCATGGAGGAGCTGGGGACGCCGCCGAAGCTCATGGACGAGCGGTTGGGTCATGAGGACGGCTCGGTGCAGGCCCGGTACTCGCACATCACGCCGGGGATGCGACAACGACTGCTGGATGCGCTGACTGTCCTGTGGGAGGAGGCGTTGGACGCACGATTCGCGATGTGTCCCAGATCACCCGTGAGGGTTCTCGGTGAGCTGCTGAGGGCGCGCCGGTAGCGGTCTCTCGGGGGAGTCGGCTTTCTTGATCCACTCCCCGCTCACTCCCCGCGCGCCCTCCAGGCACCCGGAAAACACTTCAGGCCCGGTTTCCCATGAAAGGAAACCGGGCCTGAAGTGCTGTTTCAGCTGTCGGGGTGGCGGGATTTGAACCCACGACCTCTTCGTCCCGAACGAAGCGCGCTGCCAAGCTGCGCTACACCCCGATCGCTGCTCCAGAACCCGTTTTCGCAGGTCCCCGGCGCAACGAGCTCTACTTTAGCGGACCGGAGCCCAGAGACGAAATCCGATTGCGGGGGGAGCGCAGGTGGGGGCGTATTCGGTCGAGGAGGGTGAGGGCGAGGGCCAGTACGTAGAAGGCCAGGCCGAAGACGACGGCGTTGCCGAGGATGCCGGCGTAGCCGTGGAGGTCGACGTCCAGGAAGGGGTAGGGGTAGCGGCCCTCCGTGCCGGGGGCGAGGAGGGCGCCGCGGAGCAGGGCGAAGGGGAAGTAGAGGAGGGGGTAGGCGAGCCACTGCCAGGCGTGGCGCAGGAGGAAGCCGCCGGGTGCGGTGAGCACGAGCCAGTCGAACGCGGCCGCGAGGGGGGTCACGGTGTGCAGGAGCTGGTTGGCGACCGATTCGAGGGGCGTGCGCTCGCTGGTCATGGAGAAGCCGCTGGAGTCGTTCGACAGAACGAAGTGGAATACGAGACCCGTGATGCTGATGTACAGCAGTGCGGCGCCCGTGATCCGTGGGGAGAGGGCGGGGCGCGCGGTCCAGGCGCGGTGGGCGGCCCAGGCGAAGGTGACGGCCACGGCGATGTTGGACTGGACCGTGAAGTAGCTGAAGAGCCGGCCCAGGTCGTCGGAGTCGATCGCGTCCAGGACGATGCCGGTGAGCGCGGCGAGGGCCACGAGCGCGCGGAAGGCCGCCGCGACGGGGCGGCGGCCTGTGGGCACGACGGCGGAGGCGGGGACGCCCGCCGCGCCGGGCGGGCCGAGCCGAGTGGTGGAGGAGGTCGGGTCGATCATCCCTCCACCGTACGGGCGGGCTCCGGAAACCTCCCCGGGTCAGTCGCGGTCGCGGGGGGTGAGGGTGAGGAGGGTGACCTCCGGGGGGCAGGCGAAGCGGACCGGGGTGTAGCGGTTGGTGCCGCAGCCCGCAGAGACGTGGAGATAGGAGCGGTGGCCGCCGGCCCGGTGGGTGGAGAGGCCCTTGACCCGCTGGGTGTCGATGTCGCAGTTGGTGACCAGCGCGCCGTAGAAGGGGATGCAGAGCTGGCCGCCGTGGGTGTGCCCGGCGAGGATCAGGGGGTACTGGTCGGCGGTGAAGGCGTCGAGCACCCGCAGATAGGGGGCGTGGACGACGGCCATGGAGAAGTCGGCGTCCTGGCGGGGGCCGCCGGTCACCTCCGCATAGCGGTCGCGCTTGATGTGCGGGTCGTCGAGGCCGGTGAGCGCGATGTCATGGCCGTCGATCTTGAGGCTGCCGCGGGTGTTGGTGAGGTTGACCCAGCCCGCGGAGTCGAAGCCGTCGCGCAGCTCCTCCCAGGGGTTGTGGATCACGCCGACGGCCGGGGCGTTGCCGTTCAGCCCGTGGCGCCCGTTGGCCTTCTCCATCAGATAGCGCGCGGGATTGCGGAGCTTCGGCCCGTAGTAGTCGTTCGACCCGAAGACATAGGCGCCGGGGAACTCCATCAGCGGGCCGAGCGCGTCGAGCGTCTCCGGGACGCCCTCCGGGTCGGAGAGGTTGTCGCCGGTATTGATCACGAAGTCCGGGCGCAGCCCGGCCAGCGACTGGAGCCAGCGCTGCTTCTTGCGCTGTCCGCCGACCATGTGGATGTCGGAGACCTGCAGCACCCGCAGTGGTCGCATCCCCGGCGGCAGCACGGGCACGCTGACCCGTCGCAGCCGGAAGGAACGGACCTCGAAGCCGGCGGCATAGGCGAGGCCCGCCGCGCCGACGGCGGTGATTCCCAGGGGTACTCCATAACGAGCGCGCATGCCGTCCATGGTCGCAGACCCCGCCCCCGTCGTGGGCACCCCGGTCCCTTCCTGTGGATAACTCCGCGGGGCCGACCTCCAAACCCCGTACGGGAGTTGTGCCGGATCCGGGTCCCGGATCGCCTCGCCGCCGCCGCACCGGCCGTTAATGCGGGGCGCCCGCCGTGGCCGGGTGCGAAGATTGCGGCATGACCACGCTCAAGTTCAGGCTGCACGACGACCTCACGACCGCCATCAAGGCGCGTGACGAACTGCGCTCTGCCACGCTCCGCCTCACCCTCTCCGCGATCGCCTACGAGGAGACCGCGGGCAAGTCCGCCCGCGAGCTCTCCGACGACGAGGTGCAGAAGGTGATCGCGCGCGAGGCGAAGAAGCGCCGCGAGGCCGCGGACGCGTTCGACAAGGGCGGCCGCGCCGACTCTGCGGAGCGGGAGCGCGCGGAGGGCGAGGTGCTCGCGGAGTACCTGCCGAAGCAGCTGTCCGACGAGGAGCTGACCGCGATCGTCGCGGACGCCGTGGCGGAGGCGAAGGCCGGGGGTGCGGAGGGTCCGCGCGCCATGGGCGCCGTCATGAAGATCGTGAACCCGAAGGTGGCCGGCCGCGCCGAGGGCGGCCGCGTGGCCGCCGCGGTGAAGAGCCTGCTCGCGGGCTGAGCCTGCACGCGTACACCGCCGGTGCGCATAAACCGGTGTGCATAAAGGGGCGCCCGGACCGCGATGGTCCGGGCGCCCCTTTCGTATGCGCGAGCGGGTGGCGTCAGTGGCCGGTGCCGCCCGGCGGGTTGTGCTTGCCGCCGCCCGGCTTGCCGCGCCCGTGGCCCGTACCCGCGTCGGCACCGGTGTTCGCACCGTTGTTGCCGTTGCCGTTGCCGTTGCCGTTGCCGGTCGCCGGGTCGGTGCCGCCGTTGTCGCGGCCCTGCGGCGCGGCGTCGCTGATGCTGCCCACGGAGTCGAACGTCGGCGCCGGCTTGCCGTCCAGGGCGCCGGTCATGGCATCGCGCCAGATGGGGCCCGGGGTGTCACCGCCGTAGACCTTGTCGTGGTAGACGCCGCCGATGGTGATGCCCTCCATCTCGACGTCCTTGCCGGGGCCGCCGACCCAGACCGCACCCGCCATGTTCGGGGTGTAGCCGACGAACCAGGCGGCGTGACGGCTGTCCGTCGTACCGGTCTTGCCCGCGCTGTCCCGGCCGTCCAGTCCGGCCTGCTTGCCGGTGCCGTCCTCGACCACGCCCTTGAGGAGGGTGTTGACGGTGTTGGCGGTCTCCTCGGACATCGCGCGCGAGCACTGCGTCTTGGGGACGTTGATGCTCTTGCCGTTCGGGTCGGTGGCCGAGTTGATGAGGACGGGGGTGCAGTACTTGCCGCCGTTTGCGAAGGCCGCGTAGGCGGCGGCCATCTTCAGGGGCGACATGCCCTGGGTGCCCAGCGCGATCGACGGCACCTGGTCCATCTTCTTGCCGGAGGCCGGCTTCAGGCCCAGCTTCGCGGCCATCTTCGTCACCGGGCAGGTGCCGATGTCACCGATCATCTGGATGAAGTAGGTGTTTACCGACTTCGCGGTCGCCTCCCGCATGCCGTACGGGCCGACCTCGCTCCGGTTCTCGTTGCTGACCGTCGCGCCCTCGCTGTTGCGCCAGGTGCCGTCGCACGTCTCGACCGAGTCGGGGTAGGCCATCTGGAAGGGCGAGCCGTAGACCTTGTTCGGCGAGATGCCCTCCTCCAGGGCGGCCGCCGCGAGGATCGGCTTGAAGGTCGAACCGGTCTGGAAGCCGTAGGTCGAGCCGCCCTGGGCGTGGTCGGCGGAGAAGTTGATCTGCGTCTGGTTCTCCCCGAAGCCGTACGGCCGGGACTGCCCCATGCCGAGCACCTTGCCGGTGCCGGGCTCGACGATCGATACCGCGGTGGCCACCGAATCGTTCTGATAGACGTGATCGCTGATCGACTTCTGCACGGACTTCTGGGTCTGCGGGTCCAGGGTCGTACGGATCGTCATGCCGCCCTCGTTCCAGCGCTTGGCCCGCGCCTCCTTCGTCTTGCCGAAGGCGGGGTCCTGGAGGAAGGTCTCGCGGACGTAGTCGCAGAAGAAGCCGGCGCCGTCGACGGCGGTGATGCAGCCGCTCTTGGGGCGGGTGACCTTGAGCTGGAGCGGCTTGGCCTGGGCGGCGGCGGCCTGGGCCGGGGTGATGTTCTTGAGCTCGGCCATCCGCTGGAGGACGGTGTTGCGCCGCTTGGTGGCTTCCTTGGGGGCGTTGACCGGGTCGTAGCGGCTGGGCGACTGGACGATGCCGGCCAGCAGGGCGGCCTCGTCCAGGGAGAGGTCCTTGGCGGGCTTGCTGAAGTAGCGCTGGGAGGCGGCCTCGACGCCGTAGGACTGCTGCCCGAAGAAGGTGATGTTCAGGAAGTTGTTGAGGATCCGCTTCTTGCCGAGTTCCTTCTCGACCTGGATGGCGTACTTCAGCTCCTTGACCTTGCGGCCGAGGGTCTGCTGGGTGGCGACGGCGACCTTGCCGGGGTCGTCGCCCGCCTCCTCGATGAAGATGTTCTTCACGTACTGCTGGGTGAGGGTCGAGGCACCTTCGGAGACGCCGCCGCTCTGCGCGTTCTTGTTGAGCGCGCGGAGGACGCCCTTGAGGTCGACCGCGCCGTGCTCGTAGAAGCGCGCGTCCTCGATGGCGACGATCGCCTGCTGCATGTAGGGCGAGATCTCGGTCAGCGGGACGACCGTGCGGTCGCGGGAGTACACCTTCGCGATCTCGCCGCCCTGGGCGTCGAGGATGGTGGTGCGCTGACTGAGCGGAGGGGTCTTGAGGCTCGCGGGGATCTCGTCGAACCCCTCCACCGAACCCTTCGCCGCGAGGCCGAAGGCGCCGACGGCGGGCAGGGCCAGGCCCGCAAGAACCGCTCCGGAGAGCACGCTGACACCGAGGAACCTGGCGGCCTGGCGGCCCCTGCTGGGGCCCCCGCCCGAACGCTTCATAGCCATGAAGGGAAGCCTACGTTCTCATTCGGCGGACAGACGCCCGTGTGTTCGCCTACGCTGTTTCACGCCAGTCACTGCGATGCGTTTCAGCATCACCTACGCCTTCACTCTTGTGAGTGATGAGACGTGTCCGTATTGCCGCCTGTGTCACTCCGTGACCACTGCGACATGGGTGAACTGCCCCGATATACCGGGGAAAGTCGCTGATGTCGCTGGGTCACTCCGTTGGGTGATCTGCCGTCTACGCATAGTCCGTTCGGGCCATCCAAGATTGGGCCCGAAGGGGGTGTTGCCCCCTGCTCGCCTTCCGTAACGTCCTCAACTGGCAACGGTGAATATGCCGCTGCCGCCGTGGGGGAGCCTCAATTCGGGAGAGGACGGCGCCAGCATGGGCTGGGTAACCGACTGGAGTGCGCAGGCAGCCTGCCGCACTACCGATCCGGATGAACTATTCGTTCAGGGCGCAGCACAGAACCGGGCCAAGGCGGTCTGCACCGGGTGCCCGGTGCGCACCGAGTGCCTGGCCGACGCGCTGGACAACCGCGTCGAGTTCGGCGTGTGGGGTGGGATGACCGAGCGGGAGCGGCGTGCGCTGCTCAGGCGCCGGCCGACCGTCACCTCGTGGCGCAGGCTCCTGGAGACCGCTCGTACGGAATACGAGCGCGGTGCGGGAATCCTGCCGCTGAGCGACGAGGAGTACGACGCCTACGCGGCGGTCGGCTAGCCGCTGAGAGCGCCGATCGCGAGCGCCCCGACATCGACGGCATTACCCACGGCGCCGTCGGTCGGGGGCCTCGGCGCGTCGGCCGGCGGCTTCGGGCCGCGCGCCCGGTCGTCCTCAACAGGCCGCCCGGTCATGCTCAACGAGCGCTCGACGGGCAGGGCGCAGTGCTCAGCCGGTCGCCTCGGTACGCGCTTCCGAGACCTTCCCCGCGGTCGTGCCGCCCGCGGTCTGACAGGCGAGTCGCTCGCCGATCGTCCGCAGGCCCGCCAGGTCGTGCACATCGCCCGGCAGGGCGGCGACTTCCGCCACCGCGACCTCGGGGTGCAGCGCGGTGAAGCGGTCCCGTGTGCGGCGCTCTCGGGCGAGCACCCGCATCCGCTCGGCGTGCAGCCTCAGCAGACCGGCGGTGAGCCGTGCGGTGGAATCCTGTGCGGTGAAGTCCTGTGCCGTGGAGCCTCCTGAGGGGGCGGGCTGGGGGAGGCCGCTCTCGGGAGTGGACGGGACCGTGGGAGCGTCGGTGCCCGGGGCATCAACGGTACGTGAGGCAGCTTGCCCGCTGTCACGATCCACAATGCCGTCGCAATCAAGATTTTCCGATGTTTCCATCGGTGTCGTCGCCAAGGCTTCACCGGGCGCGCCGAGCGAGCCGTCGAGCAGCGCTTCCGCCGCGGCGAGCGCCCGGTCCGCGGGGAGCCGGGCGGCCTCGCTGCCGTGCACCCGGTTGAGTACGAGGCCCGCCAGCGGCATCCGCTCGGCGGCCAGCCGCTCGATGAAGTACGCGGCCTCCCGCAGGGCGTCCCGCTCCGGGGCCGCGACGACCAGGAAGGCCGTACCAGGCGCCTGGAGCAGCCGGTAGGTGGCGTCCGCGCGGGTGCGGAACCCGCCGAACATCGTGTCCATGGCGGCCACGAAGGTCTGCACGTCGCGCAGGAGCTGCGCCCCCATCAGCTTGTTGAGCGGGCCGCTCATCACCGACATGCCGACGCCGAGGAACTTCATCCCGGCCCGGCCGCCGATCTTCGCCGGGGCCATCAGCACCTTGATGAACTTCCCGTCCAGGAAGGACCCCAGGCGTCCGGGCGCGTCCAGGAAGTCGAGCGCGGAGCGGCTCGGCGGGGTGTCCACGACGATCAGGTCCCACTCGTCCCGCGCGCGGAGCTGGCCGAGCTTCTCCATGGCCATGTACTCCTGCGTGCCGGCGAAACCGGCCGACAGGGACTGGTAGAACGGGTTCTCCAGAATGGCGCGGGCGCGCTCCTTGTCGGCGTGCGCCTCGACTATCTCGTCGAAGGTCCGCTTCATGTCGAGCATCATGGCGTGCAGCTCGCCACCGGCGGAGGAGTCGATTCCGGGCACCCGGCGCGGCACGTTGTCGAGTTCGTCGATGCCCATCGACTGCGCGAGCCTGCGGGCCGGGTCGATGGTGAGGACGACGACCTTCCGGCCGCGCTCCGCGGCCCGTACGCCCAGTGCCGCCGCGGTCGTCGTCTTGCCGACGCCGCCGGAGCCGCAGCACACCACGATGCGGGTGCGGGGATTGTCCAGGACGGGGTCCACGTCCAGCACGGACGCCGTGTCCAGGCTCACTCGGAGACTCCTTGCTTCCGCAGTTCGCGCGCCATGCGGTAGAGGCCCGCCAGGTCCACGCCGTCGCCGAGCA
This sequence comes from Streptomyces blastmyceticus, assembly GCF_039521185.1. NCBI lineage: Bacteria > Bacillati > Actinomycetota > Actinomycetes > Kitasatosporales > Streptomycetaceae > Streptomyces > Streptomyces blastmyceticus. Next base: position 181,191 of record NZ_BAAABW010000028.1, on the reverse strand, counting down.
GTTCCAGTTCGTAGGTGGGCAGGGCGAGCCCCGATATCTCCGTGCGGCCGCGGTGCTCCAGGGCGAGCCGCTCGGTGTGCTCGCGCGCCTGTGCCACCAGGGGGTCGACCAACTGCTCGGCCAGGCCCGCGTGGCGCGCGCCGCCGAAGCCGGTGCCCTCCAGGGCGTGCGCCAGCGTGTGGGCGACGGCGGCGCGGCGGCCGTTCGCGGCGATCTCCACGGCCGTCTCGTCCAGGATCTCCGGGCGCACCATGTTGATGACGACGCCGCCCACCGGCAGCCCGGCGGCGCGCAGTTCGGCGATGCCGTCCACCGTCTCCTGGACCGGCATCTCCTCCAGGAGCGTCACGAAGTGCACGGCCGTCTCGGGGGACTTCAGGACGCGCATCACGGCCTGCGCCTGATTGTGGATCGGGCCGATCCGGGCCAGCCCGGCCACCTCGTCGTTGACGTTGAGGAAGCGGGTGATGCGGCCGGTCGGCGGGGCGTCCATGACCACGTGGTCGTAGACATAGCGGCCCGTGCGGTCCTTGCGGCGCACCGCCTCGCAGGCCTTGCCGGTCAGCAGGACGTCCCGCAGGCCGGGGGCGATGGTCGTCGCGAAGTCGATCGCGCCGAGTTTCTTGAGCGCGCGCCCGGCGCTGCCGAGCTTGTAGAACATCTGGAGGTAGTCCAGGAGCGCCCGCTCGGCGTCGATCGCGAGCGCGTGGACCTCGCCGCCCCCGCCGGGAGCGACCGCGATCTTCCGTTCCTCGTACGGCAGCGCCTCGGTCTCGAAGAGCTGCGCGATGCCCTGCCGCCCCTCCACTTCGACCAGAAGGGTCCGCTTGCCCTCGGCGGCGAGGGCAAGCGCGAGTGCCGCGGCGACCGTGGTCTTGCCGGTTCCGCCCTTGCCGCTGACGACATGGAGCCTGCTCATGATTCGGAGCCTAATTCCTTCGCGGGGGCCGCGTGGCGTCAGGTGGCGACATGAGGTCGTTCGCGTGGTGAGGCCCGTCACGCCCGTGCCGGGCGGGGTTCGTGAAGCCTCTGGTCATGGCGGTGTTCGTGTCCTCGCGGCCGCCACCACCGGCCCGGCGTGTGGCTGTTGAGCTTGTCCGGACGTTCGCCGTGCGGGCTACGCACGGGGCTGTCGGTGTCAGGCATTACAGTCGGGCCCATGACCAAGTGGGAATACGCAACCGTGCCGCTCCTCGTGCACGCGACCAAGCAGATTCTGGACACCTGGGGCGAGGACGGCTGGGAGCTCGTCCAGGTCGTCCCGGGCCCGAACAACCCGGAGCAGCTGGTGGCCTACTTCAAGCGGGCGAAGGCGTGAGCGCCGTCGAGGCCAGGCTCGCCGAGCTGGGCCTGACGCTGCCCGACGTGGTGCCGCCGCTGGCCGCCTATCAGCCGGCCGTGCGCTCCGGCGCGTACGTCCACACCGCCGGCCAGCTGCCGATGGTCAAGGGCTCGATCCCGGTGACCGGCAAGGTCGGTGCCGAGGTCAGCGCCGAGCAGGCGAAGGAGCTGGCGGCGACCTGCGCGCTCAACGCCCTCGCCGCCGTGAAGTCGGTCGTCGGCGACCTCGACAAGATCGTCCGTGTGGTGAAGGTCGTGGGCTTCGTCGCCTCCGCACCGGACTTCACCGGTCAGCCCGGTGTCCTCAACGGCGCCAGCGAGCTCCTGGGCGAGGTGCTGGGCGACAAGGGCGTCCACGCGCGCTCGGCCGTGGGCGTGGCGGTCCTGCCGCTGGATGCCCCGGTGGAGGTCGAGATCCTGGTGGAGGTCGGGGACTGACCCCGATGACGGGTCCGGGCGGGCCGGTGGCCGGTCCGGACCGGAGTTCACCGCGCCGCGCCCGGCAGCCCTCGAACATCCGCGCGTGAGCGCATAGCATCCGGCCATGTCGACTTCGAACGGCCAGTGGTACCCGCCGGAGTGGCCGGACCGGATCAGAGCGCTCACCGACGGAGAGCTCCGGCCCGTCGCGCCCCGGCGCGCCGCGACCGTACTGCTGCTCCGTGACGGAGCCGACGGCCCCGCCGTCCACATGCTGCGCAGACGCGCCTCCATGGCCTTCGCCGGAGGCGCGTACGCGTATCCGGGCGGCTCCGTCGACCCGCGTGACGAGCGCGAGGTGCCCTGGGCCGGGCCGTCGCGCACCGAGTGGGCGCAACGCCTCGGAGTGGACGCCGCCGGAGCCCAGGCCATCGTCTGCGCGGCCGTCCGGGAGACCTTCGAGGAAGCGGGCGTGCTGCTGGCGGGCCCGGCGCCCGACACGGTCGTCGCGGACACCACAGGCGCCGACTGGGAGGCCGACCGGGCCGCCCTGGTGAGCCGCGAGCTGTCCTTCGCCGAACTCCTCGACCGGCGCGGTCTCGTGCTGCGCAGCGACCTCCTGGGGGCCTGGGCGCGCTGGATCACCCCGGAGTTCGAGCCGCGCCGCTACGACACCTGGTTCTTCGTGGCCGCGCTCCCCGAAGGGCAGCGCACCCGCAACGCCTCCACGGAGGCGGACCGCACCCAGTGGATCCGGCCCGCGGCGGCTGCCGACGGCTACGACCGGGGCGAGCTGCTGATGATGCCGCCCACCGTCGCCACCCTGCGCGCGCTGCGCCCGTACGGCAGCGTGCGGGAGGTGCTGGGCGCGGCGGGTGACCGGGATCTCACCCCTGTTCTGGCGCGAGCCCGGCTCGTCGCGGGCGAGATCGTGCTGAGCTGGCCGGGGCACGACGAATTCACCAAACACATCGCTCCGGCAGCGCCGGAGCCCGGTGACCCCACGGGAACCCCGCGAGCTTTGGGAGCCGACTCATGACCACGACAGCCGACCTTCCCGGCAGGCCGCGCGCCGGCGCCATCGGCGGACCCGCGACCGCCCGCGCGACCTGTGTGCTCGCGCACAACCCCTCCGCGATGACCCTGGACGGCACCAACACCTGGATCGTCGCCGAGCCCGACTCCGACCTCGCGGTCGTCGTCGACCCCGGCCCGCTGGACGAGGCCCACCTCGCCGCGGTCGTGGCCACGGCGGAGGCGGCGGGCAAGCGCGTCGCCCTGACGCTGCTCACCCACGGCCACCCCGATCACTCGGACGGCGCGGCCCGCTTCGCGGAACTGACCGGCACGCACGTACGGGCGCTGGACCCGGCGTTGCGGCTCGGTGGCGAGGGGCTCGGCGTGGGCGACGTGATCACCACCGGCGGTCTCGAACTGCACGTCGTCCCCGTGCCCGGCCACACCGCGGACTCCCTCGCCTTCCACCTACCGGCGGATCGCGCCCTGCTCAGCGGCGACACGGTCCTGGGCCGTGGCACCACGGTCGTCGCCCACCCCGACGGCCGGCTCGGCGACTACCTCGACTCCCTGCGCAGGCTGCGCGCGCTCACCGTCGAGGAGGGCGTGGAGACGGTGCTGCCCGGCCACGGCCCGGTGCTGGAGGACGCCCGGGGCGCCATCGACTATTACCTGGTGCACCGTGCGAAGCGGCTCGCGCAGGTCGAGACGGCCGTCGAGAGCGGCTGCCGGACGCCACAGGAAGTGGTCGCCCATGTCTACGGCGACGTCGACCGCTCGCTGTGGCCTGCGGCGGAGCTGTCCGTACGGGCGCAACTGGACTATCTGGGGGAGCACGGCCTGATCTGAGGGGCGCTCGGGTCCGGGCGCGCGCCTGCGAGGTCGCGTGCGCCCGCGGGACCGGCGGCGCCCAGTGGGTGCTCGGCGGTGCTCGGTCGTGCGAGCGCACGCCGAAGGCCCCCGTCGTCTCCGGCGGGGGCCTTCGGTGCGTTTGTCGGCGCGGTCCCTCTCGGGTGCGCCCGGGGGCGTGCGCCCCCTTCGCGTCAGCGGGAACGCTTGGCGAGCCGCTCCACGTCGAGGAGGATCACCGCACGGGCCTCCAGGCGGAGCCAGCCGCGGCCCGCGAAGTCCGCGAGGGCCTTGTTGACCGTCTCGCGGGAGGCGCCGACCAGCTGGGCCAGCTCCTCCTGGGTGAGGTCGTGCACCACGTGGATGCCCTCCTCGGACTGCACGCCGAACCGGCGGGACAGGTCCAGGAGCGCCTTGGCGACACGGCCCGGGACGTCGGAGAAGACCAGGTCCGACATCGAGTCGTTGGTGCGGCGCAGGCGGCGCGCGACGGCGCGCAGCAGGGCGGTGGCCACCTCGGGGCGGGCGTTGAGCCAGGGCTGGAGGTCGCCGTGGCCGAGGCCGAGCAGCTTGACCTCGGTGAGGGCGGTGGCGGTGGCGGTGCGCGGCCCCGGGTCGAAGAGCGACAGCTCCCCGATGAGCTCACCCGGGCCGAGGACGGCGAGCATGTTCTCGCGGCCGTCGGGCGAGGTGCGGTGCAGCTTCACCTTGCCCTCGGTCACCACGTAGAGGCGGTCGCCGGGGTCCCCTTCGTGGAACAGGGCGTCGCCCCTCGCGAGGGTGGCCTCGCCCATGGAGGCGCGCAGCTCAGCGGCCTGCTCGTCATCGAGCGCCGCGAAAAGCGGGGCGCGCCGCAGAACGTCGTCCACGAGTTCTCTCCTTGTCGACATGCACAGAGGACCGTGGTCCCCATGATGCCCGTCGGTAAAACTGTGTGATCAAACACAAGTGTCGCGCATCGTCGGCGGAAGCCCTACGGCAGGGGTCCGATTGGGCTGTGGTTTTCCTGCGCGCGGGCCGGATGTCAGTGCTGGGCTCTAGTCTGGCCGGGTGTCCAATACGCCGGTGAGAGCACAGGGCAAGGGGGCCGGGAGGGTGACCGGGAGCCGCGATTCCGCTGTGGGCGAACGCTCGTCCGCACAGCGGGCGAATGCCGCGAGCGAGAACAAAACGCCGGGCGCGGCGTCGGGCGGTGGCAAGCCCGCGAAGCGCGCCGCCGCGCCCGCGAAACGCGCTGCCAAGACCGCGACCAAGGCGGCCAAGGTCGCCCCGGCGAAGACCGCCTCCTGGACCGAGTCGCGGACCGCGCTCGTCCGCCGCGCGCGCCGGATCAACCGCGAGCTCGCCGAGGTCTATCCGTACGCCCATCCGGAGCTCGACTTCGAGAACTCCTTCGAGCTGCTGGTCGCCACGGTCCTCTCCGCGCAGACCACCGACCTGAGGGTCAACCAGACGACCCCGGCGCTCTTCGCCGCCTACCCGACGCCCGAGGACATGGCCGCGGCCGACCCCGAGGCGCTGGAGCAGCTGATCCGGCCGACCGGGTTCTTCCGGGCCAAGGCCAAGTCGCTCATAGGGCTCTCGACGGCGCTGCGCGACCGGTTCGACGGCGAGGTGCCGGGGCGGCTGGAGGATCTGGTCTCGCTGCCCGGCGTCGGCCGCAAGACCGCCAATGTCGTGCTGGGCAATGCCTTCGGGGTGCCCGGCATCACCGTGGACACCCACTTCGGGCGGCTCGTCCGGCGCTGGAAGTGGACCGACGAGACGGATCCGGAGAAGGTCGAGGCCGTGGTCTGCGACCTCTTCCCCAAGAACGAGTGGACGATGCTCTCGCACCGGGTCGTCTTCCACGGGCGGCGCATCTGCCACTCCCGCAAGCCCGCCTGCGGGGCCTGCCCGATCGCCCCGCTCTGCCCGTCCTACGGAGAGGGTGAGACGGATCCGGAGAAGGCGAAGAAGCTGCTGAAGTACGAGAAGGGGGGACTGCCGGGCCAGCGGCTGAAGCCCCCGCCGGACTACCCGGGCCTGCCCGCGCGCCCGCTGGGCGCCGAGTGAGCGTGCCGGAGGGCACGCGTGAAGTGAGTCGTTGAGCGCACGTACGAGGGGAAGCGCATGACCAGCACGTACGGCCGCGGAGCCGCTGTCACCGCGGAGGGGCTGCCGGAGTGGCTCGAACCGGTGGCGCGCGCCTCCGAGACGATCGAACCCCAGCAGCTCAGCCGCTTCCTGCCGCCGGACACGGGCGGCCGGCAGTCCGCCGTGCTCGTCCTCTTCGGCGACGGCCCCAAGGGGCCGGAGCTGCTGCTCCTGGAGCGCGCCGGGACGCTGCGCTCGCACGCGGGACAGCCGTCGTTCCCCGGTGGCGCGCTCGACCCGGAGGACGGCGACCCGGCAGGCGGCGGGCCGGTGCGGGCCGCGCTGCGGGAGGCCGAGGAGGAGACCGGGCTCGACCCGTCCGGTGTGCAGGTCTTCGGCGTGCTGCCCCGGCTGTACATCCCGGTGAGCGACTTCGTGGTGACGCCCGTGCTCGGCTGGTGGCGCGCGCCCAGCCCCGTCGGGCCGGTCGACAAGGGCGAGACCGCACGGGTCTTCGCGGTGCCGGTGGCCGATCTGGCCGACCCGGCGAACCGGGCCATGGCCAAGCACCCCAGCGGCCACATAGGGCCCGCGTTCCGGGTCCAGGGCGCGCTCGTATGGGGGTTCACCGCAGGGGTGATCGACCGGATCCTGCACTACTCCGGCTGGGAGCGGCCCTGGGACCGGGCACGGCTGGTCCCACTGGACCAGCACGCCTGACAGGCATGAGACGGTGACCTCGGCCCCACCCCCGGGCGCGGGGCCGCCGACCCCGCCGACAACATCATTGCGAGGCATTTCCCGGTGAACGTGCTGGATGTCGTGCTGCTGATCGCTGCCGTGTGGTTCGCCGTCGTCGGCTACCGCCAAGGCTTCGTCGTCGGGGTGCTGTCCGTGATCGGCTTCATCGGCGGCGGCCTCGTCGCCGTCTATGTGCTGCCCCTCATCTGGGACAGCGCCACGGGCGATGCCACACCGGGCACGGCTGCCGCCGTCGCGGCCGTCGTCATCGTCATCGTCTGCGCCTCGATCGGCCAGGCCGCGACGACCCACCTCGGCAACAAGCTGCGCCGCCACATCACCTGGTCCCCGGCCCGCGCGCTGGACGCCACCGGGGGCGCCCTCGTCAACGTCCTGGCGATGCTGCTGGTCGCCTGGCTGATCGGCTCCGCCCTCGCCGGCACGTCCCTGCCGACGCTCGGCAAGGAGGTCCGCAACTCCAAGGTGCTGCTCGGCGTCGCCCGGGTCGTCCCCTCGCAGGCCAACACCTGGTTCGCGGACTTCAGCACGGCCCTGGCGCAGAACGGCTTCCCGCAGGTCTTCGCGCCGTTCTCCACCGAGCCCATCACCTCCGTCCCCGCGCCCGACCCCGCGCTCGCCGAGAGCCCCGTGGCCACCTCCGCCCAGCGCAGCGTCGTCAAGGTCGTCGGCACGGCGCCCAGCTGCGGCAAGGTCCTGGAGGGCTCGGGCTTCGTCTTCGCCCGGCACCGCGTGATGACCAACGCCCATGTCGTCGGCGGCGTGGACGAGCCGACCGTCCAGATCGGCGGGCAGGGCCGGCAGTACGAGGCGAAGGTCGTCCTCTACGACTGGAAGCGGGACATCGCCGTCCTGGACGTGCCCCAGCTGGAGGCGCCCGCCCTGCGGTTCGCCGAGGGCGACGCCGGGACGGGCCGGAGCGCCATCGTCGTCGGCTTCCCCGAGAACGGCTCGTACGACGTGCGCGCCGCCCGCGTCCGCAGCCGGGTCCAGGCCAACGGCCCGGACATCTACCACCGCGGCAACGTCCGCCGTGACGTCTACTCGCTCTACACCACCGTGCGCCAGGGCAACTCCGGTGGCCCCTTGCTCACGCCGGACGGCCGGGTCTACGGCGTGGTCTTCGCGAAGTCGCTCGACGACGCCGACACCGGCTACGCCCTCACGGCGGACGAGGTGCGCCCCGACGTCGTCGACGGCCGTACGGCCGTCGACAGGGTCAACACCCAGAGCTGCGCCCTCTGAGCCGCCACAAGGGCCCTGTGCGGGCTCCTGGGGGCCGTTCCGGCACCGGGGGAGCGGTGCGGGCTCGCGCGGGCGCGTGAGGTCGCGTCAGCGGCCGCGCGGGTGGTGCCGCAGCCGCGCGGACACCCAGCGGGCGCGCCGTCGGATGATGCGGGGGATTCCGATGAGCGGATCCGGCCCGGCCACCGGCCGGTGCTCCGCCCTCGCGGCCCTGTCGGTCACCTCGCTCACAGCCACTGCGGCGTCGCCCTCGGCGGCCCGCTCCTGTGTCGCGTCACGGTAGTCGTGCGTCCAGCCCATACAGAGCTCTGTGCCCGGGGCCAAAGGTCGGTAATCGCCCCGGGGTCCCCCAATTGGCCTATGCGCCGGGCAATTGGCCGTTCGGGGAACGGGCGTTCCCTCGCGCGTCGTAGGGGAGCAGACAGCCCGCGCCGGGCGGTTTCCGGCCGGTCGCCGGGCCATCGACGGAGGCTAGCGGTCCGGTTCCGGATCCTTGAGCCAGTTGACCAGTTCGGTGGAGAACGCCGCCGGGTCCTCCTCGTGCGGGAAGTGTCCCAGCCCGTCGAAGAGCCGCCAGCGGTACGGCGCCTCCACGTACTCCCCGGACCCGGCGGCACTGCGCGTACGCATCACCGGATCGAGGGAACCGTGCAGGTGCAGCGTCGGCACCCGCACCGGCCGCTTCATCCGGCGGTTGAACTGGATGCCGTCGGGGCGCGCCATCGACCGCACCATCCAGCGATAGGGCTCGATCGAGCAGTGCGCCGTGGAGGGGATCGACATGGCCCGTCGGTAGGCGTCGACCGCGTCGTCGTCCGGCAGCCGGGGACCCGACCACTCCCGCATCAGCCGCCCCACCAGCGCCGCGTCGTCCGCGACCAGCCGCCGCTCGGGCAGCCAGGGTTGCTGGAAGCCCCAGACGTACGAACCGGCCGCGCTCTGCTTGACGTCGGAGAGCATCGCCGAACGCCAGCGGCGCGGGTGCGGCATCGAGGAGACCGCGAGCCTGCGCACCAGCTTCGGCCGCATCACGGCCGCCGTCCACGCCAGATAGCCGCCCAGGTCGTGGCCCACCAGCGCGGCGTCCGGCTCCCCGAGGGAGCGGATCACGCCGGTGATGTCGAGGGCGAGGTTCGCCGGGTCGTAGCCGCGCGGCGTGCGGTCGCTGCCGCCCACCCCACGCAGGTCCATCGCGACCGCCCGGAAACCGGCCTCCGAGAGTGCCTGCAACTGATGCCGCCACGTCCACCAGAACTGCGGGAACCCGTGCAGCAGCAGCACCAGGGGCCCCTCGCCCATCTCGGCGATGTGGAACCGCGCGCCGTTCGCCGCGACGTCCCGGTGGGTCCAGGGCCCCTCGGGACGGACGACCGATGCCCCGGAGACCGCCGGGGCCGGGGCCGTCCGCGCCGCCGGGGAGCCGGCGGAGGGATCGTGTCCGGGGTCGGGGGACGCGGGCGCTGCGGAGGTATCGGGCACCGTCATACGGCCGAGCGTGTCACAGATGCGTCGGCGCGGCCCGAGTCGACCAGCGGATGCGGATGCGGCTTGACGGTGCCCAGGACGGCGGCCGTCTGCTTTGCGGAGGCAATGCTCTTCTCGGGCTTCTTGACCTTCTTGAACCGGTTCACGGCCAGCAGCCCGAGGATCGCCGCGACCAGCAGGAACGCGCCACCGACGATCAGGAACGACCAGGCGAGACCCATACCGAGGTTATGGACGCCGTACGCCGCCGCGAAGCTCAGCACGGGCAGCGAGAACAGCGCAAGCACCCCGGCCGCGGCGATCGCGCCACCGCCGATGCCGACCCGCTTGGCGTCCTGCCGCAGCTCGGCCTTGGCCAGCGCGATCTCGTCGTGCACCAGCGCGGACAGCTCGGTGGTGGCCGTCGCCACCAGCTGGCCGAGGCTGCGGTCCGCGCCGTCGGCACCGTTCACACCGGTCGCCGCACCGTCGTCGGCTGCGCTCATCGGCTGCTCCCTCATCGTCATCAGCTCGTCATCTGCGGGTCTCCAGCGGATGTGAAGACTCTCAGATCATGCCGGACCATCGTCCCCGGTGGTGCGCCCGGCAGCGACTTCGGCCAGCCTGCGGTGCTCGGCCGCCTTCGCCTCCAGGATCGCCGCCATCCGGAGGTGGTACGCGGGATTGTCCTGCTCATAGATGTCGGGGATGCCGTCGTGGTCCTCGTCGAGGTCCTCCTCGGCGCACAGCTTCTTGTACTTGTTGTCGCGCAGCTTGAGCAGCACGCTCGCGAGCACCGCGGCTATCAGCGAACCGACGAGCACGGATGCCTTGATCTCGTCGGTGAGCAGCTGGTTCCCCTTGAAGGCGAGCTCGCCGATCAGCAGGGAGACCGTGAAGCCGATGCCGGCCAGCGAGGCGACGGCCAGCACGTCCGGCCACTTGAGGTCGGGGTTGAGCTCGGCCTTGGTGAAGCGCGCCGCCAGCCAGGTGCCGCCGAACACGCCGATCGCCTTGCCCACGACCAGCCCGAGGACGACCCCCAGCGTCTCGGGCCGGGTGAAGACGTCCGACAGTGCGCCGCCGGAGATCGCGACACCCGCCGAGAACAGCGCGAACAGCGGCACGGCCAGCCCCGCCGACAGGGGGCGCACGAGGTGCTCGATGTGCTCGCCGGGGGAGTGCGCCTCGTCCTCGTGCCGGGTGCAGCGCAGCATCAGGCCCATGGCGACGCCCGCGATGGTCGCGTGGACGCCGCTGTTGTACATCAGCGCCCAGTTGACGATGCCCAGGGGGACGTAGACGTACCAGCCGCGCACGCCCTTGCGGAGCAGCAGCCAGAAGACGGCCAGACCCAGCACGGCGAAGCCGAGGGCGGCGAAGTTCAGCTGCTGCGTGAAGAAGACCGCGATGATCAGGATCGCGAAGAGGTCGTCGACGACGGCCAGGGTCAGCAGGAACGCCCGGAGCGCCGACGGCAGCGAAGTGCCGATGACGGCGAGCACGGCGAGCGCGAAGGCGATGTCGGTGGCGGTGGGCACGGCCCAGCCCGCCGTCGAGCCGCCGCCGGTCGTCACCACGGTGAAGTAGACGAGCGCGGGCACGGCCATGCCGCAGACCGCCGCGACGACGGGCAGGACCGCCGCCTTGGGGTCGCGCAGCTCGCCCGCGACCAGCTCGCGCTTGAGCTCGATGCCCGCCACGAAGAAGAAGACGGCCAGCAGTCCGTCGGCCGCCCAGTGCTGGACCGAAAGATTCAGGCCGAGGGAGCCGGGGCCGAAGTGGAACGAGCTGACCGACTGATAGCTGCCGCGCAGTGGGGTGTTCGCCCAGATCAGTGCGGCGACGGCCGCGATGAGCAGCAGCACACCGCCCACGGTCTCGGTACGCAGGGCGTCGGCGAGGTAATTCCGCTCGGGCAGCGGCAACCGGCCGAGGAAGACGGAGCGGCGGTTCTTGGGCGCGGCCACGGCGGAGGACCTCCTGGGGTCGACTGGATACACGTGTGCTGTGTGCCGACCAGACTTCCCGGCGCGCCCATGATTCTTGTCGCGTTTTTGACGCGATGAATACTTACCTTAGCCCGAAAGTGTGAGGGGCACCCGGCGCGATGCCGGGTGCCCCTCACTCGTACGGGATGTTTGCTGGCTGCCCCAAGGGCTGCGCTATGTGTCAGTCCTCGCTGCTCGCGGCCGGGAGCTGGGTCTGGATCAGGTCCATGACCGAGGAGTCGGTGAGTGTGGTGACGTCTCCGAGGGTGCGGTTCTCGGCCACGTCGCGCAGCAGTCGGCGCATGATCTTGCCGGAGCGGGTCTTGGGCAACTCGGCGACGGGGAGGATGCGCTTGGGCTTGGCGATCGGGCCGAGCTGCTTGGCGACGTGCGCCCGCAGCTCTTCGACAAGGCCCTCCTCGTTCGCGTCGGCGTTGCCGCGCAGGATCACGAAGGCGCAGATGGCCTGGGTGGTCTGTGGGTCGGCCGCGCCGACGACGGCCGCCTCGGCGACCTTGGGGTGGGAGACGAGCGCGGACTCGACCTCGGTGGTGGAGATGTTGTGGCCGGAGACCAGCATCACGTCGTCGACGCGGCCGAGGAGCCAGATGTCGCCGTCGTCGTCCTTCTTCGCCCCGTCGCCCGCGAAGTATTTGTGCTCGAAGCGGGACCAGTAGGTGTCGATGTAGCGCTGGTCGTCGCCCCAGATGGTGCGGAGCATGGAGGGCCAGGGCTCGGTGAGGACGAGGTAGCCGCCGTGGCCGTCGGGCACCTCATGGGCGTCGTCGTCCACGACGGTGGCCGCGATGCCGGGGAGTGCCACCTGGGCGGAGCCGGGCTTGGTGGCGGTGACGCCGGGCAGCGGGCTGATCATGATGCTGCCGGTCTCGGTCTGCCACCAGGTGTCGACGACGGGGGTCTTGTCGGCGCCGATGTGCTTGCGGTACCAGACCCAGGCCTCGGGGTTGATGGGTTCGCCGACCGAGCCGAGGACGCGCAGGCTGGAGAGGTCGAACTTGGCGGGGATGTCGTCGCCCCACTTCATGGCGGCGCGGATCGCGGTCGGCGCGGTGTAGAGGATGGTGACGCCGTACTTCTGGACGATCTCCCACCAGCGGCCCTGGTGCGGGCTGTCGGGCGTGCCCTCGTAGAGCACTTCGGTCGCGCCGTTGCTCAGCGGGCCGTAGACGATGTAGGAGTGGCCGGTGACCCAGCCGACGTCGGCCGTGCACCAGAAGACGTCCGTCTCCGGCTTGAGGTCGAAGACGGCGTGGTGGGTGTACGAGGCCTGGGTGAGGTAGCCGCCGGTGGTGTGCAGGATGCCCTTGGGCTTCCCCGTGGTGCCGGAGGTGTAGAGGATGAACAGCGGGTGCTCGGCGTCGAACGCCTGCGGGGTGTGCCGGTCGGACTGGCGCTCGACGAGGTCGTGCCACCACACGTCGCGGCCCTCGGTCCAGGCGACGTCCTCCTGGCCGGTGCGGCGGACGACCAGGACGCTGCGGACGTTCTCGGTGCCGGGGCGGGTCAGCGCCTCGTCGACGGCGGGCTTGAGCGCGGACGGCTTGCCGCGCCGGTAGCCGCCGTCGGCGGTGATGACGACGCGGGCGTCGGCGTCGTTGATGCGTGTCGCGAGGGCGTCCGCGGAGAAGCCGCCGAAGACGAGCGAGTGCGGGGCGCCGATCCGGGCGCAGGCGAGCATCGAGACGACGGCCTCGGGGATCATCGGCAGATAGATCGCGACCCGGTCGCCCGCCTGGACACCCAGCTCCGTCAGGGCGTTGGCGGCCTTGGAGACCTCGCGCTGGAGCTCGGCGTAGGTGATGGTGCGGGTGTCGCCGGGCTCGCCCTCGAAGTGGATGGCGACCCGGTCGCCGAGGCCGTTCTCCACATGGCGGTCCACGCAGTTGTACGCCACGTTGAGCCGGCCGTCGGCGAACCACTTGGCGAACGGCGGGTTCGACCAGTCCAACGTCTCGGTCGGCTCGGTCTCCCAGCTCAGGCGGCGGGCCTGCGCGGCCCAGAAGCCCAGCCGATCAGCCTTCGCCTGCTCGTACGCCTCTGCGGTGACATTGGCGTTCTCGGCCAGGTCGGCAGGCGGTGCGAACCGGCGCTCCTCCTTCAAGAGGTTGGCCAGGCTTTCGTTGCTCACGACATCTCCCTTTCCCAGGGTGCCCGTTGCGTCCCGGTCCATAGCTCATCAGCCCGGGGTGCACTCTGACAAGGGTTGTCGGGAAAAACTGGTTTAGACCTTTGTGCGGACAAGTTGTTCGAGGTCAGACGGGTGATGCGGGCGCGGCCGGGGCAGATGTCCCGGTGCGGACCGGGCAAGGTGCCGTGGCGGCCGGAGCCCGTACCGCTCCCGGCTCGGCCGTCATCCCTCAGACGGCGTCGAGAACTTCCGGCCGCACCGCCTTGAAGGTCCGCGAGCGCTGGTTGAGAACATAGGCCTGGGCCTCGGCCACGTGGAAATACATCCCCTGGAGCTGAAGCGTTCCTTCCGCCACGCGGCGGGCGACGGACGCATGGGCCATCAAGTGGTCGAGCTGCTGCATCACATTGACGAGCGCGAGGCGTTCGACATCGTCCGCCACGGGGCGGTCGGCCAGTGCGACCTCGCCGCGGCCCAGCCGGCCGATCCGCTGCATCCGGGCCAGGCTCGGGCGGCCGTGCCGCAACCAGCGGGTGAGCGAGGTCTGCTGAGCGCCCGGACCCTGGTCCGCGGCGTCGAGCAGCGCCTGCATCGCCCCGCATCCGGAGTGCCCGCAGACGGTGATGGTGCCGACCTTCAGCACCTCCACCGCGTACTCCACGGCGGCGCCGACCGAATCACAGGTGCCGTCGGAGCCGGGCGGAGGCATCAGATTGCCGACGTTGCGGACGGTGAACAGATCGCCGGGGCCGCTGGAGGTGATCATGCTGGTCACCAGCCGGGAGTCGGCGCAGGTGAGGAAGAGCTGGGTGGGGCGCTGCCCTTCGAGGGCGAGCCGGGCCAGCTCGTCCCGCACCAGAGGGGCCGTGTGGCGCTGGAACGCGGTGACCCCGCCGAGGAGCTGCCGCCCGCCGCCGGTGTCCGCGGTGTCGTGGTGGTCGACGGCGGGGCGGGTGCAGTGGTGGTTGCGCCAGGGGGTCCACGGGTGGCACGCGTGGGTGCTGGACGGCTCGGCGATCGGCTGCCCACCGCGCCCGCGGAGGGTGACCCAACCGCCCTGTGCCCGGTGAGCGTTGGTCCACGACTGCAGGGCGTCATAGGCCGCGTGATCCATGAACGAACCTCCCAGTTCGACCACCACGCCCGCGTGGGCGGGAACTTGCGCCAGCGCTCGGGTCAGCCGTGGCACCGCCAGGAACGTCAACTGGCCGCTGACGACAACCAGGTGACCGCTCGGCCGGTCCTCGACGGTGATACGGGTGTGGGCGAGCCGCCGCAGCGAGAGGAAGGCGGCGACCACGACCCCGACGGTGAGCCCCTGGAGCACGCCGAGCAGCACCACCGACCCCAGGGTGGCCGCGTACATCGGGAAGTCCCGGTGCCGCCGCACGTGCTTGATGTGGGCGAAGCTCACCATCCTGACGCCGACGGCCATGACCAGCGCGGCCAGCGCCGCCAGGGGGATCAGCTCCAGCACGGACGTGAGCAGGCCCGCGCAGAGCAGCACCCACACCCCGTGCAGGACCGTGGACCTACGGGTGGCGGCTCCCGCCGCGACATTCGCCGAGCCGCGCAGCGCTCCACCGGCGATCGGCAGCCCGCCCAGCAGCCCGGACACCACGTTCGCCGCCCCTTGCCCGACGAGCTCCCGGTCGAGCGAGGCAGGGTCGGCCGGTGCGTCCGGCCGCTCGGCCCGCAACCGGTCGACCGCCACCGCGGACAGCAGTGACTCCATGCTCGCGACGAGTGTGACCGTCAGGACGGCCGCGAACACCCCGAGCACCGGCCCCTCCGGCAGAGCGGGCAGCGCCTGGAACTCCCACCGTGGCAGCGAGACCCGGGGCAGGGTCAGCCCGGTGGCGGCCGCGGTGGCCACGGCCACCGCGGCCAGCGGCGCCGGGACCGCGCGCAGTCCATGGCCGAATCGCCCCGGCAGCCGGGGCCAGACGACCAGCACGGTCAGCGTGATCGCGCCGACGAGCAGGGCCGCCGGGTGCGGGTCCGTCAGCACGGAGGGAAGCGCGGCGAGATTGGCCGATGCCGAGCTGTACGGGCTGCCGCCCAGGACGACATGGACCTGGCTGAGCGCGATGGTGACGCCGATGCCCGCGAGCAGGCCGTGCACGATGGCCTGGCTGACGGCGGGAGCGGCGCGGGCCACCCGGGCCGCGCCGAGCGCCAGTTGGGCCAGGCCCGCGAGGACGGTGATCGCGCAGGTGGCCCGCCAGCCGTACCTCTGCACCAGCTCCGCGGTCACCACGACAAGCCCCGTGGCGGCGCCGCTGACCTGGAGCGGGGCACCGCCCAGCAGTCCCGCGACGATGCCGCCGACCGCCGCCGCGACCAGGCCGGCCCGGAGCGGGGCGCCGGTGGCCAGGGCGATGCCCAGGGAGAGCGGGACGGCGATCAGGAAGACGACCACGGAAGCGGAGAGATCCCGCCGCCAGGCGGACCCGCCGGAGATGTGTTTTCCGCTGCGTTGTGAGTCCGTCGAGTCCGCTGTCCTCGACGTATCCGTCGTATTCGTCGACTGAGGCTGCATGGGCTTTCCCGTCTTCGTCGGGGCGGCGCGGCCGCGGATGGGACGCGGCCGTGGTCACGGCGTGCAGCGGCGGGAGCTGGCTGCGGTGGCGGGGGTGTATCAACACTCGGTAAACGAATCGTAATGGAGAGTAAAGGTGGAGGGAAGGCTGGAAGGTCGACGGAGAGTGCGATTCCCCCTATCGGGTGAAGGTGCGTCTTTATATGTCAGCTGTTCTTCGATTTCGTTCTGTGTGAGGGGTGTTGCCTGTGTCGAGTTCGCTACGGCTGTTTCCCGCCGTTTCTTTTCGGGACCCCGATCAGGCGGGCTGCGGCGTGGTGGCCGCCTGCCTCTCGTCGAGAACGAACGAGGGGTCGACCTGGGCGGCCAGATCGGCGCCGGTCTTGGCGTTGCCCCAGCTCTCCGCGTTCTTGAGGTGGAAGTGCACCATCTGCCGCGTATAGCGCTGCCAGTCGCGCCGCTCGTACGCGCCGTCCGCCGCCTCGCGCAGCGTCCGCAGTGCCGCCCGGTTGGACTCCTCGAGCAGCCCGAAGCGGGGCGGCCGGCCCTTCTCCATGGCCCGCACCCAGTCGGAGTGGCCGACCGTGACCAGCAGGTCGTCGCCGACCTCCGCGCGCAGGAAGTCGAGGTCGTCGGCTCCCTGCACCTTGTTGCCGACCACCTTCAGGGAGACCCCGAAGTCCTGTGTGTACTCCTTGTACTGGCGGTAGACAGAGACTCCCTTGCGGGTGGGCTCGGCCACCAGGAACGTCATGTCGAAGCGGGTGAACATCCCGGACGCGAAGGAGTCGCTGCCCGCCGTCATGTCGACGACGACATACTCACCGGGGCCGTCGACAAGGTGGTTGAGGCACAGCTCGACCGCGCCGACCTTGGAGTGGTAGCAGGCGACTCCGAGATCGGACTCGGTGAACGGGCCGGTGGCCATCAGCCGGACCGAGGTGCCGTCATCCAGCGGTACCGTGCGGGCGCAGGCCGCGTAGACGGGGTTCTCCTCGTCCACCCGCAGCAGCCGTGAGCCCTCGCCCGGCGGGGTCGTCTTGATCATCGTGGCGGCGGAGGTGATCCGGGGGTTGCCGCCGCGCAGATAGTCCTTGATCAAAGGGAGCTGGGCGCCCATCGCGGGCAGTGCGGCGGCCTCCTCGTCGTCCAGCCCGAGCGCGGCGCCGAGGTGCTGATTGATATCGGCGTCCACCGCGATCAGGGGGGCGCCGTCCGCGGCGAGATGGCGGATGAACAGTGAGGACAGCGTGGTCTTGCCGCTGCCGCCCTTGCCTACGAAAGCGATCTTCATGTTCACCAAGCGTAGGGTGATGGCCGCAGAAAGTGAGAGCCGCGCGTGAAGAAGACCACTCCTTCGGGGGGTGTGAAGCCAAAGTGCGTACTGTTTTACCCATGAGTACGACTGCCGACCCGCTCGCGGCCCTGGGTTCGCTCCCTGGCGTTGCCGACTCCGTGGACTCCGTGCGCAAGGCGGTGGACCGTGTCTACGGTCACCGGGTGATGCGCCGCCGCAGCAATGAGATCGCCTCGGAGGCCGCGCTGCGCGGAGCGCGTGGTTCCGCGGCGCTCTCCGGCGCCGACTGGGCGCTCGAAGAGGTGCGTCGCCGCACCGACTTCAGTGTCGAGGGCGAGCCGCGGACGGTGGGCGCGGCCCTGAGGCTCACCGCCGAGGCTGGCCAACTGCTGAGCGTGTGGCGGCAGTCGCCGCTGCGGGTGCTGGCCAGGCTGCACCTGGTGGCGGCGGGCGGCAACCGGCCCGACGAGACGGTGGGGCGACCCCGGCTGGCGGGCGAGCCGGTCGACGAGCCGCTGATCGAATTGGAGCTGCCGGGCGCCTCCGAGGTGTCGGGGCGGCTTGACGGGCTGGCCGAGCTGCTGATCGCGGGCAGTGCGGCACCCGCGCTGGTGACGGCCGCCGTGGTGCACGGCGAACTGCTGGCGCTGCGGCCCTTCGGGTCGTGCAACGGCCTGGTGGCGCGCACCGCCGAGAGGATCGTCCTCGTCGGCAGCGGGCTCGACCCCAAGTCGATCTGTCCCGCGGAGGTGGGCCACGCCGAACTGGGCCGGGCGGCCTACACGGCGGCGCTCGACGGCTATGTGTCCGGTACGCCCGAGGGGGTGGCGGCCTGGATCATCCACTGCGCCCGCGCCCTGGAGCTGGGGGTGCGGGAGAGCACGGCCGTCTGTGAGGCGCTCCAGCGCGGAGCGGCCTGACCCGGCTCCGGTCCTTCGGCCGGGGTCGAGGCGAGCGGTTCCGGGCCGGGGCGTCCGAGGGCCGAGGAAGTCCCCGAGTCGGGAAAGGTGCCGGGAAATCCTGCCGACAGGGTTGCGGCGGTACCGGTCAAATCCGGTACCGCCGCTGGCATGTTCGCCGGGTTACCATGCGTGCACGAGGTTTGCCCATCAGGTCGAGACTTCGCTCGCCCCTGGTGCGGCTGGCCCGTAATCGACGGGTCGGCGTCGCGTGGGTGCCCGACGTTCATGCTCGGTCCGTGGGGCCGTGGTGCGTGAAGGGCTTCCTCATCGGATGTCCCTGGTCTCGCGGGCCGTTGATTCCTTTCTACTCCTGTCGCCCACGAAGCGGAAGCCCAAGCCGCAGTTCTTTGCTTTTGCCTTCAAAGGCGGGCAATGCGGGCACCGGGTGTGCGGCGTCGGCTGGCGAGCCAGACCAGGCTCGCTGTGGCGACGGCCGCGCCGACCGCGGCGGCGGTGACAAGAGCGGGGCGGGAAGGCAAAGAGAGAGCCGGAACGCGCTGCTTGAGCCGCACCGGCCGGTTGAAGGACAGGATCGGCCAGTCGCGGGCGGCCGCCTCACGGCGCAACGCGCGGTCCGGATTCACCGCGTGCGGGTGCCCCACCGATTCGAGCATCGGGATATCGGTCACCGAGTCGCTGTACGCATAGCAGCGCGCGAGATCGTATCCCTCGGACTCCGCGAGCTCCCTGATGGCCTCGGCCTTGATCGGGCCATAGGCGTAGTACTCGACTTCGCCGGTGAAGGCGCCGTCCTCGACGACCATGCGGGTGGCGACCACGCGGTCCGCGCCGAGGAGTTCACCGATCGGCTCGACGACCTCGGCGCCGGAGGTGCTCACAATCACCACGTCGCGGCCGGCGGTGTGGTGTGCTTCGATGAGAGAGGCGGCCTCGTCGTAAATGATCGGGTCGATGAGTTCGTGCAGAGTCTCCGCGACGAGCTCACGGACCTGCTGGACATTCCAGCCCCGGCAGAGCGCGGAGAGATACTCGCGCATCCGCTCCATCTGGTCGTGATCGGCGCCGCCGGCGAGGAAGACGAACTGCGCGTATGCGGTTCGCAGGACGGCGCGCCGGTTGATCAAACCGCCTTGGTAGAAGGACTTGCTGAAGGTGAGCGTGCTCGACTTGGCAATGACCGTCTTGTCCAGATCAAAGAACGCGGCTGTCCGGGACAGCGAGTGGTTTTCCACGATGCCGAGCATAGGGGCCCTCCATTCGGCGTAAGCTGAGGCGTGTGGGTTTGCCTGAGAAGGCTCTCGGGTACACCATGGAAGTCACGGATCGTTCGCGACCGTGTCTAACCCGGCCCGACTCCTCCCCCCCCGAGTCGGCCGTGGGGACGACCCCCGCTCTCCCCCCCGGCGGGGGTCGTCGCATGTCCGGATGTGTTTTGACCATCCCCACCCGCCCCCTCTCCTTCCTCTCGGCCTCGCGGCGCCGTGGTCTCCCCTCCTTCATACGCGTCACGCTGCGTAATCGCCAGGCTGCTCTCCGGAAGTCACCGGTATAGGTGACCGGGATATTCACAACGGCTCAGTTGTCCACAGTTTTCAACCAAGATCCACATGATTTTTCAGTTCCGGGCACGGTGATTCCCCGCGCTGTTCCGCGATGTTCGTGGAAGCGAGAGCGCGTAGTGGGACGGGGAGGACATCGTGGCCGGATCCAGTGCATCCGATTGGCCGCCCGCCGCCGAGGCGAGACGGGCCGGACCCTTGATCGTCGCGGAGGACGAGGCGCTGCTCGACGATCTCCTGCGGCTCTGCGCCGCGGCCGGAGCGGTGCCCGAGGTCGCGCACACAATGCCCGCGCGCAGAGGGGCCTGGGAGCGGGCACCCCTGGTCCTGGTCGGTGACGACTGCGCGGGCCGCCTCGGCAAGGACGCCGCCGCGGCCCAGGGCGAAGGGGTCGTGCTCGTCGGCAGGGACCAGGAAGACCCCGGCATCTGGCGGCGGGCCGTGGAGCTCGGCGCCCGCGGCGTCGCCCTGCTGCCGGAGAACGAGGCATGGCTGGTCGACCGGATCGCCGACGCCGTGGAGGAGGGCGGGCGGCCCGCCCTGACCGTCGGGGTGATCGGCGGCCGGGGCGGAGCGGGAGCGAGCACGCTGGCGTGCGCCCTCGCCGTCGGCGCGGCCCGCTCCGAGCGGCGCACCATGCTCATCGACGGCGACCCGCTGGGCGGGGGACTGGACGTGCTGTTCGGCGGCGAGAAGGCGGAAGGGCTCCGCTGGCCGGCCTTCGCCGACTCGCGGGGCCGGGTGGCGGGCCAGGCATTGGAAGAGGCGCTGCCCGAGCTGCACGCGCTGCGCCTGCTCAGCTGGGACAGGGGCACGTGTGCGAGCGTGCCGCCCGACGCGATGCGGGCCGTTCTCGGCGCGGCGCGCAGGCGCGGAGGGGTGGTCGTCGTCGACCTGCCGCGGCGGCTCGACGATGCCGCCGTCGAGGCCCTCGGGCAGCTGGACATGGGCCTGTTGGTGGTGCCCGCGGAGCTGCGCGCCGTGGTGGCGGCGCAGCGCGTCGCGTCCACGGTGGGGATGGTGCTCGGCGACCTCAGGGCGGTAGTCCGCGGCCCCTGCGGGTCCGGGCTCGACGGCGAGGAGATCGCCCGCCTTCTCGGCCTGCCGCTCGCCGGTGAGCTGCCCGGGGACCCCGGTCTGCCCGCCGCGCTGGCCGCCGGACGCCCGCCGGGCTCCGACCGTGGACCGCTCGCCCGGTTCTGCGCGGAGTTCTGGGGCCGGCTGACCGTCGACGGCAGCGGGGTCTCGCCATGAGCACCGAGCTGCTGGACGCCGTGCGGCTGAGGCTCGCCGAGAGCGGTACGGAGCCCACACCGGCCCGGGTGGCCGAAGCGCTGCGCCGCGAAGGGCGGTTGCTGGGGGACGCCGAAGTGCTCGGTGTCGTCACCCGGTTGCGGTCCGAGCTGGTCGGCACCGGACCGTTGGAGCGGCTGCTCGCCGAACCGGAGGTCACCGATGTGCTCGTCACCGCACCCGATCAGGTATGGGTCGACCGGGGCTCCGGCCTGGAGCGCACGGGAGTGACCTTCCCCGACGCCGCCGCGGTGCGCCGTCTCGCGCAGCGGCTCGCAGCGATCGCCGGGCGGCGCCTGGACGACGCCCGGCCGTGGGTGGACGCCCGGCTTCCGGACGGGACGAGGCTGCACGCCGTGCTGCCTCCGGTGGCCGTGGGCTCGACGTGCCTCTCGCTACGGGTGGTGCGGCCGCGCGCCTTCACCCTGGACGATCTGGTGGCCGCGGGGACCGTTCCGCCGGGCGGTGAACGCCTGTTGCGGGCAGTGCTGGAGGCACGGCTCTCTTTCGTGATCAGCGGGGGAACCGGTTCGGGCAAGACGACGTTGCTGACGACCTTGCTCGGGCTGGTGGCCCCGGACGAGCGGATCGTTCTGGCCGAGGATTCGGCGGAGCTGCGGCCGGACCATCCGCATGTCGTGCGGCTGGAGACGCGGCCCGCGAACCAAGAGGGAATCGGCCTGGTCACCCTGCGGGATCTGGTGCGCCAGGCGCTGCGGATGCGCCCGGACCGGCTGGTGGTCGGCGAGGTCCGGGGCCCCGAGGTCACCGACCTGCTGGCCGCGTTGAACACGGGGCACGAGGGAGGTTGTGGCACGGTCCACGCGAACGCCGCGGCGGACGTCCCGGCCCGCTTGGAGGCCCTCGGGTCCACGGCGGGTCTCGACCGGGCCGCGCTGCACAGCCAGTTGGCGGCGGGGCTGGCCGTGGTGATCCATCTCGTCCGGGAGCGAGGAGGGCTGCGGCGCGTCGCCGAGGTGCATGTGCTGGACCGCGACCGGGCGGGGTTCGTGACGACCGTGCCGGCGGCCGTCCGCGGTCCGGAGGGGTTCGAGCGGGCGCGCGGCTGGGATCGGCTGGCGGAGCTGTGCGAGCGCGGGGGGTGTGCGCCATGACGGCCTACGCGGCGGTGCCCCACGCCGGGCTCGGGTCGGCGGTGGCGCTGGGAGCGCTGGTCATGGCCTGGTCGATGACGCGGCCGGACCAGGAAGTCCGGCGGGCCAGACTGCTGTTCGCCGGTGGGGGCGAGGTGGGGCCCGTTGGGTTCGGGCTGCCCGAATGGGTCGATGTGTGGGCCGGTCGGTTGCGGCGGCTGGTTCGGGAGCGGCGCGAGCTGGCCTGCCTCCCGGTCGGCGGCGCCTTGGCCCTGCTGGGGGAGTCCGTGCTGCCGCTGTTGGCCGCGGTGGCGGCGATGCCGCTCGTGCGGAGATGGCTCCGTGCCCGGCGGGCGCGGGATGAGCGTGAGCGACGGGAAGCGGCGGTGATCGAGCTGTGCGGCGGCGTCGCGGGTGAACTGAGGGCGGGTCGGCAGCCCGCCGAGGCGCTCTCGGGTGCCGTGCCGGGGGAGTTGGGACGGGAATGGGCTGTGGTTCCGGCGGCGGCGCGATTCGGTGGGGACGTTCCGGAGGCCCTGCGCGCGGTGGGCCGACTGCCGGGGGCCGAGGGGCTGCAGGGCGTGGCCGCGTGCTGGAAGGTCGCGGTCGACGGTGGTGCGGGACTGGCCGCCGGGCTGGAGCGGGTGGCGGCGGCCCTGAGCGCGGAGCGCGATCAACGAGAGGAGCTGCACGCCCAGTTGGCCGGTACCCGGTCCACCGCGGTGATGCTCGCGGTGCTTCCCGTTCTGGCATTGCTGATGGGCAGCGCGCTCGGGGCCGCTCCGCTGAGGGTGCTGCTGCATACGCCGGTGGGCCTGGGCTGTCTGTGCATCGGCGGGGCGCTCGAGGGCGCCGGGCTCGCCTGGACGGGGCGGATCGTGCGTGGCGCGGCCGGAGTTCAGGGCGCGGGGCCCGATGCCGTGCCGGGTTCGGAGCGGAGGGGGATCCGGTGAGTGGAAATGTTATCCACAGCCTGTGGATGGTGATGCCGCTCTGCGCCGGGCTCGCGGGGGCGGCAGCGGCTCTCAAGGCGGCCCGCGGGAAGCGGGGTGCGCGAAGGAGGGCCGCGTCCCTGCTCGGCCGACGCGAGGCGGAGGTTACTGGACGGGCGGTGGGGTCGCTGCGGTCGTGGGCGGAGCGGCTTCCCGGGGTCCGTCGGTGGTGGCCGATGGCGGGGGCGGCCGCTGCTGGTCCCATCCTCGTCGGAGGAATCGCCGGGTGGGGGCTGGGACTCGCCGCCGTGTACGGCATGTGGCGGGTGCGACGGCGGACGGGCAGGGCAGGCGACGGTCCGGGCGTCACTTCTTCGGCGGTGCCGGCCGAAGAGGTGGAGAGGCAACTGCCGCTCGCCGCCGATCTCATGGCCGCCTGTCTCGCCGCCGGGGCGGGGCCGAGGGAGGCGGCGGAGGCAGTGGGCGCCTCCCTCGGCGGGCCGGTGGGCGAGCGGTTGGCCCAGGCGGCCGCCGAGGTCCGGCTCGGGGGCGAGCCCGCCACGGCCTGGAGCCGTGTCGGAGCCCTCCCCCGCGCCCAGGCCCTGGCGCACTGCCTGGAGCGCGCGCAGGCGACTGGGGTGCCCGCGGTGGAGCCCATGTCCCGGCTCGCGGCCCGCTTGCGCGCCGAGCGGAGCCGGGCGGCGGGCATACGGGCCCGGCGCGCGGGCGTCCTGGTGACGGCCCCGCTGGGGCTGTGCTTCCTGCCCGCGTTCCTGACGGTCGGCGTGGTGCCCGTGGTGATCGGGCTCGCAGGCGGACTCCTGAAAGGCAATTGACGATGCGTGAGACGAAAGTGGGGGAAGCAGTGATGACGGTGTCGGCGATGTCGTGGTGGTCGAATTTCCGTTCATGGCAGGAAAGGCGGGTGAGGGCGCGGTCCGGGGCCGGTGCGGAAGCGGGGATGTCCACGGCCGAATATGCCATCGGCACGCTCGCGGCCTGCGCCCTGGCCGCCGTGCTCTACAAGGTGGTCACAAGCGGCGCCGTCACCGCGGCGTTGCAGGGGCTGATCGAGAAGGCGCTCCATGCGCCGTTCTGACGATGGCTATGTGACCGCGGAGGCCGCGGTGGTGCTGCCGACGCTGACGGTGTTCGGCATGGCGCTGATCTGGGGGCTGATGGCCGCGTCCGCGCAGATCCAGTGCGTGGACGCGGCGAGGGCCGGGGCCCGGGCGGCGGCCCGGTCCGACCCTCCTGCGGTGGCCGTCGCCGCGGCCAGGGCCGCCGCGCCCGAGGGCGCGACGGTCGCTCTGGCCAGGGAGGGCGACCTGGTCCGGGTGCGCGTCGACGCCCGGGCCGCGGGGCCGGGCCCGCTGGCGGTCCGGCTGGGAGGAGAGGCGGTGGCCCTTGCGGAAGAGACCGTGGGGTGACAGCGGCATGGCGACGGTATGGGTGGCGGTGGCCGCCACGGCGTTCTGCGCGGTGTTCGCGGTGGTGCTGGCCATGGGGCAGGCGATCGAGGCCCGTCACCGGGCCGGAGGGGCGGCGGACCTGGCGGTGCTCGCGGCCGCCGACCACGCCCTCGAAGGCGAGCCGGCAGCGTGCGGTCTTGCTCGGCGGGTGGCGATGGCCCAGCAGACGAGGGTGGTGCGCTGCGCCGTGAGCGGTGAGTACGCCGAAGTGTCCGCCGAGGCCAGGGCGGGCCCGTACGAAGCGCGAGTCCGCTCGCGAGCGGGCCCGGCGACAGGGGATGCTTGGCCGTGAGCCGTGAGCCGTGAGCCGTGAGCCGTGAGCCGTGAGCCGTGAGCCGTGAGCCGTGAGCCGTGAGCCGTGAGCCGTGCCGGGTGGTGTCTCGTGGGTCGGCCGGAGGAGGCTCGGGGTCCGGTTGGTGGCGCGGCCTCAGGGAGGAGGGCGCAGGTCGCCTCAGGCCGGTCCCCTGCTCCCGCCTCTCTCCAAGGGCGCTCGCGGCCCGGGAGCGCTCCTGAGGGGCCGTTACGCGGGTGCGGAGGAGCGGGAGTTTCTCACGCCTCCTCGGGAGGCTTCGGTGGGGCGCCCTTCAGGAGGTGGGTGAGGAGGCGGATGGCGGCCTTCTTGTCGAGGGGGTCGTTGCCGTTGCCGCACTTGGGGGACTGGACGCAGGAGGGGCAGCCGGATTCGCACTCGCAGGCGGCGATCGCCTCGCGGGTGGCGGTGAGCCACTCGGCGGCGGTGTGGAAGGCGCGTTCGGCGAAGCCGGCCCCGCCCGAGTGGCCGTCGTAGACGAAGACGGTGGGCAGGAGCGTGTCGGGGTGGAGGGGGACGGAGACTCCGCCGATGTCCCAGCGGTCGCAGGTGGCGAAGAGCGGCAGCATGCCGATGGAGGCGTGTTCCGCGGCGTGCAGGGCGCCGCCGAGGGCCTCGGGGTGGATGCGGGCGTCGTCGAGCTGGTCCTCGGTGACGGTCCACCACACGGCCCGGGTGCGCAGGGTGCGGGGCGGCAGGTCCAGCTTGGACTCGCCGAGGACCTCGCCGCTGATGAGCCGGCGGCGGAGGAAGGAGACGACCTGATTGGTGACTTCGACGGAGCCGAAGCAGAGCCGCGCGTCCCCCCAGGGGATCTCGGCGGTGGTCTCCAGGATCGAGACGGAGGTGGTGTCGCGGGCCGTCGTCGAATAGGGCGGGTCGGCCTGCTCGACCAGGGCGACGCGGTCCTCCAGGTCGAGGTGGCGGACGAGATAGGTCCGGCCCTGGTGGAGGTGGACCGCGCCCTCGTGGACGGTGGTGTGCGCGGCGTCGGCGTCCACGGTGCCCAGCAGCCGCCCGGTGCCCTCCTCCACGACCTGGACGGGGCGTCCGCCCCCGCCCCGGATGTCGGTGAGGTCGACGGCGCGCTCGCGGCGCGTCCAGTGCCAGGCGGCGGCCCGGCGGCGGAGCAGCTTGCGCCCTTCGAGCTGGGTGAGGAGACCGGGGGCCTCGGGCCCGAAGAGGGAGAGATCGGCCTCGGTGAGCGGCAGCTCGGCCGCCGCCGCGCACAGATGGGGGGCGAGGACGTAGGGGTTGTCCGGGTCGAGGACGGTGGATTCCACCGGCTGCCGGAAGAGGGCCTCCGGGTGGTGGACGAGATACGTGTCCAGGGGGTCGTCGCGGGCGACGAGGACGGCGAGGGCGCCCCGGCCCGTGCGGCCCGCGCGACCCGCCTGTTGCCACAGTGAGGCGCGAGTGCCGGGGTAGCCGGAGAGCACGACGGCGTCGAGACCGGCGACGTCGACGCCGAGTTCCAGGGCGGTGGTGGCCGACAGGCCCAGCAGTTCGCCGGAGTGCAGGGCGCGCTCGATGGCGCGGCGCTCCTCGGGGAGGTAGCCGCCCCGGTAGGCGGCGACGCGGGAGGGGAGGGAGCGGTCGACGGCGGCCAGGCGTTCCTGGGCGATGAGGGAGACGAGTTCGGCGCCGCGCCGGGAGCGGACGAACGCGACCGTGCGGACGCCCTGGACGACGAGGTCGGTGAGGAGGTCGGCGGTCTCGGCGGTGGCGGTACGGCGGACGGGGGCGCCCTTCTCGCCGTGGAGCTCGGTGAGCGGGGGCTCCCAGAGGGCGAAGACCAGTTCGCCACGCGGGGAGGAATCCTCGGTGATCTCCGCCACGGGCACGCCGGTGAGCCTGGACGCGGCGGTGGCCGGGTCGGAGACGGTGGCGGAGGCGAGGAGGAAGACGGGATACGAGCCGTAGCGGGCGCAGACACGCCGGAGCCGGCGCAGCACCTGGGCGACGTGCGAGCCGAAGACGCCCCGGTAGGTGTGGCACTCGTCGATGACGACATAGCGCAGGGCGCGCAGGAAGGAGGACCACTTGGGGTGGGCGGGCAGGATCGAGCGGTGGAGCATGTCGGGGTTGGTGAGCGCGTAATTGGCGTACTGACGCACCCACTCCCGTTCCTCGACGGGCGTGTCGCCGTCGTAGACGGCGGGGCGGACGCTCTTGCCCAGGGGCTCGGCCAGGGCCCGTACGGCGCGGCGCTGGTCGGCGGCGAGGGCCTTGGTGGGGGCGAGGTAGAGGGCGGTGGCGCCACGGCCGTTCGGGGCCTCCGCCCCGTCCAGCAGGGCGCTCAGCACGGGGGCGAGGTAGGCGAGGGACTTTCCGGAGGCGGTTCCGGTGGCCACCACCACGGACTCGCCGCGCAGGGCGTGCTCGGCCGTGAGAGCCTGGTGAGCCCAGGGGCGTTCGATGCCGGCCAGCCGGATGGCGTCGACCACTTCCGGCCGGATCTTCTCGGGCCAGGGGGCATGACGTCCCGGACGCGGGGGCAAGTGCTCCGTATGAGTGATGCGTGCAGCCCGGTCGGCCCCGGCGGTCAGCCTGTCGAGGACCGTCCGGGGAGCGGGGTGTATGCCCGCCTCCGGCGGGAGTTGATCGTTGGCCATTGACACCGAGTGTGTCACTGGCGTGGCGGACAATGGCGCCAAGGCGTCGTGCACGCCTGCCGGTAAGTGATTGAATGCCATCGCGGCTGCCGATCCATGGGGGGCGACCGCTCGATGCAAGGTGCTGGAGGATCCGTGGACCTGTCCCTGTCGACCGAGACCGTAGGCGACCGTACGGTTGTCCGGGTCGGTGGCGAGATTGATGTGTACACCGCGCCCAAGCTGCGTGAGCAGTTGGTCGAGCTTGTCAACGACGGCAGCTATCACCTCGTCGTGGACATGGAGGGCGTCGACTTCCTCGACTCCACCGGGCTCGGCGTGCTGGTCGGCGGCCTCAAGCGGGTGCGAGCCCATGAGGGCTCGCTGCGCCTGGTCTGCAACCAGGAGCGCATTCTGAAGATTTTCCGTATCACCGGCCTCACCAAGGTGTTCCCGATTCACACCTCGGTCGAGGACGCGGTGCAGGCGACCGACTGACGGTCGTCGCAGGAAGACTGCCACGTGGGGGGATCCGGGCCCGAGGGTCCGGCCCTCCCTGCGAGTCCGCCCTTTTCCGGAAGAGGGGAAGGCGGCACGTACGACTGAGGGGGATGGCATGGCCACCGTCGAACTGCTCTTCAGTGCCCTTCCCGAGCATGTCCGGACCGCCCGGCTGGTGGCGGCCGCGGTGGCGCGCCGGGCCGGAGTCGACGAGGCCGTGCTGGACGAGCTCCGTCTCGCCGTGGGCGAGGCGTGCTCCCGTGCGGTCGGGCTGCACATCAGCAATGGTGTGACCAGCCCGGTGCGGGTCGTGCTGATCGAGGACGAGAAGAAGTTCTCCATCGAGGTCGGGGACGACGCCCCAGGGCCGTCCGCCGCGGCGCTCACGGCCGCGCGGGGCGCGGGCGGTGCCCCGGGCTCCGCTCAGGACGACGGCGGGGCCGACGGTGAGGACGACATGGGTCTCGCCGTGATCAGCGGCCTGGTCGACGATGTCGAGGTCTCCGCCGACGAGAGCGGCGGCCTGATCCGCATGAGCTGGCCGACGACGCCGGCGCACGTGCTGTCGTAGCCCGCCGTCACCGTATTGCCGTAGCGGGCCGTCCCGGATTCGGCGTAACCGTCAGGGGTCCTGCTGAGGGCCCCGTTTCGGCGTGCGGCCGCGCGGGCGGGGCTGGGCGCGCCCCGGGCCGGGCCCGAGCTCCTCGCGCCGGGGGGCGGATTTCCGCCGTGCGGCATGAGCCGCGGGTCTATTTCCGAGCCCTTTTCGATCTCCTCGCGTCGATCTTTCCTTTACGGATCTACGACCGCGCATTCGGGATCTTTCTCGGCGATCTTCTGCCGCGCGATCATTCACTCGATCTTCACCGCGGTAAGGCCGGTTCCGTTTGCCGCGCTCTGTTTTGATCTCGCCATGCTCCCTACAATCCGTCCATCTTGAGATCAGGACGCCTGAGCGTGGCGGCTGTTCCGCGTTCGCGGTGCTGCCGCGCGCCCATGTGCCAAACGTCAAGGAGGACGAATGGCGGGGCCCCTTACCCCTCGACAGGTGGACTTCACTCAGAATCTCGCGGCCGAGCTGACCCGGGGCAATCGCACGCTGGTGCTGGTGATCGGGGTCGTGGCGCTCGCCGCGCTCGGGGTCGCCGTGGTGCTCGTACGGCAGGTGCTCGCGGCGCGCGAGGGCACCGACAGCATGAGAAAGATCGCCGCGGCGGTGCAGGAAGGCGCGAATGCCTATCTCGCCCGCCAGTTGCGCACCCTCGGCTTTTTCGCCGTGGCCGTGTTCTTCCTGCTCATGCTGTTGCCGGCGGACAACTGGTCGCAGCGCATCGGGCGTTCGGTCTTCTTCCTGATCGGCGCTCTCTTCTCCGCGGCCACCGGCTATATCGGTATGTGGCTCGCGGTGCGCAGCAATGTGCGGGTCGCCGCCGCGGCGCGCGAGGCCACCCCCGCCGAGGGCGAGCCCGAAAAGGATCTGACGGCCGTTTCCCACAAGGCCATGAAGATCGCGTTCCGCACGGGCGGGGTCGTCGGCATGTGCACGGTCGGGCTCGGCCTGCTGGGTGCCTCGTGCGTGGTGCTGGCGTACAAGGCCGACGCGCCCAAGGTGCTGGAGGGCTTCGGCTTCGGCGCGGCGCTGCTCGCGATGTTCATGAGGGTCGGCGGCGGCATCTTCACCAAGGCCGCCGACGTCGGCGCCGACCTGGTCGGCAAGGTGGAACAAGGCATTCCGGAAGATGATCCGCGCAATGCCGCCACCATCGCCGACAACGTGGGCGACAACGTCGGGGACTGCGCGGGCATGGCGGCCGACCTCTTCGAGTCGTATGCCGTGACGCTGGTCGCCGCGCTGATCCTCGGCAAGGCGGCGTTCGGCGACGCGGGCCTCGCCTTCCCGCTGCTCGTCCCCGCCATCGGGGTGGTCACCGCGATGATCGGCATCTTCGCCGTGGCACCGCGGCGCGCCGACCGCAGCGGGATGACCGCGATCAACCGCGGTTTCTTCATCTCGGCGGTCGTCTCCCTGGTGCTCGTCGCGGTGGCGGTGTTCGCGTATCTGCCGTCCAGCTACGCGGACTTGAAGGGCATCGGCGACGCGGCCATCAGCGGGCACAAGGGTGATCCCCGGGTGCTGGCCCTGGTGGCGGTGGCCATCGGCATCGTCCTGGCCGCGCTGATCCAGCAACTCACGGGCTACTTCACGGAGACGAGCCGCCGGCCCGTGCGTGACATCGGCAAGTCCTCGCTGACCGGTCCCGCGACGGTGGTGCTCGCCGGCATCTCCATCGGCCTGGAGTCGGCGGTCTATTCGGCCGTGCTCATCGCGCTCGCCGTCTATGGTGCGTTCCTGCTGGGCGGCACCTCGATCATGCTGGCGCTGTTCGCCGTCGCCCTCGCGGGCACGGGTCTGCTCACCACCGTCGGCGTCATCGTCGCCATGGACACCTTCGGCCCGGTCTCCGACAACGCCCAGGGCATCGCCGAGATGTCCGGGGACGTCGAGGGCGCGGGCGCGCAGGTGCTCACCGACCTCGACGCCGTGGGCAACACCACCAAGGCGATCACCAAGGGCATCGCCATCGCCACGGCGGTGCTGGCGGCGTCGGCGCTCTTCGGTTCGTACCGCGACGCGATCGCCACGGCGGTCGACGAGGTGCACGCGAAGTCCACGGAGATGAACCTGAGTCTGGACATCTCGCAGCCCAACAACCTCGTCGGCCTGGTGCTGGGCGCCGCGGTCGTCTTCCTCTTCTCGGGGCTCGCCATCAACGCGGTGTCGCGGTCGGCGGGCGCGGTGGTCTACGAGGTGCGGCGGCAGTTCCGCGAGCACCCCGGGATCATGGACTACAGCGAGAAGCCCGAGTACGGGCGCGTGGTGGACATCTGCACCAAGGACGCGCTGCGCGAACTCGCCACGCCCGGCCTGCTGGCCGTCATGGCGCCGATCGCGGTCGGCTTCTCGCTCGGGGTCGGCGCGCTCGGTTCGTACCTCGCGGGCGCCATCGGCACCGGCACCCTGATGGCCGTCTTCCTGGCCAACTCCGGTGGCGCCTGGGACAACGCCAAGAAGCTGGTCGAGGACGGGCACCACGGCGGCAAGGGCAGCGAGGCGCACGCCGCGACGGTCATCGGCGACACGGTCGGCGACCCGTTCAAGGACACGGCGGGGCCCGCGATCAACCCGCTGCTGAAGGTGATGAACCTGGTGGCGCTGCTGATCGCGCCCGCGGTGGTCAAGTTCTCCTACGGGGCCGACGCCAACAGGGGCCTGCGGATCGGCGTCGCGGTGCTGGCGATCGTCGTCATCGTCGGTGCCGTCTACGTCTCCAAGCGGCGTGGCGTCGCCGTGGGCGACGACGGCGAGGCGGAGCGCGCGGCGCACCCCGCGGATCCCGCGGTGGTGTCCTGACGGATCCCGGGTCCGGTCACGGGCGGACGGCGTGCTCCGGGCACGCTGTCCGCCCGTTCGCCGTCGGGCCCCGCCGTGCCGGCGAGGCCGCCCAAGGAAGTGGATCAAGGTGCGGCGAACACCACGGCGTTCTTGGTGCAAATGGCTTCAAAAGGGGGCGTACGGGGCGCTCGGCTCCGAGGTGGCAAGGCCCGGACGTGTAAGTTCCGGGGCCGGGAGCCATCGAAGGGACCAATCCGGTGAACAAGAAGCTTGTGGCTGCACTGTCCGGCGGTGCGGCACTCGTCCTGGCGCTGACGGGCTGTGGCGGCGGCGACGGCGGGAACAAGAAGCTCGACGACTGGGCCAAGAAGGTCTGCGACCAGATGCAGCCTCAGGTCAAGAAGATCCAGGACGCCAACCACTCGATCGCGGGCGTCCAGACCGAAGAGGACTCCAAGAAGGTCCAGCAGACCGACTCCGCGGCCTTCCAGGCCAACGCCGACGCGTACAGGTCGCTGGCCAGTGGCGTGGAGAACGCCGGGGCCCCGCCGGTGAAGGACGGCGAGACCAGCCAGAAGAACGCCGTCAAGGCGCTCAACGACCTCTCCGGGGCCTACGCCGGGCTGAAGAAGCGGATCGACGGGCTGGACACGGGGGACAAGGCGAAGTTCGCCGAGGGGCTCAAGGGGATCGGCGGGGACATCGGGAAGCTCAGCAGCCAGAGCGACGATGCGCTGAAGAAGCTTCAGTCGGGGGACGTGGGCAAGGCGATGGCCAAGCAGCCCGGTTGCCAGAAGAAGTAGCGGGGGCGCGGGGGGTGGGGGGGGGGGGGGGG
>NZ_BAAABW010000028.1:0-149100 GCF_039521185.1 Streptomyces blastmyceticus | reverse complement strand
CCCGAACGAGAGACCCCCGGACCACGCTTCGCGCGCTGAGTGTCCGTGGCGCACCCGACAATAGAGGCGTGAGTACGCTCCTTCCCTTCGCCGACCGCGCGCGCACCGACCGGCTGCGCGATGCCCTGCTTGCCGCGGCGTTCACCGCCGACGGCCTTCTCGACCTGCTGGGCGCGCCCGCCTACGCCGCCCTCGCGCGCAGCGAGACCGTTCCCGCGCTGCGCGCCACGCGGGGTGACGGGCCGCTGGAGACGCTGGTCCGGCTGTTCCTGCTGCAGCGGCCCGCCGCGTACGGCCGGGCCGCCGCCGCGCTGCCCGTGGACGACTGCCTCGCCGACGGCTGGCTGGTGCGCGACGGCGACGAGGTGCGGGCGACCGTCGACGTGCGCCCCTACGGCGGCCCCGAGGGGCAGGACTGGTGGATCGTCTCCGACCTGGGCTGCGCCGTCGGCGGTGCCGGCGGGATCGGGGGCACCGCGGGCCCGGCCGGGGTGGACCGCTCGGAGCTCGTCCTCGGGGTCGGCGGGGCCTCCACCACGCTCGCCGGGATCACCGTGCGCACGCCCGTGGCGAGCGCCCTGGACCTCGGCACCGGCTCCGGCATCCAGGCGCTGCACGCCGCCCAGCACGCCACCAAGGTCACCGCGACCGACCTCAACCCGCGGGCGCTGCACTTCGCCCGGCTCACCCTGGCCCTGTCCGGCGCGCCCGAGGCCGACCTGCGCGAGGGCTCGCTCTTCGAGCCGGTCGCCCACGACACGTACGACCTGATCGTCTCCAACCCGCCGTTCGTCATCTCCCCGGGCGCCCGGCTCACCTACCGCGACGGCGGGATGGGCGGCGACGACCTCTGCCGCACGCTCGTCCAGCAGGCGGGGGAGCGGCTCAACGACGGCGGTTACTGCCAGTTGCTGGCCAACTGGCAGCACGTCGAGGGCGAGGACTGGCGCGAGAGGCTGTCGTCCTGGGTGCCGCGCGGCTGCGACGCGTGGATCGTCCAGCGCGAGGTGCAGGACGTCGCGCAGTACGCGGAGCTGTGGCTGCGTGACGGCGGCGACCACCGCTCCGCCCCCGAGGCGTACGCGGCGCGCTACGACGCGTGGCTGGACGAGTTCGCGGCCCGCAGGACCAAGGGCGTCGGATTTGGCTGGATCACGCTGCGCAAAACGGGCTCCGAGCGGCCCTCCGTGCTGGCGGAGGAGTGGCCGCACCCGGTCGAGCAGCCGCTCGGTGCGTCCGTTCGGGCCCATTTCGAGCGACAGGACTTCCTGCGTTCGCATGACGACGCGGCGCTGCTCGCCGCGCGTTTCCGGCTGGCCGACGAGGTCGTCCAGGAGCAGGTCGGGGCGCCCGGCGCGGAGGATCCGGAGCACGTCGTGCTCCGCCAGAACCGCGGAATGCGGCGGGCGACCAAGGTCGACACGGTGGGCGCGGGCTTCGCCGGAGTGTGTGACGGCTCTCTCAGCGCCGGACGGATTCTGGACGCGATCGCGCAGCTCGTCGGGGAGGACGCGGTGCGGCTCCGCGACCGTACGCCGGAGGCGATCCGGCTCCTCGTGGAGCAGGGTTTCCTGCTCCCGGTGGAAGGTCGATAAGTCGTCCTGAAGGGTCGGGTTCACGTCAGGTCCGACTGGGCATCGTCTTCTGGGACCGCGGGTGGCGGGCCTGTCACCTGCGGTTCCTCGTGCGGTTCCGACCAAAGGGCCGTTCTGGATGCCCCCGGGCCCCCGCTTCCGGTGGCCGTGGGCCCGCCCGGGGACGCCCCGGGCGGGGTCCGGCCGCCGGTTCACTCCGGTGGTGTGCCGGTCCGGGCGGCAGACAGGACGCTTGTCGGGTTACCGTTCGAGTGGCGTTGCGGGCTTTTTCCGTTTGACACGGGGGCGGGATGTACCGTCACACTCCGCAGCGTCACCGCAGCGCCTACACCGAGTGCCGACCGGAAGAAGAGCGAAGTTGTCCCCGACCAGCGAGACCGCACAGGGCGGCCGCCGACTCGTCATCGTCGAGTCGCCTGCCAAGGCGAAGACGATCAAGGGCTACCTCGGCCCCGGATACGTCGTCGAGGCGAGCGTCGGGCACATCCGTGACCTGCCGAACGGGGCCGCCGAGGTCCCGGCCAAGTACAAGGGCGAGCCGTGGGCCCGGCTCGGCGTGAACGTCGACGCCGACTTCCAGCCCATCTATGTCGTCAACCACGACAAGAAGGACCAGGTCAAGAAGCTCAAGGAGCTGCTGGCCGAGTCCGACGAACTCTTCCTCGCCACCGATGAGGACCGCGAGGGCGAGGCCATCGCCTGGCACCTCCAGGAAGTCCTCAAGCCCAAGGTCCCGGTCCGCCGGATGGTCTTCCACGAGATCACCAAGGACGCGATCCGCGAGGCCGTCGCCAACCCGCGCGAGCTGAACAAGAAGCTCGTCGACGCCCAGGAGACCCGCCGCATCCTCGACCGCCTCTACGGCTACGAGGTCTCGCCGGTCCTCTGGAAGAAGGTCATGCCGCGGCTCTCGGCCGGCCGCGTGCAGTCCGTCGCCACCCGGCTCGTCGTCGAGCGGGAGCGCGAGCGCATCGCCTTCCGCTCCGCCGAGTACTGGGACCTCACCGGGACCTTCGCCACGGGGCGCGGCGGCGACGCCAGCGACCCGGGCAACATCGCCGCGCGGCTGACCGCCGTCGACGGCCGCCGCGTCGCGCAGGGCCGCGACTTCGGCTCGACCGGCCGGCTGAAGGACGGCTCGCCGGTCCTGCACCTTGACGAGGCCAATGCCCGCGCGCTGGCCGCGGCCCTCGCCGACTCGGCGTTCTCGGTGCGGTCCGTCGAGTCCAAGCCGTACCGCCGCTCGCCGTACGCCCCGTTCCGCACGACCACGCTCCAGCAGGAGGCCTCGCGCAAGCTCGGCTTCGGCGCGAAGGCCACGATGCAGGTGGCACAGAAGCTGTACGAAAACGGCTTCATCACCTATATGCGTACGGACTCCACCACGCTCTCCGACACCGCGATCTCCGCGGCCCGGGCGCAGGTCACCCAGCTCTACGGCGCCGACTACCTGCCGGAGAAGCCGCGCACCTACGCGGGCAAGGTCAAGAACGCGCAGGAGGCGCACGAGGCGATCCGGCCTTCGGGTGATCGTTTCCGCACGCCCGCCGAGACCGGCCTGACCGGTGACCAGTTCCGGCTCTACGAGCTGATCTGGAAGCGGACCGTCGCCTCCCAGATGAAGGACGCGACGGGCAACTCCGTCACCGTCAAGATCGGCGGCCGGGCGAGCGACGGCCGCGACGCCGAGTTCAGCGCGTCCGGCAAGACGATCACCTTCCACGGCTTCATGAAGGCCTACGTCGAGGGTGCCGACGACCCGAACGCCGAGCTCGACGACCGCGAGCGCCGTCTGCCGCAGGTCACCGAGGGCGACCCGCTGACCGCCGATGAGATCACCGCCGACGGCCACGCGACCAAGCCCCCGGCGCGCTACACCGAGGCCTCGCTGGTCAAGGAGCTGGAGGAGCGGGAGATCGGCCGTCCGTCGACGTACGCGTCGATCATCGGCACCATCCTCGACCGCGGCTACGTCTTCAAGAAGGGCACGGCCCTGGTGCCGTCCTTCCTGTCCTTCGCCGTCGTGAACCTCCTGGAGAAGCACTTCGGGCGGCTCGTCGACTACGACTTCACCGCCTCCATGGAGGAGGACCTCGACCGCATCGCGCGCGGCGAGGCCCAGGCCGTGCCGTGGCTGCGTCGCTTCTACTTCGGCTCCGAAGAGGGAACGGCGGCCGGGTCGGCGGCCGACGCCGGCAACGGCGACGGCGACCACCTCGGCGGGCTCAAGGAGCTCGTCACCGACCTCGGCGCGATCGACGCCCGCGAGGTCTCCTCGTTCCCGGTCGGCGAGGGCATCGTGCTGCGCGTCGGCCGCTACGGCCCGTACGTGGAGCGCGGCGAGAAGGACTCCGAGGGCCACCAGCGCGCCGACGTGCCGGACGACCTGGCGCCCGACGAGCTGACCGTCGAGTACGCGGAGGAGCTGCTCGCCAAGCCGAGCGGCGACTTCGAGCTGGGCAAGGACCCCGGGAGCGGCAACCAGATCGTCGCCAAGGACGGCCGCTACGGCCCGTACGTCACCGAGATCCTGCCCGAGGGCACGCCGAAGACCGGCAAGAACGCCGTGAAGCCGCGGACCGCCTCGCTCTTCAAGTCCATGTCGCTCGACACGGTCACCCTCGAGGACGCCCTCAAGCTGATGTCGCTGCCGCGCGTCGTCGGCAAGGACGCCGAGGGCGTGGAGATCACCGCGCAGAACGGCCGCTACGGCCCGTATCTGAAGAAGGGCACCGACTCGCGCTCCCTGGAGACCGAGGACCAGCTCTTCACGATCACGCTCGACGAGGCCCTCGCGATCTACGCCCAGCCCAAGCAGCGCGGCCGCGCCGCGGCCAAGCCGCCGCTGAAGGAGCTCGGCACGGACCCGGTCAGCGAGCGCCCGGTCGTGGTCAAGGACGGCCGGTTCGGCCCGTACGTGACCGACGGCGAGACCAACGCGACGCTGCGCCGCGACGACGACGTCGAGACGATCACGCCGGAGCGCGGCTACGAGCTGCTCGCGGAGAAGCGGGCGAAGGGGCCGGCGAAGAAGACGGCCAAGAAGGCGCCGGCGAAGAAGACGGCGGCCGCGGCGAAGAAGACGACGGCGAAGAAGGCTGTCGCCAAGAAGACGGCCGCGAAGAAGACGACTGCTGCGGCGAAGAAGACGGCTGCCAAGAAGACGGCGGCGTCGAAGGCTGCGGCGGAGTAGGGGGACCGCGCTTCGCGCGATGTCCTCAAACGCCGGACGGGCTGGAAAAACCAGCCCGTCCGGCGTTTGAGGACGCGCCCGCAGGGCGCTCCGCCGCAGGCGCAACGGAAGCCGCACCGTTCGGACGGGCGTTCTATAGAGACGCGGCGCCCCGTCGCAGGCGGATAGGCTGGCAGGATGACGCGAGCCGAGCAGCCAACAGTGGAAACCCCCACATCCGGGGCACTGGCCGCGGACTCCCGCGAGCGTGCCGTACGGGCCCTGCTGCGCATCCCGCCGCTCCGGCGGCTGTGGAGCGCGCAGTTCGTCGGCGGGATCGGGGACTCCCTCGCCCTCCTGGTGCTCCTGCTGCTGTCGCTCCAGGCGGCCGTCGCGGCGGGCTCCTTCGGGGGCGGCTACCGCGGTGCCGCCCTCGCGATCGCCGCGGTCCTCGGCGCGCGGCTGCTCGCGACCCTGCTCTTCGGCGCCGTCCTGCTCGGGCCGGTCTCCTCGCTGATCGCGCCGAACGGCCCGCTGGACCGCCGCTGGACGATGCTCGCCGCCGACGGCGTGCGGCTGGCGCTGCTGGTGGTGGCGCCGCTGTGGATCGGCTGGACCGGCACCAGGGCGCTCGCGCTGCTGCTTGTGTCGGCCTTCGTCATGGGCGTCGCCGAGCGGTTCTGGACCGTGGCCAAGGACGGCGCGGCCCCCGCGCTGCTGCCCAGGCCGCCCACCGAGGGCGCGGCCGTACGCCCGCTGCCCGATCACCACGACGCGCTGCGCCGCCTCTCGCTGCGTACGAACTTCGTCGCCCTGCCCATAGCCGCGGCCGCGCTCGTCGTCATCACCCTGATCAGCAATCTGCTCGGCTCCGGGATCGCGTGGTTCCACGCGCACCAGGCGGCGCTGGGCTCCTTCCTGGCGGCCGCGCTGTTCGCCGGGTCGGCGACGATCCTCTACCTCCTCGAACTTCCCGGCGTGCAGTCGCCGCGCGTGCGCTCCCCCCTTGAGGGACTGCGCCGCCCCCGGACGCCGCAGGGCCCCGACACCGGACGCACGGGCGCGATCCCGGTGCTCGTCCTCGCCTGTGCCGCCGTCGCGGGCGCGATCGCCGCGGCCGTCGGCGTGGCCACGCTCCAGGCCGTCGACCTGGGCGGCGGGCCGGTGGCCTTCGGGCTGCTGGTGCTCGCGCTGAGCGGCGGCCCCGTCATCGGCATCCGCACCGCGCGGAAGGTCCTGCCGGGCTTCTCGCGCCGCCGCCTGCTCGCGCTGGCCCTCACCCTGACCGGCCTCGCGCTGCTGGTCGCGGGCCTG
Organism: Streptomyces blastmyceticus; assembly: GCF_039521185.1. Classification (NCBI taxonomy): domain Bacteria; kingdom Bacillati; phylum Actinomycetota; class Actinomycetes; order Kitasatosporales; family Streptomycetaceae; genus Streptomyces; species Streptomyces blastmyceticus. The sequence goes on along the minus strand of NZ_BAAABW010000028.1, from coordinate 143,019 downwards.
GTGCCGGACCCGACGACGGTCCTCCTGCTGATCCTGCTCGCGGGCGTCTGCGCGGGCATCGTCGCCAACACCGGGCACTCCCTGCTCGACCAGGAGACCGAGGAGGCCCGGCGGGCCCGTACGACCGAGCACCTGCACGCCGTCGTCCGCGTCACCGCGGCGCTCGGCGCGGTGTTTGCGCCGCTGCTCGCCGCCGCCATCGGACCGCACCGGCTGGAGAGCGGCAGCTTCGTCTTCGCGCACGGCGGGGCGGCGTTCACGCTGATGCTCATCGGCGCGCTGCTGCTGCCCGTCGGCGCCGTCGTCCTCGGCAAGACGGACGACCGGCACGGCGTACCGTTCCGCCGCGACCTGATGGACGTCCTGCGCGGCGGCGACCCGGCGCAGGCGCCGTCGGGTACCGGCTTCTTCATCGCCTTCGAGGGCGGCGACGGGGCCGGCAAGTCGACCCAGGTGCAGGCCGTCGCCGACTGGATCCGCGCCAAGGGCCACGAGGTCGTCGTCACCCGGGAGCCCGGCGCGACGGCCATCGGCAAGCGCCTGCGCGCGATCCTGCTCGACGTGGGCTCCGCCGGGCTGTCCGACCGGGCCGAGGCCCTGCTCTACGCCGCCGACCGCGCGGAGCACGTCGCCTCCGTCGTACGGCCCGCGCTGGAGCGCGGCGCGGTCGTCATCACCGACCGCTACATCGACTCGTCCGTCGCCTACCAGGGCGCCGGGCGCGACCTCTCGCCGACCGAGATCGCCCGCATCTCGCGCTGGGCCACGGACGGGCTCGTCCCGCACCTGACGGTGCTGCTCGACGTCTCGCCCGAGACCGCCCGCGAGCGCTTCACGGAGGCGCCGGACCGGCTGGAGTCCGAGCCGGCGGAGTTCCACCAGCGCGTACGGACCGGGTTCCTGACCCTCGCAGCCTCCGACCCGGCGCGGTATCTCGTCGTGGACGCCGGGCAGGAGCCGGAGGCCGTCTCCACGGTCGTGCGGCACCGGCTCGACGAGGTCCTCCCGCTCTCCGCCCACGAGATCGAGACCCGGGAGCAGGCGCGCAAGGCGGCCGAGGAGGAGGCCCGGCGCAAGGCCGAGGAAGAGGCCGCGCGCAAGGCGGAGGAGGAGCGCCTGGAGCGCGAGCGCCAGGCGCAGCTCGCCAAGCTGCGGGCGGAGGAGGAAGAGCGCAAGCGGCGCGAGCAGGAGGAAGCGCGGCTGCGGGAAGAGGCGCGGGTCGCCGAGGAGGCCCGGAAGCGGGCCGAGGAAGCGCGCCTCGCCGCGGAGCAGGAGCGTCTGCGCCGCGAGGCGGAGGAGCGCACGCGCGCCGCCGAGCAGGAACGGCTCCGCAAGCAGGCCGAGGAAGAGGCCCGGCTGCGCGCGGAGGCGGAGGAACGGCGCCTGGAGAAGCAGCGCAAGGCGGAAGAGGCGCTGCTGAGGGCCGAGCGGGCGCGCATCGAGGCGGAGGCGGCGGCCGCGGCCGCAGCGGCGTCCGCTTCGGCCGCGGTGTCCGCTTCGGCTTCCGAGGCGCCGACGGTCGAGCGGCCGTCGCTCCGTAAGGGTGATCAGCCGGAAGCCGCTGCAGATTCTGCCGGTTCTGCCGGTTCTGCCGGTTCCGAGGAGACGCAGACGGTGGAGGCGCCGGCTCCGCCCGAGCGCGGGGCGGCCCGTTCCGGTGATTCCGACCGGACGCGGACGGTGCGGAGGCCGGTCCTCGGCCGGCCGGATCCGCGGCTCGGCGACCCCGACCTGACCCCGACGGTCGAGCGGCCGCGCGTCGAGCCGCAGGCCGAGCCGGGAGCCGAGCCGCGTACGGAGCCGGAAGGCGCCGCCGACGAGACGGCGGTGCTCCCGCCCGTACGGCCCGCGACGCCCGTCGTCCGCCCGGAGCCGCCGCAGCGCGTCACCTGGGGGATGGAACCGGAGAAGGCCGGCGGCGGCTCGGAGTCCGAGGAGACGGCGGTCCTTCCGCAGCCGACCGCCCGCCCCGCGAAGCCCGCTTCCGCTTCCGAGGCGGAGGCCCCTGCCTCGCCCGGTGCGGAGGACGAGACCGCGGTGCTGCCGCCCGTACGGCCGGAAGGCACGGGTCCGGCCGCCCGGGTCGACCGCCCGGAGGACCCGGCGGACCGCGTGCCGACGTGGCTGTTCCGGCCGGACGACGACGGCGCGGACAGCGAGCGGACGCGTGAGATCCCGCAGACCGCGGGCGAGAGCCCGGAGAGCCGGCGGCGCCGGCCGGGCTGGGCGGAACCTGCCTCCGACGACGCGCCCACGCTGGCCGACGAGCTGCTGGGTCCGCGCGGGAACGCGCGCCGCCAGGCTGACGAGGACCGCAAGGGGCGTCGCCGGGGCGGCCACTAGGTCGGGCGGGCTGGATGGGGCTCGGGTGTGCGGCGCGCCTGCGGCGAGCGGCCTCGACGTCGGCCGGAGTTGAGACCGGGGCTCCGCCCCGGACCCCGCTGCTCGCCCCCTCCGCGGAGGCCGGCGTGGCGTTCCATGTCAGTGCCGTGTCCCACAATGGGTAGCCGCAGGACGAACAGCTCGGAGGGCAGTCATGGCGGTGTGGGACGACCTGGTCGGCCAGGACCGGGTGACGGAGCAGCTCTCCGCCGCCGCGCGCGACGCGGACGCGCTGGTCACCGGCGCGGGCGGCGAGCCGGGCCCGGGTGACAGCGGTGGGTCGATGACGCACGCCTGGCTGTTCACCGGTCCGCCCGGGTCGGGGCGGGCCACCGCGGCCCGCGCGTTCGCCGCCGCGCTCCAGTGCGTCAGCCCGGACCGCTCCGTCGGCGGGGTCCCCGGCTGCGGATTCTGTGACGGCTGCCACACCAGTCTCGTGGGCACGCACGCCGATGTGGAGATCGTGCGCACGGACCAGCTCTCGATCGGCGTCAAGGAAACCCGTGACCTCGTCCGCCGCGCCCAGCTGTCCCCGGCGGTCGGCCGCTGGCAGGTGATCGTCCTGGAGGACGCCGACCGGCTGACCGAGGGCGCGGGCAACGTCCTGCTCAAGGCGGTGGAGGAGCCCGCTCCGCGCACCGTGTGGCTGCTGTGCGCGCCGTCCCTGGAGGACGTGCTGCCGACGATCCGGTCCCGCTGCCGCCTGCTCACCCTGCGCACGCCGCCGGTGGCGGCGGTCGCGGACCTCCTCGTCCGCCGTGACGGCATCGAGCCCGAGATCGCCGGGCAGTCGGCGCGGGCCACGCAGGGCCACATCGGCCGCGCCCGCCGCCTCGCCACCGACGAGCGCGCCCGCGCCCGCCGCACGGCCGTCCTCAGGCTCCCGCTCCGCGTCGACGACGTCGGCGGCTGTCTGAAGGCCGCGCAGGAGCTGATCGACGCCGCCTCCGAGGACGCCAAGCAGGTCGCCGAGGAGGTCGACACCAAGGAGACCGAGGAGCTGCGCGCCGCCCTGGGCGCAGCGGCCGGCACCGGCAGCCGCCTCCCGCGCGGCACGGCGGGCGCCATGAAGGAGCTCCAGGACCGGCAGAAGCGCCGCAGCACCCGCACCCAGCGCGACAGCCTCGACCTCGCCCTCGTGGATCTGACCGGCTTCTACCGCGACGTGCTGGCGATGCAGCTCGGCTCGCGCGTGGAGCTCGCCAACACCGACGTCCGGGACGCCCTCCAGCGCGTCGCCTCGGGCTCCGGTCCGGAGGGGACCCTGCGCCGCATCGAGGCGATCATCGAGTGCCGCCGCGCCCTCGACCGGAATGTGGCACCGCTCCTCGCGGTCGAGGCGATGACGATGGCCCTGCGGGCGGGCTGAGCGCCGGCTGTACTCCACCGGCCGCGGTTCTGCGGGTGGTTGTCGTCCGCACCACCGCTGCGCGGCGGTGTCCTCAAGCTCCCCCGGCTACCTCCCCCAGACTCCGTCCGAGGGTGCCCCCAGAGGTGCCCCCACGGGCTGGATGCGGCTGATGCGAGTGCGCATCGCAGCCCGTCGGGCACCTTCGAGCGTGAGCCGGGGGAGCTCCCGCCGCAGGCGGCGGACGGCCCGCAGCCGGGCTGCCATCCGCCAGGACGGCTCGGACCGGTTCCCCACGCGCGCGGGCGCCGACAGTTACGCGATCTCACTCATACGAGGCCTAGTGGCCCCGCGACTGGCCATGCCGCACACCCATATGGATACGCTCCGTGCGGGCATCGTGATCTGTCGTAACCAACAGTCATTCCCGCTGCCCGCACTTTTCATGCCCGATCACTCCATTCACTCCATCAGAGGGACCAGCCGATGGATTCGAGCCGTCTGCTCCGCACCTCAGGCGCCGTCATCGCGACCGCGGCACTGCTGATCTCCGGCTGTGCCCTGGAGGACTCGGCGCCGAGCGCGTCCGCGGCGGCGAGACCCCAGGCCAGGGGCGACGGCAGCGCCTGGGGGTACTCCCCGGCCGCGGGCGCGATCGACACCGTCCGTTCCCGTACGGGCCTGGCGGCCCCCCTCGCGCCCCTCCCGAAGGCGCTCCCCTCCGCCCTGCGCCCCTACTACGCCCAGAGGCTCGCCTGGCACGCCTGCGGCACCGCCGGCTTCGAGTGCGCCACCCTGACGGCGCCCCTGGACTACGACCGGCCGCGGGAGGGCGGCGACATCAAGCTCGCCGTCTCCCGCAAGAAGGCGACCGGCCCCGGTGCGCACCTCGGCTCCCTGATGGTCAATCCGGGCGGCCCCGGTGGCTCGGCGGTCAACTACCTCCAGCAGTACGCGGGGGTCGGCTATCCCGCCGCCGTCCGCGCCCGCTACGACATGGTCGGCATGGACCCGCGCGGCGTCGCCGCGAGCCAGCCGGTCACCTGTCTCACCAACGCCGAGATGGACGCCTACACCCAGGTCGACCAGACGCCCGACAACGCCACCGAGATCGCCGAGCTGGTCGAGGCGTACCAGAAGTTCGCCGACAGCTGCGCGACCCGCACGGGCAGGCTGCTGGCCCATGTCTCGACCGTCGACGCCGCCCGCGACATGGACATCCTGCGCGCGGCCCTGGGCGACGAGAAGCTGACGTACGTCGGCGCCTCTTACGGCACCTTCCTCGGTGCCACCTACGCCGGGCTCTTCCCGTCCCGCGTCGGCCACATGGTGCTCGACGGCGCCCTGGACCCCTCCCTGGACTCGGAGCGGATCAACCTCGACCAGACCGCCGGCTTCCAGACCGCCTTCACCGCCTTCGTGCAGGACTGCCTCAAGCGCAAGGACTGTCCCCTGGCCCCCGCCGCGAACGCCACCGCGGCGGGGGACCGGCTCAGCGCGCTCTTCAAGCAGCTCGACGCCCGTCCGATCCAGGTCGGGAAGGCCCGCAGACTCACCGAGAGCCTGGCCACGACGGGTGTGATCTCCGCCATGTACGACGAGGCGGCCTGGGGCCTCCTCCGCAAGGCGCTGAGTTCCGCGCAGCACGGCGACGGCGCCCTGCTGCTCCGGCTCTCGGACGCCTACTACGAGCGGGACGGCAAGGGCGCGTACACCAACCTGATGTTCGCCAACGCCGCCGTGAACTGCCTCGACCTCCCGGCGGCCTTCCATGACCCGGACGACGTCCGCGAGGCCCTTCCCGAGTTCCGGAAGGCGTCGCCCGTCTTTGGTACCAGCCTCGCCTGGTCGGCTCTGACCTGCGGTTACTGGTCCTTGCCCGCCACCGGCCGCCCCCACCGCATCCCGGCCAGGGGGGCCGCCCCCATCCTCGTCGTCGGCACCACCCGCGACCCCGCGACGCCCTACCCCTGGGCCCGCTCCCTCGCCTCCCAGCTGGACTCGGGCCGCCTCCTCACCTACGACGGCGACGGTCACACGGCCTACACCCGGGGCAGCCGCTGCATCGACACCGCGATCAACGACTACCTCCTCACGACCACCCCGCCGCCCGCCGCCCAGAAGTGCTCCTGACCTGCGGATCCCCCCTCCCGGCCACCGTGTACGGAGCACCCCTCGAAACTGTGTAGACTTGGGCGCGCTGCTGATGCCGAACCGGTGTCCGGCAGCTTGCCGCCTTAGCTCAGTTGGCCAGAGCAACGCACTCGTAATGCGTAGGTCTCGGGTTCGAATCCCGAAGGCGGCTCAGTGAAAGTCCAGGTCACATTGCCCGTGACCTGGGCTTTTTCTTATGCCGGGACTCGGCGGGGGCGGAACTCGATGATCTTCGCGCCGTTCTGCGTGCCCGTTGCGTGCCCATCCTGATTTGCAACCGCATCGGCTGCCTGCCCGGCAAGGTGGGCGAGCGCCGTCTGAGTGATCTCCTCGACGGTGCGGCCGCCTTCCCCGGCCGCTGCGAAGATCTGCGCGACGAGGTGATCGATAGCCGTCTGCGCGACCTGCTCGACGCGCGGATCGGCGGTTGCCGCCTCGGCGGGCGTCTGCTCAGCACGACGGGCCGCACCGCGCGGCACGATGGCCGCAGTCGCCTCGGCGGCCTCGCGAGCAGCCTTCGGCATGACCGACTGATAGATGTCCCGCGTGATCCGGCTCTCGCTGTGGCCGAGGGTCTCGGACACGATCTTGATGTCGACGCCGGCGGCGAGCATGAGCGAGGCGGCGACGTGCCGCAGATCGTGCAGCCGGATCGGCGGCAGACCCGAAAGCTCGACGAGCCGCTCGAAATAGTCTGTCAGCCACCCAGGATGGATGAACGACCCGTCGGGCATGGTGAACAGGCGCCCGGAGTCGATCCACGCCTCCCCATACGTGAGGCGCTCGGCATCCTGCCGCAGGGCCTGGTCGTCGAGGATCTCATCGGTGTACTGATCGAGGTCGATCACGCGCTCGCCGCTGTCGGTCTTCGGCGCGTTCTCAATGACCTCCCAACCGTCCTGCACGAGCTGCGTCGCAACGGTGAGAGTCCCTGCTGCGCGGTTCCGGTCCGTTCGGCGGACGCCGCATGCCTCCCCGCGGCGCAGGCCCCGGAATGTGATCACATGGAAGAGGCCGTACAGGCGCTCTCCTGTGTCGGCGAGAAAGTCGAGGAAGATCCCGGCTTGCTCCGGAGTCCACACCATGACCGGGCTCGGCTTGATGCCGGTCCGGAGGTACTCGGCGATGCGCTCCTCGGTCCACACAAGCGCCTTGGGACGTCTGTGTGCTTCGAGCTCGACGTGCGCGGCGGCGTTGAAGATGATCGACCCGCGCGCGATAGCGGCGTTCAAGGCAGCGCGCAACGTCGCCTTGATGTGGTGCTGCGTTGCAACGCCTGTGATCCGCCGGAATGGCGGCATCGCGTCGATGGTCTCTTTGATCGCCTTGCGGCGACGGCGGTTCTCAAGTCCCTTCCACGGAATGAGCTTGAGCTCGTCCAGCGCGGTGCGACGGAGAATGTTCGCGTCGTTGATCTCGATGTTCGTCTCGGCAATGGCGGCGAACATCTCGTCGAGGTGGGGGACGGTGAGACGGTCGAGGCGGATGTGCCCGATCCGCGGTATGAGGTGTACGCGGATGTCGACCTCGTACCTGTCTTTCCCCTTCTTGCGGAGCGACTTCTTACCGTCGAGCCATAGTTCGAGCCACTCGGCGACGGTCATGTGCTGTGTGAGTGACTGGCCGGTCGCGAACTTTCTCTTGGTCTCGTCGTAGTCGGGTAGCGGGTCCTTGCTTGCCCCGACGGTTTCGAGCATGTCGCCGAGGCGCCGCCGGCCCTCCTTGTCCTCCTTTTCGGTGATGTTGAGCAGGGCGCGGACCTTGTCGAGGTCGGTCTGCGCGTCGGTCTTGGTGTCGTAGCCGGCGCGGCGGAAGAGGCGCCGCTCGCCGTCCTTGTTCGGCGGCAGTTCCTGCCGGAGGGACCAAACACCGTGGGTGCGCTGCTTGAACTTCGGGCAGGCAGTCCCCAGGGGCTTGCCGGTCTCCTCGCTGCGGCAGTAGCAGCGTTTTGTTGTGGTGCCGTTCACTCGTTGCCTCTCGGTGTGATGCTGTCGGGGGCGTCGAGCATGTCGAGCCCCTTCATGTCCTCGATTACGTCCGCTCGCAGGGCGGGGATCGGGAGCCCTGTGCGCCCCATGTCGTTGATGTGGCGGGCGAGTTCTTCGAGGCGGTGCAGGTATTCGGTTCTTGCAGCGGTGGCACCTCCCTTCGACTCTTCGGCCTCGGCGCGCAGACGGGCCCGTTGGACCGCTTGGCGGCGCCGTTCGAACTCGGGGTACAACGAGGCTGGGTAGGCCGCTGCGCCCCATGCGGCAGGCCACCGGGGGCCGTTCTCCCCGATCGGCCGGGGGTCGGCGTAGTGGCGGCCGTCGACGGGGCCGGCCAGTGTCGGTGTCTCCTCGCCCGTGAACCACTTCCACACCGTGTATGGGTCGCGCGCCTCGGCCGCGGGCACGGTGGGCACTGTCTCCTCGGTCCCCAGCGGGAGGGCCAGGAGAAGCGGGGGGACGGCGAGGGCGAGGCCGAGCACGAGCAGCTCGTCGACGCTGACCTCGCGGCGGCGACGCTTGCCGGTCTTGTCCCGTCGGCCGGTCTCGATGCTCACGATGGCGGCGTATGTCAGCTCGGTAGCACCGAGTCGTGCGCACTCGGCGGCGAGCTGTTCACGGGTGAGGTTGAGGCGTGTTCGGTGTCGCCGTACCTGCTCGGCGATGACGTCGCTTACCGTTCGGTCACTGTGCATGCCGCAAAGCTAACATTGTCTGTTGCGCAGTACTAGGGGTTAGCGTACGTTGACGATCAAGGCCGATTTCACGTGACGGCGAGCGAAAACGGGAGGGATTGCGCATGACGAGCACGCACGACATGACGCACGAGGAACTCATGGGTTTGCCCGTGGCGGTGCCGCTGGAGGTGGCCAACCGCGCTCTCGGGATCGGCCGCACGAACGGGTACCACCTGGCACAACGCGGGGCATACCCCGTCCGTGTGTTGCGCCACGGCCGACAGTACCGAGTAACGCGCTACGACCTGCACCGGCACCTCGGGCTCAGCGCCCCGAGCGGCGAGCAGCCCGCCTAGCCGACGATGGCGATGTGCCCGGCCGACTGCCAGAAGTCGGCCGGGCACACGTGTTTTCAAGCAAGCGGTTACGGCAGGGAGCGGTAGGCAGACCAGCCTCGCGCAGCGTCGCGCATGCGCTCTGTCCATGGGTCGGGCTCGGCGCCGGCAATCTCTTCCCAAAGGTTCGCGTTGGCGCCGGCGAACACATCGACTGCCCGACGGGGGGCGCTCTGCCAGGCTGGGACTCGGGCCGCCCACCCTTCTGCGTTCTCGGGTGTGTGTCCGCCAGCCGCCATCAGCCAGATGACCCAGTAACCGGCGTCGAGCCACGGCGCCCCGCGGGTCGCCCATGCCCAGTCGACGAGCAGGGCCTGCTCACCGGTAACGAGGACGTTCTCGTTGTTCAGGTCGGTGTGCAGCAGGGCGTCGCCGGCGAACAGCTCGGCGTCGGCTTGGCGGTCGACGTAGTCGTGCAGCCGCTGCTCGGCATGGCGTAGCTCGATCTCGGGGCAGGGAACAGCGCTGAGTCGGCGCAGGGTGTCGGCCACCTTGGGGACGTCCGGCGACTGGGGGGCGTAGTCGGCGTGGTGGCCATCGATGGCCTCGAACGCAAGCAGGTGCCATCCGCCGGTTTGGATGTCCCAGAGCAGGGCGGGGGCGATGCCGCGGACGTAGGGGGCGACGTCGGCCTCGCGCTGCTGTGTCCAGACGCGGGGGTGCGTGGTCCGGAGTCCTTTGACGTGGCAGGTGCCGGTCTCGGTGTGGACGCGGGCGGAGATCTCACTGTTGAAGCCGGCGGCCGAGGACTCGATCTTGAGTACGGGGCCGGTGTGCTCCTCGACGGCCGTCTGTACGGCGGTGGGCAGGTCCTCGAACGCGATACGGGTCGTGGGCAAGGTTCCTCCAGTGACGACGAGCGGGCCCCACAGCGTATGAACGCTGCGGGGCCCGCTCAGGGTGTGTGCTTACCGGTACGGGTTGTCGTCGTTGCAGCCGGGCAGGTTGTCGGCGGCGAGGGTCTCGACGTCGTCGACGATGACGACGCCGGTCGGCTCGGGCTCGGGTTGGTTGGGAACCGGCGTGAGGTTCAGGGTGGCCGGTCGGGGGCCGATCTCGACTGGTGCAGTCGTCATGGCGTGCCTCCTCAGTCTCCGTGCTGACAGTAGGTGTTCAGTGGTGCCTTCGCTTCCTGGTACGCCTTGGCGAGCGGTCGGCAGACTCGGCAGGTTGCCGAGAGCTTGCACCCGCTACAGCCACCGGTGCGAAGCATTTGGGCGTCTGCGATGGCGGGCAGACGCACGAGGCCGTCGAGTCCCTCGGTCATGAGGTCGATCGGGTTTTCGCGTCCGATCTTGCACATGGTCGCGCGGCCGTGGGGGTCGACGTGGAAGAACGCGTGTCCGGCGGGGCAGCCTTGGAAGACGGCGGTCTTGTCGAGGTACTCGGGCGCTTGTGTGGCGAGCGGGTCGGGGCCGCCGGCGTAGGTGGGGCTGATGTTGGAGAACTCTTTGTGCGGGGCTGCGTATTGCTCGGCGAGGGCGCGCATTTCCGCGATCTCGTGGGCGTTGTGCTTGGTGATGATGAGGGTGAGCTCGAAGGGGATTCCCGCGTCCCGGGCGGCGTCGAGGCCGCGCATGGTGTTCTTGAACGAACCTCGTCGGCGGGTGAGGCTGTCGAACGATTCGGCGGTGGCGCCGTAGAGCGACACGGTGACCTTGTGCGGCGGCATGGTCGCCAACAGGTCGACGTGTTGGTGCAGTCGGCTGCCGTTGGTCAGGATCTCGATCATCATGCCGAGGGAATGGGCGTGTTGATACGCTGCGCCGAAGTCGGGATCGATCAGCGGCTCGCCGCCGGTGATCTGGAGCCAGAGCACGCCGGCGTCGCGGAGCATGGCCAGCATGCGGAACTTCTCGTCGCGCGACAGGCCGTCGAAGGGGCGCGAGGCGAGATAGCAGTGTTCGCAGTTGTAGTTGCAGCCTAAGTTGATCTCCCACGTGGCGCGGCTGTACCCAAGGAAGGTCACCGGGCGGACGACGATGGCCCGGTCGCTGCGCTCGTCAGCGAGGTTGATGGACCATGCCTTGGATGCCTGCTCGACGAGCCAGGAGGGAACGGGGAGGCGCGCGGCGACGGTGTCGGCGAGCTGCTGGTACATGGCGCGGGGTATCTGCATGCCGGCCCGTGCGCCCGGCCGTACGATCACGTACTTCTGTTCCTGGGGACTCGCGATGACTGCATGCATGGGCCCTCCGGGGATGGTCGCGCTCGTCTCATCAGTGGCCGACCGGCCGCCGCGTGGTAGCGGCCGGTCGGTGGTGCAGTCCCGCCCCGCCCGGAAGATCCCCAGGATGGGCAGAGCGGGGGACTAGGCAGCGCTCCGGGTGATCGCTTTTCCGGCGTACAAGTAGGGGATGCCGCCGAGGCCGCGCTGCTGCGCAGCAGCACGGATGCGCACTCGTTGGTAATCCGACACGAGATACAGAAGGTCCGTGCTGGTCATGAATCGGTACGCGGTGATCTCGGGCTCGGTCGCTGAGGGCGCAGCAGAAAGCGTAATCGACCGGACCTGAGCGCCAGTCAACATTCCGCCGTCAAAGACGATGTTCAGCCCTTCTTTGGCGCCGGTCGACTCGTTCTCGGGCACGTGATCGAAGACGAGCGCCGGCCCCGGCGTGATATCCAGGCCGAGTTTCGTGCGCGCGTTGTACGCCGCCGCCCTGGGTGCTGTCTCCATGCCAACTGCCATACCGCCCAGGAGTGTCCACCGGTTATGGCGTCCGGTCTTCACCATGAGGACATCGTCGGCGTCATTGGTGATGTACAGCCTCCCTGTCAGGCGGCGCTGTGGTGGTGCGGTCCATCTCTTGTCCAACTCCCAGGGCAACGCGAACACTTCCCTTGCTGGTGAGGTGTGCTCGCTCCCCTCTCGGGGGTGCGAGGGGAGCGAGCTACTCGGGGAGGCTCCCCGAACCATCCTCAAGGCGCGGGGAGTTGACCACCGTGTCGGGCTCGATCTTGCCTGACCATCGTCCGGCGCGGCGGCGCAGGGGGAGAACGTAGCGCCGTCGCCGCTCAGGGGGCAACAGTGATGCCGGAGCTATATTGCCTTCTGTCTCTACTGGCATATGCGTGAGCCCCCCACCTGTGGAGACGGGGGGCTCAGTGGTTGGCGATCATCCGATCAGGTGGTCGAACTCGCCTGCCTTGACGCCAGCGACGAACGCGGCGAGCTGATCACGAGTCAAGGTGACGACAGCCTCGGGTGCTTCACTCTCGCGTACCTGTATGGAGTCCGCACCCGCTCGTATTTCCATGCAATTGTTGCCGCCCCCGCCACAAAAAGACGATCGCTGCCAATTGGTTTCCGGCATTCTTAGCCCTTTCACAACGTTTGCGCGATCTCTCTGATCAGGTCGCGCGACTGCTTTACGGGTAGGGTACGACTTTCCATGGATGAGAGCAGGTCTCGATAAGCGTTGAGTTGTGACTCGGCATCCAAGAAGAGTCCGCCGTGTGCCGAATCAAGGTGAATCGTGTCGAGCTGCGGCACAGGGCCGCCGGCGTGCAGGACCGCTTGCCCAGAGCCAGCGAAGCCGTCAGATTCGAAGGTCATCACCAGGATCGTGCAGTTCGGGCGTTCCGAGAGGGACAAGAGGTGTTCTAGCTGCTTGCGGGCCAGCTGGGGGCCACCGAAGCGCATTCTTAGAGCGGCTTCATGGATTATGGCTGTGAATTGAGGGCCGCCTGCGCGATCGAGGATTTGCGAACGGCGAACCCGATGGGAGATCCTGGCCTCTACGTCGGCCGGTGTGAGTCGTGGGAAGGTGAATTCGAAAACCGCTCTTGCGTAATCAACGGTTTGAGTGAGGCCAGGCAGGTGGGCGATCTGGTAAGTGTGGAGAAACGTTGCTTTGCTCTCCAGCTCCGTAAGATCAAGGAAACCTGCTGGCAGGATTCCGCGGTACTCCTCCCACCATCCCTTGGTACGTTCCTTCACCATGCCAACCAGGGCATTGACGTACGCCTGATCTGTGCACCCGTAGCCGCTCGCGAGGACGCGGAGTCGGTCTGGCCCGACGCCTGATCTCGCAGTCTCCATGTGTGAAATCTTCGTGTGGTCGATCCCGAGGAGAACCGCAGCTTCGCGTGCAGTGAGACCTGCGCTCTCGCGCATTTTGCGCAGCTCTGCGCCGATTCGTTGCTGACGGGCGGTCGTGACTGTCCTTGGCGGCATGGCAGCAGTTTCCCGCAGCGAACGACGAGGGTCCACAGGGATCAACAGTGTTCCCAAGTGGGTGTCAACTTAGCTCCCCATGCTCTATGGTCCTGTCAGCACCGCGCAGCACGCCGGGAAGACCCGAAGTGCAGCCGCCTGCATGCCCGTTGTGGGATCCCGGGAGGCGGCCGAGCCACGGACGGCGGTTCCGCGCAGGTCCAGTGACCTCGTTGGGAGAGACGCAATGAGTACAGCGACGCTCAGCAGTCCCCGCACCACCACCGAGCAGCAGCCCGAGGAACACCCCGCCCAGACCTACCGCATCACGGCGCCGGCCGTGCCGACCACGGTACGAGTGGTGCGCGACGCGGTCGCCGCCGCCCTGATCGCCAACGGGGCCGGGTCCTTAGCCGAGGACGCCCGCCTGTGCGTCTCGGAAACCGTGACCAACGTCGTGAGTCACGCGAGGGTGCCGCACCTCGACGTCGAGGTGACGGTGCACACCGACCGCGCAGTGATCGCGGTCCGGGACTCCAGCACCTCCGGCCGCCTGCCCCTTGCCCGGGCCGTCAGCACGGACGACGAGAGCGGACGGGGCCTGCTGCTGGTCTCCCGCATCGCCGCCCACTGGGGCGCCCAATGGGCATGGGACCAAGACGGGATCCGACTCATCGGCAAGCGCGTGTGGTTCGAGCTGCGCACCGACCGTGCGGTGAGCGCGTGATCAGGGCGCAGCAGTTCACGGTCTGCCGCATCGGCCGCAAGAACCGGAACGCCGACTACTGGCTGCACTTCAATCACAAGACCCTCGTGGAGATCCCCGAGCGGGTGGCCCGCGAGCTGGCGTACGAACTCGCCGAACACGTCGGGCTGATGGTGCACCCGGCCGTCGAGAACGAGGGCCGTGTCGCCCGCCGTGCCCGGATCGTCCGCCGCGTTCGGATCGTCCTGCGAGGTGGGTCTCATGTACGGGGGTGACCCGTGGCCGGTGATCGTTGCCGCCGGCGTACTGATGCTCACGGTGGGGTTTCTCTTTGCCCTCGTCATGTGGTGGTCGATGCCACCGGCGGGCCGGGCGTTCACCCCGCCGCCCGTGGACGCTCCGGGCAAGAAGTTCGACTGCTACTGCTTCGACCGGCCGGTGAGCGTCCTCGTGATCGATCCCGCACAGGTCACGATCACGCACAGGGCCAAACACGCCCGGCGGCCAGCCCGTTGGTGGCGTCGCATCCGTCCTGCACCGCCCGGTCACGAGGGGGCGGGCGGTACAGGAAGGGGGAGACCTCCCGCGCCGGTGCTGACCTCATAGGCGTACCCGCCCGGTGAATCCCCCTGGGCAGGGCCCGGCCAGCGGCGGCCGACCGGGCCCTGCTTCATGCCCTGAAACGCAAAAAGGCGCCCCCGCCCCGGCACACAGCCGGGGCGGGGGCACATCTGCGTTTCAGCGGGTCGTCTGCCAGATAGAGAGGAGGAGCGCGGCGAGCGCGACCAGGGCGGCGAGGCTCGGCAGCGGCCAGCGTGCCCGTTCGAGCTCGGCGACGCGCATATCGAGATCGACGATACGGCCGTCGGTCTGGTCGCTGCGCTGGACGAGTAGTGCGAGCTGTCCGTCGAGGCGGGCGAACCCGACCTCGACGGATCGGTGCAGCCGCTCAAGCTCAAGCGCGACCGGCGTCGGGTCGGGCTGCGGGGGCGTGGTCATCTGGTGTCGCCCCGCGGGTGGTCGAGCGCGTGCAGCTCGTCGTCGGGGTGGGCGGTGCGCAGCCATGCGGGCATGAGGGCCTGGACGCCGGGCAGGGCCATGACGCGGGCGAGGCCGCCGGCCACGGCGAGTGCGCCGGCGACCCATGGCAGGGTGGCGGGGATGCCGGACGCGTCGACGATGGCGGGGAGCAGGACGGCGAGGGCGACGGCGGTCTGCACGACGGTACGGATCGTGCGGCGGTTGGCATCGGTCATGCGGGATTCCTTTCGGATTGTGGGGTTCAGACCTTCGGGACCTTCAGCGCCGCCCACTGGCGCGGTCCGAGCCACCCGTCGCGGTACTGCGGGGCGTCGCCGAGCTTGATCTGAAACAGGCGGGATGACTCGACGTCGGCATCGGTCATCTGGGGGCCGGGGCCGATCTCGTACGCGTCGCACCCCTCTTCGACGAGCCGTTCGCCCATCGCGGTGATGATCGGCGAGGCCGGGTAACTCCGGAGCCACTCAAGGCCGGGATAAGGCTCGTACTCGGGCTCGCCGTCGTCCTCGGTGGCATCGGCCCACCGGCGCAGGGCGGCGAGGCTGGGGAAGTCGGCGACGTTCCGGTCGAGGGGCTCGTCGGTGTACTGGTGAAATGTCCAGTTGTGCAAGATCCGCGGGTTGCCGGCACGGACATAGTCGGCGATCCATAGGAAGTCGCCTGCGTTCGAATCCGCGTCGACGGTAAGCCAGTTGGAACGGTCGCTGTAGATCCCGACGCGGTGCCCAGGTGCCTTGGCCTTGACGTGCTTGAGCCATGCGGCCCGGTAGGCGCGGGCGCGGGAGTCGCTTACGTCCTGCCCGTACCACTCCCAATCCAGGATCAGGACGTCACCGGGAACGAGGTTGATCTGATCGAGGAAGAAGTCGGCCTCCTCGACCGGGTCATTGCCGATGTGCGGGTAGTGGTAGAAGCCCACCACGAGCCCGGCGTCGCGCGCCGTCTGCCTCTGCCGGACCCACTTGGGGTTCACGTACGAGAGGCCCTCGGTGATCTTGATGAACACGAACGAGAGGTCGTCTGTGTCGTAGTCGCCCGACTGGTACGAGCTCACATCGATGCCCTGCAACATAATGGGATTGCCTCCAGATGTAAGAAAAGCCCCGGCGTGGTGCGCGGGGCGGACGGTCGGTGAAGGGTGGCGGGGGTCAGCCGATGGCGGCCCAATAGCAGGTGCTCGCCTCGGTCATGTCCCCGAGCGCGAGTGAGGCGGGCAGGCTTGTGAGGGTGGTTGACGATGTCTGTAGCCACCGGTAGACGCCGGTTGCGTCGGCCACCCGGGCGCCCGACGTTGTTGCCGTCGCCGCCCAATTCGTGGCAGCGAGGAGCGGCACGGCCGCCGTGCCGGTGCCCTTGATCAAAATCGCTACGTAGTAGCTGCCGGGCGCAAGGCTGACCGTAGCGGACAGCGGCAGTACAGCCGTCTGCCCGCCGATGTTGTGCGTTTCGGGGAGCGACGAGGTGACGTTCGCCGTTGCCGCGACGCGAGCGAGATTCTTGTCGTAGATCCCCAAGTAGGCGGCCGAAACAGTGCTGTTGGGCTTGTCGTAGCCCATGACATGAACAGCAATCTTGCTGATCCCTGCGGCCGACCGGAGCGGGACGCCGACAAGATACAGACGCCCGGCCTCGGAGGGCGGATCACCCGGAGTGCGGGAGCTCGCGGCGAGGTCGTACGCCCATGCCTTGTACCCGAAGTCGTCCGGCAGCCACACCCCGGCCGGCCCCGCGGCCGCGCTCGGGGGCGGGAGCTGCGTGGTGGGTACTTTTCCGCCGGCGTCGAGTGCGGCGACGCCGTTCGCTGCGCCGCGGGCGCTCGCGGCGAGGGCGCCGACGTCGGTCGCGGTGAGGGTGACCGAGGCGGCGCTGCGCCCGTTGACGGCCTGGACGACGCCGGGCGGGCCAGTGGGACCGGCGGGGCCGCGCTCGCCCTGGGGGCCGGCGGCGCCGCGGGGGCCGATGAGGGACGTGAGCCAGTCTGCCGGGGTGCCGCTGTAGCCGTTGGCGAGTGCGACCTCGTACGCGGACTGCCCCCGGTCGCCCTTCTCGCCGCGCGGGCCCTCGACCGGCACGTAATTCGGCTTGGCGGGATCGGTGGGGGCGACGTCGGCGAGGTCGACGCGCGGCTGCTTGGCGGGCAGCAGGAGTTGATAGGTGCGGCCGGCGGGGATGCCGGACAGCGCCTCGGTGACGGTGTACGACCATCCCGCGGGGTCCATGCCGGGGGCATCGGTCGCGGGCAGGGTGGCGGTGAATTGTCCCTGCGCGTCGAGCTGGGCGACGACGGGTCCGCCGAGGATCACATCGGCGGCGGGGAAGGTCAGTTGGGCCGGTGCGCGGACGGTCACGGATCCTGAGAGAGGCTGCCCGGTGGGGCTGAGGAAACGGGCGGTCACGGTGACGGTGGGGATGGAGTCGGGCAGCAACGCGGGATTTCTCCTGGGTCTGGTCGGTGGCTCGGTGCGAGGAGGGTGCTCACTCCTATGGCGTACGTCTGAGCTGCGGGTGGGCAAGCAGGGGCGCAGGCTTTCGGGAGAGGCATGCGTGTCCCTGCAAGACTCCTGAGGAGGAGACATGAGCAAGCGGAATCACAAAGGATCGGCCCAGCCGTCAAAGGGCGCGGAGAAGGACGCGGGCGGTTCGGACCCCATCGTCGTGCAGAGCTACCCCAACCCCCTGCCGGACTCCTCCCGTAAGAGGAAGAGTGGGTCGGAGTCCAGGGAAAACGGCGTGATGTTGCAGAGCTACCCCAACCCCTTGCCCAAATCCTCGCGCAAGAAGAAGTGAGGGCAGCCACGGGCGAGCCGGGGTCGGGATCTCCTGGTTGACCCGGCGTATGGGTTCAGGTCTGGCGCCCGTAGAGCATCTTGGGCTGTACGTAAACGGATCCGGTTCCGCTGGTGCGGCGGGCTTCGATGGCTACTTCGACGACGCTGCCGATTTCCGCGCAGGTGAAGTCCGTATGGTCGAATTCGCTGCCTGCGGTGATGGCCGGTCC
The DNA here is from genome assembly GCF_039521185.1 of Streptomyces blastmyceticus. Lineage (NCBI taxonomy): Bacteria > Bacillati > Actinomycetota > Actinomycetes > Kitasatosporales > Streptomycetaceae > Streptomyces > Streptomyces blastmyceticus. The sequence goes on along the minus strand of NZ_BAAABW010000028.1, from coordinate 125,171 downwards.
CCATATGCGGTCGTTGACCTTCACGCGGACCTCGCCCGCGGTGCCGTTGTCGGCAATGGTGTGGCAGTACAGCCGGATCTTTGGCTGATAGACCGGGTTGAAGGACTGGGCAACCAGCGTGAAACTGCCCGAGTTGGTCTGTGGCCACCGGATCGGGGCGGCATCTTGCGGAGGCACGAGCGTGAGCCAGGGATAAGCAATCCCGCCGGTTGCGACGTCGTCCGCCCAGATCTCATGTCCGCGGGAGTCGAACAGACGCAGGGGCTGGGCCTGGCCGTCGGTGGTGCCGTTCCGGACGGTCATGGCAGCGGTGCCGTCCTGTCGTTTGAGCGAGACGCCGTACTCGCCGTTGCCCCAGAAACCCACGCCGAGGATCTGCGCACCGGTGGGGGCGAACACGCCGAAGGACCCGCCCTCGCCGATCTTCACGTTGCCTTTGCTGACTTGGTCCATGGCCGGGCGGATCTGCGAGCGGCCGGCGAGCTCGCGCACCTGCCGTTCGAGTTCCCTGATGCGGTCAAGGAGATCGAGGGGGACAGCAGCCATCAGGCGGCCTCCAGATACAGGCGGACGGTCTCGGCGCGCCCGCGTTCGGGTGGGGTGATGGCGAGGCCGACGATCCTGTACCGGCGGTCGAGCGTCTCGGGCCACCACAGATCCCGGATGCGCAGACGCACGGTCGCGCCGAGCAGAGCCGGGGTGATCGAGCCGTCCACGCGCACGGTGATCTCGGGAATCGTGAGCGGTACGCGGGCGCGGGCATGGTCAGCTCGGGCGTGGGCGTCGAGGGTGGCCTGCTCGATCACGGTCGAGTAGTCGCTGCTTCCGTCGAGGCGTGGCCAGCCAGCGGCGATGTCCTCGTCGGCGACGAGCAGCTCGGACGTGATCGGGTGCGATTCCGCGGCCTGGTTGCGGTTGTCGGTCGCGCCTCGGGACTGCCATGCGTTCGCCTGCGTGGTCGCGTCGACGGGCCATGTGTAGGAGAGGACCGGGCCGGGGTGGTCGAGGACGATCTCGGATGTGCCCGTACGGATCGGCGACCCGAGTTGCAGCTCTTTGACGCGCCGTCCCGAGACCGGGTCGCGGTATGCGGCGATGCGCCACTCGAACCCGTTCTCGACCGACGAGAGTTGGTTGATCAAATCCCGAATGCGGGGCAGGTCGTAGCGGCTGTACGTACGGTCGCGGAGCACGCCGGAAGGCGCGGCATCGTAGGTGATGCCGATATCGCCGCCGGGGGTGTTCTGCACGTAGTTGATCAGGCCGCGGGCGATGTCGTACTGATCAACGCCGGTGGCGATCTGGGTGTCGGCGAGCATGCGGTGATCGAGGTACGAGTCGAACGTGCCAGCCTGCACCTGCACGGACAGTTCACCGCGCGTGCTGCTCGCCACGCGAGCAGTCCATAGGATTCCGCCCCACCAGATTTCGCGCCCGCGCTCGACCCATACCGCGGTACGGCCGGGCTGTACGGCGCTGCGGATACGGGCCGCGAGTGCGGCGTTGGGCACGGGGATGGTGGCAGACATCGATCCGGTTTTGCCGATGTAGTCGTCGAGCGCGAGCTGCTGCACGGGCACGACGTCGAGCAGTTGGTCGGTGCGCAGGTCACAGAGCAGGACCCGGTACGCGGGGGCGAGAGAGATGGCTCACCCCCTGGTCGTGCTAGTCGATCGTGTACGTCACGCCGTCCAGAGAGATCCATTGCGGGAGCTCGACGAACTCGTACGTGCGGACGTTGCCGCCGGGCTGGATTTCGACACGGCAGACGCTCGGCGCCTTGTTGCTCTGGTCTCGCGGACTCGACCACGCGAATTCCTTGTTTCCTGCGGGCCGGGCTCCGGCGGGGAGGGTGAGGATGGTCGCGCCGTTGGGGATCGTCGATCCCGCCTTGGTGGGGCCGATGCGTCCGCGGAGCATGACGAGGGGGCCGATGCGGCGCCAGGCGGCGGGCATGCCGTGCCCGGGGTGACCGTAGCCGCCCCAGAGCGTGAGCGGCTGCCACCCGGAGTCGTACGGGTAGGACTGCCACGTGCCCGCGGTGGTGGACCAGCGTTCGAGGGCGCCGCCGTTATCGCGGTACTGGCCGTCGTAGGCGCCGGGGAAGGCGAGGCCCCAGCCGCGGGGGATGATCCCGCCGGCCGCGGCGGTGTACCGGCGCCGGTCGGCGAGCGCACTCGCCCAGTTGATCCCGCCCACGCCGGCTGATGTTCCGGCGGGAACGCTGATGTCCCACAGGCGCAGTGCCGCAGCAGGCATGGCGGGCGGGACCGGGGTGGCGGTCGGGATGCCCTGGATGATCTCGACGCGGGCGAGAGGCTGTGTTGAGGTGTCGTACCCGGGGTCGAGGATGCGCAGCACGATGGAGTCGATGCGGGCGTACTGTGCGTCGCCGTCGATGATGGTGAGCGTCTCCGGGGCGGTGACCGCGACCGGGTACGCCCCCTGTGCGACGGTGCCCTGCACGATGGCGCGGCCGACACCGATCTGCACCTGCATCGGCGAGACACCGGCCGCAGCGAACGGCTGTCCGCCCGCGATCACGCCGTCGCGGCTGGTCATTTCACCGGAGGGTGCCATCACGCCCAGCGGCGTCAGGCGGGTGTCCTCGCGGGTCTGCCCGAGGGGGAGGTGCCACGCGGAACGAACGGTCATACGGGGGTCTCCTACCAGTAGGCCGAGCGGTACCGCAGGACAGCGGACGCGCGGGGATCGGATGAACCGGGGGCCGCCCGGACGGCGAGCGGCGTCGTCCCCGGCGTGAGGACGAATGCTTGTTCAGGGATGCTGCGGCTGGTCGCTGTATCGAGTCGTGACGCGGTTCCGTTGAGCGTGACGGTGCCGGCCGCGGTGTCGACGAGCAGCACGTCGGCCGCATCGAGGACGATGTCGTACTCGATGACGTCGCCATTGCTCACGTTCGTCAGACTCGGCCGGTCGACAGGCCCGCGGAACTCCACCACGGGCGCGGCGGGTGCGTCGCCCTCGTTGGTCACGGCCATACCGCCCGTGCTGCCCGGTGCGCCGAAATCCAGCGGCCACACCAGCCCCTCGCCGGGGGCGGGATGCCAGTCGAGGCCGGGCTCGGGCCGCGGCAGACGCGCCTCGACGCGCTGCTCGACGAGTGAGTACCGGCGCGGGTCGGTCGCCTCGAACAGCAACGCCCCGCCCTCGGCGACACCGATGCGGTACCCGGTCGTCACGGGCACGCTGCGGCGCAGACAGCGTGCCCAGCACATCAGCGCCGGTGCGTCGTCCAGCTTGATCACGAGCGGTATCTCGTCCTCGCGCAACGCCGTGGAGGCGGACAGGGTCCGCACCGCGGCGCTCATGGCGCCGGGCTCGGTCCGGATCACCACATCGTTCACGGTGATCGTGCGTGTCTGAGCGAGCAGCCGGCCCGGATAGGCCCCGTGCCCGTCGGCGCGGGCGACGGCCCCCGAGTCGTTCCCGGGCGTGTCCTCCCACCCCGTAACGCTCTTCCAACGGACGGGGGTTCCGGGGCCGAGCAGCAGGTCGCCGTACTGGATATGCCCGGGGAGGCTGACCAAATCACCCGCGGCCATGGTCACCCCCTCTGCTTCATCTGCCAAGCGAGCGCAGCCGCGGTCTGATCGGCCGTCGAATTGCCCGCGTGCCAGTTCTCAATGTGGACAGCGGGGCCCCAACTGCCGCCCCCTGTACTGCTCATGGCGGGAGTGCCAGCGGTAGCGAACTGCGGGGATGCCGGGACGGTCACGAGATTCCGCATGGTGCGGTCGACCGCGGGTGTACCGGCCTTGATGCCTTCGACGACACCGGCCGGAATGTGCTTGCCGATCTGGTCACGCATGAGACGGCTCGGCGAGTGAATCCCGAGCGCTCGGGCGATCGGTCCGGGAATCATGTCCTTCGCCCAGCCCATGAGGGTGGAGCGCAGCCACGATCCCATGGACTGAATTCCGCGCCACAAGCCGCGGACCAAATCGCCGCCCTCGTCGTAGAGCATCGTTCCGAAGTCGCCGAAATATCCGGCGATTTCGTCGGGGAGTCCGCTGACGTAGTCGAGCATTTCCCGGGCCTTACGGGAAGTGCCCTCCTTGATGGCTCCCCAGTTCCTGATGATCACACCGAGAACGGGCCAGTCCCTGAAGAAGTCGGCGATCTCGCCGGGGATGCCCTCAATCCAGCCTGTGATGGCATCCCAGATGGCGACCGTACCGGCCTCGATGTCATCCCAATGCTTGATGACGCGCCCGACGACCGTCCAGTTCAGGAAGAAATCCAGGATCCATTTACCAACGGCCTGGATCTTTGACCAGACCCAATCCCACGCGGCAGATGTCGCGGAAACCACGGTGTCCCAGTTGGCCACCACGAGCACAACGAGGCCGATGATTGCCGCAGTGATCCACCCCACGGGACCCATGGCGATCACCCACGCAGCAGCCATCCGCGCGCCCTGAATCAGGCTCTGTGTGCCCATGAGCACCCATGCACCGACCACTCGCAGTGCGGTGGCGCCGGCCGCGGCACCCTGCGCCACCCACCCCCCGATGATCACCAGGTTGGTGGCCAGGAAGCGCACGCCCGCGGTGGCGCCGGCCGCGCTCTGCGTCGCCCAGCCCGTGACCACTGCGACGGTTGTTGTCGTGGCCTGCGCGCCCAGCGTGATCAGCGTGGGCAGCATCACCAGCGTGATTACGGTCGCGGCGGCGGTGAGCTCCGTCTTGTGGTCCGAGACGAATTTCGACGACGCGGACCACGCCTTGCCGAGTCCGCCCGCACCTACCCAGTCGGCGAGTTTCTCGACAATAGGAATCACCCTGCCGCCGATGACGGCTACGGCCTTCTGCTCAAGGGCGCGCTTGAACACCTCGATCTTCGTCGATGCGTTGTCGCGCATGGCGTCACCGGCTTTATCGGTGGCGCCCTTCACCTGCCCGAGGGCATCGACCGCATGTGCCGGGTCGAGGGCGAAAATTGCCTGCTGCATGTCCTCGAACTTCGTACCGAAAAGACCGAGAGCGATCTGCGATTTCTTGGCTGGATCCTCAACACCCCGGAGTTTCGTGATGACTTCCTCGAAAGCCTTACCGGCGGCCGGTCCGCCCTTCTGGAAAACCTCCTGCATCTTCTCGCCGGAAAGGCCGAGATCGGTATACGCCTGCTTGGTGGTGTCGCTCATCCCCTGCGCTTGTAGGGTGAACTCTTTCAGGCTGTCGGCGACGACGTCCGCATCGCGCGCGCCGCCCTTGAGGCCCTGCGACATGAGCCCCATCGACGTCTGCGCGTCGAGGCCCAACTGCCGGAATTCAGTGGGGTATTCCGCATAGGTGTCGAGCAGGTCCTCAGCCGCGTTGACGCCCGACTGCGTGCCCTTGACGAGCACGTCCATAGCCTCATCGGCGTTTTTCGCGATGCCAGTTTTCAGCATCACACCGACCGACCGCGAGACCTTGCCGACGTCCTCGCCCATCACAGCCGCCGTATCGGCGACCTTCCGGCCCATCGTCTGTATCTGGTTCTGCGTCGCCTCCGGCGGCAACAGGCCATTCTGCGCAATGCCCTTGAGGACTTCGGCGCCGTCCTCGACCGAGTCGACGATCGCCCCGGAATACAAGGCGCCCGCCGCCTTGCCGTACTGCGCGGCAACTGGGCCCGAACTGCCGAGCTGAGCCTGTAGCTTGCCCTGGACCTTCCCCTGATCGAGGGCCTGCCCGATCCCGCCCATGAGCGCGGCACCGATGCCGATTCCGACCGCGGCCGCGGCGAACCCCTTCAAGGCCTTCTCCATAAGGCTCTTGGCTTTGCCCGAGCCCCGGTCGGCGCCCTCGGCGACACCGTCGCCGAGCTGCTGTCCGGCCTGCTGACCGGAGCGCGCGGCATCGGCCGCCATCTGATCGCCGCCCGCCCGCACCGCGGCCTCGGCACGGCGGACGCCGGCGGTCGCGGGGGAATCGTCGACTGACAACGTCGCCATCAGTTCGCCCACGCGCAGCGCCATAGCTCATCACCTCCGGGCGGTCGTGCAGCCCGGAAGGGCGGCCTAGTCGGGTGAGGGCGTGAGCACGCGGGCGAGCCGGGACTCAGCAGAGAGAAGAGCGAGGACGCGTACGCGCAGCCATCGCCAGGAGCGGGCCCGCAGCAGGCCCGGGGCGCCGACGTCGACGCCGTAGATTTCGTGCAGATCGGCCTCGACGAGAGGCCACTCGGCGAGGATCGCCGCCCACGTCAGCGTCGGCGCTGACCCTTGCCCTTGGCGGGGCCGGGTACCGGCCGGGTACTCGTACCACTCGAAGAGCCCCGAGACCGGGTCGAGTTCGCCGCGCCCGATCGGGCCCTGCGTGTCTCCCGGTTCGGGGCCACCCGAGAAGGGTCGCCGGCTGCGTTCCAGAAACGTTCCGCCGCGGCCTTGTCCTGCGAGATCCACACCATGGCCGTGATCGCGCTGTGTTTGAGGGCGGGCCACGGCACACCATCGGCGACCATCTGCTCGTGCGCGGTGCCGAGTACCTCGGCGTACAGGTCGCGCTCGGCGGCGTCGGCGAGCACCTGCTCGTCGGCGCGCCCGCCGTCGGCCGCGGTCGCCGCGGCATGGATGATCGCCTGAGTGCGCAGACCGACTTCAGCCGACGGGGCGGGCACGGTGTAGACGCGCCCGCCGATCGGCAAGTGCAGCGACTCGTCGAGCAGTTCGTCGAGTGCTTCGAACGCCATCAGCTACCGCCCCCGTTCTTCGGGCCCGCGCCGGCGGCCGGGTTGGTGATCGAGCGGAGCGGACCGGAGCCGGTAAGCGTGATCTTGATCGTGTCGACCTCGTCGGGGCCGCCCCCGCCGGGCTCCCACGTCACTAGGGCCGAGCCCTCGTACGCGTCGTCGGCCCCCATGCGGTCGTAGTAACGCACGTGCACGTACGAGGCCGCTCCGAAGCTCATCGACGCCTTACGGAGGTACTCCTGTGTCGGGTTGAACTGCCCCGTCGTGGGGTGGGCCCTGTGAGCGATCGTTGTTTCGATCGACCAGGCGAGCATGGTAACGGCCTGCTCGACCCACCCCTCGGCGTCGTACGTGGTCACGTCCTGCTGTGTCGGTTCGATCTTCGGCGCGAACTCGGTCACCCCGGGAAGCAGGGTCCAACTCGGGGTGCTGGTGGTGCTGGTGTCCACCTCCAGCCGGTACCGGCGCGCAAGCGCAGTCACGGTCTCGGCTGGCGGCGTCGGCGTGGCCATAGAGCGGCCTCCTATTCGAGGTGGGGGTGTGCGCGGTGCGCGCGAACGTAAAAGTTGCTGGTCCGCTCCATGCGGCCGGAAGCGTCAGCACCAATCGGCGCCCCCGAGGCGCGGCTGATGAGCTGCACGCGGACCGAGCCGAAGAGGAACGGCCCAGCGCCCTGCAGAATGGAAAACACCAGGTCATCGAGGGTGTCGACCTCGCGCGGATCTGCGCCTGCCCGGGTGCGTATCTGCACGCCGGTCGTGGTGTCGGTGAGCGCCGAGGAGTCGGTCACGGGGTACGCGGCGAGACAGATGACGCGGTCGGGGGCCGGCGGCGTCGTGGCGATGGTGATCGCCGTCTCGCCCGGGGCGTACGTCCCCTCGGGCCGGTACGTGCCGACCCCGTGCTCGTGCAGCAGCCGGGCGAGACCGTCGAGCAGGTCGGAGGTGTAACTCACGAGCCGAGCGCCCGCCGTACCTGCGCCGCGATCAGCGCCTGCACGGTGTCGCTCGTCTCCGGCAGGATGCTTTCGAGGTACTTCGCGGAGCGGCCAGGGGAGTGCCGGGCGTTCATGTCCTCGTGCACCCGGGTCGCGTACGGGGTGTCGTAGGACACGGCGGAGGTCAGCGACTGCTCGTCGACGCTCGCGGCGCCGGAGCGTTCGAGGGTGCCCTCGGCGATCGGCACGCGCTTGCGGCTCTCGGTGAGGACGTGCTCGGCACCCAGCAGCAGACCACGAGCAGCAGCTCGCCGCATGATTTCGGTAGCGGCGGCGCCGTTCCACTGAAGCCGCACGGACTGACTCACTCGCAAGCCACCTCCGTACATGCGGACACCGGGAGACCCGGGGCCGTGTGGTGGGCGACGGTGATCGCGGTGGTGGTGCGCCCGTCGGGCAGGGTGATCCGTGACCCCGGCGGGCAATCCAGCGTTGGGCCGGCGATCAGCGTCGCCGAGGCAGTGATCTGTCGGCCGTCCGCGGCCCTCACGAGCCGTGGGGAGGCGTCGACGAGCGCGGGCACGTCGGGGATGACGTGCCGGTACTGTGCGCCGTACGCCCCCTCGCCCGCGTACGGCTCCACCATGATCCGGTGGCGCAACAGCGCCGGGGGAACACGGGTCACCACGCGATCACGTACCCCGGTTCGAGACCCGCACGGCGCAGGATGCGGTCGGCACGCGGGGCGAGCTCGACACCGGACGATCCCGCACTGCGCCCGCTACGGCCGGACAGGGAGACGGGGCCGATGCTGACCGAGTCCCACTGTCCGGCCGCGCCCGTTCCGTCGTCGCCCGTGGCGAGTTGCCATTCGACCTGCGCGCACGTCGCGTCGGCGAGTGCGGCAACGATGCCGGGGTCTAGCGGGTCGCCGTCCGCATCGACCCGGTACAGCGCGGTGAGCAGGGCCGAGTCGATGTCCTCGGCGGCGCGGGCGAGCAGACGCTCGGCATCCGCAGGGGCGGGGGTACCGAGCCAGGTGGCGAGCTGCTCGGGGGTGGCGTAGACGCGGCGCACCGGCATCAGCTCGCCGGGGCGGCCGGGGTGACCTTGATGCCGCGCCATACGGCGGCGGCCTTGGTGGCCTTGAGGACGACGGCGACGGGTCCGAGCTCGACCTCGCCCTTCTTCATGGCGCCGGCGGTGGAGAAGTCGGGCAGCCACTGCTGCACGAGCTGCCCGCCCATGGCGGATACGCCGTGGAAGCCGTCGAGCCCGAGGCGGACGGCGTACAGGTCGGTGGTGCCTGTCTTGCTGTCGACGCCGATCACGGGGTCGGCGGTGCCGGCCTTGGCGCCCAGGTCCACGAATGGAATCCCGTTGTAGCTCTCGACGAGCTGCCCGAAACTGTTCTCGTTGCGGCTGTAGTAGCCGGCCCGACGGGCGAGCGACCGTATGCGGGCGATCGTCTTCTTGTTGCCGAGCAGTACCGAGGGGGTGTCGTCGAGCAGGCCGAGGAACTCGTCGATGCCGTCGAGCGCGTCGTGCGCTGCGGCCTGGTCAGCAGGGGCGGACCAGTTGGCCGCGGTCTTGAACTCCGTCGAGCTGCCGCTGAGGATCTTCGACAGCCCCTCGAAAGGCTTCTCATCGTTGGTGCTCTTGGTGCCGTTGATGACCTGATCGGAGAAGAACGCCCGCGCGCTCTTGATCGTCTGGTCCATCTGGAACGCCACCTCGTTGGTAGCGGCGGGGCCGATGTTGGACAGCACGCGGTCGATCTCGAACGCACCGCCCAGCACGCCGAGGTCGACCGATGCGCGGGCGCGCTTGGCCTGCTCGGTGCTGTACTCCGTGCCCAGTCGACGGAAGCTCGCGCCGCGCTCGGAGACAAGCCGCGTGTACCCGTAGGAGAGAGTCGCCCCGCCTCCGGAGGGGTTCACGACGTCGGCAAAGGTCAGATTGTCGAGCAGCCACGAGGACTTGCGGAACTCATCGATCACCATCATGTCGACGGCGTCCTGCGTGTTCATGCGGGCGTCGGCCAGGGTGATAGCCATAGGCGGGATCTCCAGTCAGGGTCAGCCGCCGAGGCGGGCGGCGATGGCGTCGTGCAGGGTGGTGGGCCGGCGCTCGCCGGATGGGGCGCCGTTGAACTCCGCACCGCCACGGGCGGGCGCGGCGGGGGCGGCGCGGTACAGCTCCGGGTCGGCATCGACAGCGGCCGTGATCGCGGACTTCAGCGACTCGGCGAACGTGTCGGAACCGGGATCGAGTTGGGCAACAGCAGTGAGGAAAGAGCGGGAGTTCAGCAACCGGTCGGCCCGCGCGCCCTGCTCGCCGGCGGCCTTGTACGCGGCGAGCTCTACCTGCGCGGTGCGCAACTGCGAGGCGGCGTCGGCGAGCTGCTTGTCGCGCTCGGCGACCGCAGCGGCAAGGGTGGCCGGGTCCTGATTGCCGCCTTGGCCGTCGGGGTTGAGCGCCTTGTTCACGGCGTCGAGCGCGGCCTGTAGCTGCGCGGCCCGCTCGGCCTCTGCGGTGGCGCGCTGCTGCGCGTCGGCGAGCTGCTGCTCGGCGGCTGGGTCGGGCGCAGGAGCCGCCGCGGGCACGGACGTTGGGGTGGTGGTCGCGGTGGCGGACGGGGCGGGATCGGTGTCTGCTGCCGCGGTTGCGGCAGAGGTTTCGGACATGCGGAAAGGGCCCTCCGGGGTTGGAGCGGGCATGAAGAAAGGGCCCGCCGCCTGGCGAGCCCTGAAAGGGAAGAGTGGGGGCCTAGTCGGCGGTGTCCTCGTCGGGAAGCGGCCGGGCTTTGGCATAGCCGCGAATCCACGCGCTACGGCGCAGATCACCCCGCGGGTAGGGGCATGCGGTGACCGAGACACGGTCGCGGCCGGCCTGCGCGCCGGCGTTGATGGCTCGGACGAGCTCGCCTCGACTGCCCACTGCTGCCCCCTTCCTCAGAGTCGGTTCTGCCGGTCGTCGCGTGCCTTGCGGGCGGTGTCCGCGGCGGCGTCGCGTACGCCGGTGACCTGCTCTGTGTACTCGGCAAGCGTAGTGCGCGGGTGATCGGCCCACCACCGTTTCAGCTCTTCCGACGCGCGGCTGTAGGCGACGTGCGAGGGGCCCGAAAAGAGCGAGACCGGGTCGACTCCGGCGGCCTCGGCCTCACGGGACAACAGCACGCCCCGCAGCTCGGTCTCGGCCTCTGCCCATTGCGCGTACACGTGCTCGCGGTACATCTCGCGCACCTGCTCGCGGCTGTAGGCGGTGCGCTGCACGCGGGCGTCGGCCTCGCGTTCGGCGATCCATCGCTCGGTGGCCGACATCCCGTCGTGCGGGTGGTCGCCGAGGGCGAGGTGCCCCCAGTCGTCAGGGTCGCTGGCCGGGGCGAGCGCCTCGTCAAGGGCGGCGCGGTCGGCGAGCTGCCCCTCGACGCTGTGCGCCCCTGCCGCGTCCGGCAGGGGGGTCGGCGGGTGTCGGCGGTCGAGCTCGTCGGCGATCCGCACGGCGTCGTGTTCGCTCGCGTACCAGATCGCCCATCCGAGGGTGTCCTCGCCGATCCCGGAGAGATCAGCGGCCAGCCGGCCGCCGGGGAAGACCTCCCCGAGCAGCCGTCGCCGGTTGGCCTCGGCGTCCAGGGCGGCGCGCTCGGTGTTGTCCGCGCGGCGCGCCCGGTTGGCGAGCTCCCGGTCGGACAGGCCGATCAGGTCCCGGCGTGCACCGGGCAGGGCGGCGTCGATGTCGCGCCGGTCCATCTCCGCCATGACGCGCAGCATGTCGCCGTCGCCGAGACGGTTGGAGACGCGTGCGAGCTCGTCGCCGGAGAAGGCGGCGAGGTTGTCGGCCAGGCGCCCGCCGGGGCGGACGCGGTCGAGCAGGGCCTGCTCGTCGCGCCGGTCGGCCTCGGCACCGATCCGGCCATGGTCGCGCCGGTCGAGGACGTCGGAGCGGATAGCGGCGCCGAGCTGCTCGTCGGACATCTCCCGCAGGGTGCGGGCGTCGCCGGAGCGTACGCGCGCGGCCTCGATCGCATCCTGCGGCGGGCGCGGCGCGGTCGAGGGGAGGTTGCCGGCGCCGAGGCGCTCACGTTCGCGGCGTCGGATGAGTTCGGGGTGCTCGGCGAGGTGTCCGCGCATCTTGCCCTGCCACGCGCGCACCTTGGCCTCGGCCGCTTTCTTCTCCTCCGGGGTGACGGCGGCGGCCGCGCGGTTCTTCCACTTCCTGATCCCGCGCTCGATCGCACGCTGCTTCTGCGTCGCCTCGTAGCCGTTCGGGTCCTCGGAGTGCTCGACAGGCTCGCGGGTGACCCCGGGCAGATAAGCGGCCACCGAGTGACGACAGTTGGGATGCTGAAACCCGCGGGTACGCGCTTCGTCGAGCGATCCGGCGATGGACACGCGCACCGTGCGGCCGTCCTCGACCGCGTGCTCGACCTCGACCTCGCGCGCCCCGTCGGGCCCACCAAGAGTCAGCACCTTGCCCTCGAACGGCTTGCAGAGCGGGCACTCATGGGGTGCGTTGGAGACGATCACGAGGTCGAGCCCGGCGGCTTGCAGACGGTCGGTGTGTCCCTCGACGGCGGCGCGGCCGACGCTGGTTCGGGTGGCCATCTCCGCATAGCTCGTCATCTGCCACGACCGGCCGGCCTTGTCGACGAACGTGCGCAGGCCCTGGTCGGCAAACCGCCCCATCGCGCGCTGCGTCGCCTGACGACGGGTGTCGATCCCGAGCAGCGGCGTTGCGGACACCTCGGCGATCACCTGCCGATAGCCATCCTCGACGCCGCGGAGAATGCCACGGTGCGTGGCCTCGACGCGTTCGACGGTCTCGGCCGCGAGACGGTCCACGGCACGGGTGTTGGGCGTCATCTCAGCGATCCGCCGGACGTCCTCGTCGCCCAGGGCGCCAAGCTCGACGAGACCGGCCCGCGCCCCGGTGCTGTACGCCTCGGCGACCGCGTCGAACACCTCAAGCTGCATGGCGGACGACAAGGCATCGACGACACCCTGCGCGCCGCGGCGCAGCGCCTGCACGTCGGCCAGTTTGGCCGTGGCCCAGCCCGGGGCCTCGAACCCGTCGGCGAGCTGCCGCGCCACGATCCCGAGCAGCCGCTGCTCGGCGTCCGCGTACAGGTCGTACACGCTGGCCGCGAGATCCTCGACCATGCCCGGATGGATCGGCACGACACCCCCTATGTGATCTGTGTCACGTCAGAGTGGAGCCGGGCGCCGCGCCCGGAGTGCCCTCACGGGCCCTCTGGCCTGCGAGTCGGTGCGAAAGGCTAGGTTATGACCGCTGAGTTTTGACAACTATGTCCCACCATGAGACAATTCGCAATTCATTCCGCCCATATATGCTTTCGGCTATGAGTCCTGCCTTTGGGGTATTGCCCGTCTTCTCGCTTCGCGTCCTGTTCGTGACGATGTTGCTTGCAGTGGCTCTCCGCGGTACGCGTCCACCCCAACGGCCAGAGATCATCAGGGCTTTGGCGGAACTTGTGTCCGCGTGCCAACGCGGGACAGGCAGGCAAAGCTAGGAAAGCAGGCCCGTCTGCATCGGGTCGGGCACGGCCTGCCCGGTCTCGGCGAGGATGCGGTCGACTTCCTCGCGCACGGCCGTCTCGTCCCAATCCGGGTGCAGGGCCCGCACCTTGGTGTCGGTGCTCACGGCTTGTGCCTGCTGGAGCAGGGCGAGGGTCTGCGCGCTGCTCTGCGGGTCCTCGCTCACGGAGTCCCCGAACGTGACCCGGGGCCGTTCCGGTATGAGGCCGGGGGTGAACAGGGCGCGGTCGAGCATGAGCAGGACGCGCAGCATGTCGGCGAGGGGCGCCGCCCAGTAGCGCGCCTTCTTCGAGCGCGTGATCATCGACCGGCGTTCGCGGGACTTGACCTCGGTCGCCGTGGCGGCGACCTGGTCGCCGAGGCCGAAGGACTGCGCGGAGTATCCGGCGGACCGTACGGCCTGCTGCACGATCGAGTCGGCGCTCGTCTGGTGCTCGGTGACCCTGATCGCGAATTGCGACAGCGTGATGCCGGCGCCCTCGGTCGGGGGGACGTTCAGCCCGTGCCAGATTTCCCGGTCTTCGTCCCATGATGCGCCGCGGCCGGGGCCGTGGTCGCGCAGGTAGGCATCGGGCACGATGATGCGGCTCCGGGCGAGGCGGATATCGCGCAGCCACGAGGTCCATGTCTCGTCGAGCGCGTCCATGAGGTCATGGAGCGGTGCGGCGTAGTCGGACCGCCCGAAGGGGCTGCCACGGTACTTGCGGTGCGGCCGGATGTTGGGAACGTAGGCGGCGGTGAGGGCGTCGATGCCGGTTGCGATGCCGTCGCCCTCGGTGTCGAGGGAATCGGCGAGCGGCGCGACCTCGGGGTGCTCGGTGAGGGGGACACGCACGCCGAGACGATCCGGCGTCCCCTGGTAGAGCCCGTGCAGGATGCGGCCTACCTCGTGGCGTTCGAGGTGGCGCCACACGGTCGAGCTGTCCGAAGCGAGCTCGTGCCAGAACGTCACGGCAACGAGCGTGCCCCAACGGAATTCGGGCACGGCGGCGTCGGCGTGCACAGCGGTGAGGATCGGCCGGGCGACAAGCGAGGCATCCCAGGTGGCGCGTAGGTACACGCCCCCAAGAGCCGCGGCGACTTCCGCGGCTTCCAGCAAGGTGTTCGCGATGCCGCCAGCCTCGACGATGTCGCCGAGCCGGTCCTGCGTCGCGGTGTCCTCGACGGTGAAGACAGGCGCCTCGGAGAACAGAAGATCAGCGGACGTGGTCGCGATGTCGCCAGCGAGCGGGATGTGAAGGCGGGTGTCGCGGCGGCCGTGCTGCGGGTGACGCAGGCGCCCCCACAGGCGGCGCCGGCCGTCCTCGCGGCGCGGCTGGTCGCGGTAGACCCCGGCGAGCCGCTTGTGATCGCCCGAGTACCACGCATCATCGACGCGCAGATCGCGGTAGATGCCGGCGAACTGCTTCGGCGGCCACGGGGTATCAGCGTCAGGAAGCGGCACAGGCCACCTCCCGTCGATGTCGTGCGCGGTTCTGCGCCATGGCACGGCACCGTCGGCACTTCCTCGTGCCGTTGGGCGCTCGGTACGTATTGGCGGCATCGAATTCGTGTCCGCGACAGCAGTGGGTTTGGCGGGCACGCCGGGCAGCGATGTTCACGCCGCGTCGGATGTTGATCCGCTGGGTTACCGCTTCGAGGTGATCAGGCCGGACGCAGTCCCGCCGGTGGCACAAGTGGTCGATCACGAGCCCGTCGGGTATCTCCCCGTGCCAGAGTTCATACGCGACCCGGTGCGCAGACCGGATCCGAGCACCGACCCTGAACTGCCCGTAGCCGGACGGCTTGACCGACCCTGTCCACTGCCAGCAGCCGCCGGCGGTCGGGGTCACCTTGTCGAGGAATCGATCGGCATCGTTACGCGGGTTACGCGGCATCGCATGTCCCCCTTTGGGCAGGCGCACCCACGGCACGCCCCCCGGGCGTCCGGGGTGTGGCGGTGGTGGTGTGGCTACTGGGGCTGTGCGATCAGGTGGCGCCACTCGTGGGCGGTGGACTGCACGGCGTAGCGCAGGGCGTCGACGCTGTGATCGTTGACCTTGGCGGGCTGATCCTCGCCGCGCGCTGCGGCCTGCTCCGACCATGAGTAGTCGGGGAGTTCAGTGAGCAGCCCCTCGCACGAGCGGTGGATGTACAGCAGGCCGGCGTCGAGGACGTTCGAGACGCTGCGGATGCCGTCCAGCACGGCGTTGTCGGCGCGGGCGACGCCGGGGTGCTCGTCCGTCCACAACTGTGTGGAAAACGAGGCGGCCGACGGGTCGACGAACGTCCACTCGGGCACGATGCCGAGCTCGTCGAGCCATCCTCGGACCGCGGCGGAGTACTGGGCGTCGGTCATCTGTCGGCGGGCGGCTCGGGAGTCGTACCGCCACTCGGCGACCGCGTACAGGCGGTCGTCGGGGCCGAGGCCGAGCAGCACGGCGGAGAAAGGATTCGCCGTGCCGTAGTCGATGCCGAGCCAGTACCGGCGCATCTCCGGCAACGCATCGACGACGTGCCGCTGCTCGTCGTACATGTCGTAGATCGACCCCTCGGCCAGCACCCACGCGCCGTCGATCATGCGGCGTCGCCAAAGGCCGGAATACTCGGCGGACAGCGCGGCAACGTAGGCGGGCGGCAACGCGGGGTTGTCGTCGAGGCGGAAGTGAAAGCCGACGAGGTCGAGTTCGGCCTCGCGGTCGAGGTACGACGCCTTGAGCCAGTGCCGCGGCCCGTCGGGGTTCGTGGTGGCCAGCAGCCGCGCCCCAGGCACGCTCAGGCGGGCGAGTAGCTGCGTCCAGAATCCCTCGGGTACGAGGGTGGCCTCGTCGACGTAGGCGAGGCAGGCCGTTGCGCCGCGCAGGCGGCCCTCGGCCCGAGCGTCCGAGGCACCGATCAGGTGGACGGTGCGGCCGAGGATGTTCGCCGTCGTGGCGCCCCGGGTGTGCCGTACCTCCGCAGTGACGTCCGGGCCGAACAGCGCCGGATCGGCGAGCGGTTCGAGAATGTTCCTCTCGATCGTTTGCAGCGATCGGCCGCACAGCAGGATCAGGCCCGTTGCCGGCGCCCGCCGTATCGAGATCAGGAACGCGAGCAGGCTCGCGATGGTCTTGCCCGACCGCACGCTGCCGTGCCAGACAGAAATGCGGGAGTCGAACGATGCCCGGACCGACGAGAGTTGCTTGTCGGACAGAGGGGGCGAGGCCACTACACCCCCTTGTCGTCACCTCCGGCCGGCCCGAGCAGGGCGTCGGCGAGGCGGTCGAGCATCGATCCTCCGGCGCTACCGGTCCTGCTGTGACGGGCGAGCTCGGCGACGCGGGCGTGCACCTCGGTAAGAGCGCGGGCGGCGGTGGCGTGGTCGCGGGCGTCGCGTGCGGACTCGGCGCCGGTTGTCCGCTCGACTTGGCGCAGGGCGCCGTCGAGGGACTCCTCGGCGAGCAGCTCACGCCGCGCGGCAGCATCGGCGCGGCGCGCCTCGGTCGCAGCAGCCACGCGGGCACCGCCGGAGAATTCGAGCCCCAGCTCGCGGGCGACCTTCGAGACTGTCGCGGCGCTGCGCCCGGTCTCGCGGGCGATGGCGTTACGGGACTTGCCTGCGGCGTGTAGCCGGCGGACCTGTTCGCGGTCGGTATTGGTGATCGGCTCGGCCACGGCTGATCACCTCCGGGCACGCAACGGCCCGGCAGCAGCACCGCCGGGCCGTACAGGCGTGATGGGTCAGTGCTTCGGGCAGAGGTGCGTCTGCACCGCGGTGAGGATCTGCTCGGCCTGCGCGGTGGTGAACTGCTTCGCACCGCTGAATCGTTGCTGCGTGAGCGATACCTGCTTGGCGTGGTCACTGGGGAACGAGTGGATCGTTCCGCACGTGTCGCGTCCGCGGCTCACAGCACGGTCTTCCTTGCCGTTCACGATGGCGGGGTCGATGGCGTTCAGGGCGCGGACGTAGGCGGCCTGAACGGCAGCGTCCGGCTTGGGCGGGATGCCGCCTCTTGCCTCGGCGCTCGCAAGGGGCTTGCTCGGGGTGGCCGGGGCGGCGGGTGCGCTCGACGCCGCGGCCGGCGGCGTGCTCTTCTCCGGGGACTTGCTCTCGCTGCCCTTGCCGCCTCCACACGCGGTGAGGCTTGCGGCGGCGATCACGACGGCAGTTAAGGCGGTGGCGGTGCGTTTCATGGTGGCTCTCCCCTGGCCAGCGGGCATGATCGCCCATCCTGGCATGACACCACCCCGCCACAGGGGGGGAGTGGCGGGGCGGTGGTCGGGGGGTTTCCGGGCACGCCGGAGGCGCCTCCAACTCTAGGTCACGAATTGGTAACGGCGCAAGTCTGTTCGGGTGCATGCCCGGGATAGGCTGGCCGCAGCCTTGGGCGGGGTTTGCTCCTGCCCACGGCTAGGGCCCGTGAGGCGGTGGAGTCGCCGAAGCGGGCCCGTTCTACTTCTCGCCCGCCTCGGTTAAGTCCGGGGCGGGCGGTTGGTCATCAGCCGAAGAGGGCGCCCTGCTCGGCACCGTCGCCTAGGTTGAACAGAACATCATTGGCGGCCTGCTGCCCGGTGGCTATCCACCCGCTACGCCACGTGCCCGCGGCGTCGAGGGACTCCGCGACGTCGACCTCGTCGGCCTCGGGGGCGGCCTGCCGCTGCTGGGTCCGGCGTCGGGCCCGGAGCGCGCGCCCTGCTTCCTGGCATGCGGCGTCCGCTTGGCGGACAGTCTTGTCCTCGTCGCCCTCGGCCGGGCGCCATGCGAACACGCACCGCAGGCTGCGCGGCTCGACGCGCCACCCGGCCTCGGTGAACTTGTCCCGCAAGATGTTCAGTTCGACGACGTGCGGCTCGCCTCGGAACGTGTCCTGTCCGCCCTCGACCCAGTAGGCGGCGACGCGCCCCTGCCCGCGGGGGTCGAGCATGTACCCGCGCACGCTGGTGTCGACCTCGTCGGCGCCCCGGCTGGTGTCGGTGCGGTCGGTCAGGATGGCGGGCTTCAACGGGCGCAGGGCGGCGCGGGCGGCAACGACGTCGGGGTGCTGGGCGTGCCGGGGCAGGCTGCCCTCGGCGGTACCGCCGTGCTCGACGACGACACCCTCGACGATGCGGCGCTCGATTTCGGCCGCCGGCTGCCGTTCGGCCCCGACCGCAGCCGAGTCCTGCCGGGTTCCCGCAGGTGTCAGCTCGGACGTGTACAGGCGGCGACGCGTGAATCCGCCCTCGCGTTGGATGTTGGCGCGCACCTCGGGCAGGGCCTCGGCTGCGCGGGTCATGTCCTCGGCCGTCGCCCCCTCGACCCGGGCGATTTCGACGCCGGCGCGGGTTGTGATCGTCCAGGTGTCGGACGGCTCATCGCGCGTGGGCTGCTCCTGGTCCTGCTCGGCGAGCTGCTCGGCGTTCTCGGCGCGCTTCCGCGCAGCGCGGGTGCACGTGGCGCACATCTTGTGCCCCCGCTCGTCGAGCAGTTCGGAAGCCTCCAAGATGTTGAGGTACTCGCCAACCTCGCGGCTGCACAGCGTGTCGTCGTTGCGGGGCGAGTAGTGGACGCGCTTTCCGCGGCCGACGGTGGCGTACGTGACGCTCGCGAGCTCGGCAAGTGTGCGGATTTCCATGGGGGTTGCTCCCTTGGTTGTGGTGGGGCCGGGTGGAGTCCGGCGGCACACCAAGAATTTATAGGGGGCCTAGAAAGTGTGTCAAGGGGGTCTAGAAAATAATCTTCGGGACCGCGTAGGCTGCTCCCATGAGCGAGACGACCCCCCCGGCTGAGCAGGCACGCGCCGCCCTGCGTGAGCACATGGCGGAGCACCTCGACGCCGCGCTCGCCTACCTCGACGGCATCCCCGACCCTGTCGAGCGCGAACTCACGGCGCAGCTCCTCGCCGAGGATCTGCTGCCGGACGCCGTGAAGCGGGTCAAGGCCGTGCGCGGTGCCGCGCTACAAGAGCTGCGCGACCGGAAGCTCTCTCTTCGCAAGATTGGCGAACTGATCGGCAAGTCCACGCCGCGCGTGGATCAGATCCTCAAGGGCAAATAGCAGGCCGGCCCCGAGATTGCGGGCCGGCCTGCTGTCATGCCGCTAGGGGAAGGTCCCCCAGATGTCCCGCAGCGGCGAGGGCGGCGACGAGGTCGGACAGGTCGCCCCACTCCCACACCCGCCGGCCCCGCCCGTCGAGCACGACGGGGGCAGGGCAGGCCGGCCCGGTCGAGCAGGTCACGGCCGGCCCCTGCTCGGGTCCGGTGTGCAGCACCAGCAGGCCAGCGCACCAGGGGCACGGCCGGTCGGGAACCGGGGTAGTGCGCTCATCGAGGGCGAGCGTGCGCAGTAGACGACCCTCGCACTCCCGGACGCTGCGCCGTGCCTCATGCAGCAGGCGTGGGGGCAGGACGTCGAACGGTGCCGCGGCGAGGGTGCCGTCGAGCTGCTGCTCGGGCTCGGTGTCCTCGTCGAGCAGGCGCCCCTCGATCCACACACATGCCCAGTGAAGGCCGTGCCCTCTGCTGCCCGGCGAGGTGGGGCTGCGGTAGCCCCACCTGCGCGGGTCGTCGAGGGTGGCGTGCTGGACGGTGGCGGCGAGAGTGTCGGCGAGGTCGAACACCTGGCGCTCGATGTCGAGGCCGGCGTCGAGCGCGGTCACGTTCAGTGGGGCGGGGTGCTCGCGCAGCACCAACGGCGCCCGGTCCTCGACGAGCAGCTCGTCGTCGCGCATGGTGTGCGCGAGCTGCCGCGGGGGCCACACGTCCGCCGGCGGCGTCTCGATCGTGAGCAGCAGCTCGCCCCAGTGTTCCCGGATGGTGCGCAGCGCCTCGACGGTCTCGCGGCGGGCAATAGCGGCGCTGGTCATAGGTGATCCCCCTCAGTCGTTCAGTGGGCGGTGATGGTGGCGAGCGCCTGCTGCGCCCGGTCGCGGTCGGCCTCGGCCTCGACGATCGCCTGCTCGGCGGCCTCGACCCTGGCGTGCAGTCGACGGACAGCCGCTGTGTAGCCGACGGCGGTGCGCCGCGCTCGGTCACCCTCGGCGATCTCGGCACCGACCATGGCGCGCAGCAGGTCGGCCTCGGAGGGCAGCAGCCGCTCGGCGCGGGCAAGCAGGACGGCGAGGGACGCGCGGCGGCGGGTGCGGCCGAGCTCCCGGTCGGCGGCTCGGGTGCTGCGGCTCATGAGGTGGCGTCTCCGTTCGTCCGGGTACGGCGGGGGAGCAGGCGACGGGCAAGACCCCGACGGGTCCGGCCGGCCTCCCGCGCGCGAGGCGCGACCGGTCGCGCGGGCGGTGTGCTGGTGATGTGCCATCCGTCGGCGGCGAGGCGGTCGGCGAGTGCTGCGGTGGTGAGGGTCGCGAGGTGCGGGTGCACGTCGAGTTCGTCCGTGAGGTGGGCGGCGATGAGGGCGCGTGCGGCGTAGGGGATCACCGGCGGCCTCCTGCGGTGTGACGGGCTCGGGCGGTGCGCGGGGCGGGTGGTTGGCACATCACGTGGGACACGTGCTCGGTGTAGGTGCGCTGTCGCTTGTCGTGGGTGTGATCGCGGAGTTCACGCCCGCTCGGCGCCTTGCACCGTGAGTTCCGCCGGGCGCGGCACGTCTCGTGCGGGCAGTCGACTTCGAGCTCGGGGAAGGCGCGGCGGCGGGCGCCGTATCGCTGCTTGGCGAGTTGATCGGCAACATCGGTCGGCATGTACGGGCGCTCGTCCTCGTCGACGGCGCGGCCGACACCGGCGGCCAAGGCGAGGACTTCGTGCGAGGGCTCGGCGCCTATGGCCTGGGTGATGGTGCGTGCGGGCAGGGTGCCGTCGGCCGCGGCGGCGAGTTGGGCGCGACGGTGCTCGGCGAACTGGGCGCCGGTCTCGTTGGGGTTGCCGTTGTAGACGGGGTGGGCGGCGCCGATGCGGTCCTCGCGTATGCGGACGCGGATGCGGCGGACGTGGGCGGGAGTGATCCACTGCTCGGTTTCGGCGTAGTGGCGGGCGACGGCTTCGCGGGTATCGGCGTCGAGGGGCACGCCGTTGAGTGCGGCGGCCCATGCGCGGGCGTCGGTTTCGCCGATGGTCCTGCGGTCGAACGCGGCGCACAGGGTGAGCAGTTCGGCGGCGTCTGCGGGTGTCATTGGGCGTTCTCCTGTTCGCGGAGTCGGGCGGCGAGGTCGAGTCCGTCGCGCACGCGCTGATCGGTGGTCGAGGGGCGGGCAGCACTGCGTAGGGCGACGACGGTCGCACCGGGCCCGGTCGAGTCGGGGGTGCGGGTGGGCATGGAGGGGAGGGAGCGCCATCCGGCGAGGAAGTAGCGCGCGCTGCGGGGGCGGGTGCGTGCGGCCTGCCAGGCGCCCCCGGCGTGGTCGACGAGGACGGGCACACCGCAGCGCCCGATCAGGGCTTGCAGCAGGACCCACTCGGCGGGGGCGAGCTCCCACGAGACGACCATGCCGGCGGCGGTCATCGCGTCGACGAGGGGCCGTACAGGCTCTGCGATCCGAGGCCCGTCGCTGTCCCCCGAGCTAGCTTGTTTCCCTCTACTTCCGAAGGAAGTAGAGGGGTATGGCTTGGGGTTGGTTAGGGGGCCTGTGACACCCTCCATAGGGTCACGCTGTGACAGCCCCTCTTGACCTGCGGTTTCCTCTCGAAACTGGGGTGCGTTTCGCTCACGATCCGGCGCCGATCCGCGCTCGTTTCGCGCACGATCCGCGCGCGATTCATCGCCGATTCGCTCCCCATTTCCGCGGCTGCGGCTCTTGGCCTTGCGCTCCGCGGCGGCGCTCCGATTGGCCTCGACCTGCGCGCGGGTGGCGTTGCGACCGGCCTCGAAGAAGTCGTGCACCACATAGTCGCCAGCGGCCGGCTGGACGCAGCGCGAGCAGCCGTGACCGTGCTCGTGCCACAACCCGACCTTGACCAACTTGGCGGCCTGCGGGGCAGTTCCGTACTGCTTGGCGACCACGGCCGGCACGTGGCCCTCGGTGAGGTGCTGGGCGGAGTAGGCGCCGCACCGCAGCCACAGACCCAGAGCAGCGTTACCCGCGGCGATCACCTTCGGGTGCATGTGCGCGCTGTCATCGATCTTGAACCAGGTCACGGGGTCGGCTCCTTCCTGGGCGCGGACGGGGGTGGGCCGTCCGGTGAGGGCGGCAGGGGGGTGTAGAGCGGGAAGCAGTAGCCAGTGAGGTAGCGACGGATGCCGTCGACGGCGCGGCGTACGTCTGTACGGCGCTGCGCTCATCGGGTGAACACTGCATTGCCGGGGTCATTTGCGGGGCACTCCGCCCGGGAAGTCGATAGATTCATTTACGTTTCTGTCGCAGCGGTCAAGAAACCTCCAGGAGTAGGAAATGAATAGCAAGTCTTCGGTCGTAAAAAATGGCGGGGCAGTGAAATACTCAAAGTCTGAAAGTGCCCGAGGTGTGGAATTCATCCCGATCGATCTGGGTAACGGCATTGAGAAATATCCGAGTGGCACTCGACTGAATGGGCTGACCCTCGAAGCGGAAGGCCCGTTCGACAGGGGTCGAGGCGGACGGTTTGTAAGCTCCATGGCTGGCAGTCATTACAAATATTTCTATGCAGTGGAAGAGGTGATCGCCGGAGTAAAGGTGATCGTCAGCGATGACGAGCTTGAATAGCGGGGGAGAAACAGGGGCGAGGACCCGGACGCCGGCGCCCAGTAGCTGCACAGCGCCCTCAGTCGGTGAGCTACCAGTGGGCATCACATAGCGTCCGGAGCACTGCCCGGCTCGGCCGTCTCGGGCTACCCGGTGAACTGCGAAGGAATGTCCTCGACTTGCTCGCCTTCCTGGGCGGCCGGCTGCTCGATGATCTCGCCCTCGATGTAGTCGCCGGGCACGTCGAGCCCCTCGGGCGAGGGATCGCGCCGAACGGTCCCGTCGTGCGCCACGGCACGCGCCAACTCGGCCGACTTGGGTAGCATCTTGAACAGTTGCCGTACGCAGGTCTTGCGAGCCATCGCGTCGTAGTCCGTCGCCCACGGACCGAAATCCTTGGCCTTGCTGCGCTTGCGGATCGCCTCGACGTCCTCGACGTCCAGGACGACGAACGCGTTGCCGCCGTTGGTGAGGCGAGCAACGGCGTAGTAGTGCGTCGCCGGTCCCTTGGCCGAGCCGAGCGCCGGCTTGTGGCGCAGCACCGGGTCGAGGCCGTACTCGTACGCGAACTCGTCGCCCTCGTACACCGTGTGGGTATCCAGGCCGGCGGCGAGCGGATGCTGCCAGAACAGGCGAATCATTCCCTGATAGCCGATGACGAGCTGCACCTCGTACGAACGCGTCTTCTTCGACCAGAACGGCAGCAGATACGCCTCGCCGGAGACCCCGCCGGGCTCAAGTCCCAGGGCCGCGCAGGTCATCAGCGCGCCGGCGAAGCTCTCGCGGGTGCACTCGGCGAGGTGCTCGACCCGACGCAGCTCGGTCAGCGCAATGCGGGCGATGCGGTCGGCGCCGCCGAGGTGGGCCGGCAGGGCGCGCTCGATCTCCGGCCGCATCTGCTGCACGAACTGCACGAGGGAGGCCGGCTGCGCGGGCCGGTTGGGCGGGACGGCGGGGGAGGTGGAACGGGTGCGCTTGGTGGCGACGCGCTCGGCGAGGTTCGTACTCATGCTGCGGCGTTCTCCTTCGAAACGACGAGGCGTCGGGCGCGGTGCGCCCGGAACTCGTCGGGTCGCTCGGTGGCGAGGCTCTTGGTGTCGAGCGCGTCGACGCGGTGCGTGTACTGCTGCGCGAGGTCCGGATGCGCGGCGGTGAAGCGTTTCTGCGAGAGCGGGCCGTTCTGCCGGTAGGTGTAGGCGGTGCGGCCCTGGACCTTGACGACCTCGGCCTCGCCGGCGGTCGCCTTCAGCCGGTTGTCGACCTCGCGCAACTCGTCGACGGTCCGCTGCTCGCGGGCCTTGAGCTCGCGCCGGCGCTCCAACAGCGGGAGCACCTCGGCCGGATCAGCGACCGTCACAGCGTCGGCCCTGACCTTGTAGAGGTGGCCGAGCAGCTCCTCGGTGGCCTCGGAACCGTCGACCGCCGGCGGGATGCCGTCGAGCACGCCCTGCCAGAACTCCCCGACGAGCTCGATGAGTTGCTCGACGAGGGCCTCGTCGCGCTCGACGCGGTGCACGACCAGGCGGTTACCGCCGAGCAGCGCAGCGACGTGCGCGTGCTGGTAGCCGGTGACGGCGAGGTACCAGTGCGTTTGAAGCGCCGGCCCGTCTGGAACGCCGAGCAGCCACTCGGCGAGCTGATAGGCGGACCGGGTCTTGATCTCCAGCAGGCTGGACGGATGTCCCCGCTCGTCGAGCACGTACCGGTCGACGTTGGCGAGCATCCACCGACGCTCGACATGCGCGAGCGTTCCCGGGCCCTCGACGACGCCGAGGCCGGTGCGCTCCGCGAACACCTTCGCGATCGTCGGCTCGTGAGCGTGCCCCCAGAAAGCGGCCTCGGCGAGGTCCGGGTGCTGCGGGCGGTCGAGTGGCAACTCGCCGCGCTTGTCGAGGTAGACCTCGTGCGGCGACGTGTACCGGCTCATGCCGAGCACCGCGGCGACGTCCGAGCCCCCGATGCCCCTACGACGGACGGCGAGCCACTGCTCACGGTCGATGGCTGACGGGGCGACAACAACCCCCGTGGGCGTCACGGTCGCAGCACTCGTCACCGGGCACCCCCGACGAACCGGGCGTACACGCGGTACTCGGCGACGCCGCCCTCAACGACCGTGCGGGACACCGCCTCGAACGCGCCGGCCGGGGCGTACGCAGCGAGCTTGGCCTTACGGATGGCTTGCGCTGCCGCCGCGGCGCGGGTGGTACTTGCCGCACGCTGGACCACGCCCCACGTGTTCGGGTGGGCTCGCAGCTCTCTTGCGATGCGGGTGTGCTTGGTGTCCTTCTGTACCGGCGGCGGTCCGATGAACTCGACGACGCTGGTGCCCATGCCTCCCCCTTCGGCCTGTATGCGAATAGAAACGGAAGGGTCTGCAAGCGCGCAGATCCGGCCTGATTGCCTGTTTCTGTTTCGGAACAAGATCACCGTAAGTCTCCCGTTACGGCACGTCAACGACGTTCTTCCAGGTGCGATAGAGGCTTTTGGCTGCTTGAATGAGGCTGTTTGCGTTTCGCGACAAGAACGGAGATGAGAACCCGTGTGGGAGTCTGGCGCCCCGTTCGGCGACTTGGTGCGCCAAGCAACAGCCGACGGGACAACGTGGCGCAAGCTCGCAGAGCGCGCCCTAGATCCAAAGACCGACTACAAGGCGTCGCATACGACCCTGTGGAAGATCGCCAACGAGCAGCAGGTGAAGATCCATCCCGCTCTCGTGCGGGCGGTCGCTGCCGCTGTCGGTAAGCCAGAGAGGGAGGTGCAGATCGCCGCCGCGCAGCAGTACATCGGCCTCATGGCAGGTGACCCTCTCGACGTCAGCACCCCGAAGGTTGGCGTCGTCGTCGCTCACGTGCCCGGGATGACCCCCGAGGACATGCCGAAAGTTCAAGAGCTACTTACCCGCTGGTCAAGCAGTGGTAAGTCTGAAACACAGTCAGATTAAGATCACGCCCGCACGTAAGCGCGTGACCTGCACACTTGCCTCGGAGTAGTGTGGTTGGGCTCCTGCTCGGACATGTGTTCGAGCAGGGTCCAGTCATGCCGCGAGGGGGCATCTTGATCTCCGTCACCCGTACCCGACTCGACAACGGAATACCGGCAGTCGCTCAGGCGACTGCTGACGCGCTGCGCATTGCGATCGATGACCGGCACATCACCGCTGCCGGCGCGGTCGCCCTTGAGCGCGTCCTGAACGGGCTAGCACCCCAGCGGCGGTCGCCCGAGGCCGATGTTGAGGGGGGCGAGTGATCGAAAACACTGGAGGAAGGGCCGCGCGGACGACCGTGCGGCCCTTCGTGCTTGATGCCGCAAATCCCCAGGTGGGCGGCGCCTGACGCGTGCCCGCTGCGTGCCCATTGCGTGCCCGGACTGCTCTGGACTGTCCGCCATCGGTCGGCATCAGGAGTGCCGCCACGAGCCTCTGACCTGCATGTATTGGCATATGGCGGCACCCTGTGAACCCACCCGACATTTCGGATCTTGAGCTCGTAATGCGTAGGTCTCGGGTTCGAATCCCGAAGGCGGCTCAGAGAAACCCCAAGTCATATTGCCCGTGACCTGGGGTTTTCTGTTGCCTGGGCATGCCGAGCCGCGCGACGGGGACATCCCGAGGACAGCTTGCGGGAGCGATGCGTGAGCGGAGCGCCGCCAGGACCTACTTCTCGGGCTTCTGGCGCTTGGCCTTCTTCTTGGCCTGGGCCTGGGCTTTCGCCTTGTTCTTCGGCTTACTGGCGTCGCCCTTGCGGGCCTTCTCGGCCTTCGCCTTCTTCGCCGCCTTGCGGGCTGCCTTCTCCGCCTCGGCCTTGCGCTGAAGCGGGACCAGCTTCGCCGTCGCCTCGGCGGCGTTCTTGCCGACCTGGGGCAGGGCGCTCTGGTAAATGTCCCGCGTGATGCGGGTGTCACTGAAGTGGGTGTCGAGGTTCGTCTCCGACCACGGCTGTCCGCACGCCTCTCCACGGCGCAGGCTGCGGAAGGCGATCACGTGCCACATCGCGTACAGTCGGCCCTCGGCGACGAAGTCGAGGACGGCGCCGGTCTGCTGGGGCGTCCAGACCATCACGGGCGACGGCTTCTCGCCCGTCTGTTCCCATTTGGCGACCCGCTCGTCCGTCCACACGAGCGCCTTCGGCTTGCGCACGGGATCGATCTCGACATGGGCGGCCGGGTTGAACGTGATGATCTGCTGCCCGATCGCGTCGTTCAGGGCCGCACGGAGGGTTGCCTTGACGTGCTGGCGTGTGGCAGGGCCGGTGATGCGGCGGAACGGCGGCGTCTCGTCGATCGCCGCCTTCATGGCCTTGCGGCGGGCGCGTTTGTCCACGCCCTTCCACGGCACGGTCGCCAACTCGTCGATCGCGGCTCGCCGTTGATCGTTCTGCTCCAGGATCTGGGCGTTGGCCTCGCGGATGTCCGTGAACATCTCGCTGAGGTGGCTGACGCGCAGCCGGTCGAGGCGTCGGCCTCCGATGCGTGGCTTGAGGTGCACGCGGATGTCGGTCTCGTAGCGGTTCAGGCCGGACTTGCGTTTGCGCTTGCCCGCCAGCCACCGGTCGAGCCATTCGCTCACGGCGAGGCTGCCGATGTCTTGGCCGGCGTTGAGGCGCCGCCTCGTCTCCTCGACGTCGGGCAGGGGAGTCTTCTCGCTGCTGACTGCCGTCAGCATGGCGGCGATCAGCTCCGTGCCCTCGGGGTCGTCCGACTCGGCCAGGCCGAGGAGGGCGCGGACGTGATCGAGGTCGGCCTGGGCTGCCTTGCGGCTGTCGAAGCCGCCACGGGCGAAGGACCTGCGGCCGCCGTTCTTACGCGGGGGGCAGCTCCTGGCGTATCGAGTAGGTGCAAGTGGTTCCTGCTGTTGCGCTTGGGGCAGGAGGTGCCGAGTTTCTTGCCGGTCTTGGGGCCGCGGCAGGAACAGTGGCGGTAGGTGGAGCCCTTCAAAGACCATTCTTCTCAGTGGTGTTGGCATTGCTGCCGGGTTCGGGTGGGACTACGTCGGCGAGTTCGGCTGGCAGGTCGGGGAGGAGGCCGCGGCCACGGCGGATGAAGGAGCGGGCTACGCGGAGGCGTTGCTTGGCCTTATCGATGCGCTCCAGGCAGGTGGCCTGGTCGCGCAGGGCCTCGGCCCGTTCTGTGGCACTGGTCGCCTGCTCGACGGCGTACCGTGCGTAGCTCTCGCTGGCCATCGCGGAGCGCGCCTCGCCGAGGGCCTCGATGTGCTCGCGCTGGTAGCGGAGCATGTCGCGGTCGGCCAGGGAGTCGCTGTCCTGAGCGATGAACCAGCACATGGCCTCCCACCGAGCAATTCGGTGCTCGTACGGGAGCCGCTGGACCTCGGCGACGTAACCGATCGGGTAGGTGAGGCAGATCGGGTTCGTGTGCAGTGCCTTGGCCAGGACCATGACGTCGACCAGGGGCAGGTTGGCGCGGCGACCGGATTCCATATTGGCGATGACGTTGCGGGGATCGGGTGGCTGATCTTCTCGCACCGGTCGGCGAGGTCCTGGGCGCTCATACGCAACTCCTTCCTTCGGCGTCGGACCTCAGCGGCCACAGTGGCCACGACGTGGTCAGCCCACTCGGGGATGTCGTCCTCGTCTTCGTCCTCGTATCCAGCATCGAAATCGTGTTGTGTCATGAGGACCCATTAGCTTCGCCATCCTGGATTTAGTGGCGCAGGCGCAGGCGCAGGCGCAGGCACGGGGCAGTTGGCGGTCGCCGGTTGCAGTCCGTCCCGTGAGCGAGAACGAGCACGAAGCGAAGACGGCCCACCCGCGCATGGCAGCCGGTGCGCTCTTCTTCGACGACGCCGACTGGATCCTGCTCGTTGAACCTCGTACAAGGACTACCGCGAAATCCCCGGCGGCTACGTCGAGCGCGGGAATCTCCCTTGCAAGCCTGTGTGCGCGAAGTCCACGAAGAGCTCGGCATCAAGCCCGCCATCGGCCGCCTGCTCGTCGTGGACTGGGCGCCGAATCCAGGGGAGGGCGACAAGGTTCTCTATCTCTTCGAGGGGGGCCGCCTCACCGTGGATGAGTGCCGGCACATCGAACTCCAGGCTGACGAGCTCCGCGGCTACGCCTTCTACGAAGCAGGGGGGCTGGCAGAACTCACGATCCCTCGCCTCGTCCGCCGTACCACGGCTGGCGTCGAGGCCCGTGCTCGCGGTGTGACTGCCTACCTGGAACACGGAGTGTCGCCGACGGCAGGGCCCAGGTAGGGATCTTCCGGCTGATAGCCCCAATCTGCTCGGCACCATCCGGGATGATCTTGCAGGCCCTCTCCTTGCAGGAACCAGGCCGTAACGATGCAGCGCCCATGGGGCCACACCCAGAGCCCGTGAGCGGCTAGCGCATTTTATTACATTTAGGGCGAAATGGGCCGTCTGGAAGCGGGGGTGATGTCAGTGCCATGGGGAAGAATCCCTTTTGGAGAGGGAGACTCATGACTGACGAGCAAAATGCCTCTGACCAGCGCATTCCTGCTCCGGGTGGCTGTCGCTGGTGCGGGATAGAGGCGCGGGAGCACGCACAGCGGTGGAAGCCGCCGGTGGGGTGGCACAAGTGGGAGCCTCCGACGTTGGAGCAGCGGAAGGAGCGCATGCTCGCACGGCGGAAGCGCAAGACTGGCGAGGCTAGGGTGGTGTTACGCGCCTTTAGCCTGCGGCCAGCTTTCTGACCTCGCTAAAGATCTCTCGCAGCTGTGCAGGGACCTGATCCGGGCTGGTCAGCGTAGTCACCAGCTCGAACATCATGTCGGGCTTTCCGCTGGGCCCATTGAGGCTTCCCTGGCGAAGCATGTTCAGCACCTCTTTGCTGAACTTCTGACCGGGACGTTGAGCTGCGAAGTCGCTCGCTGTCCAGGGCTCGTCCTTCGGCCAGAGGTCATTCGCGGCTGTGGTCCACAGGTCGTCCGAGAACAGTTCCTCCAACTCGTTGAACGACTCCGGTTCGCCGACGAAGCGGACCACATCGTCAACGGCATTGCCGAAGAACTGTTGGAGACGAGCCGCCTTGAAGAGTCCCTTCGGCAAGTTGCGGCTGTCGGCATCCACCATGAGCATCACGGAGCGCTCGTGCTCGACCAGGTAGCGGGCCAGATGCAGTGCCCCCTCGTTGTTGAAACACGCCCATAGAGCGACGCCAGCCGACTGCAGGGACTGCCCCTCGGACAGCCCGAACAACATGGGGATCACCCGTTGCTCGGTCTCGCCCTCGACGGCCAAGAAGCAGCGCTCATGCAGGAGTACGGAGTTGCGCAAGCCCACCGCTGCTGCAATGCGCCCCAGATGGCCGTCAATTTCGTCGTGGGCGTCAGTCCCCAGCCGCTCTATCAGTGTTCGCCCGTTTTCCAACCGCAGGTGGACGACATCGGCGATGTCGACGCCGTCGATCAGATTCATAGAGTGGGTGGCCACGATGACGTTGACATGAGGCAGGGCACTCTGATCCCTGATCAGCTGCATGATCTTGCGCTGGTGGCCATAGTCGAGGTGCGTGTCTGGCTCGTCGTAGATCACGATCGTTTGCACTGGCGGTGGGGCATCCTCGACAGAGTCCGGCTCGGCCGTGTGGTCGACGTCGCCGAGCTCCTCTTGCGCGAGTAGCTGGCTGTTCCACTCCCAGATCGCAAGAGAGATGCGGCGACCGCTACCTAGACCAGAGCGGTTGAGGCCGACGGCTTCACCCTTGGTGCGCGCGATGCGTAGCGGAGTGCCCCGGAGGCTATGGGTGAAGGAGACCTCGGGCTCGACGTACACCTCAGCCAAGTCATCGCAGCGGCTCTGAATGTGCTCGCACAGGGACTTGGCGTCGTTCTGGAGTCGGTCCTTGATGCCGTCTTCGATCGTCTGCAGACTTCCCTGCAGCGTGGGGTCGGCCATGTGGGCCTGAAAGCGCCCCATCAGTGCCGTCTTGACGGCACCGTCAGGATCAGCCGTCTTCCCATCGAACGGCATGAGTCGGGGCAGCCTGCGGTCCATACCCTTCGGAGCGGGAATCCACGCCGCCGTCGAGGCGTGCGCCATGCCGTACTTGCGCAACATCGGCTCGATGTCGCCGCGCTTGATGGACGTCAGGTCGGGCAGGACTTCCTTGGCCAGCGTCCTGACCTCTGCAAGGGACAGCTTGGAGGGGTCGCGTAGTCGATCATCGTCCGCCAGTGGCGCCCAGCATTCCAGGACGGGGGCCTCGTCAGCAGTGGAGCGTCTCCGTACACACAGCTCCGCGGGAAGGCCGAACTCTTCTTGCTCCCAAGCGTCGAGAGTAAACAGCCCTTCCACCCAGGTAGTCGAGCACCGTGACAGGGATGCCATATCCTCCGCATTGGCGGAAGGAGCCAGCGCGTACGTGCGGTCGTCCTCGGCCAGTTGTTCGTTCCCCACGAGGAATGCGAGAGCAGCGAGCACGGCGCTCTTACCGCCGTCGTTCTGTCCGGCGAGGATGGTCGGTGTGCTCACGGGGATGTCGCGTACATCCTCTAGGGACCGGAATCCACACACGGTGAAGCTGTGCATGTGCACCGTTCTCAGCCGCTCCGTTCCCTTGCACCGAGGGTCAGCCACGAGCTGCCTCAGCGTCCTACCACAGCCATTGACTGGGACGAAGGTCTCCCAGACGCATCATCCTATGTCTTGCGGAGATGGCTCGTTGAAGTCGTGCGCGGATCTGACTGAATCAGACCGATCCAGATAGGCGCGCGTCCAACGAAGTGGCCCTCTGGGGGATCCGCGCACACAAGTTCCTGCTCGACCTTCGATCTGCAACCGCGGCGAGGGCAGCAGTGTGCATGGCGCAGTCAGGGCGTGAGACGGTTCGGTCCGCGGAACAGGAAGGCCGCCTCGCGGATGGAGTCCAGACCAAGCATGACCATCAGAATTCGCCCGAGGCCGGCGCCGAGGCCGCCGTGGGGCGGGCAGCCGAAGCGGAAGATGTTCAGGTAGACCTGCATGGGCTCGGTGCTCATGCCCTTCTCCTCCGCCTGCTTCAGCAGGACGTCGGAGCGGTGCTCGCGCTGGGCGCCAGTGGTGACCTCCAGGCCCTTCCACAGCAGGTCGAAGCTGAGCGTCAGGTCCGCCCGGTCCGCAGGGCGCATGTGGTAGAAGGGCCGGATGCTCGCCGGGTAGTGCGTGATGAACGCGAACTCGTGCCCGGTCTGCTCCTTCATGTGCGCGGCGATTCGACGCTCACCGTCCGGGTCCAGGTCCTCCTTCACGCCCTCCGGGTCCCACCCGCCGGCCCGCAGGACCTCCTGCGCCTTGGCCATCGTGATCCGCGGGAACGGCGTCTCCGGCACCGTCACCTCGACCCCGAAGACCTCCCGGATCTGCTCCCCGTGCACGTCGGTGACCTTGCCGATGGGGTGGGCGACCATCTGCTCCTTGAAGGCCATTACCTCCTCGACGTCGTCGATCCACGACAGCTCCACGTCCACACCGGTGAACTCGGTCGCGTGCCGGGAGGTGAACGACGGCTCGGCCCGGAAGACCGGCCCGATCTCGAAGACCCGGTCGATGCCGGCGGCCACCGCCATCTGCTTGTAGAACTGCGGCGACTGCGCCAGGTACGCCAAGCGGTCGAAGTACCTGAGCCTGAACACCTCCGCCCCGGACTCCGAGGCGGTCCGCATCAGCTTCGGGGTGTGCATCTCCGTGCAGCCGTACTCCATGGCGTGCTCGCGCAGCCCCTGCTCCAGGGTCGTCTGCACGGCGAACACGAGCTGTGCGGTCTCCCGCTTGCGGACGTCGAGGAAGCGCCAGTCCAGCCGGGCCTCGGGCCCGGTGTGCTCGTCGATCGGCGACGGCGGCTCCGCCAGGTTCAGCACCTGGACCGACTCGGGGACGAGCTCCAGGCCGCCGAGCTTGACCTGGGGCGCATCCACGACGCGCCCCGTGATCCGTACGGCGGACTCCGGTGTGAGGGACTCGAGGACAGCCTCCAGCGGGCCGCCGTCGCGCTTGTGGGTCACATGGACCATGCCGGAGTGGTCGCGCAGGATCACGAACTGCATCTTGCGCTGCAGCCGGAGTGTGTTCACCCAGCCGGACACGGAGACGGTCTGGTTGATGTGACCGCGTAGGTCAGAGGTCAGAACGCGGCTCGTAGTGTGGATCATCGCAGCCCTCCAGGGGCGTCGTCGTGATCCCTTGGGAGTGCGGGCGAGAAGGGAACTCGCGGTACCACCGCACTTTCGCGGCCACCCGGGGGCAACAGCCCCATTCAGCCCTGTGACGGGGACGAACCGGCGGGGCATTGGACCAGGTGGCCGTTCCTCCCCGCGCTCAGGAGGGTCTTCACCTCGGGCGGGAGTCCGCCTTCCCAGCTACCGGCGGCTCTCCCTGGTCGCGTGATCCTCAGCTACTGGTCTCCGTCTTCGCGTTGCCCACGAGGATAGGGACCATATAAATCTCCCGCAACGGAATCACGGCACTGGTACGCGACCTGGCCGAATCACGCCTTCGTCTTGGCCCCACCTGCACCATCACCTGGCCCATGGTTGGCGATGACCTTCGATAGCCGTTCGGCTCGTAACCCGCTGCCCGTGGCTCACCACGAACGCCAGCCGTGTTATCCACAGGCAAGCAGGACTGGAGCCACAGCTGGCTAGGCTGTGTCTATGGCAACAGGAGCACCAGCAGCGGTAACGGATCTTGTGATCCGCACGGAAGCGCGTAGGCAGGAATCGTCCGAGGCGTTGGACGCTAAGCAGCGTGCGAAGCTCGGTCAGTACTTCACCCCTGCCCCTGCCGCGGACTTCATTGCTTCCCTCGCCAGGTTGGAAGCGTCTGAGACGATCCGCGTTCTGGATCCTGGTGCTGGCGCCGGCTCCCTCACGGCATCCCTTGTCATGCGGATCTTGCACGAGCAACCGCGGTCGCGCATCTCTGTCACGGCATGCGAGGTGGATCCGCAGCTGCATGAGACTCTGGCTGCCACGCTCGCCGACTGCGTCAGCACAGCGGAAGCAGTCGGCGGTTCCGTCGAGGTGAACCTCGTACCTGGCGACTTCATCGCGTGGGCGACCGAGGACGATGGCTTGTTCGCCGAGACGCGAGAACGCTTCGACCTGGTGATCATGAATCCGCCCTACAAGAAACTGGCTGCAAACTCGCGAGAGCGCAGGGCGGTCACCGAGAAATGTACTGAGACGTCGAATCTTTACTCGGCCTTCATGGCACTTGGTGTCCACCTGCTGGCGCCTGGCGGCCAGCTGGTGGCGATCACGCCTAGGAGCTTTGCTAATGGACCCTACTTCCGGCCGTTCCGGAAGTATTTCCTGGACCGAATGCACCTCGACCATGTGCATGTATTCGAAGCTCGCAATAAGGTCTTCGCCGACACTGATGTTCTGCAAGAGAACGTCATCTTCTCTGCGACGCGAACCGATGCAAGTGGCCGCGGCCCGGTAACGGTGTCGACCAGCAAGAGCTACTCGAGTGAGATTCGAAGTCGCAGTGTTCGTTATGCGGAAATGGTGCACCCGGAGGATCGAGAATTCTTCATTCACATCAGTGCTGACGAAGAGGACACGCAGCTTGCGCAGGCCCATGCCAGCCTGCCGGCTGCCCTTGCTGACCTTCACTGTCAGGTCTCTACCGGCCGTGTAGTTGACTTCCGTAGCAGGGAACACCTCCGGCCTGACCCCGTCCTTGGGTCTGTTCCTTTGATCTATCCCTTGCATATGCGCGAGGGCGGCATTTCTTGGCCCGTTCCGGGGGCGAAAAAGAACAACGCCATCATGCTAAACGGGGAAACCGAGAAGATGACGTTCCCCCGCGGTTATTATGTCGTAGTGAAACGCCTATCCTCCAAAGAGGAGAAGCGTCGCGTCGTGGCTGCCGTATTCGATCCGAGCCAGGTTCCTTGCGACCGAATTGGGTTCGAGAACCATGTGAATGTCTTCCATGAGGCTGGCGAAGGCTTGTCAGAAGACGTTGCGAGGGGCCTCTGCTTGTGGCTGAATTCTACGCTGCTGGACCGGTTCATTCGACGGTTCAGTGGCCACACTCAGGTAAATGCTACAGACCTGCGAAACCTTCGCTATCCAAGCCGAAAGCAGCTCTCCGAAATGGGGCGGGGTTGGGACAGTGATGTCTGGCTGGGGCAGGAAAAGATCGACGAAGTCGTAGAGCGGAATATCGAGAAAGCGGAGGCTGAAAACTAAATGACTAAGCAGACCGTCATTGAATTTGATGGAGGCGCGCGTGAAAATAAGCTTACGGAGGCCCGTAGGCTTCTCCAGCTTCTTGGTTTCGACTCGGAGCGTTCCAATGAGCGCTCGGCCTATGTGCTCCTAGCTCTTCTGGAACTCGGCCCTGATCAGGACTGGACGCAAGCTGAAAGGTCCATGCTTCGGACTGTGCAGATCATGCAGTGGCTGCGCGACTTCTATGAGAAGGATTACGCTGCAAACAGCCGCGAGACGATCCGCCGGTTCACGCTGCACCAGTTCGTCGACGCGGGCCTCGTTGTGCAGAATCCCGATCAGCCGGACCGGCCGGTGAATTCGCCGAAGTGGTGCTACCAGATAGAGCCCGCTGCCCATGACCTCATTACATCGTTCGGGCAGGATGGATTCGATGAGCAGCTTGCCGAGTACCTTGCAGAGCGCCCCGGTCTTCAGGCGTTGTACGCGCGGGAGCGGGAGATGAACAGGATCCCGGTTCAGCTTCCTGGGGGAAAGAAGATTGACCTCAGTCCAGGTGGTCAGAACACCTTGATCGTGCAGATCATAGACGAGTTCTGCGAGCGGTACACGCCCAACGGTGAGGTGCTCTATGTTGGTGATGCCGACAAAAAATTGGCGTGGTTCGAAGAAGATTCACTCGCGGAGCTCGGCATCGAGGTCGATTCGCATGGAAAGATGCCAGACGTTGTGGTATTTCTCCGGGATCGGAACTGGCTCGTCTTGATTGAAGCGGCGTCTTCCCACGGCCCGGTCGACGCCAAAAGGCACAGGGAGCTCAGTGAGCTGTTCCGAGGATCATCGGCCGGCCTCGTCTTCATCTCTGCACTGCCGTCGCGTGCTGAACTGCGTAAGTACCTCAAGGAAATCGCTTGGGAGACGGACGTCTGGTGCGCAGATAACCCCACACACCTGATTCACTTTAACGGTGAACGCTTCCTGGGTC
The DNA here is from genome assembly GCF_039521185.1 of Streptomyces blastmyceticus. NCBI lineage: Bacteria > Bacillati > Actinomycetota > Actinomycetes > Kitasatosporales > Streptomycetaceae > Streptomyces > Streptomyces blastmyceticus. The sequence goes on along the minus strand of NZ_BAAABW010000028.1, from coordinate 89,312 downwards.
CGTACAGCTAAGATCGGCACAAAGTAAGGGGCCGTTCCGCAAAATTGCGGAACGGCCCCTTCAGGTTTAATTCGGCGACGACCTACTCTCCCACGAGGTCCCCCTCGCAGTACCATCGGCGCTGGCAAGCTTAGCTTCCGGGTTCGAAATGTTACCGGGCGTTTTCTCGCCGCTATGGTCACCGAAAATCTGGTGAGCGCTTCCTGGCGTAGAAGCGCTTTCGTCGGCTGAGTATACAGGCCGATATTGGTCGCCGTGCACCTGGCCTGTGCTGATGCAAAGCCGGACAGGGCAGCCGGGAGGTGGCCGGCGACAGCGTTCCACCCCAGCTGAGAGGCTGGGCGCTCTCGGCTTCCATGAGTCCCCGAACTGCATGTGATGGCCTGACGGCCGTGGTCCCTGTGTCGGTAATGGGTCAGAACCGGCCAAGTGTGCTGCTTGGCAGCGAGATTATCCGGCCAATCGGCCTGCGCCGTGCTTGGGCGTGGCTACGCTGCGTGGCACCTGGGATCTTGTGACGCGGGCGGATCGGGCCCGAAGGAGGACGCTTGAACACGCATCTGCGCTTTGCGCCGGAGATCCTGATCCGCCTGGGGGAGGAGCTGATCCCGCACCCCGACCTCGGGGTGATTGAACTTGTCCGCAACGCCTATGACGCGGATGCGACGAAGGCCATCGTTCAGCTCCACAACGCAACCCAAGCCGGCGGCACCCTTGTGGTTGAAGATGATGGCGACGGCATGACGGCCGAGGACATCCGCGAGGGCTTCCTCCTCATCGGGAGGTCGCAGAAGTCTGGTGCAACGGACAGCCACTCCAAGCGTCGTCGCATCGGTGAGAAGGGGCTGGGTCGCCTGGCGGCACTGCGCCTTGGCCGCCGGGTGGAGCTGCTGTCCCGCCCGCGTAGCGAGCCCGGCGTGGAGCACAGGCTCGTCATCGACTGGTCTGACTACGACTCGGTTGGCTCGGTCGAAGAGGTCGAGCTCACGGTTGTCACGCAGACAACATCGAAGAAGCCTGGCACCTCGTTGACCGTTCGCCAGCTGCGGCAGGGCTTCGAGAAAGAGCAGATGGATCGGCTTGCCCGTGCCATGCGCCTGGTCACGGGGTTCTTCAATGACGAGGACACAGGTTTCACCGCAACGCTCATTGCGCCCCAGTTCGATAGGGTCTCGGACGCAGTAAATCGAAGTTTCTTCGACGAGTATGAATACAAGCTCGAAGCCAATCTCGACGAAGAGGGATACGCCAGTACCGTCCTCTACGACTGGAAAGGCCGCGTAATCACCCGAGGGGAGCACGTCGACGTCGCGCCGGATAGCCGCGGGGGGCGACTCCAGCCCCCTCTGAGGTATCAGGCGCCAGCGGCGTCCTTCGAGCTGTGGATGTTCCTGCTGGACAAGCGTTCGTTCGAACTTCGTGGCTCGAAGAACCAGTTCACTTCTCTGCGTCCGTGGCTCAAGGTTGTCGGTGGTGTTCACCTCTTTCACCGAGGCCTGCGTGTGCACCCTTATGGCGATCCGGGCTTCGATTGGCTAGACCTGAACCTCTTGAGGGCTCGTAACCCACAACTTCGCCCCTCCACCAACAACAGCATTGGGCGTGTGTCGGTCGATGACCCGGATGGATTTCTCATTCCGAAGACGGACCGAATGGGGTTCCAGGAGAACGCCGCGTTCATGGAACTCTGTGATTTTGCCCGAGGCGCCACGGAATGGGCGGCAAGAGAACGCAAGAGGATCCGAGACGGTGAGAAGCTAGGGGTTCCTTCGCCCGCTCAGCGCCCTTCGCCTGCCGAGCGCCCTGCACCTATCGATGACCGCCTCGAGCCCCCCAAGAGCTCGCCGGACGACCGTAGGGCTTGGGACACGGCACCGCAGCCGGAACTGTTGACGCTGGCGCCGAGTCTGCCTGCGCAGCGCCGCGAGGCGCCCTTGCCGACGATGCGGCCGGAGCACCTTCTCTATCGGTCCCTCGCCACTGCTGGAATCCTTGCTTCTGCGTTCGGGCGTGACACAGCAGCCGGAAATGATGCCAGCGAAGTAGGTCTCGAGGCTATCGACCTTGCGGGAATCGCTACGCGAGCGGCACGGTCAGATAGCTTCCGCGTCGACATCGTCGACCTGAACGAAGTGGTCAGCCGAGCCTTGGGTGGGGTGCGTCCCCAGCTGGAGCGACGCGGCATCTCTATCGACGAGGAGTACTGGGAGGAGCCGATTCGTGTCGCGGCCGCGGTGTCGGACCTGGAGGCGATCGTCTTCAATCTGGCCGCCAATGCCATGAGCTCATTCGCGCGAGCCGGTGATCTGTTGGGGGACCGAACCGTGCAGGTCCGGACTCGGGTTGAGGAGGGCCGCGCGGCTTTCGACTTTTCCGATTCAGGTCCGGGGATCGTCGACGTCGACCTTGCACACATGTGGCGTCCGGGTGTGACAGGGCCGGGGACTGAGGGCGCCGGACTCGGCCTGACAGTCGTGCGTGATGCCGTTGCGGACATGTGTGGCAGGCGGTCGGTGGTTGAGGATGGGGATCTTGCGGCTGACGCGTCCGGGGAGCTGGGGGGCGCGTCCTTCCGTATCCGCCTTCCCACGCGGATCGCAGGCGAGTAGGTGAGGACGGGGTCGGGGCTGGTGAAGAGCGGCGATCTTGGGGAATGGAGCCCCGCTCCCACGTCGGAGATGGCAGGGGTCTTCAAGGATGCTGGCTTTCCGTGGTGGATCGCCGGCGGTCGGGCGATCGAGCTCTTCATTGGCCACGAGCTGCGGGCGCACGGAGACCTCGACATTCTTGTGCTGCCTCTCTCAGGCTCCCCACCCCCGGTGTGCTTCGGGACCGTGTGGGCTCCAGCTGTTCAGGTACGGCTTCAGTTCCTCTGGCTTCGGTTCGCGGGCGGTAGGCATTGCGGGGAGCTGGGTCAGCGGGTCGAGGTGGCGGATGTATTGCTGCATCCATGCCAGCCACTGTCGCGTCGAGGCCACTTCTGCGTCGTCCCCTTCCGGGGCCGCTTCGATTCGGCGCTCCAAGGCGTTGGCGTACGCGCTCAGTTGCGTCGCTTCCTGCCATTGGTGAGCCTGTGAACGGAGTACCTCGGCGAACTGGTCTTGGGCGGCCTGCTCCTTCGCCTTCTCCATGGCCGCTCTCCAACGGACCTCGCGCTCGGCTTTCGCGCGCTCCTCGTCCACCTGACGCTGAGCGTCCTCCACGGCGCGGGTTTCGATCTCCCGCAGAATGGCCCCGAGGATGTCCTCCAGCACCCAGCGTTTGCGATCGGCCCACCGGGACTGCGGGCTGGACCGGCTGTAGCCGAGTTCGATCACGAGGCTCTTGGAACGCTCCGGGTCGGTGGACTGCGGAGACTCCTGCTGGATCGTGACGGTGTAGGTGAAGCCGCCGACGATCACGTTCAGCTCGCCCTCGCGACGCGAGTAGCCCGAGGGGTAGTGCCTGCCCGCGTACGTGTAGGCACGGCTGCGGTAGCGGTCGGGGACGCGGTGTTCCTTCACCTCGTGTCCGCGGCGTACGGTCTCGGCGGCCAGGCCCTGGAGCAGCAGTAGGGAGCGACGACGGAGTGGGGTCGGCATTACCAGTCGGCACTCGTCGTCCTTCAGTGCGGCAATGGCTGGATGCGGGGAGCGCAACTGGCTCGGGACCTGGATGGGCGGGGCATCCTCTGGTGCCTGCCTCCGTGAGTTGGGGTGTGGCCCTTCAACCAGAGAGATCAGCAGGTCGCGATTCCACATGCGGATTCTCTCGATGCGTTTGCCCTCGGGTACGAGGCCATGGCGTTTCGCGTAGTCGATCACGCGCCGCCATTCCGTCACCGTTGCCTCGTCGGGCTGGGCGATGGTGAGACGCCTCTCCGCGACGAGTCGCCTGATGAGCTCAGTCGCCTTCGCACGACGGGCGAGGGGGATCGGTCTGTCGCCGTAGGACGGTGATCGGCCGCCAGCCTTCCCCTCTTCCTTGACGAGCTTCTCGTCCCCAGAATGCGCCGGGTCGTCAGGGTGGTGGCCGTGTTGGATGTAGAACGTGCCTGCCTCGGTGACCTGTGCCTGCACCTCGCCACCGCTCCGCTTGATTATCGCCAGCCCGCGGTCGCGTAGCGCGTAGGCGGAGCGCCACTCGCCGGGATCCCAGGAGGCTCCGGGTTCAGCGCTGTTCGCGAGCTGGCCGAGGAGGGCGAGTTGCCGTTCGTTCAGGGGAGGCCAGCGATGCATAGCAACAGCTGACCCTGGGAGCTGGTCAGGTGCAATGACTCGTACGGGTGGTCGCTCCTGGAGAGGGGAGAAAGACGAGGCCCGCCGCCCGCCGGCCAGCCCGCGTTGCGTGAGCGCTGCGTGAGCGGACGGGGTGGTATGGGGCGGATTGGGTGGCGCGTGGGTTGAGGGTAGCAGGTCTCTGACCTGGGAAAACGGGATTCTGCGGCACTCGCCAGCACCACCCGAGACGATCTTGCAGGCCCTCGTAATGCGTAGGTCTCGGGTTCGAATCCCGAAGGCGGCTCAGGCGAAGCCCAGGTCAGACTTTTCTGACCTGGGCTTTCTTGTTGCCCTTGCGTCGTCGCAGGGTCCAGATCATGGCTTCGGCCCTTCCCGGAACCGAGGCTCCGCCCGGAGCCCCGAACCGCCCCCCTCCCTCGTTCGAGGTATCAACCCCCAGCGCCCAGCGCCTCCCGCACCCGTTCGGTGATCGCCTCTGCCGTGATGCCGTTGCGTTCCACGAGGTGGCTCTGGCCGCCCGTGCCGCGGGCGAAGTGGTCGCCGAGGGCGACGCGGCGGACGGGGGTGGGGACGCCGAGTTCGGCGATCGTCTCGGCGGTCGCGGAGCCCAGGCCGCCCGCCGCCCAGTGCTCCTCCACGGTGACGACGGCCTTCGTCGTCCGCGCGGCTGTGATCAGAGCCCGGGTGTCCAGGGGCTTGATCGTGTGGAAGTTGAGCACCGCCGCCTCGATGCCCGCGCCGGCGAGCGTGTCGGCCGCTTCGAGCGCGGCGAGCACGGGGTACGGGCCGGTGGCCACCAGCGTCACGTCGTCGCCCTCGCGCAGCCGCTGGGCCTCGCCGAGCCGCAGGGGCGGGGCGCCGGCGGGCAGGTCCGGGGTGGCGTTGCGGCCCAGGCGGATGTAGACGGGGCCCGGGAGCTCCTGGGCCTGCCGGATGAGGGCCTCGGTGGAGGCGGCGTCGGTGGGGACCACGACCGTGAGGTTCGGGAGCAGCCTGGTGATGGCCAGGTCCTCCAGCGAGTGGTGCGTGGAGCCCAGGTGGCCCGCGGCGAGGCCGCCGTGGGTGGCGGCGATCCGTACGGGCAGGTTGTTCAGGGCGATGTCCAGCTTCAGGGACTCCAGCGCCCGTGTGGTGGCGAACGTCGCCATCGTGTTGACGAACGGCAGCCGCCCGGACCTTGCCAGGCCCGCGGCCACGCCCATCAGGTTCTGCTCGGCGATGCCGAGGTTGACGTAGCGGGCGGAAGTGCCGCCGAAGTCCACGCCGTTGAACAGTCCGGTGTCGCTGTCCAGGCACACCACCCGCTCGTCGGCGGCGAGGAACTCCACGAGCAGGTCTCGGTAGACCTCGCGGCTGGAGGGGATCGCGGGTGCCGGAGCGGCCTCCGCCGGGGCCGGGTGGGCTTCGGTCGCCACGGTGGTCATGCCTGTGCCGCCTTCCTGGACTGGGCGCGCAGGATCGCCAGCGCCCGCTTCTTCGGTCGCTCGCCGAGGCGGGCGTAGTGGCTGCGCGCCTGTCCCTCGATGTAGGGCAGGCCGCGGCCCTTGACCGTCCGCGCGATCAGCACGGTCGGCCGGTCCGCGTCGTACGGGATGCCGTCGAGCGTGGCGCGGAGTTCGGCGATGTCGTGCCCGTCCACCTCGTGCACGTTCCACCCGAAGCTGTGCCAGCGGTCGGCCAGCGGCTCCAGGGCGACGGCGTTCTCGGTCGGGCCGGTGATCTGCAGGCTGTTGCGGTCCACGACGGCGACGAGCCGGCCGAGGCCGAGCGAGCCGGCCGCCATCGCGGCCTCCCAGTTGGAGCCCTCCTGGAGCTCGCCGTCGCCGAGGAGGACGAAGGTGCGCCGGGGAGAGGCGTCGAGCCGGGCCGCGAGGGCGAAGCCGACGCCCAGCGGCAGCCCGTGCCCGAGGGAGCCGGTGGGCATCTCGACGCCGGGCACGGCCGGGTTGGGGTGCGCGGAGAAAAGGCTCTCCGGCCTGCCGTACGTGGCCAGGTCCTCGGCGGGGAAGAAGCCGCGCTCCGCCAGGGCGGCGTAGAGGCCGATCGCGCCGTGGCCCTTGCTCAGCAGCAGCACGTCGCGCTCGGGGTCGTCGGGCGCCGCGGGGTCGATGCGCAACACCGAGCGGTAGAGCGTCACCAGGATCTCGACGAGGGACATCGAGCCGCCGAGGTGACCTCCTTCGGCGGAGCCGCACATCTCCACGATCAGCTCGCGGACGCGCAGGGCGTGTTCCTCGGGTGCGAGGTCGCCGGTCCATGCGCTGCCCGTGGGGGAACCGGTGGGGGGAGTGGCACTCATCAGCTTTCCTCGGATACGTGCGGGGCGGTGGCCTGCGCCGGGAGGGAGGCGCCGAGTTCACACAGGGCGGCGGACAGCACCTCGATGCCGCCGAGGTAGTCGGACAGCACGACGTGCTCGTCGTCCGCGTGGTCGAGCCTGCTGTCGCCGGGGCCGTAGGTGGCCATCGGGACGTCCCAGACCTCGGCCAGGGTGTTCATGTCGGAGGTCGCCGTCTTCACCTTCATGGACGGCTTGGCGCCCTGCTTCCGGATGCCGGCCGCGAGGGCCCGGACGACCGGGTCCGTACGGCCCACGCGGCACGCCTCGACGGTGTTGACGACCGTGATCCGGCCCTCGGGCACGGCCTCGGTCAGCCGGTGCACGAGCTTGTGGTGGTCGAAGCCGGGCGGGATGCGGATGCTGAACTCCGCCTTCGCCGTGGTGATGTCACCGTTGATCGACACGAGCGTGGGGCCCGGCTGGTCGAAGGAGCCGTGGCCCGCGTCCGGCCCCAGCAGCTCCAGCAGCGCCGACCAGGCGCCCGCGGCCAGCTCCGTCGCCTTGGGCAGCGGGTTGCTGGGGTGGGTCGCCTCGCACTCCACCTCGTAGAGCAGGTCGAGCTTGCCCTTGTAGCCGAGCACGACGGTCGACCAGCCGCTCGGCTCGCCGATGACGAACGCGTCCGGCCTGGGGTGGGTGCGCCGGATGTGCACCGCGCCGCGCGACAGCGCCGTCTCCTCCTCCACGGCGCCCACGACCACGATCCGGCCCCGGAAGTCCGTCGCGGTGGCGGCCGCGCAGACCATGGTGGCCAGCGGGGTCTTGGCGTCCACGGCGCCGCGCCCGTAGAGCCGCCCCTCGGCGGCGTAGACGGGCAGGTCGCCGGTGACGGTGTCCATGTGGCCGAGCAGCATCACCGTCGGCCCGTCGCCGCGGACGATCTCGCCGACGGCGTTGCCCGCCTCGTCGACCCGGGCGTCGAAGCCGAGCTCCGTCATGCTCTCGGCCAGGAAGGCGGCGAGCTCCCCCTCCTCGTACGAGGGGGACGGGATCTCCAGCATGCGGCGCAGCATGCCGACCGCGTACGACTCCGTGCACGAGGAGGCGCCCGCTCGTGGTGTGCGGCTGATCGGCGTGCTCATCGGAGTGCCTCTTCCCCGGCCGTCGCGGGCCTGTCGGTCGTGTCCGTCGCCGCCGGCTCTTCGGCGATCACGATCTCGGTGGCGTGGCCCGCCAGCGCGGCCCGTACGGGGTCGGGCCGGCGGCCGTCGGCTATCAGTACGCGCCGCGCCCCGCCGAGCAGGGCCTCCCGGGCCGCGATGAGCTTGAGGCCCATGCCGCCGCCGACGTGCGGCGGCGCCCCGGTGGGCGGTACGGCGCAGACCGGCAGCACGGAGCTCTCGTCCGCCGGGTCCGCGAGGACGCCCGGCGCGCCGGTCAGCAGGACGAGCGTCTCCGCGCGGAGCGCCCCGGCGACGGCCGCGGCGGCGCGGTCGGCGTCGGTGTTCACCGGACGGCCGTCCTCCGCGAGGGCGGGCGGGGAGATCACCGGCACCGAGCCGGCGTCCAGCAAGGTGTGCAGCAAAGCGGTGTTGACCTCGGTCACGCGGCCGCTGTGGTCGTCGCGGACCAGTACCTTCCGGCCGTCGACGATCGCGCGGTGCGCGGACTTGCGCCTGGCGCGCAGCAGGCCGCCGTCGAGGCCGGTGAGCCCGACGGCGGAGACGCCCCTGTCGACGAGGGCGGCGACGAGGCGGGGTTTGGCGAGCCCGGCGAGTGCGAGGTGGACCACTTCCAGGGTCGCGGCGTCGGTGTGGCGGGCGGATACGCCGTCCGGCGAGGTGAGGCGGCGGGTCGGGACGTTCATGCGGTGGGCGAGGTCCTCTATGTCGGCCGAGCCGCCGTGCACGAGGGCGATGCGGTCGCCCTCGTGCGTCATTGCCGCTATGTCCTCGCAGATGGCGAGGGGGTCTACGGCTGCGTTGCCGCCGCATTTGACGACGGTGGTGTGCTGCATGCTTTTCGGCCTTTCGGCTTCTGGGGGTGGCGGGTTTCTTTCCCCGGCCCCGCCCCTTCCCGGCTGCATCCGATATGCGGCTCCGCCGCGTGAGGGCTTCGCCCCGGACCCCCGGATGGGCTGGATTTCGGCGTCAGTTGGGGTGCAGGCCCGTGAATTCCAGGCCCAGGGATTCCGGCCAGCCCTGGCGGATGTTCAAGCACTGGACCGCGTTGCCCGAGCCGCCCTTCACCAGGTTGTCGAGCGCGCCCACCACCACCGCGGTGCCCGGTTCGTCGCCGACCGAGAAGCCGACGTCGCAGAAGTTCGACCCGGAGAGGATCTTCGGCTCCGGCAGCCGGTAGAGGCCGCGCTTCTGGGCGACGACGCGCACGAACCGCTCGTCCGCGTACGCCTCGCGGTACGCCCGGCGCAGGGCGCGCTCGTCCGTGCCCTCGGTGAGCTGTACGCGGCAGAGCACCTGCACGCCGCGTACGGCCTCCACCCCGGTGGCGGTCATGCTGACCGGCAGCCCGGTGGACTGGGTGATCTCCGCCTGGTGGCGGTGGCTGTTGGGCGCGAAGATCCGCATGGCGCCGCTGCGTTCGGCGTGGATGTTGGACGAGCCGGCCGAGATGCCGGAGCCGCTGGAGCCGGTGCGGGCGTCGACCTGGATGCCGCCCGTGAGCAGCCCGGCCTCGCTGAGCGGGCGGAGCGCCAGGATGCCGGCGGTCGCCATGCAGCCCGGTACGGAGATGCGGTCGCTCTCCCGGATCTCCTTGCGGTGCCACTCGGGGAGGCCCGTGGTGAAGGTGGGGATGAGCTCGGGGGCGGTGTGCGGGGTGCCGTAGTGGTGCTCGTAGACCTGTGGGTCGCGCAGCCGGAAGTCGCCGGAGAGGTCGATGACCTGCTCGGCGAGCCCGAGGAACTCGGGCATCCGGCCCATGGTCTCCTTGTGCGGCGTCGCCAGGAAGAGGACGTCGAAGCTGCCCTCGGCCTCCGCCAGCCGGTCGTTGGCGACGAAGGTCAGGTCGGTCGCCCCGCGCAGGTTGGGGTGCGGGCCGTCCACCCGCTTGCCCGCGAAGCGGTTCGAGGTCGCGACGGTCACCTCGACGCGGGGGTGGCCGATGAGGAGCCGTAGGAGTTCGCCGCCGATGTATCCGGAGGCTCCGACAACCGCTACTCGCAGCATGATTCAGACCTTGTCATGAGATGTTCGACGATCCGGTCGGCCACGTCCACGCGGTCGCCCATGGCCCGCTGGAAGCCCGAGAACTCGACGCCGTGGTTGACCTCCAGGACCACCACCTCGCCGTCGTCGCTCTCGATCAGGTCGACGCCCGCGATGTCGGCCGCCACGGTCTTCGCGGCCATGACGGCGAGTTCGGCCATCCCGGGCGAGGGGGTGAACGCCTCCGTGGTCGCGCCGCGCGCCACATTGGTGCGCCACTGGGTGCCGCGGCGGTAGGTGGCGCCGAGCACCTCGCCGCCCACGACGATCATGCGGATGTCGCGGTCGGGCTTGGCGATCAGTTCCTGGACGTAGACGATGTGCGACTGCGGGGCCGGGAGGGCGGCGATGTACTCCATCACCGTCTCGGCCGTCCGCCGGTCCGGCAGCAGGGTCACCAGGCGGCCCCAGGAGCCCACGAGGGGCTTGACCACGGCGGGGTAGCCGATCTCCTCCAGGGCGTCGAGCGCGGCCTCGGGCGTGAGGGCGAGCGCGGTGCGCGGGGTGGGCAGGCCGGCCCGGCGCAGAGCCACGGAGGTCTGCCACTTGTCACCGCAGACCTCGGTGGCCGCCGCCGAGTTGACCACGGTGGCTCCGGCCGCCTCCAGGGCGCGCGCGGCGTACAGGGCACGGGCGTGGCCGATCTCGCGGTTGAGCACGATCCGCCACGGCGGCCGCTGCGCGTGCAGAAGACTCCACGACGCCCGGCTGTCGACGTACTCGCAGTGGGCGCCCCGTCGTTCGAAGGCGTCGAGAAGCCGCTTCTCATCCGCTCTCATACGGGATGCGAGCATGGCGAAGGGGCCCGGGCGCGTGGAGGTGGTCACTCGCCCCAGTCCTCTTCGATCTCCGGGGCCAGCACGAGCTCCACCGGGTCGACGGAGATGAGCTCGAGCTCGCTGGAGCAGCCGGCGCACTCCACGATCTCACTCACCCGGGGGTTCTCCATGAGGGCCACGGAACCTTCGCACTCCGGACACTTCGCCATGAAAACTGCTCTCCCATCGCACTGTTGCGGAATCGCGCACTTGACATGCACTTGATGCGCGGACCAAGGCTAGGGGCCCCGCTCCGGGGCGGGCATCCACTCGTTTGATGATTCGCGCGGGTCGATTCCGTTGACCGGGACCGGCATTTCCCGATGGCGCGTCGACGCGCGTCCACAACTTCTCAACGGCAGGCTGACCCGGGCCCGCTCCAATTCCCGTCCGCGGCGCCCGCCGCGGGCGGTCGGCCATTGCTACTCGCGTGCCGTTCAGGTTAGGTTGAAGCGCCCGTGTGCAGTATCGGAAGAGTGTGCAAGGAGTGTCATTTGCGGTCCGTCGAAGCCCCACGAATTCTGACCCTCTGGAGCGCTCCACGCTGCCGCTCCACCGCATTCTTCCGCATGATGTCCGAGCGCGGCGATTTCCGTCTGCTGCACGAGCCGTTCTCGTACCTGATGGAATTCGGCTCGGTGGACGCGGCCGGCCGGACGGTGTCGGACGAAGCCGGTCTGCTCTCCCGGATACGCGAACTCGCCGCGGACGGACCGCTTTTCTTCAAGGACACCACCGACGAGCGCTATCCCGGACTGCTCGCTGACTCGCCGTTCCTGGCCGAGGACGCGCTGCACACGTTCATCATCCGGCACCCGCGCGAGACGATCGCCTCGTACCACGCCATCAACCCCGAGGTGCAGCTGCACCAGATCGGATTCGAGGCGCAGTACGAGCTCTTCGAGCGCGTCCGGGAACTGACCGGGACCGTGCCCGCCGTGGTCGACGCCGCGGACCTCGTGGAGGCGCCGGAGCGGACCGTGCGGGCGTACTGCGCCGCCGCCCGCATCCCGTACCTCCCCGAGGCCCTCCAGTGGCGCAGCGGCAGCCGGGAGGAATGGGCGCCGAGCGAGAAGTGGCACCGGGACGCGAGCGCGAGCAGCGGTTTCGAGAAGAAGGAGCGGGCGGACCGGGTCGACGTGGACGGCCACCCCGTCCTGTCGAAGTATCTGGAACACCACCTGCCGTTCTACGAGAAGCTGCGCGCGCACCGGCTGGGTGGCTGACATGGGCGCAGAGGCCGTGGCCGGTGCGGCGAGGAGCAAGGGGAGCGGAAGGTGACAGTGACGCAGTGCACGTGCGACACGCCGGAGCGGACGGGCGCCACGGTGTGGCTGACGGGTCTGCCGAGCGCGGGCAAGACCACGATCGCCAAGGCCCTCGCGGAGCGGTTGCGCGGCGAGGGCCATCGGGTCGAGGTGCTGGACGGTGACGAGATCCGCGAGTTCATCTCCGCGGGCCTCGGCTTCAGCCGCGCGGACCGGAACACCAATGTGCAGCGCATCGGCCTGATTTCGGAGGTACTCGCGCGCAACGGCGTGAAGTCGATCGTGCCGGTGATCGCGCCCTACGCCGATTCCCGGGAAGCGGTGCGCAAGCGCCACGAGGGCTCGGACACGGCCTATCTCGAGGTGCATGTGGCGACTCCGGTCGAGGTGTGCTCGGAGCGCGACGTGAAGGGGCTGTACGCCCTGCAGGCGGCGGGCGAGATATCGGGTCTCACGGGGGTAGACGACCCCTACGAGGCGCCGGAGTCGCCGGATCTGCGGATCGAGTCGCACACCCAGACCGTGGCGGAGTCCGCCGCCGCGCTGTACTCGCTGCTCACGGAGAGGGGTCTGGCGTGAGTGACACCGGTTCGACGGCCTTCGCAGCTGTCGCCGACACCGCGGATCAGTACGCGCTGTCGCACCTTGACGCCTTGGAATCCGAAGCGGTGCATATATTCCGTGAGGTGGCGGGTGAGTTCGAGCGGCCGGTGATCCTGTTCTCCGGCGGCAAGGACTCCATCGTGATGCTGCACCTGGCGCTGAAGGCGTTCGCGCCCGCGCCGGTGCCGTTCACGCTGCTGCACGTGGACACCGGGCACAACTTCCCCGAGGTGCTGGAGTACCGCGACCGGGCGGTGGCCCGCCACGGCCTGCGGCTTCATGTCGCCTCCGTGCAGGACTACATCGACCGGGGCGTGCTCCGCGAGCGGCCCGACGGCACCCGCAACCCCCTGCAGACGGTCCCGCTCACGGAGGCCATCCAGGAGCACCGCTTCGACGCGGTCTTCGGCGGCGGGCGGCGCGACGAGGAGAAGGCCCGCGCCAAGGAGCGCGTCTTCTCCCTGCGCGACGAGTTCTCGCAGTGGGACCCGCGGCGCCAGCGGCCCGAGCTGTGGAACCTCTACAACGGCCGGCACGCGCCCGGCGAGCACGTCCGCGTCTTCCCGCTCTCCAACTGGACCGAGCTGGACGTGTGGCAGTACATCGCCCGCGAGGGCATCGAGCTCCCCGAGATCTACTTCGCCCATGAGCGCGAGGTCTTCGCGCGCAACGGCATGTGGCTGACCGCGGGCGAGTGGGGCGGCCCCAAGGACGGCGAGCCCGTCGAGGTGCGCCAGGTGCGCTACCGCACGGTGGGCGACATGTCCTGCACCGGAGCCGTCGACTCCGACGCCACGACGCTCGACGCGGTGATCGTGGAGATAGCGGCCTCCCGGCTCACCGAGCGGGGCGCGACGCGGGCCGACGACAAGATGTCGGAAGCCGCGATGGAAGACCGCAAGCGCGAGGGGTACTTCTAGATGACCAGCACCACCGAGCAGCGGGCCACGACCCTGCTGCGTTTCGCGACGGCGGGCTCCGTGGACGACGGGAAGTCCACCCTGGTCGGCCGGCTGCTGCACGACTCCAAGTCCGTCCTGGCCGACCAGCTCGAGGCCGTCGAGGACGCCTCACGCCGGCGCGGCCAGGAAACACCCGACCTGGCGCTCCTCACGGACGGGCTGCGGGCGGAGCGGGAGCAGGGCATCACGATCGATGTCGCGTACCGTTACTTCGCCACCCCGCGGCGGCGGTTCATCCTCGCCGACACCCCCGGCCACGTGCAGTACACCCGCAACATGGTGACGGGTGCGTCCACCGCCGAGCTGGCCGTGGTCCTGGTCGACGCCCGCAACGGCGTCGTCGAGCAGACCCGCCGCCACGCCGCCGTCGCCGCCCTCCTTCGTGTGCCGCATGTGGTGCTGGCCGTCAACAAGATGGACCTCGTCGATTACGCCGAGCCCGTCTTCGCGGCCATCGCCGCGGAGTTCACCGCCTACGCGGCCTCGCTCGGCATCCCCGACGTCACCGCCATCCCCATCTCCGCGCTCGCCGGCGACAACGTCGTCGAACCCTCCGCGCACATGGACTGGTACGGCGGCCCCACCGTCCTCGAACACCTGGAGACCGTGCCCACCGGCCACGACCCCTCCATCGACCCCGCGCGCTTCCCCGTGCAGTACGTGATCCGCCCGCAGTCCGCCGAACACCCCGACTACCGGGGCTACGCCGGCCAGATCGCCTCCGGCGTCCTGCGCGTCGGCGAGCCCGTGACCGTGCTGCCCTCGGGCCGTACGAGCACGATCGCCGGGATCGACGCCCTGGGACGCAGCACCGATATCGCCTGGGCGCCCCAGTCCGTGACCGTCACCCTCGCCGACGACATCGACGTCTCCCGCGGTGACACCATCGCCCCCACCACCGGCGCCCCGCAGGTGACCCAGGACGTCGAGGCGACCGTCTGCCACGTCGCCGACCGGCCCCTCAGTCCCGGCCAGCGGGTCCTGCTCAAGCACACCACCCGCACCGTCAAGGCGATCGTGAAGGCCATCCCCTCACGCCTGACCCTCGACGACCTCTCCCAGCACCCCGACCCCGGACAGCTCACCGCCAACGACATCGGCCGCATCACCCTCCGCACCGCCGAACCCCTCGCCCTCGACACCTACGCCGACTCCCGCCACACCGGCTCCTTCCTCCTCATCGACCCCGCCGACGGCACCACCCTCGCCGCCGGCATGGCGGGAACCGCGGAGTGACCCGTGGGCCCGGCGCGGCCGGGCCCACAACGGCCTTGGCGAGTATGAACAGTTCGTTTCGGTGTGAAGGCCATCCAACTGATGGAATCCTTGGCAAATCAGCACAGCCGGATAATTGCCTGAATAGCCCGATGTGTATGCCCGCTTTCCGCTCCCGACGGGGCTTTCGGTGAGCTTGGTCACGCTCTCCACGGACTCCGGCCGTCCGTCTTCATGAAGTAGATTGACGAACGGTGCTGCGGGGGACACCGCGTTTCTGGGTGCTTTGCGGCCTTGTGACAAAGGCAGAACGAGTGGTCGGCCGCGTGGTGAGCCAATTCTTATGCACTTGTTGGCGTACCGCCCCGCGGATGGTCACCGCTTTGCCATGGGATTACGTAACCTGGGGGTGCGGGGCGCGGTGGCGATCAAAGTGGTCATCTGTGATGAGACGCCGATCATTCGAAATGGGCTGAAGACCTTCCTGGAGGCCGCCCAGGACATCGAGGTCGTCGATGTCTCGGACAGTGCGATGAGTGCCCTGATGCTCATCCGCACGCACCGGCCCGATGTGGTCGTCACCGGGCTCAAGTTCCAGGGGATGTCCGGGATCGAGCTGATCCGCCGGCTCGCCCGGTTCGACGACGACGATGTGCCCGCCCCCCGCTCCGTGGTGTTCAGCATGGACTGCGCCGACGACGTGATCACCGAGGTGCTGCACGCCGGGGCCAACGGGGTGCTGATCGGCGACGCCAAGCGCGAGGAGGTCGCCAGCGCCGTGCGGACCGTGGCGCGCGGCGGCACCGCCCTGGCCTCCGAGGTGGCGGGCCGCCTCGTCGAGTGGTTCCGCGGCCGGGACCTGCGGCCGGCCGCCGAACTGCGGCCCTCGATCGGCTCGCTCACCTCGCGCGAGCGCCAGGTGCTCACGCTGATCGGCCGGGGGATGTCGATCGAGGAGGTGGCGACGGAGCTGTGCATCGGCGTCAGCACGATCCGCACCCACCTGCACCGGCTGCGCAACAAGCTCGACCTGAAGGACCGGGCCCAGCTCGTCTCCTTCGCCTACCGGGCCGGTCTGATGCAGAGCCCGGCCGAGGCGTGTTGAGGAGTTCTGGACGGCCGTAAGCCGGGCGTCGACGTGAGGGAACCCGGGTCGACGGGTGGTCGCCCGGCAGGTCAACCGCGGAGTGGATGCGGCATTACGGCGGCCCTGCCTACGCTCTGGCGATATCACTGCGGATAAACCAGAGGGTCGACCATGGCTGAGGCTGCCGAAGCGGCGCTGGATTCTTGGACAATCGTCGTCAACCACGAGGAACAGCATTCGATCTGGCCCGCCGGACGCGAACTTCCGGCGGGCTGGAACGAAATAGGTTTCACCGGTGACCGGCAGGCGTGCCTGGACCGGATATCCACCGTGTGGAAGGACCTGCGGCCGCTGAGCCTGCGTAGCTGATCCGACCGACCGTGGAAAATGCGCAAAGGGTTCGAGAATGACAACGACCGTTGAATCTGTGCACCCGGCCGAATCCGTGCACGCGGCCTTCGAGCGGTGCGCGGCGGCCACCCCGGACGCGGTGGCGATCTCCTCGGGGGACACCCGGGTCGGCTACGCGGAGCTCGACGCACGGGCCAACCGGCTCGCCCACCACCTGCGCGCCCTGGGCGTCGGCGTGGAGAGCCCGGTCGGCATCTGCGCGGAGCGGTCCGTGGAGACCGTGGTCGCCCTTCTCGCGATCCTCAAGGCGGGCGGCCACTATGTCGCGCTCGACCCGCGCCAGCCGCGCGAGCGCCACGCGACCCTGGTGAAGGAGGCGGGCCCGGAGCTGATCCTCACTCAGGAACGGCTCCTTCCGCAGGTGTCCGGGCTCGCCGGGACCGTGGTCCTCGACGACCCCGAGCTCGACCGCGGTGTGCTCTCCGGGCTCCCCGCCACCGCCCTCGGTGCGGAGGTGCGCCCCGGCCACGCCGCCTACGTCGCGTACACCTCCGGCTCGACCGGGGCGCCCAAGGGCGCGTGCGTCCCGCACCGCGCCGTGCTCCGCCTCGTCCAGGACAACAACTTCCTGACGGCCGGGCCCGACGACGCCTTCCTGATGTTCGCGCCGCTCGCCTTCGACGCGTCGACGCTGGAGATCTGGGCGCCCCTGCTGAACGGCGCCCGGCTCGCGATCCTCCCGCCCGGGGAGCCCTCACTCGACGAGCTCGCCGACGCGGTCGTCCAGGAGGGCGTCACCGTGCTGTGGCTGACCGCCGGGCTCTTCCACCAGATGGCAGAGGGGCCCGTCGCCCGGCTGACCACGGTCCGGCAGCTGCTGGCGGGCGGGGACGTCCTCTCGCCCCACCACATCAACGCGACGTTCGCCGCGCTGCCCGGCATCCGGGTCGTCAACGGCTACGGACCCACCGAGAACACCACGTTCACCTGCTGCCACATCATGGACGAGCCGGTCGGCGACGGGCCCGTGCCCATCGGGCTGCCCGTCACCGGCACCACCGTCCACGTGCTCGACGAGCGGCTGCGGGAGGTCCCCGACGGCGCCACCGGCGAGCTCTACGCCGGCGGTGCCGGGGTGGCCCGGGGTTACGTGGGGCGCCCCGACCTGACCGCCGACCGCTTCCTGCCCGACCCGCACGCCACCGAGCCGGGCGCGCGGATGTACCGCACCGGCGACCTCGTCCGCCGCCGCGCCGACGGCGTGGTGGAGTTCCTCGGCCGGATCGACAACCAGGTGAAGGTGCGGGGCTTCCGCATCGAACCCGGCGAGATCGAGACGGCGTTGGTGGCCCAGGCGGGCGTCAAGGACGCCTGCGTCGTGGTCCACACGCACCCCGAGTCCGGCAAGCGCCTGGTCGCCTTCTTCGTCGCCGACGACAGCGTCCTGCCCGCCGCGCTGCGCGAGGCCGTCGCCGCCGCCCTGCCGCCCTACATGGTCCCCTCGCTCCTCGCCCGCGTCGACGCCCTGCCGCTGACCCGCAACGGCAAGGTCGACCGGGCCGCCCTGACGGCGCGCGAGATCCGGGAACGGCCGGAGACCAACGCCGACTTCCGGGCGCCGGGCACCGCGCTGGAGCGCGAACTCGCCGTGCTCTGGGCCGGTCTCATGGGCCTGGACGAGGTCGGCGTCGACGACGACTTCTTCGAGCTGGGCGGCCACTCGCTGATGGTCACCCGGATCGTCGCCCACGTCGCGGAGCGGCACGGCGTGGAGCTCCGCCCCCGCGACCTCTACCTGAGCTCGACCGTGGCCGAACTAGCCGAGGTCATCGAGGGATCGGCGGGCTGACCCCGGCCGTACCGCCCGCCGCCGACCACCCGCGACCCGCCGCCGGTGCCCGTTCCGCCGTCCGACATGAGGTGAAGGATGACTTCCGACCGACGTCCCTCGAAATGGCTGCTGCGCCGCCCGAAGGACGACAGTCCCGTGCGCGTCTTCTGCTTCCCCTACGCGGGTGTCGGCGCGTCGATGTACGCCAAGTGGCCGCGGACCATCGGGCCGGCCGAGGTGTGCCTCGTCCAGCTGCCGGGCCGGGAGAACCGGCTGCGGGAGCCGCACTTCGGCACGTACGAGGAGCTGACCGAGGGGCTGCTGGAGGGCCTGGAGCCGCACCTGGACCGCCCGTTCGCCTTCTTCGGGCACTGCAGCGGCGCCCTGCCCGCCTTCGCCGCGGCGGCCGAACTGGCCCGCCGGGGACAGCGGCTCCCGGACCGGCTCTTCCTCTCCTCGCAGGTGGCCCCGCACGAGGGCCCGTACGGCCGGCTGCTCGACCTCGGGCACGACGAGCTCGCCGACGAGCTCGTCGCACTGACCCGGGCCATGGGCGGCGAACCCCACCCGGACCTCATCGACCTCGGCGTGGGCATCCTCGCCGCCGACATCGAGGCCAACCGGCGCTACCGGCTCGACGCGCCGCTGCGGCTGCCCACCACCCTCACCACCATCGGCTGGCGCGAGGACACCGTCATCCCCGCCGCGAAGACGGCCGGCTGGCGGGAGTACGCCCCCGACGGCGACACCCGCGAAGTCCTCCTGGACGGCGGCCACTACGCCTTCCTGGACGCACCGGAAGCGCTCGTCGCCGAGCTGGCCGCCGACCTGGCCGCCCTCGCCCCTTTGAAGAAGACGGAGGCCGACCGGACATGAGCACGGACACGAGCACCCTGGAGAACCCCGGCGCCGTCGCGCTCACCCAGCGGCTGATCCGCTTCGACACCACCAACCCGCCCGGCGACGAGGCCGCCTGCGTGCAGTACGTGGCGGAGCTGCTCTCCGCCGCCGGTCTGGAGACGCGCCTGCTCGGCCGCGAACCCGCACGGCCCAACCTGATCGCCCGGCTGCCCGGCCGCGGTGAGGCGCCCCCGCTGCTGCTGCACGCCCACGTCGACGTGGTGCCCACCGAGAACCAGCGCTGGAGCCGCCCGCCGTTCGGCGGCGAGCTCGTGGACGGCGAGGTGTGGGGGCGCGGCGCGGTCGACATGAAGGGCCAGCTGGCCATGATGCTCGACGCCGTGCTGCGGCTGCGGGCCACGGGCACCCCGCCCGCCGGTGACGTCCTCCTCGCCGTCGTGTGCGACGAGGAGGCGGGCAGCGCGGCGGGCGCGAAGTTCCTGGTGAACGAGCACCCCGAGGTGTTCGCCGGGGTCCGCTACGCGATCGGCGAGGACGGCGGCGCGAGCCTGGGCCTCGGCGGTCACGTGCGCTTCCACCCGATCGTGGTCGCCGAGAAGCGGGCCGTGTGGGTGCGCGCCGTGCTGCGCGGCGTCGCCGGGCACGCCTCCCGGGTCACCGGCAGCGCGGGCGCCGCGTACAAGCTGACCCGGCTGCTCGGCGCCATCGACGGCGGCGGGCTCGGCACCGTGCTGACCCCGGCCGTCGACACCATGCTCGGCGAGCTGGCCCGCGTCCTGCCGGAGCGCGAGGGCCGCCGGATCGCGGCCTTCCGCGCCGACCCGGCCGACACCTCCACCCTCGACGGCTTCGACGAGCGCGACATCCGCTACCTGAGCTCGATCGTGCAGCACACCGTCAACGCCACGGTGATCCACGGCGGCACCAAGACCAATGTGCTGCCGAGCGAGATCTCCGTGGAGCTCGACGGACGGGTGCTGCCCGGCGACTTCGGCACCCCCGGCTTCCTCGCCGAACTGCGCGCGAAGTCCGGTGTCGACATGGACCTCGAGGTCCTCGTCGAGGGCGAGCAGATGCCGCAGCCGAAGCTCGGGGCGTTCTACGAGCGGCTCGCCGGGGTGCTGCGCGAGCAGGACCCGGGCGGCGTGCCGATCCCCATGGTGACCACCGCGTCCACCGACGCGCGCCTCTTCCCGCAGCTGGGCATCGAGACGTACGGCTGGCTGCCGCTGCGGCAGTCCACCGGCACGTCGTACCGCGACATGCTGCACGTCGCGGACGAGCGCATCGCGGTGGAGGACCTGGAGTTCGGTGCCCACTGCTTCCACGAACTGCTGCGCGACTATGAGTGAGACGACCACCGCCGTCGACGTGGCGCCGCTGCCCCCCGGCCGCGCGGCGGCCGCCCGCTGGGCGGGCCCGGTCGCGGGGCTGACGCGGGCCGCGTACGCGCTGTCCGACCCCTACCCCGGCCTGCCCGTCCCCGACGGCGCGCGGGAGACGGAACCCGCCGTCCTGCGCGACATCGAACGCGGCACCCGGGTGTGGCTGGCCACCGGGCCGGACGACAGGCTCGCCGGCGCCCTGCGGGTCACCGACCACGGGGCGGCGGGCTGGGAGGTCCACCGCGTCTCCGTGGCCCCCGCCCGGCAGGGCCAGGGCATCGCCCGCGCCATGCTGACGGCCGTCGAGGAGGCGGCCCTGGCGCGGGGCGTGCCGCGGCTGTGGCTCGACGCGGTCGTGGAGCGCTGTCTGCCGGGCGTCTACGGCCGGCTGGGCTTCCGGGCCGTACGCCACTGGTCGGCCGACGACAAGCCGCTGTCCGAGACCACGCTGGAACGCGTCCCCGGCGCACCGCCGCACACCGGCGAACTGCCCCTGGTGGACGACCCACTGGGGCCGTCGGACCCGGCGCTCGTCTGGCTGCCGGCGGACGGCCGGCTGCTGGCCGCCGTCGAGACGGGCGGGCGCCCGTCGGAGCTGCTGGACCGGGCCTGCGACCGCGCCGGGGTCCCGGGCGCGGCCGGGCTGGACGTCTGGCCCGGCGCGGGCACGGACGGCCGGGCCCGGCTGACCGCGCTGCTCACCGGCCTCGCGGGCGTCCACGGCCGACCGGGGCACGAGATCTTCGCCTTTCCCGGCGGCCGGGAGAGCGTGGCCGCCCACCTCATGCCACGCACCCTCCACCCCGGGCTGCGGGCCGTCCTGCGCCTCGCCCCGGGCCGGACGCACCGGCCGGTGCCGGCCGCACCCTCCGCTCACGGAACCGTTGGAGCAAGTCCGAGTTGAGAACACAGACCGCACACACGACGCCCACGCGCCTGGACCTGACGGCGTTCGCCAACAACACCGGCATCACCACCGAGGACCGGCTGTCCGACGGCGCGTTCAACATCTGGGGCAACACCTTCCCGGCCGAGGAGCTGCCCGCGGGCGGCGAGATCACCGTCGACGGCATCCCCTTCCGCTTCCCGGCCCCCGCCGCGGGCGCCCCGGACAACGTCCGCTGCGCCGGTCAGCTCCTGGAGCTGCCCGCCGGGCGCTACGACTGGATCCACGTCCTGGCCGCCGCCGAGCGGCGCACCGAGGACTTCGTCCAACTGCACTACGCGGACGGGTCCGTGGACCCGGAGTGGCTGCGGATCTCCGACTTCTGGCCGCAGACCGGGGCCCGCTTCGGGGAGAGCGCCGCCTTCTCCTGCACGCGGCTGCACTACCCCCGGCACGTCCAGCGCACCATGGGGCCGACCATCTGGCGGCAGCGCGTCCCCGTGACCCGGCAGCGGGAGCTGACGGCGCTCACGCTGCCCGACAACCCCGCGATCCATGTGTTCGCGATGACCCTCGCGCCCACGACACCGCCGGAGGCAGCGGAGTGACCACCCTCATCGACGACGTGCGCAGCTGGCGCCACGACCTGGCCGGCTGCCTGCACGCCTGCATGGCGACCCTGCTTGAGCACCGCGGCGTGGCACCGCTGGAGACGCTGGGCGCCGCCTGGCGCTTCCGCCACCTGCCCGGTGACATACGGCGCGAGGAGTACTTCTACCCCTGCGCCGCCGGCGAGTCGCTGCTCGGCGCGCTGGCCCCGTACCACCCGGTGCGCTCCGTCTGGCACAGCCCGGCGGATGCCGCCGAGGGCTGGGCGCAGGTGCGGGCCGAGGTGGAGGCCGGGCGGCCGGTGGCGGTCGCGGTGGACAACTTCGAGCTGCCCTTCCGGCCCGCCTACCGGGACGTGCACTCCAACCACATGGTGGTCGTGCACGGCTTCGACGAGGACGCGGGCACCGTCCACGTCCTCGACGCCATCCCGCCGCACTTCCACGGGGACATCACCCTCCAACAGCTGGCCGCCTCCCGCGACTCGGGCAACGCCGCGGTGCACGACCGGGACATGTTCTTCACGGACGTGCACATAGGCAACCGCTGGCTGTCCGTCGAACTCGACGCGAACCCCGAGGACTTCCCCGCCTTCGACCGGTCGCACATCCGCGACGTCGTCGAGCGGAACCTGCGCGGCTACCACGAGCCCGTGCGGGGCGACGGCTACGCGGGCCTCGACGGGCTGACCGCGTTCTTCGCCGACATGGGCAAGCGGCTCGCGGCGGGCGAGACCGTACGCGACGAGCTGTTCGTCGTCGCGGGCGCGGCCCTGGCCAACACGGCCGTCCACGCCGACTGGCTGGCCCTCGCCGGACGCACGCTCGACCACCCCGGTCTGACCGAGCAGGGCCGGGCCGTCGAGCGGATCGCCCACCACTGGTCCGCGATCCGGATCATGGCGGCGCTCACGCAGTCCGAGGGGCTCGGCGCGGCGCGCTTCACCAGGCGCGCCCACACCCTCCTGAAGGACCTGGAACAGGTGCTGGCAGGACTCGCACACGAAGGAGCGGAACTGTAATGGCTGTTGCCGCATCTCCGGGGGCCACCAGGTCGCCCGACAAGCTCGCCATGCAGGGCGGCGCCCGGTCCGTCCCGCGCTCGCTGCGCATCCCCGCCTGGCCGCGGGTGACCGAGGCCGACGAGGCGGCGGTCATGCGGACCGTGGCCAGCGGCCGCTTCACCTCGGCGTCCTCGGGCGAGCAGGAGATCGAGTCGCTGGAGCGCGAGTGGGCCGAGGCCGTCGGCGCCAAGCACTGCGTCATGGTCAGCAACGGCACCGCCGCGATCTCCGTGGCCCTCGGCGCCCTCGACATCCAGCCGGGCGACGAGGTGATCGTGCCCGCGCTGAGCTTCATCGCCTCCGCCGTGGCGCCGCTGCACATCCTCGCGGTGCCCGTCTTCGTCGACATCGACCCGCGGACGTTCAACGTCACGCCGGAGGCCGTCGAGGCCGCGATCACCCCGCGCACCCGCGCCATCGTGGTCGTCCACCTGCACGGCCTGCCCGTCGACATGACGGAGATCCTGGCGGTCGCCGACAAGCACGGCATCCCCGTCGTCGAGGACGCCGCCCAGGCGCACGGCGCGCTCTACCAGGGCCGTGCGGTCGGCTCGCTGGGTGCGATCAACACCTTCAGCCTCAACGTCAGCAAGAACCTCGCCACCTGCGGCGAGGGCGGTCTCATCACGACCGACGACGACAAGCTGGCCCGCCGCGCGCTGATGCTGCGGCAGTTCGGCGAGCTCATCCCCAAGCAGGGCGAGCGCTCCTACGTGGGCCACATGCTCGGCTTCAACCACAAGCCGAACGCCATCCAGGCGGCCTTCACGCGCAGCCAGCTGGAGCGGCTCCCCGAAGAGGCCGAGATCCGCGACGAGAACGTCCGGTACTTCCTCGACCGGCTCTCCGCCCTGCCCGGCCTCCTCACCCCGTACGTCCCCGAGGACCGCACGCACGCCTGGCACATCCTGCGCTTCCGCGTCGACCCCACGGCGCTCGGCCTCGACCCCTCGCTCGCCGGCCCGCTGCGCGCCTCGCTGATGCGGGCCCTGCGCGCCGAGGGCGTGCCCGCCGGGCACTACCAGATGATGTCGCTGCCGCAGCAGCGCGTCTTCCAGGAGCAGTTGGGCTACGGCGGCTACCCCTGGCAGCTGCCGGGCGTCGAGCCGCGGCAGTACCGGGCCGAGGACCAGCCCGTCACGCTGGCCGTCATCGACGACTCCTTCGCCATCCAGAAGGCCCACCTGTCGCCCGACGCCAGGCCGCTGCTCGCCGCCTACGCGGACGCCTTCGAGAAGGTCTGGCAGCACCGCGAGGTGTGGACGCGCTACGCCGCGGCCATGGAGCACCGCACACCGTGGGAGAAGGCCGCGGAGATCTCCGAGGCCGAGTGGGCGGAGGCCAACGCGTGAGCGCCGGGGCCACGGACCCGGTACGGGACGAACTCACCGCCATCTGGCAGGACGTCTTCAAGGTCACCGCCGAGGAGATCGACCCCGACGAGGGCTTCTTCGAGCTCGGCGGCACCTCCCTGCAGGCGGTGCAGCTGATGACCCGCATCGAGAAGGCCTTCGACGTGAAGGTCCCGCTCCCGGTGATCTTCACGGAGGGCAGCGTCGCGGGCCTGACGGCGATCGTCGAGGAGGAGCTGCTGTCCGGCGCGGACGAGCTCACCGACGAGGAGGCGCTGCGCCTGCTCGAAGAACACCAGGAAGCCGGCGAAGAGCGCCGCTGACCGCGGCCGCAGGCGAACGAGTACGAGGTTGACGAGGGACATGGCTGAAACAGAGCGAGGCACCGCGGGTACGGCAGGCCTCTCCGACGTCAAGCGCAAGCTGCTGGAGATGAAGCTGCGGCAGAAGCGCGCGGAGAAGGCGGAGCGCGACCGGATCGTCGCGGTG
The DNA here is from genome assembly GCF_039521185.1 of Streptomyces blastmyceticus. NCBI lineage: Bacteria > Bacillati > Actinomycetota > Actinomycetes > Kitasatosporales > Streptomycetaceae > Streptomyces > Streptomyces blastmyceticus. The sequence continues at coordinate 64,804 of NZ_BAAABW010000028.1, read as the reverse complement.
GACCGGGACGGCAAGCTCGCCGTCTCCGAGCAGCAGCGCTATCTGTGGTTCCTCCACCAGGTCGCACCGGAACTCCCGGTGTACAACGTCCCGTTCGCACTGCGGCTGCGCGGCGAGCTCGACACCGCCGCGCTCACCGCCGCGCTGACCGCCCTGGTCGCCCGGCACGAGAGCCTGCGCACCCGCTTCGGCGGCGAGCGCGGCGTGCCCTTCCAGACGGTGGACGACCCGGCCCCCTGGCCGCTGCCGGTCACCGACCTCGGGGCCGAGGGCGACCGCGAGGAGCGGGTGCGGCGGCTCGTCGACGAGGAGGCCCGGCGCCCGTTCGACCTGGAGACGGGCCCGGTCTTCCGCTCCTCGCTCTTCAAGGTCGCCGACGGCGATCACGTGCTGCTGCTCGTCATGCACCACATCGTCACCGACGGCTGGTCCGTCGGCCGGGTGACCGAGGAGCTCGCCGCGCTGTACGAGGCGGAGCGCACCGGCACCCCGGCGCGGCTCCCGGAACTCGCCGTGCAGCCCGCCGATTTCGCCGCCTGGCAGCAGCGCTGGCTCACCACCGACGCGCCCGCCGGGCAGGTGGCCTACTGGCGCAAGGCCCTGGACGGCCTGCCGACCGTCGACTTCCCCGCCGACCGGGCCCGCCCCGCGCAGCCCACCTGGGCCGGGGCCACCCTGGAGCGCGACCTGCCGGCGGAGCTCGGCGAGCGGCTGCGGGAGTTCGCCGCGAAGGAGCGCGCCTCGCTGCTCTCGGTGATGCTGTCCGCGTTCGCCGTCGTGCTCGGCCGCTACACCGGCCAGCCCGAGCTGTCCCTCGGCTCCGTCTTCAGCGGCCGCACCCGGCCCGAGACGGACCCGCTCGTCGGCTTCTTCGCCAACACCCTGGTGCTGCGCCCGGACCTGACGGGCAACCCCACCTTCGGCGAGCTGGTCGCCCGCTCCAACCGCGGCGTCCTCGGCGCCCTGGAGCACCAGGACGTCCCCTTCGGCACCCTGGTGCAGGAGCTGCGCCCGGAGCGCGACCCCAGCCGCAACCCGCTCTTCCAGATCAGCTTCACCCTGCTCACCGGGTCGATCGTGGGGTCCTTCGCGTTCGGCGGCCTGGAGGTCGAGGAACTCCCCGTCCAGCAGGGCAGTTCGCGCTTCGACCTGGCCTTCCAGGTCGTCGACCGGCCCGGCAGCGACCTGGGCATCTGGATCGAGTACGCCACCGACCTCTTCGAGCGCGACCGCATGGAGCGGCTCGTCGAGCACTTCCACAGCGTCCTGGAGCAGGCCGTCGCCGCGCCGGACACCCGCGTCGACGCCTTCGAGGTGCTCCCCGCGCACGAGCGGGACCGCGTCCTGCGCGAGTGGAACCCCGCCCCGGTCACCCGCCCCGCGGACGAGGCGCTGCTGCACGAGCTCGTGGCCCGGCACGCCGCCGAGCGCCCCGGCGCCGTCGCCATGCGCTTCCAGGGCGAGCAGCTCGACTACGCGGGGCTCGACGCCCGCGCCAACCGGCTCGCCCACCTGCTGCGCACCCGCTGGGGCACCGGCCCCGACCAGGTCGTGGGCGTGCTCCTCGACCGCGGCCTCGACCTGCCGGTCGCCCAGCTGGCCGTCCTCAAGGCCGGTGGCGCCTGGCTGCCGATCGACCCGCAGTACCCGGCCGACCGGATCGCCCACCAGCTCGCGGACGCGGGCGTCCGCACCGTACTGACCAGCAAGGACCTGGCCCACCTGGTGACCGGCCCGGTCGACCACTGGTGCATGGACGACGCCGCGGGCGAGCTCGCGGACCTGCCGGCCGAGGCGCCCGCCGTCGACGTCCGGCCCGACCACCTCGCGTACGTCATCTACACCTCGGGATCCACCGGCAAGCCCAAGGGCGTGCTCATCTCCCACCGGGCCGCGGTGGACTTCGTGGAGGGCGTCCGCGAGCTGTTCCGGATCACCCCGGACGACCGGCTGCTGCAGTTCGCCAACCCCGCCTTCGACGTCAGCGTCTTCGACTTCTACGCGGCCCTCGGCTCCGGCGCGGCCGTCATCGGCGCCCCGCGCGAGCAGCTGCTGGACCCGGACGCCCTCCAGGAGCTGCTGCGCGCGGAGCAGGTGACCGTCGCGGACGTGCCCCCGGCCGTGCTGCGGCTGCTCGACCCGGAGCCGCTCACCGCACTGCGGGTGCTCTTCGTGGGCCTGGAGGCGTTCCCCGCCGAGCTCGTCAACCGGTGGAGCGCGCCCGGCCGCGAGTTCCACAACGGCTACGGCCCGACCGAGGCCACCGTCGCCTGTGTCGACTACCTCTGCCCGCCCGAGGGCCTCACCTCGGCGCCGCCGATCGGCCGCGCCATGGCGGGCCACCGGGCGTACGTCCTCGACGCCGCCTTCCGGCCGGTGCCGGTCGGCGTCCCCGGCGAGCTGTACGTGGCCGGCACCGGGCTGGCGCGCGGCTACCTGGGCCGCCCCGACCTCACGGCGGGGAGCTTCCTGCCCGACCCCTTCGCGCGGACACCCGGCGAGCGGATGTACCGCACCGGTGACGTGGTCCGCTGGCGGCCCGACGGCAACCTGGAGTTCCTCGGCCGCGCCGACCGCCAGGTGAAGATCCGCGGCCTGCGCATCGAACTGGGCGAGGTCGAGCACGCGCTCACCGGCCTGCCCGCCGTGCGCCAGGGCATCGTCGTGGTGCAGGACCCGGGCACCCCGCAGGCCCGCCTGGTCGCCTATGTGGTGGCCGAACCGGACAGCGCGCGCGGGCTCGACGGCGAGCGCGTCCGCCAGGACGTCGCCGACCGGCTGCCGCTGCACATGGTGCCCTCGGTCGTCGTCCTGCTGGACGCCCTGCCGCTCACCGCCAACGGCAAGGTCGACCAGAAGCGGCTGCCGCTGCCCGAGGCGCAGGGCGAGCAGGGGCACACCCCGCCCGCGACGCCCACCGAGCGGAAGCTCGCCGCCCTGTGGACCGGTCTGCTGGGCGTCGACGGCGACCGCCTCAGCGTGCACGACAGCTTCTTCGGCCTCGGCGGCAACTCGCTCAACCTGATCCGGCTGACCACCGCCGTCAAGCAGGAGTTCGGCGTCACGCTGGAGGTGCGCCGCCTCTACCTCGCGCCGACCGTGCGGGGCATCGCGTCGCTGATCGACGAGCACGCCGCGCCCGCCGCGCAGGGCCCGTCCGTCCTCGTGCCGCTCAACCCCGGGGGCACGCGCCCGGCGTTCTTCTGCGTCCACCCGGCGGGCGGCGCCGCGGTGCCGTACATCCCGCTGGCCCGGCTGCTCGGCGACGACCAGCCGTTCCACGGCCTGGAGGCGCCCGGCCTCGACGGCGGCGCGACCCCGGGCACGCTGACGGAGTTCGCGGCGCTCTACGTCGCCGCCGTCCGCGAGGTGCAGCCGGAAGGCCCGTACCACCTGGGCGGCTGGTCCGTCGGCGGCGCCATAGCGGCGGAGATGGCCGCACAGCTGCGGGACGCCGGGCAGGAGGTCGGCGCGCTCGTCCTCTTCGACACGGCGACACCCGGCGAGGGCGCCGACGGCGGCGCGCCCGACCACGCCGCGCAACTGGCATCCTTCGTCCACGACCTGGCCCACCTGCGGGAGCGGCCGGTGCCCGACGTCGGCCTCGCGCACCTGCGCACGCTCACCGAGGACGAGCAGTCGGACCACGTGGTGCGGCTGCTGGAGGAGAGCGGCCTGGTCCCCGAGGGCGTACGGGACGAACTGCGCGCCCGGATCGGGGTGTTCCTGGCGACCACCCACGCCGTGCGCACCCACACGCCGCGCCCGGTCGACACCCGGATCACCCTGCTCGGCGCGGCCGAGGAGGACAACGTCCCGGTGGCGCTGTGGCGCGGGCTGGCCGGGCGCGGGGCCGACCACGTAGAGGTCCCCGGCACCCACTACACGATGCTCCAGCCGCCGCACGTCGAGGAGCTGGCACGCGCGGTGCGGCGGGCCCTCGACGCGGCGGCGGGCTGAGCGGGACCCGGATCCGAGCAGGCTTCGAGCAGGCTTCGAACAGGAGGAGTGGAACGGTGGAGTTGGAGCCGACGGCACAGCAGCGGGAGTTCCGCGAGCGGATCTGCGCGCTGCTGTGCTCGGACGAGGTCCGCGCCGAGGTGGCGGCGGTACGCGGCGCGCGGGGCGGGGAAGCGGGCCTGCTCGACGTCTACCGCAGGCTGGGCGAGCGCGGCTGGCTCGCGGTCAACTGGCCCGAGGAGTACGGCGGGCTGGGCGGGACCATCCAGGACAAGGCGATCCTCACGGAGGAGCTCATCGCCCACGGCGTCCCCGACATCGTGCACACGCTGAGCATCGACATCGTCGGGCTGGCCCTGATGATGTACGGCACGGACGCCCAGAAGAGCAGGCTCCTGCCGAGGATCGCCCGCGGCGAGGGCGCCGCGAGCATCCTCTTCAGCGAGCCCGCCGTCGGCTCCGACCTGGCCGCCCTGGAGACCCGGGCCGAGCCCGACGGCGACGGCTGGCGCATCCACGGGCGCAAGGTCTACAGCATGAAGTCGCACCTCGCCGACTTCGCGCTGTGCGCCGCCCGCACGTCCGAGTCCGAGGTGAAGTACCACGGCATCACGCTCTTCGTCGTGCCGCTGAAGACCCCGGGCGTCCTGGTGGACCCGCTGTGGAACCTCGGCGACGAGCGGTTCGGCGATGTCACCCTCACCGGCATCCGGGTCACCGAGGACGACGTCGTCGGCGAGGTCGACGGCGGCTGGGAGGTCATCAACAGCGTCCTCGGACTGGAGCGCACCGGCGTCGAGTTCGAGGCCAAGGCGTGCCGCTGGTTCGACGTGCTGCTGCGGCACGCCGCCGACACCGGGCTGCTCGACCACCCGGTGCACGGGCCGCGGCTCGTGGAGCTCGACTCCTGGGTGCGGGCCGCCCGGCTGCTCGCCTGGCGCTCGGTCACCGAACTCGGCGACCACGCGAGCGACGACGTGCACAACGCCATGGCCAAGCTGGTCACTTCCGAGGTCGCCCAGGAGGTGGCCCGGGCCCAGCTCGACCTCTCGGGACTGGACGGCGCGCTCACCCGGCACGACGACCGGGCACCGTCCGGCGGCACGGGCGAGGCGGCCTACCGCGACTCGGTGGGCCTCACCCTCGCATCGGGCACGTCGGAGGTCATGCGTTCGCTGATCGCGTCGACGGGCCTGGGATTGCTGGCGTGAACCTGCCCGCAGCCACTCCGAGCCGTACCTGAGGAACCCACATGAAGACCACCCTGAGCCCCGGCCAGCAAGCCCTCCAGGAGCAGCTCGAAGAGTTCCTGGACGAAGAGCTCACCCCCCTCGTCCGCCGCATGGCGGACCGCTCACCCCACGCCGACACCGAGGACAACCCCGACATCCGGGCCATGATCCACCAGGCCCTGACCGATCTCGGCCTGTCCGCCGGGCTCGGCCGGGAGTCCTGGGCGATCGCCGCCGAGCAGTTGGGCGACGTCCTCTACCAGGGGACGCTGCTGGACACGGCGGCCGCCGCCGAGCTCGTCTCGCACACAGCCGCCGGCGGCGCGCGGGACGAGCTCCTCGCCGCCGTCGCCGAAGGCACCCGCATCGCGCTCGCGGCCCGCGACACCGGCACCGGGACCACCGCCGACCCGGCACCGCTGACCGTCGGCCCGGACGGGAACACCGTCACCGGCTCCCGGTCCTTCGTCGGTTTCGTGCCGGAGGCGGACCAGCTCCTGGTGATCGGCCGCGCCGGGGGCACGGTGCGCGCCGCGCTCGTACGGCCGGACGCGCCCGGGGTGACCGTCCGGCGCCACGAGGAGCTGGGGCGGGGCGAGCTGTACGCGGTCGGGTTCGACGGCGCCCCTGTCGATACTTGGCTGGAAACGGACGCCGGCACCACGCTCGCGGAGGCCTGGCGGGCGGTGCTCGACGGCGCCCGCGTCCGGCAGGCCGCCTATCTCGTCGGGCTCGGTCAGGGGGCGCTCGATCTGGCGGTCTCCTACGCCAAGTCCCGCAAGCAATTCGGCAAGCCCTTGGGGCACCAACAGGTGATCGCGCTGCGGCTGGCCGACCTCACCGCCCGTCTCGACGCCGTGCGCCTCGTCGTCCGGGCCGCGGCCTGGGAGGCGGACCGGCCCGCGGGCGCGCCCCGGCTGGAGGCCGCGCAGGCGCTGGCCATGGCGGCCGAAACCGCACGGAAGATCGCCGCGGAGACCATGCAGGTGCACGGTGCGTACGGGATGACGGAAGACAGCGACGCTCAACTGTTCTATCGTCGCGCCGCGGTGGAGTCTCTCCGCCTGGGTTCGCCCGCCGAGCTGCGCAGCGAGGTGGCCCCGTTGCTCAAGGACAGACTGACCGGCCGGGGGCATTCGCAGCCTGCATAAATTCCCCAGGTGACTATGTGGAGGGAGGTGGACCCGTTGGACGAGCCCGTATGCAGCGGGACCAAGGAGTCCGGTGCGGCGGACGAACGCGTCGGCACGCATGAGCCGGTGGCGGCCGCGGCGGACGGCGGGGACACCGCCGCCGCCGACGGAGGCGCCGCGTCCGGTGGCGGGGACGCCCACCGGACCGAGTTCTGGGCGGGCGCGCGGGCCATGACCCCGTTCATGATCGGCGCGTTCCCCATGGGCATCATCGCCGGGGCCGCCGGCATCGCCGGGGGCATCGGCTGGGCGGGCACCGTCGCCATGGCCGCCGCCGTCAACTCCGGCACCGCGATGCTGGCCGGCCAGCAGCTGCTGCGCGACGGCGTGGGCTGGCCGATCATCCTGCTCACCACCCTCGTGCTGAGCCTGCGGATGATGATCTACGCGATCATGCTCCGGCCCCACATGCGGGACCTGCCGCAGCGCTGGCGGGCGCTGCTGGCCTTCGGGCTGGTCGACGCGGTCTTCTTCGTCGTCGTCGACAAGTTCAAGACGCTGACCGGCATCCGGGACCGGCAGTGGTACTTCCTGGGCGCTTCCATGGCGATGTTCGCCAACTGGATCACGTCCCTCGTCCTGGGCATGATCCTCGGCTCGGCCGTACCGGACATCGCCAGCCAGGGCCTCGAATTCCCCATGACGGCGATCTTCATCGCCATGATGGCGGGCGCGATGGTCAACTGGAAGGTGTGGGCCGCGGTGCTCGGCGCCGGAGCGCTCGCCCTGGCCGCGCACCCCCTCCCGTACAACCTCGGGCTCGTCGTCGCGACCCTCGGCGGCGCGGCGATCGGCGCGGGCTGCGATGTCTGGGAGAAGAAGCGCGCGAAGTCCACGGAGGTGGCCTGAGTGTTCCTGACCCTGCTCATCGTCGGCATGGCGGCCTGCGCCTTCGCCACGCGCTACCTCCCCATCGTGCTGTTCCAGGACCGGGAACTGCCAGGACCGGTGAAGACGGCCCTGAACTACGTCCCGGCGGCGGTGCTCGCCGCGCTCGTCTTCCCCGAGGTCGTCACGCCCATGTACGAGGGCGGCGGCGACTGGGCGGTCCCGACGCTGATCGGCGGCGTGGTCACCCTGATCGCCGGCCGCCTCATCAAGAACTTCCTCGCGGTGGCGGCGATCGGAGTGGTGACGTTCTTCGTGCTTCGTCAGCTGCTGGGCGGGTGATTCGAGCCCGTCCCACTCGGACCCGAAAGGCCCCTGAAATGCCACCCCGCCTCGCCGTCGTCCACGACAACGGCTCCGTGACCCCGCTCCAACTGGCCGTCGCCGCCACCGGCCACTGCGAACTCGTGCTCCTCTGCGACCCGTCCGAGGCCACCGTGGCCAAGGACCTCCCGCTCCTGAGGGAAATCGGCACCGTCGTGGAATTCGACGCCGGATCACCCTTGGCCGAGGCCACGACCCGGCGGCTCGAAGCCCTCGGCATCGACGGGATCACCACTTTCAGCGACCGCACCATAGAAGCGACCGCCGCGCTCGCGCGGCACCTGGGGCTCGCCTACCACTCCCCGGGAACGGCCGCCGCCCTGGTCGACAAGCACCTCCAGCGCGCGACCCTCGCCGCCGCGGGCGTCCCCGCGCTGCCCCGCTACGCCGCCGTCTCCGCGCCCGGGGACGCCGCCGCCGCGGCAGCCGCCGTGGGCGCCCCGGCCGTCGTCAAGCCGCGGCAGGGCGCGGGCAGCCGCAACACGGTCCTCGCGCGGACGGTGGAGGACTGCGTCCGCACGGTCGAGGAGCTGCTGGCCGCCGGCGAGAGCGAGTTGGTGCTGGAGGAGTACCTCGTCGGGGACCCCGCCGTCGCGGGGCCGCGGTGGGGTGACTACGTGTCCGTGGAGTCGGTGGTCGTGGACGGCCGGACCGTCCACGTGGGCATCACGGGCAAGCCGCCCCTGCTGGCGCCCTTCCGCGAGACCGGCGCGTTCTTCCCCAGCAACGTCGACGACCGTACGGCCGCCCGGCTCACCGAGGCGACCGGACGGGCGCTGCGCGCGCTGGGGGTGACGTGCGGCATCGCCCACACCGAGTTCAAGCTGACCGCCGAGGGCCCGCGGCTGATCGAGGTCAACGGCAGGCTGGGCGGTTTCATCGACGACACCGTCGGCCGCGCCACGGGCTTCCCGATGATCCGCACCGCCTTCGACTGCGCCCTGGGCCGGGTGCCCGCGGACCTCACGGCCCCGGCGCCCCGGGGCATCGCCTTCCAGCGCTTCTTCGCCCCGCCGCTCGCCGCCCGCGAGATCGTCTCGATGACGGGCGTCAAGGAGGCGAAGGCCCTGCCGGGCGTGCGGCGCGTCGAGGTCGTCCGCCGCCCCGGCCAGTCGGTCGACTGGCGCGAGGGCACCCAGGCGTTCGCCGCCATCGTCTACGGCGAGGCCCCCGACCACGAGTCGCTCGCGGAGCTCTTCGACGCGCTCGACAAGACGCTGGTGGTGACGTACGACCGCGAGTCCGCGTAGCCGCGCGCAGGCGGCAGGACGCGTCCACGCCGACAGGGCGGCGCACCCCGACGCTGTGTCGGAGCGCGCCGCCCGCACGGCCTTCCCGGCTACTTCGGTTCGCGGTTGAAAGCCGCCTTCGACCAGAAGTAGCCGAGCGCGGTGAGCGCCAGGCACCAGGCGACCGCGAGCCACCCGTTGTTGCCGATCTCGGTGCCGAGCAGCAGGCCGCGCAGGGTCTCGATGGCCGGGGTGAACGGCTGGTACTCGGCGATCGGCTGGAACCAGCCCGGCATCGCGTGGACCGGGACGAAGGCGCTGGAGATCAGCGGCAGGACGATCAGCGGCATCGCGTTGTTGCTGGCCGCCTCGACGTTCGGGCTGACCATGCCCATCCCGACCGCGATCCAGGTGAGCGCCAGGGCGACCAGCGCCATCAGACCGAACGCCGCCAGCCAGTCCAGGGCCGTGGCATGCGTGGACCGGAAGCCGATGGCCACGGCGACGGCACCCACGAGGACCACGCTGGCGATCGACTGCAGCACGCTGCCGATGACGTGCCCGATGAGCACGGACCCGCGGTGGATCGCCATCGTGCGGAAGCGGGCCATGATGCCCTCGGTCATGTCGTTGGAGACGGAGACCGCGGTCCCGACCACGGTGCTGCCGACGGTCATCAGCAGGAGGCCCGGGACGATGTACGCGATGTACGCGGAGCGGCCGCCGCCGCCGATGCCCGCGCTCATCGCGTCACCGAAGATGTAGACGAAGAGCAGCAACAGCATGATCGGCGTGAGCAGCAGGTTCAGGGTGAGCGACGGGTAGCGCCGCGCGTGCAGGAGGTTGCGGCGCAGCATCGTGGACGAGTCGCGCACGGCGAGGGCCAGAGAGCTCATCGGACGGTCTCCTTGGGCTTGTCGGTGCCGCCGGTCAGGGCGAAGAACACGTCGTCGAGGTCGGGGGTGTGCACGGTCAGCTCGTCCGCCTCGACGCCGACGGAGTCCAGCCAGTCGAGGATGGAGCGCAGCTCGCGCTGGGTGCCGTCGCTGGGGATCTGCAGTGACAGGGCCTCGTCGTCCCGCGTGACCTCGCGCAGCGCCAGGGCGGCGCTCCGGTAGGCGGCCGGGTCGGAGAAGCGGAGGCGGACATGCCCGCCGGGGATCAGCCGCTTCAGCTCCTCCGCGGTGCCCTCGGCCGCGATCCTGCCGTCGTTGAGCACGGCGATGCGGTCGGCGAGCTCGTCGGCCTCCTCCAGGTACTGGGTGGTGAGGAAGACGGTGACGCCGCCCGTGACCAACTCGCGGATGATTCCCCACATGTTGTGGCGGCTGCGCGGGTCGAGGCCGGTGGTCGGCTCGTCGAGGAAGATGATCCGCGGGTTGCCGACCAGCGTCATGGCGATGTCGAGGCGGCGCTTCATGCCGCCGGAGTAGGTGGAGGCGGGCTTCTTCGCGGCCTCGGTGAGGTCGAAGCGCTCCAGCAGCTCGGCGGCGACCCGCCGCCCCTCGCGCTTGGACAGGTGGTGCAGGTCCGCCATGAGGAGCATGTTCTCCTCGCCGGTGATCAGGCCGTCGACGGCGGAGAACTGCCCGGTGACGCCGATCGCGGCGCGCACCCCGTCCGGTGCCGTGGCGACGTCGTGGCCCGCGACCTGGGCCTGGCCGCCGTCGGCGGCGATGAGCGTGGACAGGATCTGCACGGTGGTGGTCTTGCCGGCACCGTTGGGCCCGAGCAGCGCGAAGACCGAACCGGCCGGGATGCGCAGGTCTATGCCGTCGAGAACGGTCTTGGTGCCGTACGACTTGCGCAGACCGACGGTGGAGACGGCGACCGGGGACGGGTGACCGTCCGCCCGCCTGGGCGTGGGCATGACAGAAGAAGGCATGGGGCCCTCCCGTTCGAAGGCTGAAGTAGCAGGGGGTGGGCGAGCTGGGGGTGGCGCGGGGTGCGGAGGCGCTCAGGCCTTGGCGCGGCGGATGTCGACGTTGCCGTACCGGGTGCGGGCGCGGACCGTGACGGTGTCCTCGGTCTTCTCCGGGGCCTCGGACGCGGCGAGCGTGTTGCGCACCTGGCCGGCGCCCGAGCTGACGTCGAGCCAGGCGGCCGTGCCCTCGCGGACGCCGACCTCGATGGCGCCGTAGGAGGTGTCCAACTGGACGGTGCCGCGAACCACTTCGGCCACGCGCAGGGTGCCGTGCGCGGTGGTGGCGGTGACCGAGGACTCGGCGCGCGCGATGTCGATGTCGCCGTTGGCGCCGCTCACCCGCAGCTCGCCGGTCGCGGCGCCGACGGTCGTGGTGCCGTGCGAGTTCTTCAGGACGGCGGGACCGTCGACGAGGCCGACGCGCATGCTGCCGGAGCTGGTGGTGATCTCGGCCATGCCCTCGACCCGGTCCACGGTGATCGAGCCGTGGGAGGCGGTCAGCTTCAGCGGGCCGGTCGTGTCGAGGCGGACGTCGCCGGCCGAGGTCTTCACGCGGGTCTCGCCGAGCCGGCCCTCGCCGAGCACCTGGGTCCAGGCGCCGGTCAGGTCGATGCGCGAACCCGCGGGCAGTTCGACCGTCACGTCGACGCAGCCGGTGCGGCCGAACGGGCCGGACTTGGGCGTCCTGACCGTCAGTACGCCGCTCGCGTACGTCACCTCGGTCTGGTCGGCCGTCCGCACGTCCCGGTCCTTCTTCGGTTCGCGGGGCCGCACCTCGACGACGGTGTCGAGGCGGTCGCCCGCGATGAACTGGATGGACCCGGCCTCCACGTGCGCCGTGGCCGAGATCGGTTCGGGAGTGTCGAAAGAAGGCATGGCTGTCCCGTCCTCTTGGGTCTTCAGGTCGTCCCCGCTGGTGGGACGTGGTGTTGGGTGAAGTAGTGCGGGTGCTGTGCTGTTCAGGTGCTGTGGTGCGGGCGGGGCGCGACTAGCGCACCCAGCCCGTGATGCTCTGTCCGACGGTGCGGGTCTTCTCCGGCGTACGCGGCCGGGTGCCGCCGTCGACCGCGGCCGACACGGCGCGCACCAGCCACGCGTTGACCGACAGGCCCTCGCGGCTCGCGGCCTCCTCGGCGCGGGACTTGAGGTGGGCCGGCAGGCGCAGATTGACGCGGGCGGTGCCGCCCTCGTCGCCGTCGGCGGGGGCCGGGGCTCTGAGTGGTTCGGCGGGCGCGGCCGGCTCCGTGGGGGCGCCGCCGTCGGTGGGCGGCAGGGTCACCACGAAGTCGGGGTCGAGCCCGCGCAGCCGTACGTCGACCGAGCCGGGGGCGAGCTCGCGGGTGACCTCGCCCATCGCGGCGGAGAGCACATTGAGCATGGTCAGCCGGGTCGCCGACTCCAGAGGAGCGGTGAGCCGCTCGGCCAGCTCGCGGGCATCTTCCCCGCCGGCTTCGGCGGCCACCGCGAGTTCGCGGCGGAGGGTGTCGACATACGGGGTGAGGTCCATGACGCAATAGTGGCACCACTATGGCGCCATGCGCAAGCCCGGGTGGCGCCTTGAGTGGGGCGGGTTTGACGTCAGGTCATCTGACCTGCGGAAACGTGAAGTGGTGGCCTGGGTCATCGTGGTGCCATGTGTGGCCCAGGGGTCTTTGGGGGCGCGGAATGGCGCCGAGTGGCACCAGATGGTGCCATGTGGCGGGCGAAGTGACCCACAGGGGTGGAAAGGGCCGTGAACGCTTCCTTCCGGACGGTTGATCGATTAGTTTCGGAGACCGGGGAGGACATCACGGTGCCCAACGGAAGCTTGCTCGCGGTCAGTGACCTGCACGTCGTCTACAAGGACAATCGCACTCTCGTCGAACAGCTGCGGCCGAGAACCGACGGCGACTGGCTGATCGTCGCCGGTGACGTCGCCGAGAAGTACGCCGACGTCGAGTGGGCCCTGAGCCTGCTGGCCGGCCGCTTCGCCAAGGTCGTCTGGGCGCCGGGGAACCACGAGTTGTGGACCCACCCCAAGGACCCCGTCGACCTGCGGGGCGAGAAGCGCTATCTGCACCTCGTGGAGCTCTGCCGGAGCCTGGGCATCGCCACCCCCGAGGACCCCTATCCCGTCTGGCAGGGCGAGGGCGGCCCGGTGGCCGTGGCCCCGCTCTTCGTGCTCTACGACTACTCCTTCCGCGTGCCCGGCGCCGACTCCAAGGAGGAGTCCCTGCGCCGGGCCCACGAGGCGGGAGTGGTCTGCGCCGACGAGCACTTCCTGCACCCGGACCCCTATCCGGGGCGCGACGACTGGTGCCGCGCGCGGGTGGAGTTCACCGAGCGCAGGCTGGCTGCCGTCGACCCCGCGCACCGCACCGTCCTCGTCAACCACTTCCCGCTGGTGCGGCACCCCACGGAGATCCTGCGGTACCCCGACTTCGCCCAGTGGTGCGGCACCGAGCTGACCGCCGACTGGCACCGCAGGTTCCGCGCGGCGGCCGTGGTCTACGGCCATCTCCACATCCCGCGCGTCACCTGGCACGACGGAGTCCGCTTCGAGGAGGTCTCCGTCGGCTATCCGCGCGAGTGGCGGCCCAGGCCACCGCGTGAACCACTGCGGCAGATCCTGCCCCGACCGGCCGACGAACAGCGAGGAACAGCACGGTGATCGAGCGCATACTGCCTTCGGTGAGTGTCTCGGAGGAGGATTTCGGCGCTCTTCCGGCTGATGTGGCACACCTGCTCCTCCCCGAGGAGGCGGCCCACGTGGCGCGCGCGGTGCCCAAGCGGCAGGGCGAGTTCGCGACCGTACGGGCGTGCGCGCGCAAGGCGCTCGGGCGGCTCGGCCTGGACCCGGTGCCCCTGCTCCCCAACCGGCGCGGCGCCCCGGGCTGGCCCGCCGGTGTGGTGGGCAGCATGACCCACTGCGACGGCTACCGCGCCGCCGTCGTGGCGCGCTCCGCCGACGCCGTGTCCATCGGCATCGACGCCGAGCCGAACGGACCGCTGCCCGACGGCGTCCTGGAGGCCATAGCCCTCCCGGGCGAGCGCTCCCGGCTCGCGGGCCTGACCGCCCGCCGGCCGGAAGTCTCCTGGGACCGCATGCTCTTCAGCGCCAAGGAGAGCGTCTTCAAGACCTGGTACCCCCTCACCGGCCAGGAGCTCGACTTCAGCGAAGCGGAGCTCGAATTCGACCCGGACGCGCGGACGTTCTCGGCCCGCTTGCTGGTGCCGGGCCCGGTGGTCGACGGCCGCCGCGTGGACGGCTTCACGGGTCGCTGGCTGGCGGACGAGGGCCTGGTCGTGACGGCGATCGCGCTTTAGGGTCCGCAAACTCAGCCCGTCCGGCGTTTGAGGACGCGGCCGTAGGCCGCTCCCGCCGCAGGCGGCAACGGACCGGCAGCCGGGGGTCTGGGGCACGAGCCCCAGTTTCGGGAAGGGGCGGGGCTGGGGAAAAGCCCGCCGCAGGCGCCCCACCCGAGGTCACCGAAAACGCTCAGCGCCGCGTCCGCGGCATGCCCCGACGAAAGCGCGCGAAATCCTCCGGAATGCACCGCGCATAGCGCGTGTTCAGCCACAGCCGCAGCAGATCCCGCCGCCGCCCCGGATCGTCCTCGTACGCGGAGCGCCCATGCACGACCACATTGTTGTTGAGCAGCTGAAGATCCCCCGGTCGCAAGGTCATCTCCACCCGGTGATCGTCCCGCTCGGCGATGTCCTGGAACAACCGCAACGCGTGCCGCTCGATCCCGCTCAGCGGAATCCCGGTCTTCGCGACCGCTGATTCGATGTAGTGCGTCATATAGAAACGGCAGCTCAACTGCCCGTCGAAATAGCCGTACACGGCGTTGCGGTAATAGGGCAGCTCCTGTGAGCCCTCCTCCGTGCGCCGGTCGTAGACGAAGCCGCGGTAGTAGAGGCCGAGCAGCTCCCGGTGGTGGGCGAGCAGGTGGTTGTGCACGGTCATGGAGCTGGCCAGGGTGCTGACGCCGCCGCCCTGCCCGGCGCCGCGCAGGCAGAGCAGGCCCACGATGTCGGAGCTGTCGGTGTGGAAGGGCAGAGCGTTGCGCGTGCGGTAGGCGCGCGTGGCGGGGTTGTCGAGGCCGCCCTCGTCGTAGTCCTTGACGTGGGCGATCAGCTCCCCGTCGGCGTTCTGCGAGACCGGGGTGCCCAGGTGCAGGGCGATGCCCCAGTAGGCGAGCCGGGCCTCGTCCGGCGTCCACCGTTCGACGGGCAGGCCGCGCAGCACGGTGAAGCCGCGCCCGAACTCCAGGTCCTGCACGGCCCTTTCGAGTGTCTTGCCCAGTGCGGGGAGCGGGAAGTCGGCCATCGTCAGTGCTTCGAGGGGCAGTTCACGGATCCTGGCCGAGGTCAGCGCCGCGTCGAGCTCGTGGATCTCTTCCGGCGTGAGGGTCACCACCCAGTCGTCCTCGCCGGTGAAGTCGGCGGCGCGCCAGGCGCTGGGGCCGGTGACGGGCTCGGTGAGGATCGAGGTCATACGGACTCCACTCTGGCCGGAAGAAGCGGATGCGCGCGGGAAGCTACCGTCGATCATGAGCCGAACGCGCTTCATGGTCAATTGAGTTGGTGGCAATCGCCCTCGTTCCGGGTAAGGATGCGTGAAGTCGATCACCTACGCGTTCGATCCATGGCGCGGCCCGATATCCCGTGGAATGGTTTGCCGAGGGCCACCGATTCCAAGTCCGTGCGGAGACACAGTGACCAGGTCGAAGCGATTGCCCGTCCTCGTGGCCGGCTGCGCCCTGCTCGGGGGCGTGCTGGCCGGATGTGGTTCCGGTGGCGGATCATCCGCTTCCGGTGCCACCGACACCCTGTCCGTCGGGCTCATCGCCGAGCCGGCGAGCCTGGACTTCACCACCACCGACGGCGCGGCCATTCCCCAGGCGATGCTGGGCAGCGTCTACGAGGGGCTGGTCCGCCTCGATCAGCAGGGCAGGATCCAGCCGCACCTCGCCGAGCGGTACGAACGCTCCGACGACGGCCGGACGTACACCTTCCACCTCCGCCGGGGCGTGAAGTTCACCAACGGCGCCGACTTCACGGCCGACGACGCGGTGTTCTCGATCGACCGCGTCAAGAAGGACTGGAAGCTGAAGATCGCCCGCCAGATGGACGTGGTCGAGAAGGCGGAGAAGACCGACGACCACACCGTCAAGGTCACCCTGAGCCGCCCCAGCAACGGCTGGCTGTTCTCGATGACGGAGCGCATCGGCGCGATGTTCAGCCGCACCGGCGTGGGCGACCTCGCCAACCACCCCGTGGGCACGGGGCCGTTCGAGCTGGCGGAGCGGCGCCGCGGCGAGCGCATCGTCCTCGACCGCAACTCCTCCTACTGGGGCACCAAGCCCGAGCTGAGCAAGGTGACCCTGAAGTACTTCAAGGACGCCGGGGCGATGAACAACGCCATGCTCACCAACGGCATCGACGTCCTCGGCACGGTCCAGGCCCCCGAGTCGCTGTCCCGTTTCGCCGACACCAACCGCTTCCGGACCATCGAGGGCACCTCCACCGGCGAGGTGGTCCTGTCGATGAACAACGCCCGGGAGCCGTTCAAGGACAAGCGCGTCCGCCAGGCCGTCCGTTACGCCATCGACCACAAGGCGCTCGTCGACACCGCGCGCTCCGGCCACGGCAAGCTCATCGGCACGATGGCCACCCCCACCGACCCCTGGTACGAGGACCTCACCGGCCGCTATCCGTACGACCCGGCCAAGGCGAAGGCGCTCCTCAAGGACGCGGGTGCGGAGGGGAAGAGCCTGCGGCTGCGGGTGCCCAACATGCCGTACGCGGTCTCCGCCGCCCAGGTCGTGAAGTCCCAGCTCGACCAGGTCGGGCTGAAGGTGGAGATCGAGCCGCTGGAGTTCCCCGCGCGCTGGCTGTCGGAGGTCTTCACCAAGGGCGACTACGACATGTCGATCATCGACCACGCCGAGCCGCGCGACCTGTGGACCTTCGCGGACAGCGGCTACTACTTCCACTACGACAACCCCGAGTACGGCAGGCTCCTCAAGGAGGGCGACGCCGGGAAGCCCGCGGACGAGACCGCCCGCTACCGCGAGGCGGCCCGGCTGCTGTCCGACGACGCGGCCGCCGACTGGCTCTATCTGATGCCCAACCTCATGGTGGCCGACAAGAACCTCACCGGCCTGCCCGTCAACCAGGTCGGCGAGGGCTTCGAGCTCACCGGCGTCCGGTGGGCCAAGAAGTGAGACTGCTGCTGCGCAAGCTCGCCTCGCTGCTGATCAGCGCGGTGATCGCGAGCTTCGTGGTCTTCGCGTTCCTGGCCGTGCTGCCCGGCGACCCCGCCGAGGTGGCCCTCGGCACCAACGCCACCCCGGACGCCGTGGCGGCGCTGCGGCACGAATTCGGCACCGACCGGCCGCTGGTCACGCAGTATCTCGACTGGGGCCAGGGTTTGTTGCACGGCGACTTCGGCACCTCCTACGTCACCCACGACCTCATCGGCCCCCGGATCACCGACCGCCTCGGCGTCACCTGCTGGCTGGCGCTCGGCGGCATGCTCGTGGCCGTCCTGCTCGCGCTGCCCGCCGGGGTGCTGGCCGCCGCCTGGCACCGCAGGGCCGCGGGCGCGCTGCTGTCCGCGCTCAGCCAGGCGGGCATCGCCGTCCCCGCCTTCCTCGCGGGCATCCTCCTCGTCTACGTCTTCGCGGTCCGGGCGGGCGCCCTGCCCGCGGGCGGCTACACCCCGCTCGCCGAGGATCCCGGCGAATGGGCGCGCCACCTCGCCCTGCCGTGCCTGTCGCTGGGCCTGGTGCAGGGCGCCGTCCTCACCCGCTATGTGCGCTCGGCCGTGCTGACCGTCCTGCACCAGGACTTCCTGCGGACCGCCCGCGCCAAGGGCAGGCGCCGCCGCGCCGCACTGTGGCGGCACGGCCTGCCCAACGCGGCCGTCCCCGTCCTCACGGTGCTCGGCCTCCAGCTCAGCACGCTGCTCGTCGGCGCCGTCGTCGTGGAGCGCGTCTTCGTCATCCCCGGCCTCGGCGACCTGCTGCTGCAAGGTGTGGCCGACCGCGATCTGCTGCTGGTGCAGGGCGTGGTGATCGTCCTCGTGGTGGCCGTGCTCGTGGTGAACGTCGTCACCGACCTGCTCTACCACCTGCTCGACCCCAGGCTGCGGAGCCGCTGATGAGACACCGTGCCACGCTGGCGGCCGGTGGCGCCCTGGTCGCCCTCGTCCTGGCCGCCGCGCTGCTCTCCCTGGTGTGGACCCCCTACGACCCGATGCACGTCGACGCGGCCCACCGGCTGGCGGCGCCCGGCGGCGGACACCTGCTGGGCACCGACCAGTTCGGCCGGGACGTGGCCAGCCGGCTGATGACCGGCGCCCGCACCACCGTCTTCGTCGGGGTGGTGGCCGTCGGCTTCGCCGTCCTCCTCGGGGTGCCCGCGGGGATCGCCGCGGGGATGTCCGACGGCGCCCTCGGCGCGCTGGTCATGCGGGTGGGCGACTTCCTGCTGGCGTTCCCCGCGCTGCTGCTCGCCATCATGCTGGCGGCGGTCTACGGCACCAGCACGCTCACCGCGATGACGGCCATCGGCATCGCCTCGGCGCCCGGCTTCGCCCGGGTCGGCAGGGCGGCCACCCTGCGCGTCATGGCCGCCGAGTACATCGACGCGGCCCGGCTCGCCCGGCGCTCGCGTACGGCCATCGCCTGGCGGCACGTCCTGCCGAACATCCGGGACGTGCTCATCGTCCAGGTGTCCGTCGCCTTCGCCACCGCCGTGCTCGCCGAGGCCGCCCTGTCCTACCTGGGCCTCGGCACCCCGCCGCCCACCCCGTCCTGGGGCCGCATGCTCCTGGACTCCCAGGAGCTGCTCTTCTCCAAGCCCGAGCTGTGCCTGTGGCCCGGGCTCGCCGTCGCCGCCGCCGTCCTCGGCCTCAACCTCTTCGGCGACGGGCTGCGCGACCGCTTCGACCCCACGCTCGAAGGAGTCCGATGACCACCGCGCCGCTGCTGGAGGTCACCGGTCTCGGCGTGGACGCCGGTGCCGTACCGCTCGTGCGCGACGTCTCCTTCTCCCTCGCGCGCGGCGAACGGCTCGGCGTCATCGGCGAGTCGGGCTCCGGCAAGACCCTCACCGCGCTCGCGCTGCTCGGCCTCCTCGACGACGGGCTGCGGGCCACCGGCAGCGCCCGGCTCGACGGCGTGCCCTTCGACCTCGTGGGCGCCTCGGACCGGGACCTGTCGACCGTACGGGGCCGGCTCGCCGGAATGGTCTTCCAGGAGCCGATGACCGCACTCAACCCGGTGATGCGGGTCGGCCCCCAGATCGCGGAGACCCTGCGGCTGCACGGCACCCGTACGGAGCGCACCGCCGCGCGGGCCACGGCGGTGGACCTCCTGGACCGGCTGCGGCTCCCCGACCCCGCCCGCGCCGCGCGCGCCTTCCCCCATCAACTGTCCGGCGGGCAGCGGCAGCGCGGCGTGCTCGGCATCGCCCTCGCCAACGACCCGGCCCTGCTGATCTGCGACGAACCGACCACCGCCCTCGACGTCACCGTGCAGAAGGACATCGTCGACCTGATCACCGGCCTGTCCGCGGAGCGCGACACGGCGGTGCTCTACATCAGCCACGACCTCGCGCTCGTCGCCTCCGTGTGCCACCGGGTGCTGGTGATGTACGGCGGGCGGATCGTGGAGAGCGGCCCGGTGCGACAGGTGCTGTCCCGCCCGGCCCACCCGTACACCGAGGCACTCCTCGCCGCCTGCGACCTCTCGCCCGGCGCCCGCCCGAAGGCGATCCCCGGCACCGTGCCCGCGCCCGGCGCGCTGCCGGAGGGCTGCGTCTTCCGCGACCGGTGCGCGTACGCGGACGACGCGTGCGCCGTGCGCCCCGAGCGGGTGGCCGACGCGTCGGGCGGAACGGTCGCCTGCTGGCACCCCAGGACCGGTGCCGCCGCGGCCGAGCCCGCACCGCCGCCGATGGAGGCGCCCCGGGAGGCCGGGCGGGTGCTGCTCACCGCCCGGAAGCTGACCCGCCGCTACGCGCGGCCGCGCCCCCGTCCCTTCGCGCCGCGCGCCCACTTCACCGCGCTGGAGGAGGTCGGCCTGGAACTGCGCGCGGGCCGGCGCCTCGGGGTCGTCGGCGAGTCGGGTTCCGGCAAGACGACGCTGCTGCGGCTGCTCGCCGGTCTCGACCGGCCGACGGCGGGCACGGTCGAGACCGCGGACGGAGCGGGCCTCCAGGTCGTCTTTCAGGACCCCATGGGCTCCCTCGACCCGCGCATGCGCGTACGGGACATCGTCGCCGAGCCCCTGCGCGGTGCGGCTTCCCCCGGCCGGGTCGCGGAACTGCTGACCGCGGTGGGCCTCCCGGCGGACGCGGCGACCCGCTACCCCCACCAGTTCTCCGGCGGCCAGCGCCAGCGCATCGCCATCGCCCGCGCCCTCGCCCCGAACCCCTCGGTACTGCTCGCCGACGAGCCGGTGAGCGCCCTCGACGTCTCGGTGCGCGCCCAGATCCTCGACGTGCTGCGGGGAGTGACGGGGGAGCGAGGGATGGGGCTGTGCGTGGTGTCGCACGACCTGGGGGTGATCCGGTACCTGTGCGACGACGTGGTGGTGATGAGAGGGGGGAGGGTGGTGGAGCGGGGTCCGGTGGCGGAGGTGTGGGACGATCCGCAACACCCTTATACGCGGCAGCTGTTGGATGCGGTCCCGGTGCTGGACCGGAGCTTTTCCCCACCCCGCCCCTTCCCGTAACCGGGGCTCCGCCCCGGACCCCGGTCCTCAAACTCCCCCAGCTACCGCTGGGAGGTGCCCCCACGGGCTGGAATTGGCGGGACGGTCGGCACCTGGTTGCGGCTACGTCACGGTCGCCCCCGCGCATGCTCGGAGCCGATCGCCGCGCACAGGTTGCCGCCGTCGTCCCAGATCATGGCTCCCTGTCACCCACACAGTCAATCCTAAGAGTTGCCATCACAGCTCCAAGTAAAAGCTTAAGCTTCACCCCATGACTCTGGACGACCTGAAGGTGTTCGTCATGGTGTGCGAGGCCCGCAACCTCAGCGCCGTGGCCCGCGAGATGAACTGCACGCAATCCGCGGTCAGCCAGCACGTCCGCAGGCTGGAGAAGGAGATCGGCCTGCCCCTGATGGAGCGCCAGCCGAGGGGCGTCGTGCCCACTCCCGCCGGCCGGATCCTCCAGCGTGCCGCCGCCGACAGCCTCACCGCCCTGGCCGAGGGGATGCGGCTGCTGGAGGAGCTGCGCACCGGGCACGGCGGCGGGGTCGTCATCGCGACCGGTGCCACGACGATCCGCAATTTCCTGGGCCCGGCCATCAAGGACTTCAACGGCGCGTTCCCGGACGTGGGCCTGGAGTTCCACACCGAGCGGTCCAGCGGCCGCTGCCTGGACGTGCTGCGGGCCGGTTCCGTCGACCTGGCCTGGGTGACCATCGCCCCGGACGGCGACGTCCAGGGCGTCGAACTGCGGCCGGTCGTCAGCCTGGAGTGGGTGCTCGCCGTGCGGCCGGACGACCCGCTGGCGCGGGAGACCGCGCTGTGCGCCGAGGACCTGGCCAGGACCCGGCTCATCCGGCCGCCCGCGGGGACGAGTTCGGGCCGTCAGGTGGAGCACTATCTGGGCGCGCACGGCCTCCCGCCGCGCGCCACCACCACCCGGGCCACCGACTGGGACACCGCCCTGCTCCTCGCGGAACTGGGGTTGGGGCACGCGCTGATACCCGCGGTGCCGGGGTTGCGCGACCAGTCCCGCGACGGCGTCCGGCTGATCCCCGTCACCGGCATCCCGTCACTGGACGTGGGCTGGGCCGCCCGGCAGTGGTCGGCTCTCTCGCCCTCCGCCCGGGAGTTCGCGGCCACGGTCGCCCGGCACGTGGCCGGCGGCTGAGCCGTCGAGTGCGCACAGCGTGCCGTACGCGGCCTGGATGAAGGGCGCCAGCGGCGTCGGGGCCGTGTCCGCCAGGGCCGCGAGCGCGCAGCCGGAGCCGGGCAGGAAGCCGGCGAAGGCGCTGAACCCCCTTGTCCCGCCGGAGTGATGGAGCAGCGGACGCCCGCCGCGGGGGCGCAGGTTCCAGACGAGACAGACGCGGTTGCCCGTGCGGGGCAGGGCCAGCCGGGGGCGTTGCACGTCGGCGAGCGCGGCCCGCAGGCTCGGGGGCAGGCCGGTGAGGTCTGCGCGGTCGGGCGCGAGCAGGGCCAGCAGGAAGCGGAGGAGGTCGCGGGCGCTGGAGCGCAGGGCACCCGCGGCGGGCAGCCCGGGGATGAGCCAGGGCGGCCGCGGCCTGCCGTGCCAGTGGCCGAGGGCCTGGGGGCGGTACGGGTCGCAGTCGGTGTCGGTCAGGCCGAGCGGCGCGAGGACGCGCTCGGTGAGCAGCTCCGCGTAGTCACCGCCCGCGGCGCGGGCCAGGGTGTGACCGAGCAGGCCCACGCCGTAGTTGGAGTAGCGCACCCGGGTGCCGGGGCGGTGGTGCAGCCGGGTGCGGGGGAGGGCGGCCAGCAGGTCGGCGGAGGTGAAGGCCGCGTACGGATTGCTGAACCACGCGGCGCGCGCCTCCCGGCCGATCAGCCCCGGTGGCAGCCGGGGCAGGCCGGCGGTGTGGGTGGCCAGGTGCAGCAGGGTGATCGGCGGGCCCGGTACGGCGCTCGGCAGATAGCGGTCCACGGGGTCGGCGTAGTGGACCTCCCCCCGGGCGACGAGCTCGGCGAGGAGCAGTGCCGTGAACGTCTTGGTCAGGGAGCCGACTTCGAAGCGCGTGCCGGGCTCGGCGGGCCCCCGGCACAGCACCGCGCACTCCTCGCCGCGCACCGCCGCGACGGCCACGGCGTGTGCGCCGTCGGCGGCGCCCAGGAGGGGCGTGAGGAATCTGTCGAGCGCCGTGCTCACGGCTCGCGCGCCGCGCGTGCGAGCGCGATGGAGCCCGCGACGGCGGTGACGACGACGGTGTGCTGGTGGTCCTTGAAGCGCTGGAGCGGGTCGTCGTCGACGGGGTCGGCGTCCCGGGGGACGAAACCGTCCTCGTGCTGGAGTGCGGCGATGGCCTCCCAGTCGGAGGGCTCGCAGTAGGGCTCGTCCAGGGAGGCGCCGACGATGAGCAACTCCGCGACGAGGTCCCACTGTCCGACCTCGCGCCAGATGTCGATCCACACCGGCAGCCAGGTCCGTACGTAGGCGGTGAGGTCGGGCGGCAGGCCGTGCGGGCGGCCGCCCCAGTCGGTGAGGTGGAAGACCGTGTGGGTCATCGCGTAGGCGGTGATCCAGTTGATCGCCCAGGGCTCGGGGGTGGCGCCGAGCCAGGTGGCGCGGGCGAGCGCCGCCCAGTCGGCGTCGTGGTCGAGCCCGGCGACGCGGGCGGCGTTGGCGACGGCGAGGCGGCGGTTGGGCAGCAGCTCGACGCCGTCGACCGAGCGCAGCCGGGCGCGGTGGGCGAGCAGCCGGTCGAGGTCGGCGTGGCGGTAGCCGCAGCGGACGAAGGGCGCGTACATCTCCAGCGGGTCGGTCATCAGGGTGTGCCGGAGCTGGCGCTCGTAGAGCATGTCGCCCTCGCGCAGCTGTTGCCAGGTGAAGTCCATCAGGGCCTGCGCGGCGACCAGTTGGCCTGCCCCGGCGACGCCGTCGCGCAGCAGGATGGAGGCGGCGAGGGTGGTCTCGCCGAGCGGCTTGTAGACGCTGTCGGGGTCGGCGATCGTCTCCGTGGTGCCTTCCGGGAGGGCACCGTGGGCGCGGTTGGCGTGCAGCCAGGACAGGGCCCGGTCGGCCATGCTGCGGGCCGCGGTGGCCACGGGCTCGGGAACCGTCATGTCCGTACCTCCTGCGTGCCCTGGTGGTGCCGTCCTTCGAGCAGGTGGCGCGCGACGGCCAGGTCCAGGGCCGTCCGCGGGCTCTCGCCGCCCAGCAGCCGTACGTGTTCGAGCGCGAGCAGCGGTTCCAGCGGGAGCGGCACGCCCTCGTGGGCGAGCCACGCCAGCCAGCGGATCAGGCGCACCGCCGTGGGGAAGTCGCGGCGCAGGACGGAGCGGGTGACGCCCCGGCTCAGCGGCAGGGCCGCGCCGCGGGCGGCGTCGTGCACCGGCCCTTCGAGTCCGGGAGTGGCGAGGGTCGCCAGCTGGGCCATGCGCACGGACCAGCGCTGCCAGTCCGCGGTGTCGGCGAGGGCGACGTCGCCCTCGGGCTGCGCGGCGTCCACGCGCCAGGCGCCGTCCCCGCCCAGCCGGGAGAGCAGTTGTGCCGTCGCCCAGTCGCGCCAGGCGGCGGTCCGTTCGTCCACGGGGGCCGAGGGCCCGCTGCCCGGCAGCGGGAACGCCTCGAAGGAGCGGGCCACGGCGGCCGCGTCCTCGGCGTGGAAGGCCGCGCCGGCCAGGACGTACGGGGAGAAGGTGTCCGCACCGATCACCCGGATCGCGGCGAGGGCCGCCAGGGCGTCGGGGGCGCTGTCGATGTGGCGGGCAACGAGCGCCGTGCCCTTGGCGCCCCGCAGGGCACCAAGGACACGGATCGCCAGATCATCGGCCGCCGCGGCGAAATCCGCCCGCGAGCTCACTTGCCCTTCGGCTCCTTCGGCTCCTTGGGGGACAGGAGGAGCAGCGCGAGCAGGAAGCCCGCCGCTTCGGGTGCGGGCAGTGGCGGATCACTGACCGTGGCTTCCGGCTCCACCATCAGTGTTCCGATCGCGGCCGCCTCGGTGGGGGTCGCGACGAGTCGGAGGGTTTCTTGAGCGAGCATCAGAGTCTCCTTGCAGCGAAATGTCATCACTTGTCCAGTGATGCCGGATTCGACTCTAAGAGCATCGCTGCGCGTCCGCAGCTCGAGAGGCAACCGGAAGAGGCAAATGGGGGACCGGGGCCGACCGGGCCGGGTCCCCTGCTATTGCGGGCAAAACGGGAGCGGCGAAGTAAAGAGGAAAAAGTTGGCGGAGAGGGGGATGTTGTCGGTGATTCCATGAGAAATCCATCGTCCGGGTGAATCGCGGCGCCTTGTCGTGTGGCGGGCTTGCCATTGCGGCATGGTCTGAAAATAGGCTGGCGCGCCATCGGCGGGGCCCTGTGCGAATGGGAGTGCTGCGATGACCACTTCGGACTCCGTGCGAAGCTGTCCCTTCCGTCATGACGAGGCTCTGGAGCCCGATCCGTTCATGACCCGGATGCGGACGGAGGCCCCCGTCGTCCGGGTGCGGATGCCGTACGGCGAGGGCCGCTGCTGGCTAGTGACGAGCTACGACCACGTGCAGACGGTCACTTCTGACAAGCGCTTCAGCCGGGCCGCGCTGGTCGGCATGGACTTCCCGCGGATCACCCCGGCGCCCATCGTCCAGTCCGAGGCGATCAATGTGATGGACCCTCCCGACCTCAACCGGGTCCGCAAGCTGATCGTCAAGGCCTTCACCACCAAGCAGGTGGAGGAGCTGAGACCCTGGACCCAGAAGACGGTCGACGCCCTGCTGGACGACATGGTCGAGCACGGCGCCCCGGCCGACGTCGCCGACCACCTCGCGGGCCGGCTCCCGCTGATGACCATCTGCGAGCTGCTCGACATCCCCGAGCCGGACCGGGCGCAGCTGCGCCGCTGGGCGATGGCCATGATGTCCATGGCCGCCGCCGACAAGACCTCGGCGGCCGAGGCGAAGGCCGGCCTGCGCGCCTATTTCCAGGAGCTCGGCAAGGAGCGCCGGCGCAACCCCGGCGACGACCTGATCAGTTCACTCGCCACCGCCCGGATCGGCGACGAGATGCTCGACGAGGACGAGCTGGCCGTGCTCGCCATGCTCCTGGTCGTCACCGGCCACGACACCACCACCTACGACATCAGCAACATCATCTACACCCTGCTCACCCACCCCAAGCACCTGCTCCAGCTGCGGGAGCGGCCCGAGCTGTTCCCGCGGGCCATCGAGGAGCTGCTGAGGTTCATCCCGTTCCGCCAGGGCGTGGGCATTCCCCGGGTGGCCCTGGAGGACGTCGACCTCGACGGGGTGATCATCAAGGAGGGCGACACGGTCCACGTGTCGTACCTCACCGCCAACCGCGACGAGCTCGTCTACGAACACCCCGACGAGCTGGACTTCGAGCGCAAGGACCCCGCGGGCCACATGGCCTTCGGATACGGCAGCCACCACTGCCTGGGCTCCCACATGGCCCGCATGGTGCTCCAGGTCTCCATCGGCACCCTGCTCAACCGTTTTCCCGAACTGCGGCTGGCCGTACCGGCGGAGGAGGTGCAGTGGAACACCGTCTCGATCTGGCGTTATCCGCTCGCCCTGCCGGTCGCCTGGTAAGGAGCGGATCATGGCAACTCTGTGCAGGCCGTCCATCGCCGTCCCCGAGTACGTCATCACCCGGGAACAAACCCTGGAACTCGCGCGCACGCTGCACGCCGACCACCCCCAGCTGGGCCTCGCCCTGCGGCTGATCGGCAACACCGGCGTCCAGACCCGGCATCTCGTGCAGCCCATCGAGGACACCCTCAAGCACCCCGGATTCACCGCCCGCAACGCACGCTATGAACTGGAGGCCAAGGCCAGGGTGCCCGAGGTGATCCGGCGGGCCCTGGACCACGCCGAGCTCACCACCCGCGACATCGACCTCATCGTCTATGTCTCGTGCACCGGCTTCATGATGCCGTCGATGACCGCCTGGATCATCAACACCATGGACTTCCGGTCCGAGACCCGGCAGCTGCCCATCGCGCAGCTGGGCTGCGCCGCCGGGGGAGCGGCAATCAACCGCGCCCACGACTTCTGCATGGCCTATCCGGCGTCCAACGTGCTGATCGTCTCCTGCGAGTTCTGCTCGCTCTGCTACCAGCCCACGGACCTCGGCGTCGGCAACCTCCTGTCCAACGGCCTCTTCGGCGACGCCCTCGCGGCGGCCGTCGTCCGGGGCGAGGGCGGCGTCGGCGTCCAGCTGGAGCGCAACGGCTCCCACCTGGTGCCCGACACCGAGGACTGGATCTCCTACGGCGTCCGCGACACCGGCTTCCACTTCATGCTCGACAAGCGGGTGCCCGGCACGATGGCCATGCTCGCGCCCGCCATGCGGGCGATGGCCGAGCCGTACGACTGGGACATGTCCGGCCTCGACTTCTACATCGTCCACGCGGGGGGCCCCAGGATCCTGGACGACCTCTGCAAATACCTCAACCTCCCCCCGGAGATGTTCCGCTACAGCCGCGCCACGCTCACCGAGCGCGGCAACATCGCCAGCGCGGTCATCTTCGACGCCCTGGAACGCCTCTTCCAGGACGGCGGCGCGGAGCATCGCGCCCGCGGCGTCATCGCGGGCTTCGGCCCGGGAATCACGGCGGAGATCGCCTTGGGGACGTGGTCGAAGAACGCGACTCCGGCTCCTGCGGAGGTGCCGGCGGGCTGAAATCCAGCCCGTCCGGCGCTTGAGGACAGCGCGCGGAGCGTGCTTCGGGGTCTGGGGCGGAGCCCCAGTTTCGGGAAGGGGCGGGGCAGGGGAACAAAACCGCCGCCCGGAGGGCGTCAGACCGCGTACCCCCTGAGCAACGGTTCCCCGAACGCATCGTGCAGCGGCCCGAGCGGAGCCACCCGCTCACCGACCAAGTGATACAGCGCCCCCTGCCACAACGGAAACACCGGCAACGACCCCAGAAGCACCCGCTCCACCTCCCGGTAGACCAAGAGCCGATCCCCCGCCCCCGCAACCCCCCGCGCCCGCGAAAGCAACCCGTCGAGCGCCGCGTCCCGATAGCCCACCCCACGCAGCAGCGGCCCCACCGCGTTGTCAGGGGACAAGTAGTCGACCTGCCAGTTCAGCCGGAACGGCCGGTCCGTCAGCGGCAGTTCCGACAGGAAGGAGGAGCGGTCGGAGGGCACGGCCTCCGCCGGGATGCCCAAGCCCGAGCCGACCCCCGCCGCGAGATCCGCCGCCCACCCCTCGTGCCCCTGGCCCGCGGGATAGCGGAAGACGAAGCGCGGCGGCGGGGTCAGGCCGTGGTCGGCGAGAAGCCGCCGCGCCCCGGCGGGGTCGTGGGGAATCACGTCCGGCGGCGGACCCGACGGGTCCAGGACCGGCGGCAGGATCCGGTGGGCCACCGGGCGCGTGCCCGCGAAGTGCGTGCGGCCGATCGTCTCGCGGTCCACGCACATGGCCACCGCCCGCCGCACCACCGGATCGTCGTAGGGCGTGACGGCCGTCGGGAAGGCGAGGAAGGTGACCATGGGGTTGGGCGTGACGCGGAAGCGCGGGCCGCCGTCGCGCGCCGCCGCGTCGATCCTGGTCGGCGGCACCTCGGTCACGTCGACCTCGCCCCGCAGGAACGCCTCGTGGCCCCCGGCCAGGTCCGGGTGCGTGGAGAAGGTGATCCGCGCCGCCTGCCCGGCGCCGCCCGCCGGGTGCGCGGCGTTGGCGGCGTAGTAGCCGTCGAACCGCTCGACGGTGAGGTCCTCGCCCGGCCGCCAGGGCCCGGTGAGGCGGTACGGCCCGTTGCTGACCGGGCGCAGGGCGAACCCGGCGGGGTCCGCCTCGGCCAGCTCCGCCGGTACGGGCGCTGTCGCCCGGTGGCTGAAGACGGCCGCGACGTCGTGGAACGGGCCGGTCAGCCGGATCTCCAGCAGCAGCTTCCCGAGGACGCGCACCCCGCTGAGCCGCGCGCTCCGGCCCGCCCGTACGTCGTCGTACCCCTCCAACGCAGCGAGGTGCTCGGCGAGTTCCGAGCCGGTCCCGGGCGCGACCACGCGGGAGAGCGCGTAGCGGTAGTCCTCGGCCGTCACCTCGCGCCCGTGGTGGAAGCGCACGCCGGGGCGCAGTGTGAACCGTACGGAGCGGCCGTCCGGTGCCACCTGCCAGCCGCTCGCGGCGGCGGGGGCGAGCCGGCCGGTGGCGGGATCGCAGTCGACGAGGGGGTCGGCGATGACGCCCGCGATCAGCGCACCGTCGTGCTCGAAGGCGGTGCCGGGGTCGATCGCGGACGGCATGCCGAGCCGGACCCGCAGGGTGCGCCCGCTCATCGGGCGGCGGCGGGTGCGGCGGCCGTGGTCTCCAGCCGGTAGCGGGCGATGCCCTCCAGCACGGCGCGGCGGACCGTCGCCTCGTCGGGCCCGCGCAGCAGGAAGCGGCCGCCTGCGTGGTCGTAGCCGCCCTCGCCGTCGAAGACGTGCCCGGGGGCCGGGAGCGCCTCCCCGTAGAACTCGGGTATCGCCTCGACCAGGGAGTTTCGGCTGACGACGCGCTGCGGCCACGGCCTCGGCTCAGGGAAGACCAGCCAGCCGCCGCCGACTCCGGGCCCGGGGTGGGTGAGCTCCTCCAGTGGGGTCAGCGGGGGCAGCCCGACCGCCGCGCGCACGGACTCGCCGTAGAGGTCGATGCCGAAGATGTCGCGGTGGACGAACGGCACCCCCGCTCCGCCCGGCCGCAGCCCCACCTCCAGGAACACGTGCTCGCCCGCGGAGTCGACGATCACCTCCAGGTGGAACGGGCCGTCCCACAGCTCCAGGGCGTCCAGGCAGTCCGCGGCGAAGGACATCAGGGCGTCGCGCCGCGGGCCCGGGTCGAGGAGTACCGAGCCGAGCGGCAGGCCGTGGGTGAAGTCCAGGCAGGTGTTGACATACGCGGAGGCGGTGGCGAAGTGGAAGCGCCCGTCGCGGCGGATGCCGTCCACGTGGTGGATGGCGCCCTCGACGTACTCCTCCGCCTCGTAGCCGTCCCGGTCGACGCCCTCCAGGGCCTCTTCCAGCTCGTCTTCGGTGCGCACCAGCAGCACGCCCTTGGCGGAGGCGCCGTCGCGGGGCTTGAGGATCAGGGGCAGGCCGAGCTCGTCGGCGAGGGTCTTGGCGTGCGAACCGGCATCCAGTGCACGGTACTTCGGCGCCCGCACCCCGGCCAGCCGGATCCAGCGCTTCATCCGCGTCTTGTCGCGGAACCGCAGGACGTACTCCGTCTTCCGGCCCGGGGCGCCGAGCGCCTCCCGGAGCCGGGCCGCGGTGATCAGGTCGAACTCCGACAGGCCGATGATCCCGGCGAGCGGGCCGTGGGCCTCGACGACGCGGCGGGCGGCGGGCAGCAGCGTCTCGTACGCCATGTCCTCGACGACGACGGTCTCGGCGGCGCCGTCCCGGTCGAGGGGCGCGAGCGCGTCGGCGGTGGCCAGATAGGCGAGGCGGAAGCTGCCGGGCGGTACGAAGCGGTGGTACTCGCCGAACTCGTCGTCGAACCGGTTGAGGACGAGGAGCAGCGGGGCAGTGTCCTGCCCGGATGACTGATGGTTCACGGTGGCGTTCCTCAGTGGTGGTGTCCGGCGTTCGGTCAGTGGTCCCAGCGGATCAGGGCGGGCAGGGCGATCAGGGTGACGAGCAGGGAGAGGGTGCCTCCGACGAGCCAGGGGGACACCAGGCCGAAGGAGTTGGCGACGAAGCCGCCGACGAGCGAGCCGAGCGGCATGGCGCCCCAGGTGAGCATGCGGGCGGCGCCCGAGACCCGGCCGAGCAGCTCGGCGGGGACCAGCCGCTGCCGTACGGACTGCACCACCACGACCCACAGCGAGACGCTGACGGAGAAGACGGTGAACAGGGCCACGACGGTGACGGGACTGCGGCCCACCAGGCCGATCGCGAGCCACATGAGCGAGCAGGCGGTCTGCGCCCCGATGGCCGTCAGCCGGGGGCCGAAGCGGGTGACGACCTTGCCGCCGACCAGCCCCCCGATGACCCCGCCGATCGCCATGGCCGCGAGCAGGACGCCGTAGCCGCGGTCGCCCACGTGCAGCTCGTCGTGGGCGAAGAGCACCAGCGTCGACAGCGCCATGGCCTCGCAGAACATGGCCGCGCCCGCGACCAGCGACAGCGTGCGCAGCAGCCGGTGGCGCAGCAGCCAGCGCAGCCCTGCGGCGATCTCGGCGGACAGCTTCTCGCCGCCCGCCGGGCGGGGTTCCCGCGCGGGGGTGCGGATGCGCTGGATGAGCAGCACGGACAGGGCGAAGGTGATGCTGTTCAGCCAGAACGGGAGCGGTGCGGCGAACGCGAACAGCGCGGCGCCGAGCGGCGGCCCGGCGAACTCGCGGGCCACGGTCTCGCTCGCCACGAGCCTGCCGTTGGCCCGCTCCAGATGGCGCTCCGGCACGACGGCGGCGATGACCGTCTGGCTGGCCGTGGTGAACAGCACCTCGGCGGAGGCCACGCCGAAGGGCAGCAGGAACAGCATCCAGATCCGCGTGAGTTCACTGGAGACCAGCACGGCGATGACCGCCACCAGCGCCGCCTGCGCGATCTGCGCGCCGAGCATGAGCCGCCGGCGGTCCATCCGGTCCACCAGCGCCCCGCCGATCACCGACAGCAGCAGCCAGGGCAGCGTGGACGCGAAGGCGACACCGGAGATCAGCCGGGGGTCGTCGGTGAGACTCTTGGCGGTCAACGGCAACGCGGCGACGAGAGCACCGTCACCGAGCGGCGCGATCAGACTGGCGGACCAGAGATAGCCGAAGTCTCTGCCTATGCGCGTGCCTTCGGCGGTGGCGGCGGTGGGTGTCTGTTCCAAAGGGTGCGTCCTCGGCGGCTGGCCCTTGACGCGGCTGCGCCGCGTGTCCTCAATCGCCGGACGGGCTGGAATACCCAGCCCGTCCGGCGATTGAGGACCGGGGTCCGGGGCGGAGCCCCGGTTTCGGGAAGGGGCGGGATTGGGGAAAAGCCACCGCTAAGCGAGCCGGACGGCATCCCCGATCGCGGACCAGCGCGCCAGCGCACCGGCATACGACTCCGCCTGGAAGATGACATGTCCCAGCAGACACCGGAAGTCCTCCGCAGGAGGAACCTCCGCCCCCCGCTCGTAATACAGCGAAACCTCCAGCACATCATCGGAAGCCGCCAACTCATCGAGCCCCACGAGCCCGTTGAAGGAGCGCACCCCGGAAGCCGCACTGAAGCACCGCACCGCCGCGCACTTCGCCCGCGGCGCCGAGAAGACCCCCAGCTCGGCGGGGTCGAGCGCGGCGTACGAGGCGAGCATGACGCGGGTCAGGGAGACGCCCGTGACGAGCTCCACGAGCTGGGGGATGCAGTGCCCGGCGAGGCGGGCGCCGATCTCGATCAGTACGAGATCCCCGTCGGGCAGCCGGAGTTCGCAGTGGAAGGGGCCGAGCGTGACGCCCAGCGCCCGGCAGACGTCGGTGACGTACGCCTCGACGGCGGCCCGCACGGGCGGTTCGAGCTCATGCTGGACGATCATGCCGAGCTCCACGAAATACGGTTCGGCGCCCAGGAGTTTGGAGGTGACGGAGACGATGACGACCTGGCCGTCGAGCACATACCCCTCGACGCTGACCTCGGGTCCCGCGACGTACTCCTCCAGGAGCACGGGCCCTTCGAGGCCGCGGCCCATGTCGGTGCGCGGGTCGGTGCGTATCCAGTCGTACGCCCGGCGCAGCTCCTCCGGAGTCTCCACCCGGGTGACGTGGACGCTGCCCGCCGAGCGGGTCGGTTTGAGTACGGCGGGGAACCCCACCCGGGCGGCGGCCGCGTCCAGCCCGGCGGCGTCGGCCGCCTCGGCGTAGCGCGGGACGCGCAGCCCGGCGGCCCGTGCGCGGTCGCGCATCACCGCCTTGTCCCGGAGGGCCTCCACGCCGGCCACGGGCAGGCCGGGCAGGCCCAGCCGGTCCGCGAGCCGTGCGACCGTGCCGACGTAGAACTCGAAGCCGGGCACGAGGCCCGCGAACGGCCGCTCGCGGTGCAGCTCCGCCACCGTGTCGTACAGCGCCGACTCGTCATTGGTGTCCACCACGACGAGTTCGTCGATGTGCTCGCGCAGCGGCTCGGCGATGCGCCGGTCGTCGCGGTCGTAGGAGGCGACGACGAGTTCGAAGCCGAGCGCGCGGGCCTCGACGAGCAGTTGGCTTCCGGACGACATGGGCTCGACGACCAGAATGCGGATACGGGGTCGGGGCAGCGGTTCGGTCATTGCAGTGGCTCTCCGGGACATCGATGGCGGCGGCCCGGAATGTACGTCAGGGCCGCCGCGTTGCGTTCACTGATCGGAGCAGCGGTGCCGGTGAATTCGGTCGCCGTCAGGCGGATGCGGCCTCGCGCGCGCCCACGGTCACCTCGTAGAGCTCGGCGAAGTAGTCGCCGATGAGGTCGATGAAGGTGGTGAGGTAGACCTCGGCCTTCTCGGGCGTGCTGAAGTTCTCCACCGCGCGGGACACGGTCCTGAACATCAACTCGTCGTGGTCGTGCTGCTCGTCGAAGGCGATGTGCGCCTGGGTGCCGTGCACATACTCCTTGCCGAATTCCTCGGCGGCCTTGTCGGTGATGACCGGGTTGTAGCGGTCGGAGTACCACTCGACGAACCAGTCCCAGATGGTGGTGGGGGCCGGGCCGTCGTGGTCCGCCTCCAGCCGCAGGTAACCCATCAGCTTGGCGGTCGAGCTGAGCACCGGGGTGGCGTCGAGCTCCTCGATGGTGAGGCCGAACTTCTGGAGGTCCCGGGTGAACATGTTCTCGTGCCCGAATTCCTCGGCCAGATAGCGGGCCAGCTTCGCGGCCAACTGGTCGTCCTTGGAGCCGACCTTGTAGAGGGCGTAGCTGTCCACCTCGTTGTTCAGGCGGATCCGCAGCACCGTCTCGGTGATGTGGCGGATGTAGTAGTCCCGGTCGATCCACTCGCCGCGGTGCAGCTCGCGCATCTTCGGGACCCGCTTGAACTGCTTCTCCAGCAGCTCGGCGGCAAGGGATTCAAGGCGATCACGATCGAGTTTCGGCATGCGTCTTTACAGCCTTTCGAGGGTGATTCCGCCGGGCGGCAGGAAATGCCAGGCCCAGGGTCGTCTGCGGATTATGGAACCGGCCGTGCAGAATTTCCTTTACCAGTATGAAACATGGCCGGCGCGCTTCAAATAGCCAATTCGCAAGGCTTGGCCTGCGCTATGTGAAGGCCGGACTCCGGATGGCCTCCGGGCGCTCGGCGGCCCCTGCCCATGCGGTCTCCATGACGTCTTCCCAGGCCAGGGCGAGCCGCCGGACGCCGTTCCGCAGCGAGTGCTCGTCGAGCGTGAACGGCAGCCGCAGCCTGCTGTCGTAGGTGCCGCCGGTACCGAACCGGGGGCCGCTCAGCAGATGGACGCGGTGCCGCTCGGCCGCCGTCGTGAGGGCGCTGCTGACGGGTGCGCCCAGATCGGCCCAGAGGGTGGTGCCGCCCCGTGGGATCGCGAAGCGCCAGTGGGGCAGATGTTGCCGGAGCGCCGCGGTGAGCGTCGCCCGGCCGGCCCGGAGTGCCGCCCTCCGTTCGGCCAGCAGCCCGTCCGCCGACGCCATCAGCCGGGCGGCGACCACCTGGTCCGGCACCGAACCCGTCGTCCCCAGCGCGCTGTTGATCACCGCGAGCCGGTGCACGGTCGACGTCGCCGTGCGGATCCACCCCACCCGTACCCCGTCGCCGATCGCCGCCCGCGCGGAATCGATCAGTGCCACCGTGGTGTCGGGGGCGTGCGCGGCGAGCGACTCGGGCAGCCCGCCGTCGTCGAGCCGGAGGTCGACCGCGCTCTCGTCGGCGACCAGCAGGGTGCCGGTGCGCAGCGCGGTCCGTACGAGGAGGTGGCGTTCCTCGGACGACATCACATGCCCGGTCGGGTGCTGGAAATCCGGGGTGAGCAGCGCCAGTTGGGGTCTGGCCTGGTGCATCGCGGCACTGAACAGCTCGATGTGCCAGCCGTTCGCCCCCAGGCCCACGGGCCACGGGCGGGCGCCGTGCAGCCAGATGGCGTCCATGATGTGGGGCGCCGCGGGCGATTCGATCAGGACGCGCTGTGCCGGTCTGGCCCTCAGTCGCAGCATCAACTGCCAGCTGTGCCTGATGCCTTGGGTGATCAGGATCTGCGCGGGCGAGGTGGGCAGCCCCCGCTCGGTGTAGCGGTCGGCCACGGCTTGGCGTAATTCCGGCAGGCCGTACGGCTCGTGGCTCCGGTCGGCGAAGGCCCTGGCCACGGCCGGGGCGATGGAGCCGAGCGCCTGGCCGATGCGCTCGTCGGGTACGGACAGGCGGTCGGAGGCGAAGTCGGCTGCCCAGTCCGTCGCCGGTCTGCACCACTCGGCGGCGGCGGGTCCGGGCGAGGCGGTCTCGGGGCCGTCCGCCGCCGGCTCCGGCAGCGCGATCACGGTGCCGGAACCACGGGCGCTGCGGAGCCGGCCCTCGGCGCGCAGCATGTCGTACGCCTTGGTGACGGTGGTGCGGCTGATGCCGAGCTGCTCGGCGAGGGCCCGTTCGGGGGGCACTCGGGTGTCCGGTGACAGCTGCCCCTCGCGGATGAGGATGCGTACGCGTTGTGCCAGTGCGTCGTACGCGGGTCCGCGCGAGCGCCAGTCACCCAGGAGGCGTCTCATCTGTCCCGGGCTCATCACGTGCAATATCTCTGCCACTGTGTGCCATTCGGAAAAGGCCTGTACGTCCGGTACGGCTTCCGAGATCCTTCGGCCTGCCCACCGGAGCGCACGGGAGGTGTCCCGCTATCCGGGTTCGGTAGCAGGTGGAGCCTGGCGAATGGGGCTGTCGGCACACAGCAGGGCCGGACGCGCTCGTGGGGGGCGGCTCTGCCGGTGCGTTGACGGAGTGTCGGAGGCAGCGGCGGAACCGGTATGGCCGAAGTGCGAGATCTTGCGCGCGAGCCGCTCGGCCGGGCGTGCATCAGGGCGCGACGAACCGAACCTCTTGGAATCCCCCGTCATGCGCACATGCTCAACAGGGCTGCGGCGGGGTGTCAAGGGTTTAGGCGTGCTCGTGGCAGTCGCCGACGGTGCGGCACCGAAGTGCCGCACCGTCCGGAGGCGAGCCAGAGGCCGTATTAGAGGTCGAACTCCGCGGGGTTGATGCCCAGCGCGAAGCACGCCTCGCGGACGACCGCCTGCTCGTCCTTGTCGAAGTCGCCGTCCGCGCCGCCGATGACGATGCCGATCTGGATGACCGCCCGCGCCTCCGTCGGCTTCTTCTGCACCTTGCCGATGGTCTGGAGGATGCTGACCTTGCCGAAGTCGAAGTCGACCGTCAGCTTCTGGCAGTAGTCGTTGAAGCGGGCCTGGAGGTCGTCGGCCGGGAAGTTCTGGAGGACGTCGTTGGTGGCGATCAGCGCGGCCACGCGCTGCCGCTCGGAGGCGTCGATCGAGCCGTCGGCCGCGGCCACCAGCGCGCACATCGCCATGCTCGCGTCGCGGAACGCCCCGCTCTTGAGGTCGTTCTTCTTCGCCACGAGCTGGCCCTGCATCGTTGCGGCGGAGTCCTTGAACCGGTCCCAGAGCGCCATCTGTGTCTCTCCTCGTAAAAATCAGGGGTGCACAGAAGGAACGGACCCAAAGGTAAAGAAGTTCCCAAGGAGGCGGGCGGGGCCCGGGGTCAGGTGGCGAGCGGATCGAGGTGCAGCGGCCGCACCCGGCCCTCCAGCATCGCGCCGAGCCCCATCACCGCGCAGGTGTCGGGGTGTTCGGCGATCTGCACGGTCATCCCCGTGGCGTCCGCGATCATCCGGTCCAGCCCCGGCAGCACCGCGCTGCCACCGGCGAGCATCACGCCGCGCTCGGCGAGGTCGGCGACGAGGTCCGGCGGGCAGTCGCGCAGGACGCGCCCGATGGCGTCGAGCACGCCGGTCAGCGGGGTGTGGATCGCCTCGCGGACGTGCTCGGTGCTCACCATGACCGTACGGGACAGGCCCGTGGCCACGTCGCGGCCGCGCACCTCCGCGCCCTCCTCCATGGGGTCCGCGCACAGCGCGCGCTGGAGCGGCGCCAGCCCCTGGGTGGGCAGCATCAGCTCATGCCGGCTGCGCAGGTGCTGGACCACGGCGTAGTCGATGGCATCGCCGCCCACCTGCACCTTCTCCGCCGCCACGATCGCACCCAGGGAGAGGACGGCGACCTGCGTCGACGCCGCCCCGGCGACCACGATCATCGTCGCCTCGGGCTGCTCGACGGGCAGCCCGCACCCGACGGCGGCGGCGATGAGCGTGTCCACCAGCTCGACCCGGCGCGCGCCCAGCCCCGTCAGCGTCTCGGTCGCGGCCCGCTGCGCGAGCGGCTCCGCGTCGTGCGGCAGACACACGGCCGCGCGCAGCAGCGGCTTGCGCCGCCAGGCCCGGCGGATCTTGTCGCTGACGAGGAAGCGGAGCATGCGCTGCGCCATGTCGATGTCCACGACCGTGCCGCCGGAGATGGGCCGCACGACCTGGATGTGCTGGGGCGTGCGCCCCGCCATGCCCTCGGCCATGGCACCGACCGCGATCAGGGAACCCGTGCGGGTGTTCACGGCGGCGATGCTCGGCTCGTCCACGATCAGTCCGGTGTCCCGGACGTAGACCCGGGTACGAGCGGCCCCGAGGTCGACGGCGACGGTACAACGGCGCAGCTGCTCAAGGCTGTGAGGGGTCAAGACGGGATCCTTCCCGAGAACGGGTGGGAAAGCGGTGGCCACGCGTCCATCGTGCGGTGCGTATGTGTACGGGGCCCGATGGATTGAGCCGCATGGTTGACAGCCCGTCAGCGCGCTCCACTCGTCTGGCGTAGACGTTTGCTTTGTATGCGGGTGCGCAATCAGCCCGAGATGCTGCGGGAAGGGGCGGGGCTGGGGGAAAACCACCCGCCCATCGAGGAGGCGGCGGCGGACACGAACACCCCCGTGATCCGTCTCCGCCGCCACCCGCCTCGCAATCGCGAGTTTGCCAGGAGGGTCTGACAACGCCGCCCTATGTTGGAAACATGAGCGAACCCACCTGGCAGGTCGCCGCCGACGTCGAAGGCCGCCCCACCCGGCGCGACTGCGCCCACCTGGACGAGGTCCGGGACGTGACCCCCAGCACGACGGAAGGCTGCGAGGACTGCCTGCGCATCGGCAGCACCTGGCTGCACCTGCGCGAGTGCCTGGTCTGCGGCCACATCGGCTGCTGCGACAGCTCCCCGAACCGCCACGCGAGCGCCCACGCGCACGCGGAACCGGGCCACGACCTCGCCCGCTCCTTCGAACCGGGCGAGGACTGGGCGTGGTGCTACGCGGACGAACTGCTGCTGGCGCCGCGGTAACCCGCGACCACCGGGGGTGCCGGGGATGCCGGGGAGGAAGCCCCCGGCATCCCCACCGGCACGGTCACGATCGGTGCGAAATACCCCACGGGGTACGGCTCGGCCACAGGCGACCCACCGGCCTCGACCCACGCATGTGCCCGGAACGGCCGACTCCGGACCCCCGTGCACCACACCACCCCCAAGCCGCCCAGCCGGCACAGCAGCACGACCGCCAGCGAACGCTGCAGACACCCCGCCTCCACCGCGCACCGCTCGCTCGCCGCGACCACTGCCTCCCGGGCGGCCAGCACCTGCTCGGCCGTGGCCGGAGCGGCCCCGGGCCGGAAGCGGCCCAGCACCTGGCGGATGCGCCCCGGCGGCAGGGCGGCGAGCAGCCGGGCCCCGGCGACCGCGGCCCGCACGGCCGAGCGCCGCTCCGGCCAGGGTGTGGGCACGGGCGCGGGCGTGGCGCCCGGCGCGCTCACGGCGCCACCAGACGCGCGCTGCGCAGCGAGGTGACCAGGGCCGACACGTCCTCCTCCGCCTGCCCGGCCGGCAGGCTCGGGTGATGCTCCCTCAGGTCGCGGGCGGCCTCTGCGGTGGTGGCGCCCTGGAGGAGCGCGTTGAGCACGAGCGTGCCGGTGGCGTTGAGCTGCCAGTAGCGGCCGGTGCGCTCGTCGAGCAGGATCATGCCGTCGTCGACGGGTGCGGTGCTGATGGTGTCGCGCAGGCTGACGGTCATCGTGCTCTCCCGGTCGGAGTGGAGGTGGGCCGGTGGGCGGGGCGGTTCAGGGAGCGCAGCCAGGTCTCGCAGGCGAGCGTCTGGGACAGGTGCGTGACGATGTGCGGCGTGGGGTGCGGCACGAGCAGCGCGGCACGCAGCACGGAGGTGTCGATGAGCCCCATGCCGGCCAGCAGCGAGCCGTCGAAGAGCTCCAGCAGCTCGGCGCGGTGCCGAGCGAGGGCTATGTAGAAGTCGGTGCTGTAGTCGCCTTTGCTGGTGCGGGCCAGCAGGGGTGCCGGGACCAGGCC
Organism: Streptomyces blastmyceticus; assembly: GCF_039521185.1. Classification (NCBI taxonomy): domain Bacteria; kingdom Bacillati; phylum Actinomycetota; class Actinomycetes; order Kitasatosporales; family Streptomycetaceae; genus Streptomyces; species Streptomyces blastmyceticus. Next base: position 26,051 of record NZ_BAAABW010000028.1, on the reverse strand, counting down.
GTCCATCGCGGCGGTGAGCAGCGGTTTGTGCGCGGTGCGCCCGGCGCGCTCGTGGAGGCGTACGGACAGGGCCGCCTCCATCACCGGGTCGTCCAGACAGGGCGCCGCCTGCGGCAGGCCGGACCGGGTGGTGGCCTGGTCAATGCGCCGGACGGCGGCCCCGGCCGTCCGGGCGTACTGCACGGCGGTGTGCTGCGCCCGGTACGGCGCCAGCGGTTCGGGTCCGGCGGCGACCGCCTCGCGGAACAGGGTCCGGGCGGTGCGGACGGCCTCCGGCGTGGCCCAGGGCGGCATCCGCAGCGCCGGCCCCCAGGCCATCGAGGGTTCGGTGGGCGCGGTCGGCAGCGCGTCCATCTCCTCGACCGCGAGGCGCAGCCAGTCCGCGTACGTGGTGTGCTCGGCCAGGGCGCGCAGCAGTGGCCGGAGCGGCTGCCGGAAGCGGATGCAGTGGCTGTGGATGTGGGCCGGTGCCTTCGCCGGATGCTCGCGGACCAGGTCGTGGAGATAGCGGGGGGTGACGGAGAACAGCTCGTCCCCGCCGTGCCCGGCCAGGTGCAGCCGGGAGCCCGCCATGCTCATCCGCCGGGCGAGATCGGCGAGCCGGGCCGTGTCGCGCACCCAGGCGCCGGGCTCCTCCAGCGGTGGATAAGGTCCGTGGACCCCGGCGAACCACAGCGGGGCCTCCTCCTGCCCCACCGAATGGTGCTCCGCCTCCGGGAGCGCCGCCCGGGCCCGCTCCGCCCAGACCGCGTCGCTGTTGACCGGGTCGGCACCCCGTCGGTGCGTGGTCACCAGCCGGGCCGGACCGTGCGCCGCCAGGAAGCACAGACTGGCGGAGTCCAGCCCGCCGGACAGGTCCGCGCTGACCGTGCCGCCGCCCGCCGTGCAGGAATCCACCGCCGCCGACAGCGCCTGCCGCAGCGCCTCCGCCCCCTCGGCCAGGGGCAGCACCGGTTCGGGCACGGTCCACCAGCGCCGCAGGCCGGACCGGCCGTCGGGCTCGATGACCAGGCAATGGTCGGGCGGCACCGCCGTGACGCCCCGCCAAGTGCTCCTCTCCTCCACGGGGTGCACGGCCCCGGCGGCCAGCAGCCGCGTCACCAGCACCTCTTCGTCCACCGGCGCGCCGATCGCCGCGGCCAGCACATCGCAGCGGCCCGACGCGACCGTCGCCCCGTCCATCAGCGCGTGGAAGACCCGGCGCACCCCCGAGGCGCTTCCCCGCACCCGCACCCTGCCGCCCACCGACGCGATCAGGTGGAAGCTGCCCGCCAGCGGCCGGGCGACCCGCTCGACCTCCGCGAGGTCGTCCACCTGTCCGAGCAGCGCCGTGAGTTCGGCCGCCGTGACCGAGCAGCGCCCGATCACCGCGATCCTCGCCTTGCGCGTACGCGCGACCGTCACCTGACCGTCCGCCCACCGGCCCAGCAGCCACGGTCTCCCCGAATCGTGGGCGACGATCCGGTCGGCCCGTGGCCGCAGCGTGCACACCGCGGCCAGGGCCGCCGGGCCGTCGGGCAGGACGGCGAACCACTCCTCACTCGGCACGGCCGGCGCTACCTCCAGTACCAGAGCTGGCCCTCGCCGCCTTCCTCCAGCACGCTCCCCTCGAGCACGCCGAGTGTGAGTCTGCCGAAGCCCCCGACTTCCACGAGCGCCGGAGGCTCGTACACCTCCGCGGCCGGTACCTCTGTGGACTCCATGAGATCCGTCATTTCGCGTCCCCTCCCGAAACCGCTGTCGTCACTCAGAGTATCTGACCGTAGCGCTCCGTGAAGGGGGGCTTGGCGCGCACACCCGGCGCACAGGGGGCGCGCGGGGCGCGCTGCTCCGGCGCTCACTTCCCCCATCTTCCGCCGGAGTTGACCACCTTCACCTTGGCGCTGAGCAACTCGGAGTCCGTGGCGGGCCGGGTGTCACCGGGCTCGACGTCCCACTCCCTGCCGCCCGCGGGCGGCCGCAGCTGAAGATAGGGCCCGGCGTCGCCCATCACCCGCCCGATGCGGTCGGTACGCACGTCGACAACGTAGGAACCGACTTCGGGTACGGGCTCCCGAATGTGCTCCGAACAGCGGCAATCGGCAAGCGGCGAACTGGGCTTGAGGTCGATCCCATGGGCGGTGGCCCAGATGTAGACACCGCAGGTGGATTGCGGCTCGGGGCCGGCGCTCGGGGGAGCGGGCGGCTGCGGCGCGTTGAGGGTGCGCGGCTTGAACGGCGCCCTCGCTCGCTGGAAGAGGCGGGCGATAAAGTCCTTCATGTCATCAGCTCCTGAGGTGTGCTGGTGGCCATGCCCCGGGGCCGGTCGCACGGTCGCCGGGGTCTTCTTCGGAGCCAAGCTAGGCCCCCCTAGGCTCCCCTGTCCACCCCTAGATAAAAACACCCGTGTCTATGTTCGGCTGCCCACTGTTGCATACAGTCACCCACGTGATGGAGTACGACCCGACTCGCCCCAAGTGGGAGCAGATCGCCGAGCTGATCCGGAAGCGGATAGAGACTGGCGAATACCCGCCGAACCACCTGATCTCCGAGGTGCGGATGGAACAGGAATTCGACGTGGCCCGGGGAACGGCCCGGAAGGTCACCGCCGCGCTCCGGGCCGAGGGCCTGATCGTCACTACTCCGGGCATGGGCTCATTCGTCGCGGCGAAGCCGCCGACTGCGTAGACCTGAACGAACCTGGCCCGCGCGGCGCCGGGCCTGTCCTACGTTGACGCTCATGGCAGATGAGCAACGCACCTCGCCCATCGACCCGACGCGGGCCACCTACGTGTACATGCAGCTCGCTGATCACGTGGCCGCGCGGATCGAGGTGGGAACACTCCGTACCGGAACGCGGCTGCCGGGCGAGCGGGACCTGGCCGTGGAGTACGGCGTGGCGATCGGTACGGTGCGCAGGGCGACCCAGGAGCTACGTGACCGGGGCCTGTTGATCACCTTGCCGGCCAAGGGCACGTTCGTGGCGGGGTAGTTCTGCTCACCCGAGGGCCCGCGCAGCGGTTTGTTCCCCAATCCCGCCCTTTCCCGAAACCGGGGCTCGTGCCCCGGGCCCCGGGCGCGGGGCCGTTGCCGCCTGCCGCGGGGGCTCCCTCAGCTACCTCCCCCAGACTCCGTCCGGGGGCACCTCCCAGCGATAGCTGGGGGAGCTCCGCCGCAGGCGCAACGAACCCGCACCCACATAACGCACCAGCAAACGGCCGCAAAGCGTCAGACCTTGAACTCCTCGTGCGGCGTCGCCCGTTCCCACACGGAATCGAATGCTGTCGCACACAGTTTGACAACCGCCGGGTCATCGCACAGTTCGTGCCCGGCCAAAGCTCCGTCACCAGTGAAGTGCCCGAAGCGGATCAACTGGTCGTCGAACAGCCAAAGGTCATTGCCGGGGAGAGCGATATCGGACGCCTTCCGCCGGGGCAGCCAGCGCACCTGCTCACCGGCTGCGATGTTCAGCGGGGTGCCCGAGTGCTCGAATCGGATGTACTCCGTGACGGGCTCCGAGACGATACGCGCCCGCCGCATCTCCACGCCGCGGTCGACCGCTTCGGCGACGATCTCGAACCAGTGGGAACGATCGGCTCTGTCGGCTTCGGCGGTCCAAGTCCCCGCCTTCCACTGCGCGAACGGTTCCACCTCGCCGTCAACGCCGTAGACGTCTCGCATCTCCAGATGTACCGCTGATCGTCGACAAGCCGTCAGCAACTCGGTGATCGGCGGGACGTTCTGCGAGCCGGAGAACGGTAGGGCCACGACGATTCCTCCTGTACGAAGCGGTTGGGCTTGTCGCGCGACCATCGCCGCGCAAGGCGAGCCGAGTCAAGGGCGCACGGGGGCGCTCTCGCCACACCCCGAGAGCGAGTCCGAACACACGCCCCGCCTCAAACCGTCAGCTCCTCGATCAACCCCCGATAGACCCCGAACGCCTCCTTCCGCGAGTAGTCGTCCCGCAGGAGGCCGAAGCCGTCGAAGAGGTCCGTGCCGGACGTGTTCGCGTCGCGCAGGTCGAAGTAGGAGTAGCCGCAGATGTTGAGGGATTCGCGGAGGGCGGCCACCTGGCGCACGACTTCCTCCAGGACCTCGGCCTGGCGCTGTTCCGTGCGGGTCGGGCCGGTGGGCCAGCCGTTTTCGGATATGTGGACGGGGACGGACGCGCCGATGCCGGCCCGCGGGAGGCTCGTGTCGCGGAAGTGGGTGAGCACTGCGGCCACCGCAGACGGCAGTTCGTCCGCCGGGAGGGGGCGGAAGACGTCGGGGAAGAAGTCGAGGCCGACGTAGTCGAGCGACCGGTGGAAGCGTTCGTCCGCCAGTGCGCCGATGTCCTGCCAGAAGGTCGGGGAGGCGCGGCCGAAGTCCGGTACGGCGTTGAAGCCGACGAGGATGTCGTGGCCGCAGGCGCGCGCCTCCTCCTTGGCCGCGACCACGCCCTGGACGATCGCCTGGAGCACGTTCGGCGTGCCGCCGTCGAGGTTGGGCATGTCGAGGTTCGGCTCCTCGCAGATCTGCAAGGCGCCCAGGTGCGGGCCGTCGGTCCGTACCGTGGCCCGGATGTACTCCAGCCAGCCGTCGAGTTCGCCCGTCGGCTCGCGGAACTGGAGCACCAGGTCGAGCTTGCGGCCCTCGCCGAGGTAGCGCATCGGGTCGGCGGGGGTGGTGGGGGTGTCCGCGGTGGCGCCCGCCGCGTACGGGCGGTAGGCGCGAACCAGGAGGGTCCGCGCGGCGCCCTGGAGCTCCCGCAGGGCGGTGGCGATCTGTTCGGGCCGATCGGGGTGCACGGGGTACGTGAGGCCGGTGTCGCTGCCCAGCAGAGCGCCGGGGTAGATCCCGAAGGTGAAGGTCATGGCCGCACCCTAGCCGATATTTTTGGTGTCACACCAAATTTGGGGTGACCCAATGTCCGGGCTCTATCATCGTGGTCATGGGACTCCGTGAACTCAAGAAGCAGCAGACCCGGGCCGCCCTCTCCGACACGGCCATGGGTCTCTTCGTGGAGCGCGGATTCGACCGGGTCGCCGTCGCCGAAGTGGCCCGCGCCGCAGGGGTGTCGGTGAACACCGTCTTCAATTACTTCCCCACCAAGGAGGACCTGTTCTTCGACCGGCAGGCGGAGGTCGAGGCGCACCTTGCCGAGGTCGTCCGCAACCGCCCGGACGACAGCTCCGCCGCCGGAGCGGTCTGCGCGGACCTGCTGGCCGGGCTCGAACGCAACGAGCCGACCCTCGCGCTGAGCGCGGAGGCGAGGACCTTCTGGCGGGTGGTCGCCGACAGCCCCGCCCTCCAGGCCCGGGGCCGCGAGATCGCCGAACGCTCCGAGGCCGCCCTCGCCGCGGCGCTGGCCGAGGAGTCGGCCGCCGGACCCGGCGACCCGCTCCCCGCCGTGCTGGCCGGCGCCATCGCCGGTGCCCATCGGGCGGTCACCGCCGAGATCCGCCGCAGGGTTGTCGCGGGCGAACCGGAGGAGAGCATCCGCGGCGCCGTCACCGGGGCCGTGGAGCGCGCCTTCGCCCTGCTCCGGTCGGGCCTCGACTGCTTTCCGGAGGGGGCGGGCAACTCCCGCTGAAGCGAGCTAGATTGACAGGCCCCACCGCTGGGCGGGCCGAGCCCGGACCCGTCCAGCGGTTCGGACAGGCGGCCGCTACCAGCTCGACTTCCGCACCCCCGGCAAAAACCCCGCATGTGCCTGCTGCCGCACGTTCACGCGCGACAGTCCGAACGTGCCCACGTAACCGCGCGGCCGTCCGTCCACCGAGTCCCGGTTGCGTACGCGGGTCGCGCTCGCGTCGCGCGGCTGGCGGCGCAACTCGGCGCCTGCGGCGGCGCGTTGCGCGGCGGGTGTGCGGGGGTCGCGGATGATCGCCTTCAGGATGGCGCGGCGGGCCGCGTAGCGGGCCACTGTCAGCCGGCGCTGCTCGTTCTTCGCGATCTTGCTCTTCTTCGCCATCAGACGTGCACCCCCCGGGCGCGGATGCGGGCCACGGCGGCCTCGATGCCGATGCTGTCGACCGTCCGGATGCCCTTCGCGCTGAGCCGCAGCCGCACGTGGCGGCTCTCGCTGGGGAGCCAGTAGCGCTTGTTCTGGATGTTGGGGTCGAAGCGGCGGGCGGTGCGCCGGTGGGAGTGGGAGATGGAGTTGCCGAAGCCCGGCTTGCGGCCGGTGAGTTGGCAGTGGGCGGACATGGTCAGACCTCCGGTCCTCGTGCGGCCCCGAAGGGCCTAATGAAAATGGAAACCATTTCTGTATAGTAGCCCCATGGCCCGCAACGAGCTACGCCCCGTGATCAAGCTCCGGTCCACCGCGGGGACCGGATACACCTACGTCACCCGCAAGAACCGCCGTAACGACCCCGACCGCATGGAGCTGCGGAAGTACGACCCCGTCGTCGGCCGCCACGTCACCTTCCGAGAGGAGCGCTGACCCCGATGAAGCCCGGAATCCACCCGCCGTACGGCCCCGTCGTCTTCCGCGACCGCGCCGCGAACTACGCCTTCCTCACCCGCTCGACCGCCACGAGCGACAAGACCGTCGAGTGGGAGGACGGCAACACCTATCCCGTCGTCGATGTCGAGATCTCCTCGGCGAGCCACCCCTTCTACACCGGCACCGCCCGCGTCCTGGACACGGCCGGGCGGGTCGAGCGCTTCGAGCGCCGTTACGGCAAGCGGGAGGGCGGCCGGTGACCGGTCCGAGGCCGCTGCCCGTAGCGCTCGTCGGCGGTCTGCACTCCGATGCGCGCGTCGCCGTGGTCGAACGGCTGCTGAACACCGTGCCGGGCAGCGTCGCGCTCCATCACGACCTGGCGACGGCCGTCACGGGAACGGTGCGCCGGACCGTACGGGACGCCTCCGGCCTCCTCGACGAGGGCGACGCCGCGCTCGTCAACGACTGCGCCTGCTGCGCGCTGCGCGAGGACCTGGTGCCCGAGCTCGAACGGCTCGCCGCCGGCGGTCACTGCCGGCTCGCCGTCGTGGAGCTCTGGGACTCGGTCGAGCCCAAGGCGATGGCCGAGGTGGTCGCCGCCCACAGCGGGCCGGACATCCGGCTGACCGCGGTGGTCACGGCCGTCGACCCGGCGCTGCTGCTGCCCGCCCTCGGCTGCGGCGACGACCTCGTCGAGGCGGGGCTGGCGGCCGCGGCGTCGGATCAGCGGACGGTCGCGGACACCTTCGCGCGACAGCTGGAGTACGCGCCGGTGCTGGCGGTGGTGGAGGGGAGCGGGGGGCCGGACGCCACACCCCCCGCGGACGCGGCCGACTTCGCCCTGCTCGACCAGCTCGTCCCCACGGCCCACCGCGTTCCGGTCGATTCCGTCGAGCTGGCGGCCGCCGCGGTCGCGGGGTTCGACGTGGAGGCCGCGGCCGCCCGGCAGCACCCCGCCTGCGCGCTGCTGCCGCAGGCCGCCCACGCGGACGGGGTCACCACGCTCGTCTGGCACCGGCACCGGCCGTTCCACCCGGGGCGGCTGTACGACGCGCTGGAGGACCTCAGTTGCGCCGCGGCGCGCAGCCGGGGGCGGTTCTGGCTCGCGGACCGTCCGGACACCCTGCTGTCCTGGGACGCGGCCGGGGGTGCCCTGTGCGTGGAGAACGCCGGGCCGTGGCTGGCCGCACTGCCGGACGCCGCCTGGGAGATGGTGCCCGCGACCCGCCGCGTGGCCGCCGCGCTGGACTGGCACCCCGAGCACGGCGACCGCGCGCAGTACCTCACCTTCACCTCGCCCGGACTCGACGGAGAAGCGCTCGCCTCGCTGCTGGAGTCGTGCCTGCTGACCGATGCCGAATTCGCGGCGGGCCCTGACACCTGGCGCTGTCTGTCCGGCGCATTCGACGAACTCCTCGACCCGGTTTCCTGATCACCGGCCGAACACCCGGCCGACCGGCCGCCGATCGACGACCAGAAAAGACAATGACCATGCCCCGTCGCCCCGATCACCGCAAGAACCTCAAGCCCCGTCCCAATCCCCTGGAAACGGCGGGCATCACATACATCGACTACAAAGACACCGATCTGCTGCGGAAGTTCATTTCGGACCGCGGGAAGATCCGCAGCCGCCGCGTGACCCGGGTCACCGCCCAGCAGCAGCGACAACTCTCCCGGGCGATCAAAAACGCCCGGGAGATGGCCCTGCTTCCGTATTCGGGCACCGGGAAGTAGCGAAGTCGGCACCGTAAGTGCACGTGCATTCGCTCATGCAGAGGCACATGAACGGAGCTATGATCCGGAGTAGTTGTCATCCCCACCATTCGTGCCGGGGTGCCCCCTGCGAATACTCCGGGAGAGACCTGTGCCTCACGCGTACAACGGCATGGCTGCCACGGATCTCGACGGCGTGGTCTGGCGCAAGAGCCGGCACTCCAACTCGCAGGGATCGTGCGTGGAGTTCGCGAAGCTGCCGGACGGCGGGATCGCCATGCGCAATTCCCGTCATCCGGACGGTCCGGCGCTCGTCTACACGCCGGCGGAGATCGAGGCCATGCTGCTGGGCGTCAAGGACGGCGAATTCGACTATCTGATCGCCGACTGAGCGCCCCCCGTAGCAGCGCTCAGTCGCGATCCCGCGGCAGCCTGAACAGCGCCCAGACCACCTTCCCCCGCAGCGCGCCGGCCAGCGGATGCCAGCCCCAGGTGTCGCTGAAGGAGTCCACCAGGAGGAGTCCGCGCCCGCACTCCGCGGAGGCGTCGGCCTCGCCCGCGACGGGGCTCTCCTCGCTGGGGTCCCGCACCGCGCACACCAGACGCGACGTCCACCGCATCAGGTGCAGCCGTACGGGCGGTTCGTACTCCGTGCCGACGAGCTCGGCCGGAAGGGCGTAGCGCATGGAGTTGGTGACCAACTCCGAGACGACGAGCGCCACATCGTCGAAGAGCCCGGGGAGGTCCCACTGCTGGAGCGTGGTCCTCGTGAACCGCCGCGCCGTCCTGACCGCCTCGAACCGGGGCGGCAGCACACAGGAAGCGGAGCTGGAGACGGCTGATGGGGCGATCGGTGGCAGCCCTCGCCACAGGGGGGAGAGCACAGTCGATCCTTCGGTACCCATCCGAGGCACTCCTGGCAATCGTGGACGTGACATGCACGTGTGCGTTCCCCATGGTTCCCAATGCGGATGGCGGATGCAAGGGCAGATGCACGTGCACGTGGGGGTTTTGGGGGCGCACGATCCGGTAAGGACGCAATTCTTCCTACGCCCTCCTGCGTACGGTGTCCGGACTGCCACTGCCTCCGTAATCGGATGCACACTCAACGGAGCCCGGAGGTGGCAGACTTCGGCGCCGGGGGTAGCGGGGGTCGCCCCTGGAGGGTGCGGAAGCGGCACGACCGGGTAGGGACCGGAAAAGGAGGAGTCGCGAAGATGGCCACGAGCGAGTCGAGCGGTTCTGTGGTGCGCCGCATACTCCTGGGCTCGCAGCTCAGGAGGCTGCGGGAATCCCGGGGGATCACCCGCGAGGCGGCGGGCTACTCGATCCGGGCGTCGGAGTCGAAGATCAGTCGCATGGAGCTGGGCAGGGTGAGCTTCAAGGCGCGGGACGTCGAGGACCTCCTCACGCTCTACGGGGTCACCGACGAGCTGGAGCGCGAGGCGCTGCTGGGGCTGGCCCGCGAGGCCAACGTCGCCGGTTGGTGGCACAGTTACGGCGATGTGCTGCCGGGGTGGTTCCAGACCTATGTGGGCCTGGAGGGCGCCGCCTCCCACATCAACATCTACGAAGTGCAGTTCGTGCACGGCCTGCTGCAGACCGAGGGCTACGCCCAGGCCGTCGTCGTCCGCGGCCAGCCGACCGCCGACGAGGCCGAGGTCGAGCGCCGCGTCTCGCTGCGCATGGAGCGCCAGAAGCTGCTGTTCTCCGAGCGCGCCCCGCACTTCCACGCCGTGCTGGACGAGGCCGCGCTGCACCGCCCGTACGGCGGCGAGGCCGTCATGCGCGGCCAGCTGGAGCACCTCATCGACATCTCGGAACAGGCCAATGTGACGCTCCAGGTGATGCCGTTCGCGCACGGCGGGCACGCGGGGGAGAGCGGCGCCTTCACCATGCTGCGCTTCCCGGAGTCCGACCTGTCCGACGTCGTCTATCTGGAGCAGCTGACCAGCGCGCTGTATCTGGACAAGCCCGACGAGGTGGCGCAGTACGGCAGGGTGATGGAGCGCCTGCACGAGGACAGCCTCTCACCCGCGCTGACCCGCGACCTGTTGAGGCGCCTGCTCCAACTCGTATGACACATCAGTACGATGACGTCCCATCAGGAGTCTGCATTTCGGTTCGGGCGCCGTTTGCGCCCCCGTTTCTCCAGGCAGGGATGGCACATGTCCTACTTCGACGAGTTGGCTTTCCAGTACATCGACGGCGAATGGCGGGCCGGCACCGGCTCCTGGGACATTGTCGACTTCAATCCCTATGACGGGGAGAAGCTCGCCTCCATCACCGTGGCCGGCGTGGACGAGATCGACCAGGCGTACCGCGCCGCCGAGCGCGCGCAGAAGCAGTGGGGCGCCACCAACCCGTACACCCGCCGGCTGGTCTTCGAGCGGGCGCTGCGGGTCGTCGACGAGCGGGAGGCCGAGCTGGCCGCGGCGATCACCGCGGAGTGCGGCGGCACGGCCGTGAAGGCGGCCTTCGAGCTGCACCTGGTGCGGGAGTTCCTGCGCGAGGCGCTGCACCTCGCGCTGCGGGCCGAGGGGCGCATCCTGCCGTCGCCGGACGACACCAAGGAGAACCGCCTCTACCGGCTGCCGGTCGGGGTCGTCGGGGTCATCAGCCCCTTCAACTTCCCCTTCCTGCTGTCCATCAAGTCCGTCGCGCCCGCGCTCGCCCTCGGTAACGCCGTCGTCCTCAAGCCCCACCAGAACACGCCGATATGCGGCGGCGGGCTGGTCGCGAAGGTCTTCGAGGAGGCGGGGCTGCCCGCCGGGGTGCTCAACGTCGTGGTCACCGACATCGCGGAGATCGGGGACGCGCTCATCGAGCACCCGGTGCCCCGCGTGATCTCCTTCACCGGCTCCGACAAGGTCGGCCGCCATGTCGCCACCGTCGCCGCTTCGCACTTCAAGCGGACCGTCCTCGAACTCGGCGGCAACAGCGCCCTGATCGTCCTCGACGACGCGGACGTCGACTACGCCGTGGACGCGGCCGTCTTCAGCCGCTTCATCCACCAGGGGCAGGTCTGCATGGCGGCCAACCGGGTGCTCGTGGACCGGTCGGTGGAGGCGGAGTTCACCGAGAAGTTCGTCGCCAAGGTCAAGACCCTCAAAGTCGGCGACCCCGGCGACCCGGCCACCCACATCGGCCCGCTGATCAACGCCGGGCAGGCCGAGGCCATCAACACCCTGCTGGACCAGACCGTCGCGGACGGCGCGACCGCCCTCCTGCGCGGCACCACGAGCGGCACGCTCGTCGCCCCCTCCGTGCTGACCGGGCTGCCGGCGGACTCCCCGATCCTCACGCAGGAGATCTTCGGGCCGGTCGCCCTGATCATCCCCTTCGACGGCGAGGAGGAGGCCGTACGCATCGCCAACGCCACGCCGTACGGGCTGAGCGGCGCGGTGCACACGGGGGATGTCGAGCGGGGCGTGCGCATCGCCAAGCGCATCGACACCGGGATGATCCATGTCAACGACGGGACGGTCCATGACGAGGCGATCGTGCCGTTCGGTGGTGAGAAGCATTCGGGGGTGGGGCGGCTGAACGGTGACGCGATGGTGGACGTCTTCACGACGACGAAGTGGATCTCGATCCAGCACGGTCGCAGCAGATTCCCGTTCTGACGAGGCATCCGGCGAGATGTAGGACGGACGCTGTCCGCATTAGGGCGTACGTTGCATCCGTTGCCCGGCGGAACGACGAAAGGCCGACCCGATGCCCACTCACGTCATCGAGAACGACCCCGCGGACGAGCGAGGCACCCTCCTCGCCTTCCTGGACGCCCAGCGGGGCGGCCTGCGCCGGTCGGTGCTCGGGCTCACCGAGGAACAGGCGGCCCTGAAGCCCAGCGCGAGCACGCTGTCGCTGGGCGGGCTGCTCAAGCACGCCATCGGCGCCGAGCGCAGCTGGCTCGCGATGGCCCGGGGGACCGCCCCCGAGATCTCCCACGAGGAGGCCATGAAGCAGTTCGAATCGGGCTTCGTGCTCACGGACGACGAGTCCCTCGCGGGCCTCCTCGCCACCTGGGAGGAACTCGCCGTGGAGACCGAACGCTTCATCCGCGCCCTGCCCACCCTGGAGCGCACCTTCCCCCTCCCGGCGGCGCCCTGGTTCCCCAAGGACGCGTCGGTCTCCATGCGGTGGCTCCTGCTCCACCTGATCGAGGAACTCGCGCGGCACGCGGGGCACGCGGATGTCATCCGTGAGTCCTTGGACGGGAGGACGGCGTTCGAGCTGGTGGCGGAGGAGCGGGGGGACTGAGCGGTGCTCGGGGGCGGGTGCGGTTGTCGCCTGCGGCGGGTGCGGCGAACCCGCGCCGAGGCAACGGCCCCGCACCCCCATAGGCTGGGGCGGCAGCAAGTCGTACCCCGGAATGAGGAAGCAATGTCGGCGATCCGGCTACTGACGCTGGGCGCCGTCCGGCAGCACGGACGCGCCCACGGCTATCAGGTCCGCAGCGACCTGGAGTTCTGGGGCGCCCACGAGTGGTCCAACGCCAAGCCCGGCTCGATCTACCACGCCCTCAAGTCCATGGCCGCGCAGGGCCTGCTGATCGCGCACGACATCGCGCCGAGCGAGGCCGGCGGCCCGCCCCGTACGGAGTACGAGCTGACCGGCGAGGGCGAGCGGGAGTACTTCCGGCTGCTGCGGGAGTCCCTCTCCTCGCACGACCAGAAGGTGGACGTCCTGACCGCGGGCGTCGGCTTCCTCGTCGACCTGCCGCGCGCCGAGGCGATCGCCCTGCTGAAGCGGCGGGTCGAGTCGCTGCGCGCCTGGCGCGAGGAGATCCGGCAGCACTGGACGCCGGGGGAGGGCGAGGACTGGGGCCACATCGGCGAGATCCGGGGCATGTGGATCCACACCGCCGAGAGCGGCGAGCAGTGGGCCCTGGGGCTGATCGGGCGCCTGGAGGGCGGCGCCTATGTGATGGCGGACGAGGGCGACCCCTGGGAGGGCCTCAACCCGTCCGGGGGCTGACGGACGAGGGTCAGTGGTGGAACGCCGTGGCGACGGCCTCGGGGCGGCCCAAGGGGCCCGGCTGGCGGCGCAGTTCCGGCAGGAGCGAGCGGAGGTCCTCCAGGAAGAGGTCGGCCAGGTCGTGCGAGAAGCCGTTGCGGCAGACGATCCTGAGGACCGACAGATCCTCCCGGTCCGGCGGGAAGGTGTAGGCGGGCACCAGCCAGCCGCGCTCCCGCAGCCGCCGTGACACGTCGAAGACGTCGTATCGCGTGACGCTGTCGGCCGTCGTGAAAGCGAACACAGGCAGCTCGTCGCCGCGCGTCAGCAGGCGGAAGTCGCCCATGTCCTCGATGTGCCGGGCGAGCCGGGTCGCGACGTCACGGGAGTTCTGCTGCACGGCGCGGTAGCCCTCGCGCCCCAGGCGCAGGAAGGTGTAGTACTGCGCGGCCACCTGCGCACCCGGCCGGGAGAAGTTCAGCGCGAAGGTGGGCATGTCGCCGCCCAGGTAGTTGACCCGGAAGACGAGCTCCTCGGGCAGCGCCGACCGGTCCCGCCACAGCGCCCAGCCGACGCCCGGGTAGACCAGCCCGTACTTGTGCCCCGAGGTGTTCACGGACGCGACGCGCGGCAGCCGGAAGTCCCACACGAGGCCCTCGTCCAGGAAGGGCGCGACCATCGCCCCGGACGCCCCGTCCACATGGACGGGGATGTCGAGGCCCGTGCGCTCCTGGAGCGTGTTCAGTGCCGCGCACACGTCGGCCACCGGCTCGTACGACCCGTCGAACGTCGACCCCAGGACGGCCACGACGCCGATCGTGTTCTCGTCGCAGAGCGCGGCGGCGGCCCCGGGATCGAGATGGAAGCGCTCGCCCTCCATCGGCACCTGGCGCGCCTCGACCTCCCAGAAGGTGCAGAACTTCTCCCAGCAGACCTGCACGTTCGCGCCCATCACCAGATTGGGCCGGGCGTCGGCCGAGGGATAGCGCCCTGCGTTCGCGAGCGCCCAGCGCCGCTTGAAGGCCATCCCCGCGAGCATGCACGCCTCGCTCGACCCGGTGGTCGAGCAGCCGACGACGGAGGCGGGGTCGGGCGCGTGCCAGAGCTCGGCGAGCATCCGTACACAGCGCTTCTCCAGCTCGGCGGTGCGCGGGTACTCGTCCTTGTCGATCATGTTCTTGTCCGCGCACTCGGCCATCAGCACACCCGCCTGGGGCTCCATCCAGGTGGTGACGAAAGTGGCCAGATTGAGCCGGGAATTGCCGTCCAGCATCAGCTCGTCATGGACGAACTGGTACGCCGCGTGCGGCGTCATCGGCCCCTCGGGCAGTGCGTCCCGCGGCGGCTCGGCCGCCATCCCGCCGATGGGGTCGGCCTCGCCGTAGAAGGGGTTGACCGAATAGCTGCGCTTCGTTGCCTTGTCGGCGCCTTTGTGCAGTGGCATGGCCTTGATGCCTACCACCGGGGCGGGCGCGCCACGCTCGAAGTCCGTTCAAGCCGTGCTCGCACCGGCGGGGCGGACCGGGAGGCTTCCCGCGTCCGCCCCGCCGCCGGGGGTCACGCCCGGGGGGAGATGACGACCGCGGTGCCGTAGGCGCAGACCTCCGTGCCGACGTCCGCCGCCTCCGTCACGTCGAAGCGGAACATCAGGACCGCGTTCGCGCCGCGCGCCCGCGCCTGCTCCACGAGGCGGTCCATCGCCTGGTTGCGGGTCTCCACGAGGGTCTTGGTCAGGCCCTTGAGCTCGCCGCCGATCAAGGACTTCAGCCCGGCGCCGATCTGGCTGCCGACGTGCCGGGAGCGCACGGTGAGGCCGAAGACCTCGCCGATGACCCGGTCGACCTTGTAACCGGGCACGTCGTTCGTCGTGACCACCAGCACATCCGTCTGGGACTGCCCGCCGCCGTATTCCTCGATGCCCATCGCATCCACCTCCGTGTGTGCAGTTTTGCCGTACACCGGCCCGGACGCATGCCGGGGCGGCGCGGTTGAGCCCGACCGGAGGGTACGAGCTTCATGGCACTCTGGAACCGGTGGCCCACCGGTCACGTTGTACTTTTGGGGCCGCACTTCCCCGACCCCCGCCTGTGCCCGGGCCTCGCACGAGCCTGCGCCCTCGACCCAGGAGCCTGTCACCCGTGTCCCCCATGACCACACTCGCGCTCGGTCCGCAGTGGCTCGACGCGAACTATCTGATCGAGCAATTCGGTCTGATCGGCGTCCTGGCGATCGTCTTCGCGGAATCCGGCCTGCTGATCGGGTTCTTCCTGCCGGGTGACTCGCTGCTCTTCACCACCGGCCTGCTCGTCACCACGAACCAGATCGACAAGCCCCTGTGGCTGGTCGCCCTGCTCGTCGTGCTCGCCGCCGTCCTCGGCGACCAGGCGGGCTATCTCTTCGGCCGCAAGGTCGGCCCCTCGCTCTTCAAGCGCCCGGACTCCCGCCTCTTCAAGCAGGAGAACGTGGAGAAGGCGCACGACTTCTTCGAGAAATACGGCCCGAAGTCGCTGGTCCTCGCCCGCTTCGTGCCGATCATCCGCACGTTCACGCCGATCATCGCCGGCGTGAGCCGGATGAACTACCGCTCCTTCCTGATCTTCAACGTCATCGGCGGCTGCCTCTGGGGCGCCGGGGTCACCCTGCTGGGCGCCGCGCTCGGCAAGGTCGACTTCGTCAACAAGCACATCGAGCTGATCCTCGTCGCCATCGTGCTGATCTCGGTGGTCCCGGTCGGCATCGAGCTGCTGCGCGCGCGTTCCAAGGCGAAGAAGGAGCCCGCCGTCCCCGGCCCGCTGGGCGCGCCCGGCGCTCCCGGTGCGCCGTACGACGGCCGCCCGGCGCCGCGCGGCCGCCACGCCAAGCGCTGACGCCCCGTATCTCTCCTGCCGCCGCACGCATGACCCGCACCCCACTGGGCACGCGGGACACCCATCAGGCATGGTGGCCGTAGCAGGCGGCAGGGGGCGTACGAGGAGCGTGTGGTGGCGGAGCGGCAGCGGGGCGGAGCGGACCCGGTCGAGGACCGGAAGCCGCAGTCCGACGAGGCGCACAGCGCCTTCACCCCACCGCTCGGCGTCCCGCTGCCGAGTGCGCCCGAGGACGAGCACCCCACCTCGGAATTCGCCATTCCGGAGGGCATAGCCGCCGAACCGGAGAGCGAGCCCGAAGGCTCGGCCTTCACCCTCCCCGCGGGCACCGTGGGCCTCAGCACCACCCAGAGCACGCCCTACCCCGCCTTCACCCCGCCGTACGGCACACCCAAGATCAGCCTCACCAAGGAGGCGCCCTGGCAGGACCGCATGCGCACGATGCTGCGCATGCCGGTCGGCGAGCGGCCCGTCCCCGAGCGGGCGGAGAAGCCGGACGAGCCCGGCCCGCCCGTGCCCCGCGTGCTCGACCTCACCCTGCGCATCGGCGAGCTGCTGCTCGCGGGCGGCGAGGGCGCGGAGGACGTGGAAGCGGCGATGTTCGGCGTCGCGCACGCCTACGGCCTCGGGCGCTGCGAGCCCACCGTCACCTTCACCCTGCTGTCGGTCAGCTATCAGCCGTCCCTGATCGACGACCCCATCACGGCCAGCCGCACCGTGCGCCGCCGCGGCACCGACTACAACCGGCTCTCCGCCGTCTTCCGGCTCGTCCACGAGATCACCTCGCGCGGGCTGACGCTGGAGGAGGCGTACCGCGGCCTCGCCGAGATCCGCCGCAACCGCCACCCCTACCCGGGCTGGGCGCTCACGGCCGCCTCCGGGCTCCTCGCCGGCGCGGCGAGCATGCTCGTCGGCGGCGGGGTGCTGGTCTTCGTGGCGGCGGCCGCGGGCGCGATGCTGGGCGACCGGCTGGCGTGGCTGGCGTCCGGGCGCGGGCTGCCGGAGTTCTATCAGTTCGTGGCCGCCGCGATGCCGCCCGCAGCTATGGGCGTGGCCCTCAGCGCCACCCACGCGCACGTACAGGCCTCGGCGGTCATCACGGGCGGCCTGTTCGCCCTGATCCCCGGACGGGCGCTCGTGGCGGGCGTACAGGACGGCCTGACGGGCTACTACATCACCGCCGCGGCCCGGCTGCTGGAAGTCGGCTACCTCATCGTCGGCATCGTCTGCGGAGTGCTGGTCGTCCTCTACGGAGGTGTGCACATCGGCGGCGGGGCGCTGAACCCCGAGGCGGCGCTGGAACGCCAGGAGCGGCCGCTGATCCAGATCATCGCCGCGATGCTGCTGGCCTTCGCCTTCGCGGTGCTGCTCCAGCAGGAGCGCCACACGGTGCTGGCGGCCACCTTCAACGGCGGCGTCGCCTGGGTGATCTACGCGGCCCTCGCCGACACCGCCAAGCTCGACCCGGTGCCCGCCACGGCCATCGCCGCCGGGCTCGTCGGCCTCTTCGGCCAGCTGCTGTCCCGCTATCGCTACGCGTCGGCGCTGCCGTACGTCACGGCGGCGATCGGGCCGCTGCTGCCCGGCAGCGCGACGTATTTCGCGCTGCTGAACTTCGCGAAGAACGAGCTGACCACCGGCATCTCCAGCCTGACCAAGGCGGCCGCGCTGGCCCTCGCCATCGCCATCGGTGTGAACCTGGGCTCGGAGATGGCCCGCCTGTTCATCAAGGTCCCGGGAGCGGCGGCATCCCGCCGGGCGGCGAAGCGGACGCGCGGCTTCTGAGGCCGCTCAGCGCGAACGCGCGGCCCCCGGCGCCCTCAGGGCACCGGGAACCGCGCGTCCGGTCATGCTCAGTGGTGCGAGCCGCCCGCGGCCTCGAGACGCTTGTAGGACGCCTCGATCTCCGCCTCGGCCTCCGCGCGGCCGACCCAGTCGGCGCCCTCGACGGACTTGCCCGGCTCCAGGTCCTTGTAGACCTCGAAGAAGTGCTGGATCTCCAGGCGGTCGAACTCCGACACGTGGTGGATGTCGCGCAGGTGCTCCACGCGCGGGTCGTTCGCCGGGACGCACAGCAGCTTGTCGTCGCCACCGGCCTCGTCCGTCATGCGGAACATGCCGATGGCGCGGCACTTGATGAGGCAGCCCGGGAAGGTCGGCTCGTCCAGGATGACCAGCGCGTCCAGCGGGTCGCCGTCCTCACCCAGGGTGTTCTCGACGAAGCCGTAGTCGGCCGGGTAGCTGGTCGAGGTGAAGAGTCGGCGGTCCAGACGGATGCGACCGGTCTCGTGGTCCACCTCGTACTTGTTCCGCGAACCCTTCGGGATCTCGATGGTGACGTCGAACTCCACGGGTGGCTCCTCCATGATCAACACATACGTCCGATGATGCTGTGTCCTCCCGGGCGGGTGGCTACAGCGGGTGCCATGCTCGCGGCAAGGCGCAGTGATTAAGTGTCTCTCACGCGGGTGTGTGGTGGCGAAAGGGGCTGGTCCGTGGTGCGTGAGTGGTGGCGGAACGCCCCGCTGGAGCGGCGTCGCACGGTGCGTCTCGTCGCGGTGTCGGCCG
Organism: Streptomyces blastmyceticus; assembly: GCF_039521185.1. Taxonomy (NCBI): domain Bacteria; kingdom Bacillati; phylum Actinomycetota; class Actinomycetes; order Kitasatosporales; family Streptomycetaceae; genus Streptomyces; species Streptomyces blastmyceticus. The sequence goes on along the minus strand of NZ_BAAABW010000028.1, from coordinate 7,532 downwards.
TGGCCGGCGTCGTCGCGGCGGCGGGCGCCGTGGGTGCTTCCGGGCCCTGGGAGTCCGGCCAGCGCAGGGCCGAGCGCGACCGCGCGGCCGCGGGCGCGGCGCGCGCCGCCGACGGCCACACCGGGCCGGTGCCGCCCACCGCGCCGCCCGTCCTCGCCGCCATCGGCGGCCGGGCCACCGCGCAGGAGCCCACCCGGGACGGCCTCGCCGCCGTGCTCGAACCGCTGCTGAAGGACGCCGCGCTCGGCTCGGACCACTCGGCGGCGGTGTACGACGCCGCCACCGGGCAGCAGCTCTACGGCTCCGCGCAGGACACCGCGTACACCCCCGCCTCGACGATCAAACCGGCCACCGCCGCGGCGGCGCTCGCCGCGCTCGGGCCCGACCACCGGATCGACACCACGGTCGTGGCGGGCGGCGATGGCATCGTGCTCGTGGGCGGCGGCGACCCCACGCTCACCGCCCACCCGGCCAAGGCGGGCCCCCAGCAGGCCGCGAGCCTCCAGGCCCTCGCGGAGGCCGCCGCGCGCAGGCTGAAGGAGCGCGGTACGGACCGCACCAAGGTCGCGTACGACGCCTCGCTCTACTCCGGACCTGCCGTCCACACCATCGGCCCCAACGAGAACCTCGCCCCCGTCAGCGCCCTGATGACCGACGAGGGCCGCCTCGACGACTCCGACCACGGGCCCGCCGCCCGTACCGCCGATCCGGCCGGGGACGCGGCCCGGAAGTTCGCGGAGATGCTGGGCGAACAGGGCATCAAGGTCGAAGGCGAGGTGACCCAGGGCACCGCCGGGGCGAAAGCGGAACGCCTCGCTTCGGTCTCCTCCCCGCCGCTCGGCGCGCTGGTCGAGCGCGCCCTCACCAACAGCGACAACGACATCGCCGAGGCCCTCGCCCGGCAGACGGCCCTCGCGTCGGGGCAGCCCGCGAGCTTCGAGGGCGCGGCGAAGGCCGTCACCGAACGCCTCGGCAAGCTCGGCCTCCCCGGCGTCCATGTCGCCGACGGCAGCGGCCTCGACCGCGCGGACCAGGCCTCGGCGGGCTTCCTGGCCCAGCTGCTCGTACGGGCCGCCGACCCCGCGCACCCCGAGCTGCGCCCGGTCCTGACGGGCCTGCCGGTCGCCGGTTTCAGTGGCACGCTCAGCGGCCGGTACGCGGACGAGGAGGCGGGGCGCGGCACGGTACGGGCGAAGACGGGCACCCTGACCGGCGTGAACACGCTCGCCGGCACGGCGGTCTCCGCCGACGGCCGCCTCCTGACGTTCGCCTTCATGGCCTCCGGCACGAGCGACGCGGACGCGGCACAGCGAGCGCTGGACCGCATGGCGACAGCGGTGGCGGCTTGCGGCTGCCGCGGCTGACGGGCGCAAGAGACCCGCACCCAAGGCGCTGCACCGGCCGAAGCCCGCGCACCCGGCAACCGGGCAACCCCTAACCGTCGGCCGTGCACAGCACGTACGGTGAAGCCATGACGAGCATCGGTGGTGCGGAGATGGTCGACTGGAAGCTCGCGGTCGCGACCGCGACGAGGCTCGTGCGGCCGGGACCGGAGATCGGCCGGGACGCGGCCCGCGAGGTCGTCGCGGAGCTGAGGCGGCACGCGAAGACGTCGGAGGAGCACGTCCGGGGGTTCACCCGGATGACGCCGCCCGGAGGGGGCGACGACCCCGCGGGCACGAACCACGACACCCCGGTGCTCATCGTGGACCGCGCGGGCTGGATCAAGGCGAACGTCGCCGGCTTCCGCGCCCTGCTCGGCCCGCTGCTGGAGAAGATGTCGGACCGCAGGGCCAACGTCCCGGGCGGCGCGGTGCTCGGCGCCGTGGGCGGCAAGGTGACCGGCGTGGAGCTGGGCATGCTGCTGTCGTTCCTGGCGTCCAGGGTGCTCGGGCAGTACGAGACGTTCGCGCCCGCCACCCGTGACCTGCCGGGGGCGGCAGGGGGCGGACGGCTGCTGCTGGTGGCGCCGAACATCGTCCACGTGGAGCGCGAGCTGGACGTGGATCCGCACGACTTCCGGCTGTGGGTGTGCCTCCACGAGGAGACGCACCGCACGCAGTTCACCGCCGTGCCCTGGCTGCGCGACCACATCGAGGGCGAGATCCAGTCGTTCCTCGGCGAGACGGAGGTCGACCCGGCGACGCTGCTGGAGCGGGTCCGGGAGGCGGCGCAGTCGCTGGCGGGCGGCAGGCCGCCGCAGGACGAGGAAGAGGGCGGCCGCAGCATCGTCGACCTGGTCCAGACGCCCGCCCAGCGCGAGATCCTCGGCCGGCTGACGGCGGTGATGTCGTTGCTGGAGGGGCACGCGGACTATGTGATGGACGGCGTGGGACCGGCGGTCGTGCCGTCGGTGACGGAGATCCGGGAGAAGTTCCAGCAGCGCCGCGCGACCGGCGCGGGGCGGCTGGACGCGGCACTGCGCAAGCTGCTGGGACTGGACGCCAAGCTGCGGCAGTACCGTGATGGCGAGCGGTTCGTACGGGCAGTCGTCGACGAGGTCGGTATGGACGGTTTCAACCGGGTATGGACGTCCCCGAACACCCTCCCCACCAAAACGGAGATCGCCAAACCGGCGGACTGGGTCGCGCGGGTGCACCGGAAGCCGGAATCCTGAAGCGGACGCTCCACCTCCGGGTAGAACGCTTCCGTAATCACCCGTCCGAGGGACCGTGAGCCAGGGGTGGGCGTGCGATGCTCGGGTAATGGCTCGCTTCTGTCACCATCGACGCACACAGCGTGACTGAGGCTCGAAGCTCGCGCAGCTCCGACCATCTCCATATGGAACGATTGGACACACGGACATGGGTCCACATCCCGCGGTCGCCGCGATACGCCTGGCGGTCCGCCGCGTACTTCACGACGTCCTCACCCCCACCACACCCGCATCCGTTCCCCCCACCCCCGCCGGCTCCCCGCCGCTCGTCCTGGTCGCCTGCTCCGGTGGCGCCGACTCCATGGCCCTGGCCTCCGCACTGGCCTTCGAGGCGCCCAAGCTCGGCATCAGGGCCGGGGGAGTCACCGTCGACCACGGCCTCCAGCACGGCTCCGACATCCGCGCCGCCGAGGTCGTCAGCAGGCTGACCGCCCTCGGCCTCGACCCCGTCGAGGCCGTAGCCGTGTCCGTCGGCAGGGAAGGCGGCCCGGAGGCCGCCGCCCGCGACGCCCGCTACGCCGCCCTGGACGCCGTCGCCGAGCGGCACGGAGCCGCCGCGATCCTGCTCGGCCACACCCGGGACGACCAGGCGGAGACCGTGCTCCTGGGGCTCGCCCGCGGCTCCGGCATCCGCTCGCTGTCCGGCATGGCCGTCGCGTCCGGCGTCGGCGGCCGCTACCGCCGGCCGTTCCTCGGCCTGGACCGCCAGACGGCCCGCAAGGCCTGCATGGTCCAGTCGCTCCCCGTGTGGGATGACCCGCACAACGCCGACCCGGCCTACACCCGCTCCCGGGTCCGCCACGAAGCGCTGCCCGTCCTGGAGAAGGCGCTCGGCAAGGGCGTGGTCGAGGCCCTCGCCCGCACCGCCCAGCTCTCCCGGGACGACGCCGACGCACTCGACGGCTGGGCCGCCGCCGTCGAGCCCTCCGTGCGGGACGACAGCGGGGCCCTGGAGGCCGCGAAGCTCTTCGCCCTGCCCCCCGCCGTCCGCCGCCGGGTGCTGCGCCGTGCGGCCATCTCGGCGGGCGCTCCGGCCGGTTCGCTCTTCGCCCGGCACATCGAGGAAGTCGACCGGCTGATCACCGGTTGGCGCGGCCAGGGGGCCATCAACCTGCCCGGGCGCGTCGCGGTCCGCAGGCAGGGTGGCAGACTGGTCCTTCGGCAGGGCTGATTCGAACGAGTGCGAACGGCAGTGGCTCGCCTCGGACAAGCCGGATGAGACAAGCCGGATGAGCCTTCAACAAACGAGAGTGGCGCGGGTGGACGACAAGGACATGGGCACCGACCTCAAGTCGGTGCTCATCACCAAGGAAGAGATCGACGCGAAGCTGGCTGAGCTGGCTGCGAAGATCGACGCGGAGTACGCGGGCAAGGACCTGCTCATCGTCGGTGTCCTCAAGGGCGCCGTGATGGTGATGGCGGACCTGGCGCGTGCGCTGTCCACCCCGGTCACGATGGACTGGATGGCGGTGTCCTCGTACGGCGCGGGCACCCAGTCCTCCGGCGTGGTCCGGATCCTCAAGGACCTCGACACCGACATCAAGGGCAAGGACGTCCTGATCGTCGAGGACATCATCGACTCCGGTCTGACGCTGTCCTGGCTGCTGTCGAACCTCGGTTCGCGGGAGCCCGCCTCCCTCAATGTCGTCACCCTCCTGCGCAAGCCGGAGGCGGCCAAGGTCGCCATCGACGTGAAGTGGGTCGGCTTCGACATCCCGAACGAGTTCGTCGTCGGTTACGGGCTCGACTTCGCCGAGAAGTACCGCAATCTGCCCTTCGTGGGCACGCTCGCGCCGCACGTCTACGGCGGCTAGGGCTCCAGGGCCCCGGACGGGACTCTCCAGCGCGCGGGAACCGAAAGGCGGTTTCCGCCGTTGGAGCATGGGAAGGCGGGTTGGTTGACCGCCTGCGGCGGCGTCGGGTGACAATGCTGGGGTACCGTCCGAAGGTCAGTCTTTTCAATCTTTTTCAAGGTCGAGCAGAACACCGTACGCACGCACCCCCTGACAGGGGCAGCCGTGCCTCACTGTGGCAGGAGGGACGGGGCGCTTGCGCCCCGTATGGATGGACGTGAAGCGCTACTTCCGTGGGCCGGTCATGTGGATCGTGCTGGCCGTCCTCGCCGTGGTCGTGTTGATGCAGGTCGTCGGCTCGTCCGGCGGCTACAAGTCGGTGGACACCAGCCAGGTCGTCAACGCGATCAACAAGGACCTGGTGAAATCGGCCGAGCTGACGACCGGCGACGAGAACAAGATCAAGGTCGAGCTCAAGGACGGCCAGAAGGTCAAGGGCAGCGGCAAGATCCAGGCGAACTACATCGGCGACCAGGGCGTCGACCTCGCCAAGACCTTGCAGGCCAAGGCCGACTCCAAGCAGATCTCCGACGGCTACAACATCTCGACGTCGAAGCAGAACCCCTTCATCGGGGTGCTGCTCTCGCTGCTGCCGTTCGTCCTGATCGTCGTGGTCTTCCTCTTCCTGATGAATCAGATGCAGGGCGGCGGCTCCCGAGTGATGAACTTCGGGAAGTCCAAGGCCAAGCTGATCACCAAGGACACCCCGAAGACGACCTTCGCCGATGTGGCCGGGTCCGACGAGGCGGTCGAGGAGCTCCACGAGATCAAGGAGTTCCTCCAGGAGCCGGCGAAGTTCCAGGCCGTCGGCGCCAAGATTCCCAAGGGCGTCCTGCTCTACGGCCCGCCCGGCACGGGCAAGACCCTGCTCGCGCGCGCCGTCGCCGGCGAGGCGGGCGTTCCCTTCTACTCGATCTCCGGCTCCGACTTCGTCGAGATGTTCGTGGGTGTCGGCGCCTCGCGCGTCCGTGACCTGTTCGAGCAGGCCAAGGCCAACGCCCCGGCCATCGTCTTCGTCGACGAGATCGACGCCGTCGGCCGGCACCGTGGCGCAGGCCTCGGCGGCGGTCACGACGAGCGCGAGCAGACCCTCAACCAGCTGCTGGTCGAGATGGACGGCTTCGACGTGAAGGGCGGCGTCATCCTGATCGCCGCCACGAACCGCCCGGACATCCTCGACCCGGCGTTGCTGCGCCCGGGCCGCTTCGACCGGCAGATCGCCGTCGACCGCCCGGACATGCAGGGCCGTCTGGAGATCCTCAAGGTTCACCAGAAGGGCAAGCCGGTCGCCCCGGACGTCGACCTCTCGGCCGTCGCCCGCCGCACCCCCGGCTTCACCGGTGCCGATCTCTCCAACGTGCTGAACGAGGCCGCCCTGCTGACGGCCCGCAGCGACCTGAAGCTGATCGACAACCACATGCTGGACGAGGCGATCGACCGTGTCGTGGCCGGACCGCAGAAGCGGACCCGGATCATGAGCGACAAGGAAAAGAAGATCACCGCCTACCACGAGGGCGGTCACGCCCTGGTCGCGGCGGCTTCTCCGAACTCCGACCCGGTGCACAAGATCACGATCCTGTCCCGCGGCCGCGCGCTCGGCTACACCATGGTCCTGCCCGACGAGGACAAGTACTCCACCACGCGCAACGAGATGCTCGACCAGCTGGCGTACATGCTGGGCGGCCGCGCGGCCGAGGAGCTCGTCTTCCACGACCCGACCACCGGTGCGGCCAACGACATCGAGAAGGCCACCGCCACGGCCCGCGCGATGGTCACGCAGTACGGCATGACCGAGCGGCTCGGCGCGATCAAGTTCGGCTCGGACAACAGCGAGCCGTTCCTGGGCCGTGAGATGTCGCACCAGCGCGACTACTCCGAAGAGGTCGCGGCCCTGGTCGACGAAGAGGTCAAGAAGCTCATCGAGACCGCGCACAACGAGGCGTGGGAGATCCTCGTCGAGAACCGCGACGTGCTCGACAACCTGGTTCTGGCCCTCCTGGAGAAGGAGACGCTGAACAAGGAGGAGATCGCCGAGGTCTTCAAGCACATCGTGAAGCGCCCGGCCCGCCCGGCGTGGACCGGTTCCTCGCGGCGTACGCCCTCCACCCGCCCGCCGGTGCTCTCCCCCAAGGAGCTCGCACCGAGCAACGGCGGTCAGCCCGTGGAGCAGGTCGACCTCCCGGACGACACCCGCCCGGAGATCTGAGCCGGGAAGCACAGCCGAAGGCCGGGCAGCATCACAGGGCCCGGAATGGATGCCGCGTCACCCAGGTTATTAGCCTGGGAGGCGCGGCTTTCCGCTTGTGGCCGCCGTCGGCCCAGAACGTACGCATGAGAGAACGAGGCAACTCCATGACCGACCCGGTGACGCTGGACGCCGAGAACTCCATCGGTGTATTCGACGAGAAGCGGGCCGAGAGCGCCGTCCGTGAGCTGCTGATCGCCGTGGGCGAGGACCCGGACCGCGAGGGGCTCCGCGAGACCCCCGCGCGGGTGGCGCGCGCGTACAAGGAGATATTCGCGGGCCTGTGGCAGGAGCCGGAGTCGGTGCTGACCACGACCTTCGACCTCGGGCACGACGAGATGGTGCTCGTCCGCGACATCGAGGTGTACAGCACCTGTGAGCACCACCTGGTGCCGTTCCACGGTGTGGCGCACGTCGGCTACATCCCCGCGACCAGCGGCAAGATCACGGGTCTGTCGAAGCTGGCCCGCCTGGTGGATGTCTACGCCCGGCGCCCGCAGGTCCAGGAGCGGCTGACCACGCAGATCGCGGACTCGCTGATGGAGATCCTGGAGCCGCGCGGAGTCGTCGTGGTCATCGAGTGCGAGCACATGTGCATGTCCATGCGGGGCATCCGCAAGCCCGGCGCCAAGACCCTGACCTCGGCCGTACGGGGCCAGCTGCGCGACCCCGCGACCCGCGCCGAGGCCATGAGCCTGATCATGGCCCGCTGACGGCAGGGACACAGGCAGGTACGTAAAAGAGCTGCCCGCCACGACCTCGGTCGTGGCGGCGACCG
>NZ_BAAABW010000027.1:0-190087 GCF_039521185.1 Streptomyces blastmyceticus | reverse complement strand
GGACGGCCGGGGCACGGAGCCCCGGCCGTCCGCCGTTGTCGTGGGACCGGGGAACCGCACCCAATCAGCTGAACGTTCGACCCGCGGCAGGGCACTCTGGGAAGCGTGGCCTCACTCTCCCCGCAGCCCCAAGTCATCCCGCCCGCACCGCACATGGTGGTCTGCGGCGACGACGGTCTCGTCCACCGGCTCGCCGCCGAACTCTCCGGCGTCTACGGCGAGCGCGTCACCCTCGTCGTGCCGCCCGCCCGCGACGGACGCTCCCGCCTCGCCGCCGTGCCCGGCCGCGCCGCCACCCTCCTCGGGCGCGTGACCGGCGTGGTGGGCCGCGCCGCCGGGGTCAACGGCAGCTCCGGCGCGGGGAGTCCGTCCGGCGGGCTCGTACGCGTCGTGGAGGCGCCCGAGCCCGACGACGAGGCGCTCGCCGAAGCCGGCGTGGACCGGGCCACCGCCCTCGCCCTCGTCTATGACGACGACGAGACCAACATCCACGCCGCGCTGCGCGCCCGCCGCGCCAACCCCCGGCTGCGGCTGGTCATCCGGATGTACAACCGCCGGCTCGGCCAGCACCTGGAGGAGCTCCTCGACCAGGCCGGCCGGACGGGCAACGGGGACCCGGGCGACCTCGGCGGCGCCGAGGCGACCACCACCGTCCTCTCGGACGCCGACACCGCGGCCCCCGCGCTCGTCGCGGCGGCCGTCTCCGGCCACTCCAAGGTCATCGAGGCGGGCGGGCTGCTGCTGAGAGCCGTCGAGAGACCCCCGCTCGCACCCGGCGAGCCCGCCCGCCCCGGCGACCGCACCGTCGCGCTCCTCACCCCGCCGCGCTCCGACGGCGCCGACGGCGAAGGCCCCGTCATGCTGCCGGACGCGGAGGCCGTGGCGGGGGCGGGCGGCCGCGGCCGCATCGTCCTGGAGCGGGTCCACTACTCCGTACCGCCGCACCGCACCCCCCGGCTGAGAGACCGCAGCCTGCCCCTGGGGTCGTTCTTCTCGCCCCGGCTGCGCTGGGCCCTTGCCTGGCTCGCCGCCGCCGTCTGCGGGCTGGCCGTCGCCTCCTGGCTGGTCACCGACGAGAACCCCACGCACGCCGCCTACCTCTCCCTCCTCGACCTCTTCGCCATCAACGACCCGGCGATCGGCCAGCCGCTCGGGCGGCAGGTCCTCCAGCTCCTCTCCGGCCTCGCCGGACTGCTGCTGCTCCCGCTGCTGGTGGCCGCCGCGCTGGAGGGGCTCGGGACCTTCCGCTCGGCCTCCGCGCTGCGCCGCCCGCCGCGCGGGCTCTCCGGCCACGTGGTGCTGCTCGGGCTCGGCAAGATCGGGTCCCGGGTGCTGGCCCGGCTGCGCGAACTGGACATCCCGGTCGTCTGCGTGGAGCGCGACCCCCAGGCCCGCGGGGTGGCGCTCGCCCGCTCGCTGCGGGTGCCGACCGTCATCGGCGACGTCACGGAGGAAGGCGTGCTGGAGGCCGCCAAGATCGGCGAGAGCCGCACCCTGCTCGCGCTCACCAGCAGCGACACCACCAATCTGGAGGCGGTGCTCTACGCCCGCGCGGTCAGGCCGGACGTCGGCGTGGTCATGCGGCTGTACGAGGACCGGTTCTCCAAGGCCGTCTACCGCACGCTGCGCGACTCCCACCCCCGCGCCCGGACCCGCAGCCGCAGCGTCTCCTACCTGGTCGCCCCGGCCTTCGCCGGGGCGATGATGGGCCGTCAGATCCTGGGTGCGGTACCGGTGGAGCGGCGGGTGCTCCTCATCGCCGCGGTGGAGGCCGGGAGCCACCCGGGGCTGGTGGGCCGCACGCTCGCCGAGGCGTTCCGGCCGGGCTCCTGGCGCGTCCTCGCCCTGGCCTCGGAGAGCACCGGCGACCGGCCGGAGGCGCCCGCGCGGCCGCCCCACCCGCCGGGCGAGCCGGCGCCCGGATACGTACTGCGCCCCGACGACCGCGTCGTGGTCGCCGCCACCCGCCAGGGCCTCGCCGAACTGCTGGGCGCGCGGCCGGTGCCCAGGCCGCGCACCGACGCGGGGTGAAATGACGGATTCCGCTGGGCAAATGGGGCGTTCGCGGGCTACGATCAAGATCGACTGCGGCGCCGCGGGACCGGCGCCCGCCCCCTTTGCCGCGTGTCCCTGCCTCAACTCCCCCGAGGCAGGGGCACGTACGTCACCAGACGTCCCCCGGGCGCCAGTCGCACACCAGCTCCCCGTCGAGGTCGAGCTCGGTGCCCAGCGGCAGCACATGGATGCAGCCGTCCTCCTCCGCGGTGCGCTCGATCCCCGTGGGGGCGAGCACCGAGGACGGGCCGCGCCACTGCCGCCAGCCGCGGCCCACGTACAGCGGCACGGCCTCGTCGGCGGCGCCGAGCGCCCCCAGCTCGTACGCGCCGTGCCGCAGGACGTGCTCCAGCGCGCCCATCACCGCCGAGGCGACGCCCTGGCGGCGCCGGTCCGCGCGGACCGCCACCGCCTCCACATAGCCGGTGCGCAGGGCGCGGCCGCCGTGCAGCAGGCGGCGCTGGACGAGCGAGCCGTGGCCGATCAGCTCGCCGTTCGCATACGCGAGGGCGTGCATGCCACCGACGGTGTGGTCCCAGTCGTCGTCGTTGAAGCCCCCCTCGAAGGCGTGGTCCATCAGGTCCCTCACGGCCGCGAGTTCCGCCTTGGTCAGCTGCGAGGTGTGCGCGGTGCGTACGTCGGTCATACCGGGCATGGTGTCATCCCGGCACGGCACCGGGGCGTGCCCCGGAGACCCGGGCCGTGGTTACGCGGTCACGCGTCAGGACCGCGTCAATACCTGCTGAGCAGCGGCCCCGCGCGGCAAATGTCCAGAACCATGGCCGTAAGGTCGAACATGCGCGACAGTGCTGCACCTCGGGGCGGACAACCGCTCCGAACACTGTCGCGTTTCGTGAAAGACAATGGGGCCATGGGACGCGGCAAGCTTCGGATCTACCTCGGCGCGGCACCGGGCGTCGGCAAGACGTACGCGATGCTCTCCGAGGCGCACCGCCGGGTCGAGCGCGGCACCGACGCCGCCGTCGGCTTCGTCGAACACCACGGCCGCCCGCGCACCGAGGTGCTGCTGCACGGCCTGGAGGAGGTGCCCCGCCGGGAGCTCACCTACCGGGGGACCGTCTTCAGCGAGATGGACGTCGACGCGGTGCTGGCCCGCCGCCCCGCCGTCGCCTTCGTCGACGAGCTCGCCCACACCAATGTGCCCGGCTCCCGCAACACCAAGCGCTGGCAGGACGTCGAGGAGCTCCTCCAGGCGGGCATCGACGTCGTCTCGGCCGTCAACATCCAGCACCTCGAATCGCTGGGCGACGTGGTCGAGTCCATAACGGGGGTCCGGCAGCAGGAGACCGTCCCCGACGAGGTCGTCCGCCGCGCCGACCAGATCGAGCTCGTCGACATGTCGCCGCAGGCCCTGCGCCGCCGCATGGCGCACGGCAACATCTACAAGCCCGACAAGGTCGACGCCGCACTCTCCAACTACTTCCGGCCCGGCAACCTCACCGCGCTGCGCGAGCTGGCGCTGCTGTGGACGGCCGACCGCGTCGACGAGTACCTCCGGCAGTACCGCACCGACCACAGCGTCTCCTCGATCTGGCAGGCCCGCGAGCGCATCGTCGTCGGCCTCACCGGCGGCCCCGAGGGCCGCACCCTGATCCGCCGCGCCTCGCGCATGGCCGCCAAGGGCTCCGGCAGCGAGATCCTCGCCGTCTACATCGCCCGCAGCGACGGGCTCACCTCGGCCTCGCCGAAGGAGCTGGCCGTCCAGCGCACCCTGGTCGAGGACCTCGGCGGCACCTTCCACCACGTGATCGGCGACGACGTACCCGCCTCGCTGCTGGAGTTCGCCCGCGGCGTCAACGCCACCCAGGTCGTGCTCGGCTCCAGCCGCCGCAAGACCTGGCAGTACATCTTCGGCCCCGGCGTCGGCCAGACCGTCGCCCGGGACTCCGGCCCCGACCTCGACGTCCACATCGTCACCCACGAGGAGGTCGCCAAGGGCCGCGGCCTGCCCGTCGCCCGCGGCGCCCGCCTCGGCCGGGGCCGCATCGTGGGCGGCTGGTTCGTCGGCGTCGTCGTCCCCGCCCTGCTCAGCCTGCTGCTCACGCACATCGACCCGGACCTCGGGCTCGCCAACGACATGCTGCTGTTCCTGTGCATGACGGTGGCGGCCGCACTGCTCGGCGGTCTGTTGCCGGCGCTGGCCTCGGCGGCCTTCGGCTCGCTGCTGCTGAACTACTACTTCGTCGAACCGCTGCACCGGCTGACGATCACCGACCCCAAGAACATCGTCGCCATCACGATCTTCGTGTTCGTCGCGGTCTCCGTGGCCTCCGTGGTCGACCTCGCCGCCCGCCGCACCCACCAGGCCGCCCGGCTGCGCGCCGAGTCCGAGGTGCTGTCCTTCCTCGCCGGCAGCGTCCTGCGCGGCGACACCAGCCTGGACGCCCTCCTGGAGCGGGTGCGGGAGACCTTCGCGATGGAGTCCGTCGCCCTGCTGGAGCGCACCAGCGAGGTCGACCCCTGGACCTGCGCGAGCAGCGTCGTCACCAGCAGCGGCAAGCCCCTGCTGCGCCCCGAGGACGCCGACGTGGACATGCCGGTGGGCGACAACATGGCCCTCGCCCTCTCCGGCCGGGTGCTGCCCGCCGAGGACCGCCGCGTCCTGGCCGCCTTCGCCGCCCAGGCCGCGGTCTTCCTGGACCGGCAGCGGCTCGTGGGCGAGGCCGAGCGGGCCCAGGAGCTCGCCGAGGGCAACCGCATCCGTACGGCCCTGCTGGCGGCCGTCAGCCACGACCTGCGCACGCCGCTCGCCGCGATCAAGGCCGCGGTGACCTCCCTGCGCTCCGACGACGTCTCCTGGTCCGAGGAGGACGAGGCCGAGCTGCTCGCGGGCATCGAGGACGGCGCGGACCGGCTCGACCACCTCGTCGGCAACCTCCTCGACATGTCCCGGCTCCAGACCGGCACCGTCACCCCGCTGATCCGCGAGATCGACATCGACGAGGTGGTCCCGATGGCCCTGGGCGGGGTCCCCGAGAGCAGCGTCACCCTCGACATCCCCGAGTCGCTGCCCATGGTGGCCGTCGACCCCGGGCTGCTGGAGCGCAGCGTCGCGAACATCGTCGAGAACGCCGTGAAGTACAGCCCCGACGGCACCTCCGTCCTCGTCGCCGCCAGCGCCCTGGGCGAGCGCGTGGAGGTCCGCGTCGCCGACCGGGGCCCCGGCGTCCCCGACAGCGCCAAGGACCGCATCTTCGAGCCCTTCCAGCGCTACGGTGACGCTCCGCGCGGCGCCGGCGTCGGCCTCGGCCTCGCCGTCGCCCGGGGCTTCGCCGAGGCCATGGGCGGCACGCTCACCGCCGAGGACACCCCCGGCGGCGGGATGACCATGGTCCTCACCCTGCGGGTCGCCGCGGGCCACCCGCCCGTACGCCCGGAGCTCCCGGCCCATGCCACCTCCTGACCCCCGCTGCACACAGCACACACAGCTCACCGACCAAGACCCCGGGCCCAGCGGATGGGCCCGAACGAACAGCAGAGGTGGTTCCGAATGAACCGGGTGCTCGTGGTGGATGACGAGCCGCAGATCGTCCGCGCTCTCGTGATCAACCTCAAGGCGCGGAAGTACGAGGTCGACGCCGCCCCCGACGGCGCCACGGCACTCCAGCTCGCCGCCGCCCGCCACCCCGACGTGGTCATCCTCGACCTCGGCCTGCCCGACATGGACGGCGTCGAGGTGATCAAGGGCCTGCGCGGCTGGACCCGGGTGCCGATCCTCGTCCTCTCCGCCCGGCAGACCTCCGACGAGAAGGTCGAGGCGCTCGACGCGGGCGCGGACGACTACGTCACCAAGCCCTTCGGCATGGACGAGCTGCTCGCCCGGCTGCGCGCGGCCGTCCGGCGCGCGGAGCCGACGGGGCCGTCCGCCGCGGGCGACGACGCGATCGTCGAGACCGAGGTCTTCACCGTCGACCTGGCGGCGAAGAAGGTCAACCGCGGGGGCCGGGACGTCCGGCTCACCCCGACGGAGTGGCACCTGCTGGAGGTCCTGGTACGCAATACGGGCCGTCTCGTCAGCCAGAAGCAGCTGCTCCAGGAGGTCTGGGGCCCGTCGTACGGCACCGAGACCAACTACCTCCGGGTCTACATGGCCCAGCTCCGCCGCAAACTCGAACTGGACCCGTCGCACCCGAAGCACTTCATTACCGAGCCGGGGATGGGGTACCGCTTCGAGGTGTGAGGGGGGTGGAGCACCGGGGTGGGTGGGTCACCCGTATGACGTACGGGTCCCGCCCGGATGGGCCGACGGTACGCTTGATTCATGAGTGCCGTACCCCGTTCCGAGAAGCCGACCGGCCGCTTTCGCCGGATGCTCGACCGGCTGTCCACCTCGCAGGAGGACCTGCACTCCGCGGAGCTGCAACAGGACGCGGAGGCGGTGGGCTGCACCCGCATCTGCGACTGCGACGACCGCCAGATAGTCAAGGTCACCGGCACGCTGCGGACCGTTACGCTCCGCCCCCGTGCCGGGGTGCCCGCGCTGGAGGCGGAGCTGTTCGACGGCTCGGCGGCGCTCGATGTGGTGTGGCTCGGACGCCGTTCCATCGTCGGCATCGAACCCGGCCGTAAGCTGATCGCCTCCGGTCGGATCTCCATGAGCCGTGGACGCCGGGTGCTGTTCAATCCCAAGTACGAACTCCGACCGCTCGGACAGGAGTAGCGGGTGACGTCTCTCGACAAGCCGACGGACCAGCAAGGACAGGGCGCCGGCGGCGCCGACGCGAGATCGGCCACCGAGGCGGCCCTCTTCGAGGCGTTCGGCGGAGTGCGGGGCATGGTCGAGACGACCGTGCCGGGCCTGGTCTTCGTCGCGATCTACACCGTCAAGCGGGACATCCACGTCGCGGCCATCGCGGCGCTCGGCCTGTCCGTGGTGCTGGGCATCGCGCGGCTCGTGGGCAAGGACACCCTCAAGCACGCCTTCAGCGGTGTCTTCGGGGTCGCCTTCGGCGCGGTCTTCGCGATGATGTCCGGCGACGCCAAGAACTTCTACCTGCCGGGCATGCTCTACAGCCTCGGGCTCGCCGTGGCGTACATCGTCACCTCGCTCGTGGGCTATCCGCTGCTCGGCCTGATCCTCGGCCCGGTGTTCAAGGAGAACCTCTCCTGGCGCACCCGCAACCCCGGCCGCAAGGTCGCGTACACCAAGGCCAGCTGGGCCTGGGGCCTGATCCTGCTCGCCAAGTCGGCGATCCTCTTCCCGCTCTACTGGTGGGGCGACGCGACGTCCCTGGGCTGGGTCAAGGTGGCCCTCGGCATCCCGCCGATGCTGCTGTCCGTCTACCTGACGTGGATCTTCCTGGCGAAGGCTCCGCCGCCGATCGACGTCTTCGCGGAGATGGAGGCGGCGGAGGCCGCTGCCGCTGTGGAGAAGTCCGGGGTTACCGCCGTGCTGGACGGTGCGCTGGACGAGGCGGCGGAGGAGCTCGTCCGGGATCCCTCGCGGCACCGCTGAGGTCCGCCCCGGACCCCGGTCCTCAATCGCCGGACGGGCTGGTTGTCCAGCCCGTCCGGCGATTTTCTACGCGTCGTCCTTGCGGACCGACAGGAGATCCTCCAGCTGTTCCTCGCGCGCCGGGGCCGCTACGAAGAGGAGCTCGTCGCCCGCCTCCAGCGCGTCCTCCTTGCTGGGGGTCAGCACGCGGTTGCCGCGGATGATCGTCACCAGCGAGGTGTCCTCCGGCCAGTCCACGTCGCCGACGCGCGTGCCCGCCAGGGCGGACTCCGGCGGCAGGGTCAGCTCGACGAGGTTGGCGTCGCCCTGGCTGAAGCGCATCAGGCGCACCAGGTCGCCGACGCTCACGGCCTCCTCGACCAGGGCCGACATCAGACGCGGGGTGGACACGGCGACGTCCACGCCCCAGGACTCGTTGAAGAGCCACTCGTTCTTGGGGTTGTTCACCCGGGCCACGACCCGCGGCACCCCGTACTCCGTCTTGGCGAGCAGCGAGACGACCAGGTTGACCTTGTCGTCGCCCGTCGCGGCGATCACCACGTTGCAGCGCTGGAGGGCCGCCTCGTCGAGCGAGGTGATCTCGCACGCGTCGGCCAGCAGCCACTCGGCGAGCGGCACGCGCTCCACCGAGATGGCGGTCGGCGCCTTGTCGACGAGCAGCACCTCGTGCCCGTTCTCCAGCAGCTCACCCGCGATGGAACGCCCGACGGCACCCGCACCGGCAATGGCAACCCTCATCGGTGCGCCTCCTCAGGGCCTTCGGCGCACGCGGCCTCGACCTTCTCGACCTCGTCCGTGCGCATCATCACGTGCACCAGGTCACCCTCTTGCAGGACCGTCTGCGACGACGGCAGCATCGCTTCACCCAGCCGGGTGAGGAAGGCGACGCGCACCCCGGTCTCGTCCTGGAGCCTGCTGATCTTGTGGCCCACCCAGGAGTCCGCGATGGGCACCTCCGCGAGCTGCACACCGCCGCTCGGGTCGCGCCACAGCGGCTCCGAGCCGGACGGCAGCAGCCGCCGCAGCATCTGGTCCGCCGTCCACCGCACGGTGGCCACGGTGGGGATGCCCAGCCGCTGGTAGACCTCGGCGCGGCGCGGGTCGTAGATGCGGGCCGCGACATTCTCGACGCCGAACATCTCCCGGGCCACCCGGGCCGCGATGATGTTGGAGTTGTCGCCGCTGCTGACCGCGGCGAACGCCCCGGCCTCCTCGATGCCCGCCTCGCGCAGGGTGTCCTGGTCGAAGCCGACGCCGGTCACCCGCCGCCCGCCGAAGCCGGAGCCCAGACGCCGGAAGGCAGTGGGGTCCTGGTCGATCACGGCGACCGTATGACCCTGCTGCTCAAGGGTCTGCGCGAGGGCCGAGCCCACTCGGCCGCAGCCCATGATCACAATGTGCATGACGATTACCCCGTGCTCCGGACTACCGCGCTGACCTGCACCAACAACCTGCTCACATCTTCCCTTGTCGTTCTCGTTCGGCTCACGGGCCCGTCGGAGCGCGCGCTCCGCGGTATCGACGCGATGCGCCCACAGGAGGTTGGTCCGCGTCGGCGCATGGGACCACCGTATCCGTTGTCCCCTGGGGTGCGCGCCCGAGCCCGACGCCCACGGCGCGGCCGTACACCGGCCCCGGGATCCCCGCGCCCGGGGCCCGCCCGGAGGCCTCCCGGACGATCAAGGCGGGCGGGCGCGGGCGGAGCGATGGCGTCCGGGCCGGGGTCCTGTGGCGCCCTGCGTCCTGGATCACCTTCCTGATCGCGCCGTCGATGGGCGATGATGGACGAACACCCGGTCGGTCACCGGAAGTTGACACTCTGTTATGGGGGAGCCCGTGCGTACGCTGCTCGTCGACAACCACGACTCCTTCACCTACAACCTGTTCCACTATCTCGCCGAGGTCAACGGCCAGGAGCCCGAGGTCGTCGTCAACGACGACCCCTCCTGGCGGCTGTCCCACCTCGCCGCCTTCGACAATGTGGTGCTCTCGCCGGGACCCGGCAGCCCCGACCGGCCCGCCGACTTCGGCATCTGCCGGGAGATCGTGACCGAGGGCCGCCTGCCCACGCTCGGGGTGTGCCTCGGGCACCAGGGCATGGCGCTGCTCCACGGCGGCGAGGTCCACCGGGCCCCGGAGCCGTACCACGGGCGCGTCTCGGCCGTGCTGCACGAAGGGACCGGGCTCTTCGCGGGGCTGCCCTCGCCCCTGCGGGCCGTGCGCTACCACTCGCTCACCGTCGGCAGGCTCCCGGCCGTCATGGAGGCCACCGCCTGGACCGCCGACGGCCTGGTCATGGCGCTCCGCCACCGCGAACGGCCGCTCTGGGGCGTGCAGTTCCACCCCGAGTCGGTCGGCAGCGCCCACGGCCACCGGCTCCTGCGCAACTTCCGGCGGCTGAGCGAGGAGCGCGGCCGGGGCAGACGCGCCGCCCCGCCGGCCGCCCCGCCCGCCCCCGCGGACCCGCCCGTACGCCCGCGGGGCCGCCGGCTGCGCGTCCTCGCCGCCGCCCTGCCCACCCGGTGGGACGACGAGATGGCCTTCGACCGGCTCTTCCGGCAGGATCCGTACGCCTACTGGCTCGACGCCGGCCGCCACGACGACGGCACCGGCCGCTTCTCCGTCATGGGCGACGCCTCGGGGCCGCTCGCCAGGGTCGCCACCGCCGACGTCTGGAGCAGCACCGTCACCGTGCGCTCCGCGACCTCAGCCGAGGTGGTCACCGGGGAGTTCCTTGACTGGCTCGACCAGGACCTTCGGGCCACCCGCGCCGAGGCGCCCGACGGCCCTGAGCTGCCCTTCGACTTCGCGCTCGGCTGGGTGGGCTACCTCGGCTACGGACTGAAGGCCGAGTGCGGCGGCGAGCTCGCCCACCGGCCCGAGGAGCCCGACGCCACCATGGTGTTCAGCGACCGGGCGCTCGTCCTGGACCACCACACCCGCACCACCCACCTCCTCGCGCTCGCCGAGGACGGCGGCGAGAGCGCCGCCCGCACCTGGCTGGACACCACGGCCCGGCGGCTCGCGGCGCTCTCCGGCGTGCGGCGGCCCGCACCGGCCCGGCCCGCCGGGACCACCGGCGCGCTGCGGCTGCGCCACGGCCGCGACGCCTACCTGCGGCTGATCGACGACTGCAAGGAGCAGATCGCCGCGGGGGAGACCTACGAGATCTGCCTCACCAACATGGCCGAGACCGAGGGCGCCCCGGACCCCTGGCAGAGCTACCGCTTCCTGCGCCGCGCCAGCCCGTCCCCCTTCGGCGCGCTGCTGCGCTTCGGCGAGCTGTCCGTCCTCAGCACCTCGCCCGAACGCTTCCTGCGCGTCGGCCGGGACGGCCTCGCCGAGTCCCGGCCCATCAAGGGCACCCGGCCCCGCGGCGCGACCCCCGAGGAGGACGCCGAGCTGCTCGCCGACCTGCGCGCCAGCGAGAAGGACCGCGCCGAGAACCTGATGATCGTGGACCTCGTCCGCAACGACCTCGGCCGCTGCGCGCGGACCGGCTCGGTCGAGGCCGACGACATCTTCCGCGTCGAGAGCTACGCCAAGGCCCACCAGCTGGTCAGCACCGTCCGGGCCCGGCTGCGCCCGGACCGCACGGCCGTGGACTGCGTACGGGCCTGCTTCCCGCCCGGCTCGATGACCGGGGCGCCGAAGGTCCGGACCATGCGGATCCTCGACCGGCTTGAGGGCGGGCCGCGCGGCATCTACTCCGGGGCCATCGGCTATCTCTCCCTCAACGGCGCCGCCGACCTCAGTGTCGTGATCCGGACCGCGGTGATCACCCCCGGGCGGGTGCGCTACGGCGCCGGTGGCGCGATCATCGCGCTGTCCGACGCCGGGGAGGAGTACGAGGAGACGGCCGTGAAGGCGGCCCCGCTGACCGCCCTGACCGGCGCGGAGTTCCCCGACCGGCAGTGGGACGCCGTCACCGTCTGAGCGACACCGGCGCGGGCGGGCCGCCCGCGCCGTGACGCACCCTCACCGGGCCGCCGGGAGAGCCCCCGTGCGGCTCTCGGGGGCGATTCGCCGGTGCGTATACCTGTTCGGTAAATCGTGGGCGAAGATCGGCCACACGGCCGTCCGCGTGGTTAGGATGATCGGCGTATTCCGCTTCCGGGCGGGACGTTCAGGACACCGACCCCGTACAGCCGACCGCATGCCCCCTTCGCCCGCGAGGAATTGATGTCACATCACATACCGGAGGTGGTGAGCTGGTGCCTGGTCGCCGCGCTGGTCGCCGTGGCGGTGCTGCTGGTGCGCCAGCGGGGGATCACCGCCGCCGTGCGCAGGCGCGTCGCGGCACTGGAGGACGGCCTCCAGACGCGTGACACCGAAGTGCGGCACCTGGTCACCGTCCGGCTCCCCGCCGTCACGGCGTCCATGCACCAGCCCGTGCCCCTGCCCGGACTGCTCGACGAGCGGCTCGGCGGCACCGTGTTCGCCCAGGGCCTCCAGTCCGTGATGGACCTCTTCACCCAGGCCGTGGACAAGGCGCAGGCCCGCGCCGACCAGTCCGCGAAGGCCGCGCTCAAGGCGTCCATGCGCGCCCTCCAGGGCCTCGCGCACGAACAGCAGCTGGCCATCTCCGACATGCAGGAGCGGCACGACAACCCCGACGTGCTGCGCGACCTGTTGCAGATCGACCACGCCAACTCCCAGTTCGGCCGCCGCGCCCAGGCCATCGCCGTGCTCTGCGGGTCCTGGCCCGGCAGGCAGCGCGCCGCCTCCCCGCTCACCGACGTCGTCCGCGGCGCCACCTCCCGCATCCGCGACTACCGGCGCGTCAAGGTGCACAACCACGCCGACCTCGCCGTCGTCAGCCGGGCCGTGGAGCCCGTCGTCCTCGCCGTCGCCGAACTCCTCGACAACGCCGCCCGCCACTCCCAGCCCAACACCTCCGTCGAGGTCGGCCTCCAGCCCGTGCACAACGGCGCCTGCGTGGTCATCGACGACGCGGGCGTCGGCATGAACGCCCAGGAGGTCCAGCGCGCCGCGGCCCTCCTCTCCGGCCAGCGCACCGTGGACGTCTCCCGGCTCGGCGACCCCCCGCAGTTCGGCTTCCCCGTCATCGGCGTGCTCGCCGCCCGCTACGGCTTCAGCGTCTCCGTCGACACCCGCTCGCCCTACGGAGGCGTACGGGCCGTCCTCTTCCTGCCGAGCGCCCTGCTCAGCCAGATCGACCTCGACGGACCCGACACCACGCCCCTGGCGCCCCCCGCCGCCCGGGCCGGGGCCCCGGCCCGCACGCCCACCGGCGCCGCACGCCCGCCGCAGCACCGGGCGCCCGCGCGGGAACACCCCGAGCCGATTCCCGACGTCTTCCCGCCCGCCGCGCCCCCGGCCGGCCCCCCGGCGGACGCCGGAGCCATCACCGGCTCCACGGCCGGCGGCCTGCCCAAGCGCCGCCGCAGGCAGCCCGCCGCGCCGCTGCCCGCCGAGCGGCCCGCCGCCCCGTCCGCCACCGTGCCCGACGGGCCGCCCGCGCCCGGCCCCGCCGCCGCGCCGCCCGAGCGGACCGCGGAGGAGACCGCCCGCCGCATGGGCGCCTTCGCCCGCGGCACCCGCTCCGGCCGCGCCGCCGGCACAGGCCCCGCCGGTCACCCCGACCCGGCACCCGTAGACGACGAAGGGAACCCGTACGCGTGAACGACCACCTCACCAACGAGCTCGGCTGGATGCTCGACGAGGTCGTGAAGATGCCGGAGGCCCGGCACGCGATCCTCCTCTCCTCCGACGGCATGCTCCGCGCCCGCTCCGCGGGCATCGACCGCGACGAGGCCGAGCGGCAGGCCGCGGCGCTCTCCGGGCTCCAGTCGATCAGCCGCTCCACCGCGGAGTTCTGCACCCACCAGAACCAGCAGGACACCCCCTGGCGGCAGACGCTCGTGGAATTCGCCCACGGCTACGTCTTCCTGATAGCCGCCGGCCCCGGCGCCTACCTCGCCGTCTCCGCCACCGCGGACGTCGACATGGAAGCCGTCACCTACCGCATGCAGAAGCTGGTCGACCGGCTGGGGAAGGAGCTCACCAGCCCGCCCCGGCAGGCCACATGGCACGGCACGGGCACCCCATGACACCCCCGGCGCCGAGGCGCGGACAGGGATTAGTACGGCCGTACGTCGTCACCGACGGCCGCGCCCACCCCACCCGCAACACCTTCGACCTGGTCACCCTGGTCATCGCCCAGTACGACCGGCCGCTCGGCGGGCTCAGCCCCGAAAAGCGCCGGCTCATGGAGCTCTGCCTCGGCGGCGCGCTGTCGGTCGCCGAGATCGCCGGGCACCTGGCGCTGCCCGTCAGCGTCACCAAGGTGCTGCTCGGCGACCTCGTGGACAGCGGTCACCTCATCACCCGGGCCCCCATCCCCTCGGCACAACTCCCCGAGGCCCAGATCCTTCAGGAGGTACTGGATGGACTCCGCGCTCGCCTCTGAGGGAGCGGTCTATCTGCGGCAGAGCGTGCGGACCGCCGCGAAACTCCTCGTCGTGGGCCACTTCGCGGTCGGCAAGACCACCTTCGTCGGCTCCCTTTCGGAGATCCGGCCGCTGCGCACCGAAGAGACCATGACCCAGGCCGGCGCCCTCGTCGACGACCTCGCCGGCATCGAGGGCAAGACCACCACCACGGTCGCCATGGACTTCGGCCGCGTCACCCTCAGCGACAGCCTCGTCCTCTATCTCTTCGGCGCCCCCGGCCAGCAGCGCTTCACCCGGCTCTGGCAGGACATGACCCACGGCGCGCTCGGCGCCCTCGTCCTCGCCGACACCCGGCGCCTGGAGCAGTCCTTCGAGGTCATGGGACTGCTGGAGGAACACGGCCTGCCGTACGCCGTCGCCATCAACCACTTCGACGGCGCGCCCGCCCACCCCGAGGAGGAGATCCGCGAGGCCCTCGACCTGCTCCCCGAGACCCCGCTGATCACCTGCGACGCCCGGGACCGGATCTCCTCCACCCGCGCCCTGATCTCCCTCGTGGAATACCTCCGCAGCCGACAGCCCCGCACCGCCCAGGAGCCCGTGTGACCCACCGCCCCGACGCGGGCACCGCGCCACCGCCCGGCCCCCCGCCGGGCTGCCCCGCCCACCAGGCGCCCACCCCCCTGCACGGGCCGGACTTCGCCGCCGACCCGCACGCCGTCTACCGGCGGCTGCGCGCCCAGGGCCCCGCCTCCCCCGTCGAGCTGGCGCCCGGCGCCCACGCCACCCTCGTCACCGACTACCGGGCGGCGCTCGACGTCCTGCGCAGCCCCGACAGCTTCGGCAAGGACGCCCGCCGCTGGCGCGCCCTCGCCGACGGGCGCGTCGCCCCCGACAACCCCGTCGTCCCGATGATGGCCTACCGGCCCAACTGCCTCTTCTCCGACGGCGACGCCCACCGCCGCCTGCGGGCCGCCGTCACCGACAGCCTCTCCCGGATCGACCCCAACGCCCTGCGCGGCTACGTCGAGCGCAGCGCCGACACCCTCATCGACCGGTTCGCGACCCTCGGCGAGGCCGATCTCCTCGGCTCCTACGCCAAGATGCTGCCCCTCCTCGTCTTCCAGCAGCTCTTCGGCTGCCCGCCCGAGATCGGCGACCGGCTCGTCGAGGGCTTCTCCGGGATCTTCGACGGCGTCGACCACGAGCGCGCCGACGCCCTCATCACCCAGAGCCTCGTCGAACTCGTCGGCCTCAAGCACGTCAAGCCCGGCGCGGACATGACGTCCTGGCTGATGGCCCACCCCGCCCGGCTCACCGACGAGGAGATGCTCCACCAACTCGTCGTCCTCATCGGCGCCGGCACCGAGCCCCAGCAGAACCTCATCGCCAACGCCCTGCGGCTGCTGCTCTCCGACGACCGCTTCGCGGGCGACCTCGCCGGCGGCAGCATGCCCGTCGAGGACGCCCTCGACGAGGTCCTCTGGCTCGACCCGCCGATGGCCAACTACGGCGTCCACTACCCCCTGCACGACCTCGACCTCGGCGGCGTGCCGCTGCGCGCGGGGGAGCCCGTCGTGGTGAGCTTCGCCGCCGCCAACACCGACCCGGCCCTGCTGTCCGACCAGCGCGCCGGCAACCGCGCCCACCTCGCCTGGAGCGCGGGCCCGCACACCTGCCCCGCCAAGGACGCCGCCCGGCTGATCGCCGCCGTGGCCGTCGAGAAGCTCCTCGACCGCCTCCCCGACCTCGAACTGGCCGTCCCCGTCGACCGCCTGGTCTGGCGGCCCGGCCCCTTCCACCGCGCCCTGACCGCCCTGCCCGTGCGCTTCCCGCCCGTGCACCCCACCCGGCCCGCGCCCGCACCGGCGGGCCCCCACGCACAGCCGCACCATCAGCACCCTCACCAGCATCAGCCCCACCAGCCGGCCGACACCCCTGGAGACAGTCGATGGACCGCCAGCTCGCCCCCCTCCGGATCGATCCCACAGGCCGCGACATCCACGGCGAGGCCGCCCGCATCCGCGAGCGGGGAGCCGCGACGCCCGTGGAGCTTCCTGGCGGAGTGGTGGCGTGGGCAATAACCACCCAGCCCCTCCTCAAGCAGCTCCTCACCGACCCCCGCGTCTCCAAGGACCCGCGGCAGCACTGGCCGGCCTGGATCAACGGTGAGATCTCGCCGGAGTGGCCCCTGTTCACCTGGGTCGCCGTGCAGAACATGTTCACCGCCTACGGCGGCAACCACAAACGGCTGCGCACCCTCGTCTCCAAGGCCTTCACCGCCCGCCGCACCGCCGCCCTGCGCCCCCGCATCGAGCAGCTGACCGCGGACCTCCTCGACGGCCTCGCCGCCCGCCCCCACGGCACCCCCGTCGACCTCCGCGAGGACTACGCCTACCCCATCCCCATCCAGGTGATCTGCGAGCTCTTCGGCGTCACCGACGAGGACACCCGCGAGGGGCTGCGGACCTGCATCGACAGCATCTTCCACACCTCCGCCGACCCCGACGAGGTCACCGCCACCTATACCCGTATCTACGAGGTCCTCGGCGGACTGGTCGCCGCCAAGCGCGCCACCCCCGGCGACGACATGACCAGCATCTTGATCTCCGCCCGCGAGGAGGACGGCTCCCGGCTCAGCGAACAGGAGCTCGTCGACACCCTGTTGCTCATCATCAGCGCCGGGCACGAGACCACCGTCAACCTCCTCGACAACGCCATTCACGCCCTCCTCACCCACCCCGATCAGCTCGCCCTCGTGCGGGACGGCCGGGCCGACTGGGACGACGTGATCGAGGAGACCCTCCGCTTCCAGTCCCCCGTCGCCAACCTGCCGCTGCGCTACGCCACCGAGGACATCGAGCTCGACGGCCTCACCCTCCGCAAGGGCGACGCCATCGTCGCCGCCTACGCCGCCGCCGGCCGCGACCCCCTCCTCCACGGCCCCGGCGCCGACCGCTTCGACCTCACCCGCGTCACCAAGGAGCACCTCGCCTTCGGCCACGGCGTCCACTACTGCCTCGGCGCACCCCTCGCGAAGCTCGAAGCGGCCGTCGCCCTGCCCGCCCTCTTCGAACGCTTCCCCCGCCTGCGGCTCGCGGCCGACCCCGGCGAGCTGCGGCCCGTCGAGTCGTTCATCTCCAACGGACACCGCACCCTGCCCGTCCTCCTGGAGGGCTGACCAGGCACTTATCAGGACCAACCGTGATCGACAAGCCTCCGGGGCGGGAATGCGGCGTGCGCCACATTCCCGCTCCGGAGGGTGGCGGGTACACACGATCAATACGGAACCCTTACGATCCTCTGCGTGTCCAAATTGACCGACCTGCCGAAACGGATCCTCATCGGCCGGGCGCTGCACAGCAACAAGCTGGGCGAGACCCTTCTCCCCAAACGCATCGCGCTCCCCGTCTTCGCTTCCGACCCGCTCTCCTCCGTGGCGTACGCGCCGGGCGAAGTGCTGCTCGTCCTGTCCGTGGCAGGTGTGTCCGCCTACCACTTCAGCCCCTGGATCGCCCTCGCGGTCGTGGTGCTGATGTTCACGGTGGTCGCCTCGTACCGCCAGAACGTGCACGCCTACCCCAGCGGTGGCGGTGACTACGAGGTCGCCAACGTCAACCTCGGCCCCAAGGCGGGCCTCACCGTCGCCAGCGCCCTGCTCGTCGACTACGTCCTGACCGTCGCGGTCTCCATCGCCTCCGGCATCGAGAACCTCGGCTCCGCCATCCCCTTCGTCGTCGAACACAAGACGGCCTGCGCCATCGGCGTGATCGTCCTGCTCACGCTGATGAACCTGCGCGGCGTGCGGGAGTCGGGCAAGCTCTTCGCCATCCCGACCTACGTCTTCGTCGGCGGCGTCTTCATCATGATCGCCTGGGGTGCCTGGCGCGGCCTGGTCGCGGGCGACACCATGAAGGCCCCCACCGCCGACTACACCATCAGCGCCGAGCACCAGGGCCTGGCCGGCTTCGCCCTCGTCTTCCTGCTGCTGCGCGCCTTCTCCTCCGGCTGCGCCGCCCTCACCGGCGTCGAGGCCATCAGCAACGGCGTCCCCGCGTTCCGCAAGCCCAAGAGCAAGAACGCGGCCTCCACGCTCGCCCTCATGGGCGGCCTCGCGGTCACCATGTTCTGCGGCATCATCGCGCTGGCCATGGCCACCAAGGTCCGGATGGCCGAGCACCCCGCCACCGAGCTGCTGAACAACGGCAAGCCCGTCGGCTCCGGCTACACCCAGAACCCGGTGATCTCCCAGGTCGCCGAGGCGGTCTTCGGCAACGGCTCGTTCCTCTTCATCGTGCTCGCCGCCGCCACCGCCCTCGTCCTCTTCCTGGCCGCCAACACCGCGTACAACGGCTTCCCGCTGCTCGGCTCGATCCTCGCCCAGGACCGCTACCTGCCGCGCCAGCTGCACACCCGCGGCGACCGGCTCGCCTTCTCCAACGGCATCGTGCTGCTCGCCGGCGCCGCCGCCGTCCTCACCTACATCTACGGTGCGGACTCCACCAAGCTGATCCAGCTGTACATCGTCGGCGTCTTCGTGTCCTTCACGCTCAGCCAGACCGGCATGGTGCGGCACTGGAACCGCCACCTGCGCACCGAGACCGACCCGGCCAAGCGCCGCCACATGATGCGCTCCCGGGCCATCAATGCCTTCGGCGCCTTCCTCACCGGCCTGGTCCTCGTCGTCGTCCTGCTGACGAAGTTCACCCACGGCGCCTGGGTCGCCCTGCTCGGCATGGTGATCTTCTACGCCACCATGACGGCCATCCGGAAGCACTACGACCGGGTCGCCGAGGAGATCGCCATCGACGAGGAGCCGGGCGACGAGGCCGTACGGCCCTCCCGCGTGCACTCCATCGTCCTGGTCTCCAAGGTCCACAAGCCGACCCTGCGCGCCCTCGCCTACGCCAAGCTGATGCGCTCCGACACCCTCGAAGCGCTCAGCATCAGCGTCGACCCGGCCGAGACCAAGGCACTGCGCGACGAGTGGCACCGCCGCTCCATCGACGTCCCGCTGAAGGTCCTCGACTCGCCCTACCGGGAGATCACCCGGCCGATCATCGACTACGTCAAGAGCCTGAGGAAGGAGAGCCCGCGCGACGCGGTCAGCGTCTACATCCCGGAGTACGTGGTCGGCCACTGGTACGAGCACCTGCTGCACAACCAGAGCGCCCTGCGCCTCAAGGGCCGGCTGCTCTTCACCCCCGGGGTGATGGTCACCTCCGTGCCCTGGCAGCTCGACTCCTCCGAAGCGGCCAAGAAGCGGGCCCGCAAGCACGCCGAGTGGAACGCCCCGGGCTCCGTCCGGCGCGGCCCCGTCGCGGCGCCCAAGAAGGACAAGAAGGAAAAGGCCGCCACCAAGAAGTAGGCGGCAGGAGCAGGGTGCTGCGGGACGTAGACTGAACGGCTGTTGTCCCGCAGCACCCTCTCACCATCTCTGGAGTCGACCCGCCATGCAGCACGAGACCGAAGCATCGCTGGTCGGCCACGAGTACGAGGTGGAGGTCGGCCCGGTCGCCCACGGCGGTCACTGCGTCGCCCGCACCGAGGCGGGCCGGGTGCTCTTCGTCCGCCACGCGCTGCCCGGCGAGCGCGTCGTCGCCCGGATCACCGAGGGCGAGTCCACCTCCCGCTTCCTGCGCGCCGACGCCGTCGAGATCCTCCAGGCGTCCAAGGACCGCGTCGAGGCGCCCTGCCCCTTCTCCGGCCCCGGCAAGTGCGGCGGCTGCGACTGGCAGCACGCCAAGCCCGGCGCCCAGCGCCGCTTCAAGGGCGAGGTCATCGCCGAGCAGCTCAAGCGCCTCGCGGGCCTCACCCCCGAGGAGGCCGGCTGGGACGGCACGGTCATGCCGGCCGAGGGCGACAAGCTCCCGGCGGGCGAGGTCCCGGCCTGGCGCACCCGCGTCCAGTACGCGATCGACGCCGAGGGCCACGCCGGACTGCGCAAGCACCGCTCGCACGACGTCCAGGTCATCGACCACTGCATGATCGCCGCCCCCGGCGTCACCGAGCTCGGCATCGAGAAGCGCGAGTGGCCGCAGATCGCCACCGTCGAGGCCATCGCCGCCTCCGGCTCCGCCGACCGCCAGGTCATCCTCACCCCCAAGCCCGGCGGCCGCCTTCCCATCGTCGAGCTCGACAAGCCCGTCTCGGTGCTGCGCATCGGCGAGAAGGACAAGGCCGTCCACCGCGTCCACGGCCGCCCCTTCGTCCGCGAGCGCGCCGACGAGCGCACCTACCGCGTCGGCGAGGGCGGCTTCTGGCAGGTCCACCCCCAGGCCGCCGACATGCTGATCAAGGCCGTCATGCAGGGCCTGATGCCCCGCAAGAACGACATGGCCCTCGACCTCTACTGCGGCGTCGGCCTCTTCGCCGGAGCCCTCGGCGAGCGCATCACGGACAAGGGCGCGGTCCTCGGCATCGAGTCGAGCAAGCGCGCGGTGGAGGACGCCCGCCACAACCTCCAGGACCTCGACCGCGTCCGCATCGAGCAGGGCAAGGTCGAACAGGTCCTCCCGCGCACGGGCATCGACCACGCCGACATCATCGTCCTCGACCCGCCCCGCGCAGGCGCCGGCAAGCAGACGGTCCAGCATCTGGCTTCGCTGGGCGCGCGGCGGATCGCCTACGTGGCGTGTGACCCGGCAGCCCTGGCCCGTGACCTGGCGTACTTCGCGGAGGAGGGCTACAAGCCGGTGACGCTGCGGGCGTTCGATCTGTTTCCGATGACGCATCATGTGGAATGCGTGGCGATTTTGAAGCCGGTGGGGAAGGGCGACTGACCTGCAGGTTTCCTCGGCTGCTCAGGTGTGGCCTGGTGGGATCGACCTGTTTCCCGAAGTGCATGACGTGGACCCTGTGGACTCCTCGTTCTCGACTCGCTGCGCGTCTCCGGGACTGGGGCTACGACCGCCTTGCCTTCGATCCCCGGTGGGCATACGTAGGTCTTCCGCCGCGTATAGAACCCGAATCCTGTGTCACAGCCGGCGCTGAGGTCTCACCTCAGGTCGACCAGGCCGCTCTGCCATGGTGCACGATCATCCGGGCGCGGCGACTCAGCGGGCCACCGCCGGGTGACGGGCCGGGTGGGGCGTGGAGAAGCAGGGCCGTGCGGCCCCGTGGCTGATGCCACGGGGCCGCACGGTGGTGGTGGACGCGAGGCCCGGCTCTTCTTCCTGGTCAGAAGCCGGCTCCCGGACCGCCCGTGTCCAGTTCCAGATCCACGCTGTACAGCGGACGGTCCTCGATCCCCAGGGCACGCATCAGCTCGTTGGTCGGAATCCTGTACCTGCCTCCGACGCGGAGGACGGGGCAGGGGAACTCGTCCTTGCGGATCAGCCGGTACGCGGTCGTCGAGCCGATCCCGAGCGCTCGGGCAGCCGTCCGCAGGTCCACTGCGACGGGCAGGTCGAACATCTCGGTGAAACTGAGTCGGCCCTCTGCTGGATCCTTCATGCTCGTCCCCCCACAGGGCGGACCGGCCGGGTGCCCACGCGGCGCCCGGACCGTCGGTTCTTCAGGGGGCCGTGGCACGTCGAACGGTCCCTCGTCCCGTCGTCGGTGTCGGCGAGGACGCCCTTGCGCAGATGCTCCGGGCGCACCCGGAAGCGCAGCGGGGCGCGCAGCCCGCCCGGGCCGTCCGGACGGTCGACCCGCACGTCGAGGCCTTCCTCGGCCGGAGTGTCCGCCTCCCCGTCGGACGCGGTGAACGCGCGGGCCTGGGCGATGCGCTCGACCTGGGTGGAGGGGAGATCCCGCAGGCCGTCGCGGGCGAAGCGCCACGCCCTGGTGCGCGCCGCGTGGATCAGGGAGGAGTCGGAGAGGCGGCTCGCGGCGTCCGGGGCCGCCAGCTCCTCCAGGAGAGCCAGGACCATCTCGGCCTCCACGTCCGACCGATCGGCACGCAGGCGCGTGCAGACACGGTGGACCGTCCCGGTCAACCGGGGCAGGGCCAGCCAGATCACCGGGAGCTTCCCGGTGCCGTGTGGAGCGAGGTCGCTCAGCGCGGTGCTGAGCACCTCCTTCCAGACCGTGGCGGCGAACTGCGGGTCGGAGCCCTGCCCGTACAAGGCCTCGTGCGTCTCGGCAGCGGTCAGCCGGACCGGCTCCACCCCCTCGGTGTCCGTAGGAACGGTCATGAGGACCGCGTCGCCGACCCGGGGGTCGTCGAAGTGCCGCCTCACTGAGGCGAACATACTGCTGGGTGATGGATACATCAGGAAATGTCCTTTCTTTGAGCTGAAGGTGCCGAAGGCGCCGCAGATGTCGAGGTGCTGGACGGGCTGAAGCGCTGCGGGGTGGTGACATCACCCCAGATGCGGATGGAGCGGGAAGCGGCCCCAGGCACCTCACTTCGATGCGTACGTATGCGGTGTTGGTCTTGTCGGCCGGGAACCGCCGCCTTCGACCACGAGCGTGTGACAGTTGCGGAAAGGCCGCGAGCTCGCCGGTCGGAGTAGTTCAAAGGGGTGGGGCCGAGGTGGGTGGGTGCCCGCCCGGGACGGGCACCCACGAGCTGTGGAGCTCAGGCGGTCTCGGAGGGCGAGGCATCCGGCGCTTCGGCGCGCGGGATCGCCGGTGTGGTGCCCTTGGTCCGGCCGGCCGCTCGCCGGCGGCTCGGCGGCCAGTCGGGGGACTGGCGCAGACGGTTCGCCCGACGATTTCGCTGACGGTTGTTCATAGGGCCTGCGGTTCCTTCCTGATGGGTCGATGGATGGCTACGCCGCCGTCTTGCACTTCTGCGAGCGGCTGGTGCCATCGTGCCCGGGGACGGGAGGAGGCCGCGGAGCGGAAACTGAGGGAAAACTGAGGCCTGGGGGCGTGAAGGAGCAAGCGCGTGTGAAGCGGAACACCGCAGCGCACAGATGAAGGGGGCGCCGTCGAGGGGCCCGGACGGCTGCTTCCGGCGAGGAGAAGGGAAGGGCGATGGAGGGGCACGTGCTGGGCCCGGTCAGAGCCGAAGGGGATGGCGGCGGAAAGGTCTTCGGAGGTTCGAAGGCGGCCGGGCTGTTCGCACTTCTGGTGACATCACCGGGCTGTCGATGTACCAGGGAGGAGATCGCCGAAGTCCTCTGGAAGGGCGACGAGAACGCCGGCGCCCGGGTGGACCGTGCCGTCTCCGACCTGCGGAAGCAACTGGGCCGGGAGGTCGTGCCCCATGGTGGCAGGTCGGGTTACTGCACACTCCGCGTGCCGGAGGGCAGCGTTGATCTGCTCCGCTTCCACGACAGGGTGGCGAGAGCTGCGGGGCTGAGCCCTCCGGAGCAGTTCGAGCAACTCGGTGCGGCCCTGGAGGAGTGGGACGAAGGCGAACCACTGCGCGGGCTGACCGAGAGCGGCTTCCAGTCGCGCCGGGAGAAGCTGCGGGCCGAGTTGATGTCCGCCGTGTATGCCCGGCTGGACGCCGCCTGGAGGTCCAGGCAGGAGAAGTGGCTCCGTGAGGAGACGGAGAAATGGTTCGAGCGCGCACCGGAACTGCCCGAGGTCTTCCAGTTCTACCTGCTCGCCCACGACGACCTGCCGGAGCGCCGGCGTGAACGGCTCATCAAGGAGTGGACGCAGCGCAACGGAAAGCCGGACGCCGAATTGCGGAGCGCCATCGACCAGGTCCGGGGAGTCGCCAACCGGCCGGGCGGGACGCTCTTGCCGCCCGTACCCAACCAGTTGCCCGGCAGCAGCCGCAGGCCAGTCGGGCAGGACGAACTGATCCGCAGCCTCGTCGAGGCGGTGTGCGAGGAACAGGACGCCGGCAACCTGGCGCTGGTCCTCGTCAGCGGCATGGCGGGTGTAGGGAAGAGCACGGTGGCTCACCACCTCGCCCTTCGGCTGCGGGAGCGGTTCCCCGACGGGGTGCTCTACGCCGGACTGAATGGGTTCGCCGACGGAGACGTGCGGCCCGCCGAACCGGACGAGGTCCTGGACGGGTTCCTGGCCGCGCTGCCGCCTTACACCACGGTGACCGGACCGGAGAGCAAGAGCAATGCGCTGCGGTCGGCACTGGCCCGCCGTTCGGTACTCATCGTCCTCGACGACGCGCTCAACGCCCAGCAGGTGCTGCCGTTGCTCCCCGGAGACGGCACTTGCGCAGTGATCATCACCAGCCGCAATGACCTTTTGCGTCTGCAGTCCGAGAGGAAGGTGCTGTTCCGCAAGATGGAGCCGCTGCAGGAGGCGGACGCCCTGGAGGTGCTCCAGGAGAAGGTGTCGGCCGAGGACCGGGTGAAGTATGCCCGGGCCTTCAGCGAACTGGTCCGCCTTTGCGGTCGGTTGCCGCTGGCCCTCGCCGTGGTGGCCCGGCTCCTGGAAGTCGGTGCGCGTCCGCTCCGTACCATCCCCGACCTGGTGCGGGAGATGAAGGAGGAGCGGGAGCGGGCGAAGCTGGACACCCTGCATCTGCCGGAACATGAACTGTCGGTCCGTGCCGCGCTGAACTGCTCCGTACGCGTACTCGGTGAGGAGGCCCGGCTGCTGCTGTGGCAGCTCGCCGTCCACCCCGGGCCCAGCGCCTCCTGGGAGGCGGTGATGGACCTCGGGAGGGCGGTGGGCGAAGGGGCGCGCACCGACCGCGCCTTGGTGGAGCTCGTGGCGGCGAACCTGGTGGAGCTCCAGGGCGACCGTTACGGGTTGCACGATCTCGTGCGGGCTTTCGCCCGTCGGCACGTGCAACTGGGGCCGGACGGAGAGACGGCGGACATCGAGCGGGCGACCGTACGGCAGGTGCTGGAACACCAGTTGCACAACGTCCGCGCCTGCGACCGGGTGCTCGACCACGAGCGCACCCTGCCCATCGGCGAGCCCGACGGGGTCACGGTCACCGACCCCGCGGAACCGGGGCAGGCGATGGCGTTCCTGGACGAGGAGTACGCCACCGTCCAGCGAGGCATCCGATTAGCCATCGGCCAGGGCATCGAACGGTACAAATGGCTGCTTTCGATGGCCCTGGTCACCTATCAGTGGCGTCGGCACCTCCTCGACGACGCGCTGAGGAACCTCCTGTACGCCGCCGAAGCAGCTGAATCCGCCGCCGCCCCGGTCGATCGCGCCATGGTCCACCGGATGCTGGCAGGGACAAAGTGGCGGCTCGGCAAGTACAACGAGGCCGTGGGTTACCTGCGCCGGGCCGTTCGGCTCAGCGAGGAGGACCACAGCGAGGAAGGCCGGCTGAGTCTGGCCCGGTCGCTGCACCGGCTCGGGATCACCCTGCGGAAGCAGGGCGACCGGACGGGGGCGGAGGAAGCGCTGTGTCAGGCACTGGAGTTGTGCCGGGAGGTGTCCGACCTGGTCGGGGAGGCGGCCGCCCTGAACGCCCTCGGGGCGCTCCACCACGACCGGGGCGAGCACGAGCAGGCGCTCCGCCGGTGCGCCGATGCCCTGGTTGTGGTGGAGCACACGGTGGAGCGCAGCGGCCTGGCCGACGTGCTGTTCACCTTGGCCAAGGTGCATCTGGCCCGCTCCGAGCGGGACGAGGCCATCTCCCTGTACCGGCAGGCCTGCGACATCTACCGCGAACAGGAGAACTGGCCCAACGAGGACAAGGCGCGGCTGCTCTTCGCGGAGGTCCTGGTGTCCGCCGGTGAGACCGACACGGCGGTACGGGAGCTGGAGAGAGTCATTGTGCTGCGTGAACTGATGGGCGGTGAAGGCGTAGGTGAAGTCCGAGAGTTGCTGGAAGGGCTGAGGTGATCCGCCCGGCCGGCGACCATCGTCTTGCCGTCACAGCCGAGGCGGATGCCGTGCGGTAGTACTCGGTCGGGTCGGGGTGCAGCCGCTTCGACGGCCGTCGCGAGCCCAGCCGGGGCAGGTACGGGCGGAGTCGGTCGAACACCTCACGGACATCCGCCGGGCGCTCCTCCGCCTCCCACCGGACCATCCACAGCGCGAGGGAAGCGAACTCCGGCGGGAGCTTGCCGAGCAGGTCGGCTGGCAGCACCGGGGCCCCCGGTTCCGCCCGCTCCTCCAGTCCGCCATAGGGCAGCCGCATGACAGTCATTTCCAGCAGGATGCAGCCGAGCCCGAAGATGTCCGCCCGCCGCGTCAGACCTGAGGGGCATGCGTCGGACTGCTCGGGGGAGGCCCAGCCACGCGTGCCGCGCTCGCAGGATGTCTCCTCGTCCGCCATGATCGCGTGGCCCATGTCGATGAGCCGGAGACGGCCGTCCGGTTGCACGATGACGTTCTCGGGTTTGAGATCGCAGTGCACCAGATTCCGGTCGTGCACTTCCCGTAGGATTTCGCACAGCTGGCCGATGACGGAGGCGATGGATCCGGGATGCCTGACGGGCCGGGCCGCCAACAGCACGTTCTGCAGTTGGCGCCCCTCGACGAATTCCATGACCAGGCATCGGCGCCCTCGGTGCGTCCCGGTGGCGACTATTTCGGGAATCGCCTGAATTCCCGTCAGCATCATCATGCGGGAGCCCTCTTCGAGAAGCCTCCTTCCGGCCCAAGAGAAATCGCTCTCTGGGCCGAGATCCCGGGCCTTCTGGAGCTTCAACGCCACTCTCTCCCCGATCCTGCGGTCACGGCCGAGGAAGAGGTCGCCCTGACCGCCGTCACCGACCATGTCCAGCACTTCGTAGCGCTTCTCCACATTGCCGATCTCCTCGATCTCCTTCATGTCCACCCTTATTTCCTCTGTACAGAAATGGAGCAGGAAGTGTCACAGGCATGGCTACCCCCCGACGGGGTGACCCGCACCTCCGAAGTCATCACGGTATCCGCCGGAATGTTCAAGGGAGGAGAATTCCGCTGCCCCGCCGCCGACGCCCTCAAGACCCGCGGCTACCACCCCACCGACCGGTTACCGCGCCGCCGCGAGCAGTTGGAACAATTCTCTCTCGGCCCCTTCATGGCCGCCTGCGACGCCCGCTCCCGGCCCTCCGGCAGCCCGCCCCGGACACGTACCGCGCCCTTGCACGACGGCCTGAGGACCTGGTCGGACCACGGTGTGAAGGCGTACGAAGCGACCTTCCCCGCCGACCCGGAACGCCCCCTGAACGAGGTCCCCGAGCCATGGACGTACCGCTACCGGCCGTCCGGCCCCGACCCGCGGAACGCCCAGGAGTACCGCTTCACCGTGTGGGGCCGGCGCCTGGCCTCCGCCGACGGTTCCTACCGTGAACTGCGTCTGCCCGTGCACCGCCTGAACCGGAACCTGCCGCCCGACGGGTTCACCGCTGCTGTCGCCCTGGTGCTGGCCGAGGGCACCCCCGGGCCCCCGCCGGAGCACGTACGGATCGTGGAGTTCGCGCTGTTCGACGGCCGTACGCGGGAGCTCTTCGCCGGTAGCCGGGAACAGGCGCTCGCCCGGTACCGCGAGCACGGCCCCGACGCCCTGGCCCGGGTACTGGACGGACGGGAATACCGCCCCGGTTCCGCCTGCGGCGGATGCCCCTACCTATCGGTCTGCCCGGCCCTGCGAGCGGCGCCCGGACTGTTGGGCATCGAGTCGCCGGACCGGCCCCGCCGCACCTGGTCGGTGACGAACGGACGCAACTACCGGGTCTGCCCGGCCCGCGACCACATGCGCCGGCTGCACCTGCCCACGGCGGACTCCGTCGAGCGCGAGGTGACGGCCGAGCGCGGCCGGGCCCTGCACGCCTACCTCGCCGACCGGCACGGCCACGGATCGCCGCGACCGTGCACAGTCGAGGTTCCCGAGGAATGGGTGCCGGACGGGTTCGACCTGCCCGACCGCGAACGCATGCTCGGCGCACTTCTGTTGCGGCGGCACGCCGCTGTCTGCCCGCTGCGGTGCGTCGGGGACGGGACAGACGTGCGGACCGAACCCCGGGTGGTGCGGCACGACACCGCCGCCGACGTGGTGGTGATCGCCGCACCCGACCTGCTCTACCGGGACGCCGGCTCATGGGTATGGCGCGAGACCAAGACCTCCGCCACCGACCGGCGGTCGAACCGCCCCTTGCTGGAGCTCTACCCCCAACTGGCCCTGGCGGTCGTGCTGATCGCCCGCGGTGACTTGGGCGGCGCTCCGTCCCGTGCCCGGGTCGAGCTGGAGGTGCTGCGTCCCGGCGGTGCCGACCTGGAGATCATCGACCCCTTCGCCTCCGCCAACCGGACCGCGGCGGAGGAAGTCCTGCGGGCGATGGTGGCCGACTGGCACGGGGACGACCATTACGCGGCCATGCCCGGACGCTCCTGCGAGCGGTGCGAAGTGGCCCGCTGGTGCTCGGCGTCGCCCGCCACCGAGGCCGCGGCATGAGGACGGGGGCGGCCCGCCGGGCCGGCTGGCCGGACACCGGGGAGGAGTCCGAGGGCGTGGGCAGCGAACTCTTCCGCGAGCTCGCCCGCATGGTGGCGGCCCTCGCCGAGGTCCAGGGACTCCGCTCGTTCGCCCTGCCCTATCCCGGTCTCGCCCAGCGTGCGCTGGACCACACGGTGATGCACTGCCTCGACGTTGGGGAGACACCGCCGAGGAGCCTTCCGGAGCTGTGGGAGTGGTGCCGGACCAGGCCGGCGGGCGATCCGCTCTTCGCGGTTCCCGCCTCCCTGGTCACCCCGGGCGCGACGCTGGTACACCCGGTTGGCCGGATGCCGACCCGGTCGTGCCTCGAAGTCGCCTCGCACGGGCCGGACGGGGGCGTGGCGGTGCACGCCTGCGCGCTTTTGGGCGACCTGGAAGCGCGGTGCGGAGCAGGTGCGCGCTACCGGCAGTGTCGGAGGTTCCTGGCCCGCCACCCGGTGGTCCACCAGCGGGACCGCTTCGGGCCCGGCTGGAGCAAGGCCGTCTGGAGCCGGGTCAAGGACCTCTACGGGCCGCTGCCCGAATCCCTGCTCGTCGACGGCGACTTCCTGCGCTGCCCTTCGTGCGGGCTCCCCGCACTGCCCCGGGACGGCGCCGTGCCCGTACCCGGGCCGTCCGCCACCAACGCGGACATCTGGTGCGAGGGGGAGGAATGCCCGCGCGACGACCCTCTGATACTGATCCGCGAGCCGGAACAGGCGTGGATCCTGCGGCGTTCGCTGCGGATGTTCCTCGCACTGCCGCACCGGACGGAAGAGGCCGCCCGGGAGGCGCTGGATCGCGCCGGGATCGACCACGAGGCCCTGTCGGGGCCTCTGTCCGCCTACCGGCTGAGGGACACCGGTCCCGGAGTCGTGGACATCCAGGTGCACGACCGCCTGCAGCCGGCCCTCCTTGCCGCACATCTCACTGACAGCGCACCCCTCGCGGACCGCACCCTCGTTGTGGTCCCTGACGCGCTCGCCGGGCGGGACGGCTACCGGGAGGCCTTCACCGACGCCCTTCCCGCACTCCTGCGGGACCGGCTGGTGCTCACCACACCCGTGGACCTCGTGCCTGACCTGGGACGGGCCCCGAGAGAGGAGAAGGACGATGCGTAGCATCACCCCGCCGCTGACCGACGTGCTCCGCGCACTCAAGGCATTCCTGGGGCCGTCCGTCCCCAATCCCGCCCTGGAAGCCCTCTGCCAGGTGGAACTCGGCCTGTACCTCCAGCAGAAGCTGATGCCGGGCAGCCCCGCGGGCAGCGCCTGGGTACTGTTCAGCGGATACGGGTTCGCCGAGGCGTACGGAGCGCGGCTGCCACCGGACACCGCGCGGACGCTGCGTGTCGCCCGGTACTCGCTGTGGACACTGCGCAGGGGCCGTACCTGGCGCGAGGCGCTGGAGAGCTACCGGCTGTTCGACCCCAGGGTGCGCGGCTACGACGTACCGGACACCGAGTCGCCCGCCATCCGCCGCGAACTCTCCGTCGCCGGCGACCGCTTCCCCGTCTACGAGCAATTGCTGCGTGTCGCCCCGCCGCTCGCGGGCCAGCGCATGCCGGTCGCGAGCCAGGGGCCGCATGCCTTCCCCGTCAGCCGCACCCTGGCTGTCGTCGACCTCCCGCCCGTCCCCCACACCCCCCTTGTCGCCCACGACATGGACCTGGAACCGGCCGGTGGCGGAGAGCCCCTGGTCTTCACCAGGAAGAATCTGGAGCGCACCGCAGCGGAGATGGACGCCACGCACGCCCGCGTCGGGGAGGGTAGGCCGCCGCGCTGGCTGGAGCGGCTGCGGGCCTTCGACCTGTCCACCAAGGAGAACGGCACGTTCCACAAGGCCGGCAAGGACGAGGACTTCACGTTCACGGTCGATGGGATCCAGCACTTGCTCGGCATCGTCGGCGCGGGCAAGAGCACGCTGCGCGACATCGTCGCCGTCCATCTCGCCAAACTCCGCAAGCGCACCACCATCGTGGTCACCGATGTCGCGGAGGTGCTGAAGCTCGTCCGGCTCTACAACCTCTACACCGACGGCGCCGCCGCACCCGTGCTCGGGTCCTCCGGCCGGGAGCGGCACACTCAGCGGCTGCACCGCCGGCTGGCAGGCCGGGGCGAGCACCGGCTGCTCGCCCACGACGACCCCGCCTTCGCCTACCTCGGGACCTCCTGCGTGCTCAACATCATGCGGCAGGGCGCCATTTCGTCCACCGAGCCGCTCGCCTTCGGCGAGGCGCCCTGCTCCCGGCTCCGGCCACCCTCGGACCCGCGGCGCGACAAGGGCGGTGGACGGGCCTCCGAATGGCAGAGGAGGGCGACGAGCTGCCCGTACTGGTCCGCCTGCCCCCGGCACCATGGGGCCCGCACTTTGGTCGGCGCCCTGATCTGGGTGGCCACGCCCGCCGGACTGATCGACGCCTCGCCGCCCCGCCCCCAGAACGGCGAGCGTATCCGCTACCTCGAACTCGCCTGCCGCCGCAGCGACCTCGTGATCATCAACGAGGCCGACCGCGTGCAGATGCAACTCGACCAGGCCTTCGCACCCGCCGTCGTCCTCGCCAGCGACGAGGACAAGGGCCTCATCGACCAGCTGAGTCGGCACAAGATCCGGGAACTCGCCGCGAGCGGGCGCACCCAGCTCTCCGAACGGGACGTGGAGACCTTCGCCGCCGCCCTCAACACCGCCGCAGCGGCCACCGACCGGCTGTACGCGATGCTCGTCGCCGGGTACGAGCTGCGCAAATGGGTGCGGACGGGCTACTTCAG
This sequence comes from Streptomyces blastmyceticus, assembly GCF_039521185.1. Taxonomy (NCBI): domain Bacteria; kingdom Bacillati; phylum Actinomycetota; class Actinomycetes; order Kitasatosporales; family Streptomycetaceae; genus Streptomyces; species Streptomyces blastmyceticus. The sequence goes on along the minus strand of NZ_BAAABW010000027.1, from coordinate 159,130 downwards.
CGCCTGGACGCTCCAGCTCGGACTGCTCGACGAACGCTACGAACTCCCCGACGGCAGCGGGCCGGAACACCGGAACCACGCCCCCAGACAGGCCCTCGGCAAGCTTCTCGACGCCTTCCGCGACAATACCTTCGGCGACCGCCGCCGCAGGACGGAGGAGGACTTCAGCCGGCTGACCGCCCTCCTCAACGAACTGCTTCACACCGGCAACCCGGAGAACACCCGCCGCCATCTGACCGAAGTCATGGACGAGGTCTTCCGCATCGACCCGCAGCACATGGCTGCCCGGAAGCAGGAGTACAAGGAGAAGTACGACGAGTGGCAGCGTGCGGAGGGGGAACGGCAGAAGAAGCACGGGAGCCGCCGGAAGCCCAAACCACCGCCCCAGACTCCCGAGCAGTGGCGGCAGAAGCTTGCCGAACGCTTCGAGTTCACGCTGCTGCTCAGTGCCCTGGAACCCCGGCTCGCCATGATCAACGCGATGTGGCCCCGCGTCGAGGCCGCCCTCAGTCTGGACTACAACACGATGTACCGTCGGCCGCTCGACTACGGCCCGATGGTGCCCGAGGCTCCTATGGGCAACGTACTCGGCTTCCAGTTCCGGGTCCCGGGCGAGGACGAGGGCGGAGTCCGCAGCGGCGAGCTGACCTTCTTCCGCTGCAGCGGCGTCGGACGTGAGCTGCTGCGCGCCATGCCCCACATTGCCTCCGTCGACGGCAGGCCCGGCGCCCATCTGCTGCTCATGTCCGGCAGCAGCTGGGCGGGCGCGTCCAGCCGCTACCACGTCTGCGTCCCGGTCGGTGTCGTCATCGAGCCGCCGACCGAGGTGACCGAACGCATCGCGGACGAGAGCCTGATGCGCTTCGAGTTCATCGACGACGGCGACGAGAGGCTGCGACTGTCGGGAACCCACCCGGACGACCGCCCCGAGAAGCTGCGTCGTATCGCCACCCACCTTGGCGCTGGAGAGTACGACGCCGTCGAAGGAGGCCCGCTGGAGCGCGAGTTGCTCTCCCTTCCCCCTGGGCGAGACCAGATCCTTCTGCTGGTCGGCAGCTACACCGAGGCACGCATCGTGGCCGACACCCTGCACAACCTCAACTCCCGCTGGCGCGACAGCGTACTGTGCCTGGTCTCGGACGACGAGGAGATCGCCCCGGAGGACGAGGCGCCGTCCGCCTACCGTGCCCGGTCACTGCGCCGGGGCGACGTCGAGCACCTGAAGGACCTCGACGCGAACATCCTCGTGGCGCCCCTGCTGGCCGTCGAGCGGGGCCACAACATCCTCAACGACGACGATGAGGCAGCCATCGGCACGGTCTACTTCTTGGCCCGGCCCAATCCGCACCCCGAGGACCTGTCCCTGGCCGTCCACGCCGTCAACGACTGGATCGTCCGCGCCGTCACCGGTGGTGACTTCGACACCTGGGCACAGGGACAGACCACCGTCGAGGAATTTGCCGACGAGGTCCGCCGCCTCGCCCGTTCGCGCTGGTACCAGGTGCTCGCCCGCTCGATGGCGTGGAGCCGCCTCGGCGACGATGTGCGGGAGCAGGTCACCTGGGACATGCTGGTCCTGATCTGGCAGGTGATCGGGCGGCTGGTGCGCGGCGGCGTACCGGCCCGGGTGGTCTTCGTCGACGCCGCCTTCGCCCCGAACCGCGGGGCCGTACCCCCGCGAACCGACACCCCCGAGTCCAGCCTGCTGCACAGTGTGCTCGACGTGCTGGACCCGTACTTCGACGGTGACACGAAGAGCGCGGAGGACCAGTTCATCGCCCGAGCCCTGTACGAACCGCTCCGACGCATGCTCACCCGCTTGCTCGCCCCTGCTCCCGCCCCGGCCCACCCGTAGGCGCCGAACCTCAGCTTCCAGGAGGCAATTTCGTGTATCACACCATTCGCGTCGCGGCCTACGAACCCGACCCGCTCCATGGACCGTGGCGGGAGGAGATGAGGGTGCTGCGGCTCGGTGAGGAGCTGCACACCGAGCTCACCAGGATGTACGCCGAGGCCGAAATGGGCTCCGTCCGCCCCGACCGGCTCCCCGTACGCAGGCTCAACTCCCTGCTCCAGGCGATGGCCCCCGGTGTCATCGCGACCGGCCGCAACGCTGGAACGGACGGCCGCTTGCCGTGGCTCTACGCGCGGGAAGCCGTCCCGCCGGAGGTACTGGCCCCGGTGATCGGCACCTGGGCGTCGGGCATGTACCGGGAGGAGGACGACACCGAAGGCGCCGATCTGGAGGAGAGGCTCCGCTCCGACGACCCGGCCGAGGCCGTCCAGCTGCCACATTGGGAGGCTGAATCGGTCGACCTCGCCGAGACCGTGACCTCGGCGGGCGGAACAGCCGAACCCGCCGCACGGCTCTACAGCCTGCTGCCCGAGTGGGTCGCCTTCCGCCTGGCCGCCCGGACGTTCCGCACCGGGGGCACCACACTCCACTTCCGCGTCGAGAGTTCGGGCAACGGTGCGCGACTCGTCTCCTGGCCGCCGCAGCGGTACGGGCGCCGCGGGCAGACCTGGTACTACTCGGGCTGCCTCAACATCACAGTCCATACCGTGCCGTTCGCCCCACGGTTCCGTGTCCATGTGTCCACCCAGGTACGTCGATGGGCCACCCAGCTGGATGTACGCCCCCACCAGCTCGGCGGCGCGACCGTCCTGCTCGATGCTCCGCTACCGTGGCCGGGAGGGCCGGACCGGGGCCACCGGCTGATGGCGAACACTCTTGGCTACGACCGGCGGCTGAAGGAACTGGCCTGGCGCCACCACAGCCCCGCACCGCTCGTGCCCGAGCTGGACATCGTACGCAACTACCCGCAGCCCGAGGCGCTCTTCTCCCACCCGGAACGCTGGATCAACGGGTCCGGGGACGTGGCCGCTGGCATCGTCTACCACCCGTCGATCGGCCCGCACGAGGTCGGACCCGGGCTGATGCCACAGGAGCGGGCGGATCTGGACGCCTGGGTCGAGGAAGGGCTGCGCCCCATGCTGACCCGGGTCCCCGACCTCACACGGGTCACCCGGAGTAACACCCCTTCATTGCTGCCTCGTTCGGGTGTCGGACGTGGTCCGGGCGTCCGGGACGCGCAGCTGGCCTTGCAGCGGCGGGCGGCGCTGGCACGCGCACTGGCCGGCCGTCCCCTGGAGATCGATGTCTTCTGGCAGTCCCCGGAAACCCGTGCGGCATTGCTCGCGGAACTGCCGAAGCTCATCGGCTTCCCTCCCGGAGAGAGGGTGGTGCCGGCCGACGACGACACCTGGCGGTGGCGGGGCGAGGGGATCGAGATCCGGGTACGAGCCCGGCCCGCGGGGCCCTTGGCCGACGCCTTGCCGATCTCCCGGGAGCGCAGGCGCCCCAGGGCCGTCCGGCTGGCCGAAGCTGTCGAAGGGCGCTGTCGGCTTGTGGCGGACCGGGTGGTCCCGCGACCCGACGCGGCAGGAGTCGTGATCACGGAGATCGCCGACAAGGAGCGCTTCGCCGCCGTCCTGGACTCCGACCCCAAGCACGCGCTGCGCATCGCCTGGGCGCGGCAGGGTCGGCTGAGCCAGTTCGTCAACCTGCCTGACGGCACCGACAACGGCCTGGAGCACCGGGCCAGGTGGACCTGGCTGGACGCCTTCCGGCAGCTCGGTGCGATCAGCCCGCCTGCCCATCGAGTGGGGGCCGGAGTTCCCGGCGACCTCCAGTACGTGGCGCTCTGGCTCGTACGCCACACCAGGAAGGGGCCCACACGGCGCCCCGTTCGCCGGCTGGTCGCGGTGCGGGTCCGCCCCGGGAACGGAGGACCGGGCGTCATCGAGGGGTGGAACGCCGAGCGCGCCGAATGGGTGCCGTACCCGAAGCTGTTGCTGCTCCTCTCCCAGGCAGTGGAACCGGTGGCAGAGGCTGATACGGGTGCCCCTGGCGATGGCGCGGCCGCCCGGGGAGGGCTCCGGCCCGCTGCCCGCCCGGGCGTGGAGCAGCACAGGCAGGGGGAGACCGAGCGGCAGATCCGCGCGCTGCTCTTCCAGCTCCGCGACCGCCCGACGCTCCTGCTGGCGGACGCCGGTAATCTGCGCCAGTGCTGGCCCGGCCTGCGCAACGGCGAGCTGGACCGCGACATGCTCGGCTTCGGCACCGAACCCGCCCAGCGCCACACGCTCTACGGCGACGGCCTGCGGGTGGTGCTCGTACGGGACGCCAACGCGCGGGAGGAGGTGGCGGAGTGGTACGCCCACGACGCCAAGGGCAGGGTCGGCTTCGCCGAGGGCGTGTGGGGGACGGCGGAGACGGAGAGCCGTGTCTTCGCGAGTACGGCCTCGAAGCCGCACACGGTGGCGAAACTGCCGAAGGGACTCATGAAGCTGGCGCCCACGGCACAGGGCCGGACAGCACCCGGGAAGACGGCCTGGAACCCCGGGCAGCTGGAGATCACCGTGCTCGGCTGCCTGTCGGAGAAGGCGCTGGCGGACTCGGGGCGTGAAGGGGACCTGCCTGATCGGCCGGCGGAGTGGGCGACGCTCACGCACCAGCTGCGCTACCACGACGACTACCCGCCGCTCGCCCGGCCCCTCCCGCTGCACTTGGCGCGTCTCGCCGGTGAGTACGTGCTTCCGGTGGCCGGAACGAAGGAGAAAGGGAGCACGTCGTCCGCTCCATGAGTGAGGCGCCGTCTACATGGGGCGTCCCAACGATCGACGCTGACGATTGACGGCGTCTGGTCCACTCCTTGCTGGGATCACCGCACGCCATTGTTCTCTCCGCCGTGACGCTCGTTCGACAGTGGCGAAGGGCGGCTGATCTGGCGGCCAAGCTCATCGGTCGTGTCTCGGAGCCGTGCTGAGTTGGACTCTGTCCTGACTTCGTGCGGAGCCCGTCGCAGGGGCCCGGCTGGCGCAGTCCCTGTTCCGATCGTGCTGGGCGCGCCGTTTGCCGTAAGGCGGGAGAGCTGAGGTGAAAGCGCACTGACTTCGCCGGCGCTGGGGCACTGTGCCGGTGAACTTCAGCCCGCGCACCGCGCGGTGGCCCACATCGGGAAGCACCAATGCTGCGCCTCTTTCGGCGCCTTCACAGGCCGTGCGCCGGATTGCCCCGGCTCGCCCGTTTCGAGACGCCCCGTGCCAGCCGGACCGGGGCTGTCGGCGAGGAGCCGTAGCCGTCCGGAGCTGATCACGTGTCCGGTAGGACGTCGCCGTCGTGTCGCGGTGCCGGGCGGCACGGGCCGCCGGGCACGGTCAGTACCGGCCGCACCTCGACGGTGTGCTGGCAGCCCGGCTCGATCGCGACCGGTGCGGGCCGAGTAGCGGGTTCGTCAGTCCCGACTCGGCCATCCCGGTCCGCGGGCTGCGGGCGCCCCAGGAAGGCCCGCAGCGCGAGCGCCCCCGCCCCTCAGATCGTCGCCAGTCGCCCCAACCGCCGATGATCCAGAGGCGAGGACCGCCGGTCCAAGCGGTCCTGCAGCAGGCGGTCGGCCTCCGTGCAGCGGCCCGCCGACGCCAGGGCGTACAGGAGGGTCTCCTCGATGACTTCGCGTTGGGCCGCGCTGCCGCCAACGCGGGGGAGGGCCGGCAAGAGGGCCTGAAGGGCGGGCGCGGCGTCGTTCCAGCGTTCTTCTGCCACGGCGGCCATCGCCTCGCACAGGGGGTGGATGACCTCGCGTTGGACGGGGTCGCTGTGTTGCGCGGCGTAGCGTCCGAGGCGGTGCAGGGCGCAGATTTCGCGGGCCGCGGTGAGGGCTATCACGCTGTGCAGGGCGGTGAATGGTGTCACCGGCCGTTCGAGGGTCTCGTTCGCGACCTCGCTGAGGACCTCGGCGATCGGTACGGCGCCGGTCCACTGGCCGGTCAGCTGGGCGCGCCAGAGCATGGACACGGAGTCGACGAGTGCGCGGATGCCGCGCACCTGGGGCGGGGCGAGCTGGACGGACCAGCGTCGGCGTACGGCGGTCGCGTCGTCCAGGGCCAGTTCGTGGAGTGCGGCGTGCCAGGCGAAGTGCGCGCCGTGTGTGGCGCCCTGTCCGTGGTCGCCGATCCAGGAGTCGAGCCAGCGCAGGCCGTCCTGGTGGTCGCCGCACTCGTAGTGGACGTGCGCCAGCGCGTGTACGGCGTGGCCGGAGTCGGCCTCGGAGGTCAGGGCCCGGCGGGCGAGCGCGCCCGCCTCGTCGAAGGCGCCCAGCTCCTGCCGGATGAACGCGAGGAGGGAGGTGTGGAACCAGTGGCCCGCATGGGCCGGTGCCGTGCGGGCGACCAGTTCGTAGGCATCGTCGCGCAGGTCCGTGACGCCGGAGAAGGCGATGGTGGGTACGGCCATGCTCAGGGCCAGGGCGTCGCGGGGGTGGTCGCTGATGTGTTGCAGCAGGACGGCGTCGCCGTCGCCTGCCGGGCCCTGGATGCGGCGTGTGATGACGTCGACCAGGCCGCGTTCGCGTGCGTCGCCGCGTTCCCGGACGGCTCGCTGGGCGTCGGCGAGGGCGCGTGGTACGTCGACCTCGGCGCCGCCTTCGTGGCCCAGCATGGCGAGTGCCGCGTGGGCCAGGGCGAAGCCCGGGTCCAGTTCGACGGCCTGGAGGAAGGCGCGATCGGCCCCGGAGCGCACCTTCATCAGGCGCTGCAGGCCGATCCGGTAGGTGGCCGCCGCCGACGGGTCGGTGCTGAGGGGTTCGCCCAGGTTGTCCACGGGCCTGCGGCGCGCCGGGGCCGGGGGCAGCGGGGCGGCCTCGTCGAGGAGCACCTTCGCGATACCGGCGGCCTGCCCGCGGATCTCGGGGATGGCCGTGCTCTCCCAGAGCTCGCCGCGCCGATGGGCGCCGAGCGTCCACATGGGCGGGCCCGCGACCGTGTCGTCGCCGATGAGCCGGCCGTCGGGATCCGTCGCGTATCCGATGCCGAGCGGACCGGGTGCGGCCAGGCCGGACGCGAGCAGGCCGTGGTCCAGCGGGTCGGTGGACTCGGTGAGGCGGGCCGCCGGTCCGGTGCAGTCCACGACCCAGCCGACCTTCAGGGTGCGGCCGTTGTCCAAGGTCACGGACAGAGCTCCGGGGTCCGTCGCTTCGCCCGTCTCCGTGCTTCGGACGGTGGCGACCTGGCCCGCGGATACGCGCAGCCGTTGGGACTCCCGGAGGCGGGCGATCGCCTCCGCGGTCGCCGGGGCCATGCGATGCCGGTGGGAGTTCCACAAGGAACGGTCACGGGTGAGGAATTCGGCCCTGTCACCGTCCGGCAGGGCACTCCACAGCCGGGCGGTCAGCGGTCGCAGTCCGTCGAGCGCGGGTCGCCAGTCGCCGTGACATCGGAGCGTACGGCGCACGTGCCGGTAGACGTCCCTGCGGAGCCGGCTCAGCGGAAGGCCGTCGAGCGACCCGGGCGGGGCGACCGGAGCCAGCGGGGTGACGGCGTGGGCGGCCGGCAGGGTGCCGCTGCGTGACACGGCATGGATGGTGCGGTCGTCGCGGTCGAGGGTCAGCGCCACGTCGACAGCCGTGAGGCCCGTACCGACGAGCAGTACGTCGTCGCCGGACGAGAGCGGGCCGTCGAGCGCTCCGGGCGCCCAGGCGTCCGGGACGAAGCGGGCCGAGTCGCGCAGTTCTTCCGGTGCCCAGGAGCCGGAAGCCGCTTGGGGGCCGGTGGCGAGGACGACGCTGTCGGCCCGTACGACCGAACGATCGGCCAGCCGGAGAGCCGCCTGCTTCCCGTGCCAGGCGCAGTCGGTCACTTGGCCGCGGATGTGCCGCAGTGTGACGGTACGGGCGCGGGCCGAGGCGTCGGAAAGGGTGTCGGAGAGGTAGGCGCCGTAGTCGCCGCGGGCGGCGAATTCGGTGGCGGTCGCCTTGGCGTTCCCGTGACGCGTGAGCCAGCGCAGGAAATGCGACGCGTCATCGGGATAGCAACTCATCTTGTCGGCCGTGACGTTCAGCCGGTGTCTGTTGTCCTGGGTCGCGAACGCGGCTCCGGTGCCGACCTGTTCCGCCGGATCGATCAGAAGCAGCTCCAAGCGGGTGCGACGCCGACGGGCGATCTCGCACAGATGGATGGCGACGAGCGTGCCGGCGGCGCCGGCACCTATCACCGCGACTGTGTGCTGGTCCTGGTGCGCCTGCTCAAGCAACTGCTACCTCCAGCGGATGTATTCTCCACCAACTCGATGCACTATATGAAAATGGGTCCAGACGGGAATGCGCGCGTCCGGCACGCGTGATGTAGATCACGGTGGATTCGCAGGTGGGGATGGGTAGTTGGCGCGGCCGGGGCGCGAAGGTGTGAGAGGTTGCTTTCCATGCGGATTTCGGCCAGAGCGGATTACGCGGTACGAGCCATGGCGGAACTGGCCCGCACCGAAGCCGTGCCGACCAAAGCGGAGTACCTCTCCGAGGTGCAGGACATCCCGCTGCGCTTCCTGCTGTCCATTTTGCGGGAGCTCCGCCAGCACAGACTGCTGCGCAGCGTCAGAGGCCCCGACGGCGGCTACTTCCTGGCCCGGCCGGCCGGGGAGATCACCCTCGCCGACGTGATCCGTGCTGTCGACGGACCCCTCGCGAACGTACGCGACCTGCAGCTCAGCGGGCTCAACTACCCGGGCGCGGCGGCGGCTTTGCCGGACGTCTGGCGGGCCGTGCGCGTAAGTCTCCGACAGGTGCTGGAATGCGTCACCCTTTCCGACCTCGCCCAAGGGGAATTGCCCCCGCTCGTGCGCGGGCGGGCCCAGGAATACGCCGACGACGTCCGTCACCCTCCCCGGCCCACGGCCGCCGATTGAAGCGGCTACGGCCGTTGGAACCGCTACGGCCGTCGCCGCGTCATGAGGAGTAGAGCTCCGGCCGTCTGTCGCGCAGATACGTGGTGGCGGCGCGGGCGCGCCTGAGGACCGCCGGGTCGACATCGGCGATCAGCAGCCCCTCGCCCTCCTCGGCCAGTGCCGAAGTGGTGCCGTCCGGTGCCGCGACCGTGGTGTGCCCGCAGAATCCGATGCCGCCGTGGCTGCCGGTCCAGTTGGCGTACGCGATGTACAGCTGGCTCTCGAAGGCGCGCGCCGGCACCAGGGTGCGGGCCACGAAATCCCAGGGGCGCATGAGGCCCGTGGGCACCAGCAGCACATCGGTGCCGGCCACCCCGTGGGCCCGTACGGCCTCCGGGAACTCGACGTCGTAGCAGATCAGCAGCCCCAGTGTCAGGCCCTTGTACGACGCCTGCACCACCCCCTGCCCGCCGGGGGTGAACATGGCGCGCTCGCCGCGCCCGTACAGATGGGCCTTGCGGTAGACGGCGAGGGTGTCGCCCTGCGGGGAGACCAGCCGGGCGGAGTTGTGGAGCCGGTCGCCGTCGGTCTCCGGCCAGCCGTGCACCAGGGCGATCGAGAACTCGCGGGCGATGGCGGAAACTTCCGCGCACTGCGGGCCGTCAACCGGACCGGATGCTTCCGCAAGGTTGGCCGTGAGCAGCGGATAGCCGCCGACGGAGATCTCGGGAGTGACGAGCAGCTCGGCTCCCGCCTCGGCCGCCCGGCGCGCCGCCCGGCGCAGCCGACTCAGGGAGTGGGCCAGGCCGGTCGTGCCGCACGCCGCCTGCTGGCAAGCGATCCTCACTGGGTGTCCTCCCGGAAGCCCGGCATCGTCGACATATGAGTTTTTAACGATACCCATACGTCCGGGGGGCGAAGGGGCGACCGCCGGGCACATGGCGCTTTCGGCGTGCGGACTTTCAGGGGTAGGGGCTCAAACATAGGGGTACCCCCTGCTTCAACTGCCGTGATAGACATGAAATCCACCCGGGGCGCTTGTGTTCTGGCGCATATCCCGGCATACGCATGGCAGTTGGCGTACGGAACTTGAGGGAAAGACTCTTCGGCACATGGGTGAACAGCGAGAAAACAGCGCCTGGGTGCGCCGGTTCCATCCCGCTCCGGAAGGCAGCGTCCGACTTGTCTGCCTCCCGCACGCCGGAGGTTCCGCGCCCTTTTATTTCCCGATGTCCCAGGCGCTTTCCCCGGCCGTCGACGTCCTGTGTCTGCAGTACCCCGGACGCCAGGAACGACGGCTGGACCCGGGCATCGAGAACATCCCCGACTACGCGGACGCCATCGCCGCCGAGCTGAAGCCCTGGCTCGACGTGCCCACGGCGTTCTTCGGGCACAGCATGGGCGCGGTCCTCGCCTACGAGGTGGCACTGCGCCTGGAGCGTGAGACGGGGACCGGACCGGTCGCCGTGTTCGCCTCCGGCCGCCGGGCACCGTCCCGTTACCGGGACGAGAACGTGCACCGCCGTGACGACGACGGCATCGTGAAGGAGATGCAGCTCCTGAGCGGCACCGACGCCCGCGTCCTCGGCAACGAGGAGATCCTGCGGATGGTGCTGCCCGCGATCCGCAGCGACTACACGGCCATCGAGACCTACCGCTCCGAGCCCGGAGCCACCCTGCGCGCCCCGATCACCGTGTTCACCGGTGACGACGACCCCAGGACCAGCCTCGAAGAGGCCGAGGCGTGGCGTGCGCACACCGCCGGCGACTTCGACATCCATGTGTTCCCTGGTGGTCACTTCTTCTTGGCCAACCATTCGCAGAAGATCATTGAGATCGTCTCCGCGAAGCTCTCCGCGGCAAGCTCACAGCAGCACTGACCGGAGCGCGCCTCCGCGTCAATGCACAATCCTCGCAGTCCCGGCTGACTGCCGGGTCGCGGGCCGGATTTCCGGGGGACGGACTTCCATGCCTGTCAAAATTTCCGAACGTGAGAACCACCTCGCCGCGCTCGCCGAAATGCTGGGCAGCGCGGAACGGGGCAGGGGGCGGCTGGCGCTCATCAGCGGCGCGGTCGCCAGCGGGAAAACCGACCTGCTCGACAGGTTCGCGGGGCAGGCGCTCGCCCGCGACGCGCTGCTGCTGGAGACCACCGGCTCCCGGTCGGAGCGCGAGCTGTCCTTCGGACTGCTCAAGAAGGTCTTTGACAACGCTGCCATGCCGCCCGCGGCCCGCGCCGAGGTGATCGCGCTGCTGGACGGGGCGGACGGCGGCGAGGGGGACGACGCGGCGGCCCGGCTGCGGATGATGTCCCGCGTCTCCTCCGTGCTGCTGCAGCTGGCCGAGGAGCGCACCCTCGTCATCACGGTCGACGACGTCCACTGGGGCGACGCGCACTCCCTGCAGTTCCTGCTCCACCTGGCCCGCCGGGTGCGGCAGTCCAAGGTGCTCGTGGTGCTCACCGAGTCCACGCGGCTGCGTCACGAGCAGCTGACGTTCCACGTGGAGCTGCTGCGCCAGCCCAACTGCGGCCGGCTGCGGCTGCACATGCTCACCGAGCCGGGCATCTCCCACGTACTGACCGAGCATGTCTCCAGCGCCGTCGCCGACCGGCTGGCACCCGAGTGCCACCGCCTCACCGGCGGCAGCCCGCTGCTGCTGCGCGCCCTGCTGGAGGACTGGCGGGCCGGCGGCGAACACGGCGAGTCCCTGCAGCGGCCGGTCCCCGGCGAGGCGTACGCCCAGGCCCTCCTCGGCTGTCTGCACCGCGGCACACCCGATGTGCTGACCATCGCCCAGGGCGTCGCCGTCCTCGGTGACGCCGACTGCCCTGCGCTGCTCGGCGAGTTGCTCGGTCTCACCGCCGGGGCCGTCGAGCAGGGGGTGCAGGACCTGCACCAGTGCGCGGTGCTGGAGGGCGGCGCCTTCCGCAGCCCCGCCGCGCGCGCCGCCGTGCTCGGCGCCGTCCCCGCCCCCACCCTCGCCGCGCTGCACCGGCGGGCCGCCGAGCTGCTGCACGGCGACGGCGCCGCCGCGCTGGAGATCGCCCGGCACCTGGTCGCCGCCCGGCGCGAGGCCGAGCACTGGGCGGTGCCGGTGCTGCGCGAGGCCGCCGAGTACGCGCTGGTCGAGGAGGACCTGGAGTTCGCGTTGCGCTGTCTCGAACTCGCGCACGCGGCCTGCCGGGACGGGCACGAGCGCGCGGCCCTGCAGATCCGGCTGGTCAGCATCGCCTGGCGGCTGGGCCCGGCGGTTGCCGAAACGTATCTTCCGCAGCTCGCCGTCGAGCTGGAGGCCGGCCGCATCGCTCCGCGCGACCTGGCGCTGTCCGTCTCGTACCTCGCCTGGTCCGGCCGGCTGGAGCGGGCCGCGGACGTCGTCGCCCGGCTGTCCGGCGCGGCGGGTGCCTCCGTCGCTCCGGGCGCCCTGGGCATGCCGGGCGCGGGCCTGCTGGTATCGGGCGGGCTGGGCCTCGCGGGCAGCCTGGACCGGGCGGCCGGCGGCGACGCCGTGCCGGACGCGGCACTGGCCGCCACCGCCCACTGGCTCACCATGATCAGCCCGCCCCTGCGGTCCCGCATCCCCGCCGTCGGCGCCGCCGTGGCGGTCTCCACCGGACCGCGTGACCTGGCGGGCGAGGCGCACGCGCAGTCCGCGGCCACCGTGAACGCCGCCCTGACCGACGGCCGGGCGCACCACGCGGTCGCCGAGGCCGAACGCGTCCTGCAGCGCTACCACCTGTCCGACAGTGCCCTGCAGCCCCTGGCCTTCGCCCTGATGGCGCTCGTCTACGCCGACCGGCTCGACCTCGCCCAGTCCTGGTGCGAACGGCTGCTCGGCGAGTGCGCGACCCGCCGGGCGCCGTCCTGGCAGGCGGTGCTGTCCGCCGTACGCGCGGAGATCGCGCTGCGCCAGGGAGATCTGCCGGTGGCCGCGCACCAGGCGCGGACCGCGATATCCCGGATCTCCCCGGCCGGCTGGGGCGTGGCCATCGGCCTGCCGCTGGCCACCCTGATCCAGGCCGAGACCGGCATGGGCCGTTACGAGGAGGCCATGGCGCTCCTGGAACAGCCGGTCCCCGACGGGATCTACCACACCCTGCCCGGGCTCCACTACCTGCGCGCCAGGGGCCGCTGCCACCTTGCCACCGGCCGCTTCCACGCCGCCCTCGGCGACTTCATGACCTGCGGCGAGCTGATGTCCGCCTGGCGGGTGGACACCCCCCAGCTGATGCCGTGGCGACTGGACGCGGCGGAGGCGTGGCTGGCCCTGGACGAGACCGAACGGGCCCACGGCCTCGCCGAGGAGCAGCTGCGGCGCAGCCCCGGCAACCAGCGGGTGCGCGGCGCGCTGCTGCCGATCCTCGCCCGCGGCGAGGACCTCAAGCGCCGGCTGCCCCGGCTCAAGGAAGCCGTCGAGATCCTGGAGGACGGGGGCGACCGGCTCCAGCTCGCGGGCGCACTGGGCGAGTTGGGCATGGGCTACCGCGCGCTCGGCGACTTCAACCGGGCGCGGGTGCTGATGCGCAAGGCCTGGCACGTCGCCAAGGCGTGCGGGGCGGAGCCGCTGTGCCGGCAGCTGATCCCCGGTCACGGCGACGGCTCGGACTTCGTCGCCGCGGCCGAGCAGACCGGTGACGGGGACGCGGTACAGCGCGAGGTCGAGGCGCTGACCGAGGCGGAGGCGCGGGTCGCGCTCCTGGCCGCGCACGGGAACACGAACCGGGAGATCGCGTCCAAGCTGGTCGTCACCGTGAGCACGGTGGAGCAGCATCTGACCCGGATATACCGGAAGCTGAAGGTCAAGCGCAGGCGCGACCTCCCCGCGAGGCTCGCCGACAGCAGCCTGACCGGGGTCTCCTAGCCGACGGCCGGGATCCGGGCACCGGATCCCGGCCTCTGCTTCAGCAGGCCCCGGTTGTCACAGCAGGCCCCGCTCCAGAGCCGTCATGACCGCTGCCGTGCGGTCGGAGACCCCGAGCTTCTTGAAGGAGCGCAGGAGGTGGGTCTTGACGGTGGCTTCGCTGATGAACAGCCGGGCGCCGATCTCGGCGTTGGTGAGGCCCTGGCTGACGAGGCCGAGGACCTCGCACTCGCGGCCGGAGAGCGGCGAGGGCTCCACGACCCGGGCCCGGAAGAGCTTGCCGGCGAGGGACGGGGTGAGGACGGTCTCGCCGCGGGCCGCGGTGTGGACGGCGTCGATGAGCTCCTGCCGGGAACTGCCCTTGAGGAGATAGCCGGCCGCGCCCGCCTCGACGGCGCGGAGGATGTCGGCGTCGTCCTCGTAGGTGGTGACGATGACGACCTTGGTGCCGGGGCAGCGGCGCAGGATGTGACCGGTGGCGGCGACACCGTCCATGCCGCCCATGCGCAGGTCGAGCAGGACGATGTCGGGCCGGAGGGCGGCGGCCTGGACGATGGCCTCCTCGCCGGAGCCCGCCTGGCCGACGACGGTGATGTCGGCGGCGGACTCCAGCATGGCGCTGAGGCCCTCGCGGACCACCGGGTGGTCGTCGGCCAGCAGCACCGCGACCGGCTTCGTCTCATTCACTGACTGCCTCCTGGCCGACCGCGCCCAGCGGGGCGGTCACCTCGATCGTGGTGCCCTGCCCGGGAAGGCTGCTGACGGTCGCCGACCCGTTGATCTCCGCCGCCCTGGCCTGCATGCCGCGCAGCCCGTACCCTTCCTGGCTGTCGTCCGGGGTGAAGCCCTGGCCGTCGTCGCGGACGACGACGCGGACGGTCTCCGCCTCGTAGGCCACCAGCACCTCGACCGTACGGGCGCGGGTGGCGTGCTTGCGCACGTTGGCGATGGCCTCCTGGACCGAGCGCAGCAGGACGACGCTCACGGCCATCGGCAGCGGCCGCTCGGTGCCCTGGACCGTGCAGCGCGCGTCCAGGCCGGTCTCGGCGACCAGGCCGTCCGTCTGCCGGCGCACGGCCTGCACCAGTGAACTGCCGCGCAGCGCGGGCGGGGTGAGGGCGGTGACGAAGTCCCGTGCCTCGGCCAGTGACTCCTTGGCCACCCGGCCGGCCAGCGACAGATGGGTGCGGGCCAGGGCGGGGGAGTCGTCCAGCTCCGCCTCGACCGTCTGCACGAGGCTGATGATGCTGGTCAGCCCCTGCGCGATGGTGTCGTGGATCTCCCGCGCCAGCCGCTCGCGCTCGGCGGCGATGCCCGCCTCGTGGGAGAGCCGGGCCACCCGCTCGCGGCTGCGCTGCAGATCCTCGATGAGGCTGCCGCGCTCCTCGCTCTGCCGTACCACCCGCTTGATCCACAGCCCGAGCAGCGTGGACAGCGCGATGCTCAGCAGCGCGATGGGCAGCACCTGCAGGACGCTCAGCCCCAGGCTCTCGCCGCGGAACCACACCACCGCCACGCACCACAGATTGGCCGCGACGACCATGGCGATGGCCCGCGGCATCGACACGCTCATGATCAGCATGGGTACGACGGCGAACATCGCGAAGGCGCCGGAGAGGCTGAACGCGGTGGTGACGGCGAACAGCAGCAACAGGACGCCGACGAAGACCAGGTTGCGCGGGCCGGTCGTGCCGCTGACCATCAGCGGCCGGCCGAAGCCCGCGTACCAGGGCACCATCAGCGTCAGCGCGCCGATGCCGAGGGCATGGGCGCCGGAGATGAACAGCAGCGTGGCCGAGACGAAATAGGAGACCGCGAAGAAGCCGTCCCACAGACCGAACCAGCGGGTCCCGGACTCGGGTCCGTAGAACGCGCCGTCCTGGGGCGCGTCGCGCCGGGTCTGTGGCACGCCTCGCAGGAAGTGAGTGCGCACCTCATAGTCCTACCACGTGCGTCCACCGTGTCCACCGGACGGTGGACAGTCGGAACCCACCGGTCAGTGGTCACGGCGGCGGCGGCCCGCGCCTAGCGTTGACACCAGGACGCCGGAGAGGTGGCGCTCCGCAGCCGAGGGCCCTTCACGGGCGGGAGACATCGCACATGAGCCACTTGAGTCAGTTCGTCACCGCACTCATCGCGAGTGGCACGATTCTGATCATTATCCTGGCCACCGACATCGGCCGTAAGCGCATCACCACCGCGCGCATGGTGCGCTCGGTGATCGCCGTGGCGGTCATCATCGCCATCTTCGTCCGCTCGTTCCCCACGCAGGGGAACGACGTCTCGCTCCAGCTCGTGGGCATCGGGGTGGGTGTGATCGCCGGCCTCATTGCAGGTACGTTGTTGCCCGCCTATCGTCATGAGTCCGGTGACATCTACACCTACGGCGGCATCGGCTACGCGCTGGTGTGGGTCGTGCTCTCCAGCGGGCGTGTCCTCTTCGCCTACGGGGCCGAGCACTGGTTCACCGCCGATCTCATCCGTTTCTCCATCGACTACAAGATCAGTGGACGGGACACCTACTCCAACGCATTCGTCTTCATGTCGCTGGCCATGGTCCTGACCCGCACCGCCGTCCTGCTCACCAAGATGCGTCGGGTGCGCGCCGCCGAGGCCGCGCAGGTGGCCGGCTGATCAAGGCGAAGACATCCCACCAGCCGGCGAACGTGCCGTGATCGAAGAACTTGGGTGAAGCAGCAGTGGAACGCATGGAAGAAGATGTGAGGCTCCGGCCGCCCCGGCACCGGGTGTCGAGCCGAGCGGTCGGCTGGTGGACGCTGCAGTCCGCGCTGTTCGCCGTGCCGCTTCCGCTCACCTTCGGGATCCTGTGGGCCTCCATACCGCCCACCCGCGAGATCTTCATGTGGCTGACGCTGGCCTCGCTGCTGCCCGGCCTGCTCTACGCGGCCGTGATGCCCTCCTGGCGCTACCGGGTGCACCGTTGGGAGGTCACCGACGAGGCGGTCTACGCGGCCTCCGGCTGGCTGTGGCAGCAGTGGCGCGTCGTCCCGCTGTCCCGTGTGCAGACCGTGGACACCCTGCGCGGCCCGCTGCAGCAGATGTTCAAGCTCTCCGGCGTCACCGTGACCACCGCCTCCGCCTCCGGCGCGGTGAAGATCAAGGGCATCGACCACCAGCTCGCCGACGACCTGGTGGCACACCTGGCCCGGTTCACCCAGGCCACTCCCGAGGACGCGACGTGAGCCGCGAGACCACCGCCGAGGGGTCGGCGCACGATGTAGGCCCCGAGTGGGGGCGGCTCAACTCCCGGCTGCTCCTGGTCCACCTCGCCGTCCTGGTCGCGCCGGTGGTGATGTTCCTGGTCGACCTGGCGATAGCCGGGAAGACCAACCTGCAGACCCTGATCACCCTCGCCTCGCTGTTCGCCACCTTCCTGGTCATCAGCGGCGTCGGCCTGATGCGGCTGTTCACCACCCGCTACCGGGTCACCGAGAGCTTCGTCGACCTGCACTCGGGACTGTTCTTCCGCAGCCGCCGGTCGATACCGATCGAGCGCATCCGCAGCGTCGACCTGACCGCCAACCCGCTGCACCGGCTCTTCGGGCT
The DNA here is from genome assembly GCF_039521185.1 of Streptomyces blastmyceticus. NCBI lineage: Bacteria > Bacillati > Actinomycetota > Actinomycetes > Kitasatosporales > Streptomycetaceae > Streptomyces > Streptomyces blastmyceticus. The sequence continues at coordinate 141,984 of NZ_BAAABW010000027.1, read as the reverse complement.
CACCACGCTCAGCATTTCCACCGGCGAGCAGAGCTCCTCCTCCGCACACCGGCTGGCGCTGGAGGGCATCAGCAAGGCGGACGCCGTCGAGCTGCGCCGGCAGATCATCGAGCGGCGCGACGCCGGCCGCGGGATCGTCGGCGCCGTCGAGGACAACGGCCCGATCAGCGAACTCGACTGGTCCTGGCTGCGCTACGGCCCGCTGAGCGTGTGGGGCGTCGGCGGTGTCCTCATCGCCGGCGCCAGCGTCTACCGCACGCTGCACGAGATGAAGGTCGACCCGCTGAAGTGGGGGGTCGTCAAGGACATCGAGGACCGCTTCGGCTCGCTCCCGCTGTGGTACGGAATCCTGCTGGCCCTGGTGGTCCTGGTGGTCCTCGGGATCGCCGGCTCCACCGGCACCTTCATCGAGAGCTGGTACGGCTACCGGCTGACGCGCGAGGACGGCGGGATGTTCCGGGTCCGCCGCGGCCTGATGGTCACGCGCTCGGTCAGCCTCGAGAAGCGGCGGCTGCGCGGTGTGGAGCTGGTCGAGCCGATCCCGCTGCGCTGGGCCGGGGCCGCCAAGCTCAACGCCGTCGCCAGCGGCCTCGGCAACCTCGAGGACAACCGCAAGCGCCGGGTGCTGACCCCGCCGGTGCCCCGCGCGGAGGCCCGCCGGGTGGCCTCCGAAGTGCTGGGTGTGGACCCCTCGTTCACCACCCGGGCCGGGCTGACGCGCCACCCCCGGGCCGCCCTGCGGCGGCGCATCAACCGGGCGCTGATCTGGGCGGTGCTGATCGCCGCGGTGCCGGTCGGCCTCGGCCTGTGGCTCGGCCCCGGTCTCGTACGGGCCGGCTGGATCACCGGCCTGGCCCTGGTGCCCATCCTGGTGGCCTTCGCGTTCAACGCGTACCGCACGCTCGGGCACGGGATGCGCGGCGGCTACCTCCTCACCAGCTCGGGGACGTTCGCGCACCGAACGGTCGCCCTCCAGCGGGAGGGGATCATCGGCTGGAAGATCACGCGGACGCCCTTCCAGCGACGGGCCGGACTGTTCACCCTCGGCGCCACCACGGCCGCCGGGGAAGGCGTCTACAAGGTCCACGACGTGACCGAAGCCCAGGGAATCGCCTTCGCGGAGGAAGCCGTGCCTCAGCTCCTCCTCCCGTTCCTCGAACGGGCACCCCGGTCCGCCGCGCGCGGCTGACCGGCCCTCAAGACCAACTGGCGATCCCCCGGGAGATGGAGGGGCGGACCGAAAGGCCGCCCCTCCATCTCCAAATCCTTTTCCATGCACCATTTTTTCTTGCCCGTATCGGCATCCTCGGGCACCCTGGTGAATTACGCGTTGTCCTGGAAGACCGCCCGGTGAATATGCGGCCCAAGCGAAAACTAGGGGTCCGTAGGGGGTTTGAAGGGGTTTCTGGGGGACCCTCCCTGTGCAAGGCTGGCGCACGGTCTTGATTTATGTCTGCAGGGTTATGGGGCACGCGATGATGAGTGAGTCCGAGGATTTCACGCCCGAGAGCACCGGAATGCGGGACGACGGTCCCGAAGCGGTGTCGTCGTGGCGGCGAAGGCTCACGGACCTGCCCGAATCCGGGCGTGCCGAGGCCGTCCTGGAGTGGGTCGGCGAACTGGTCACGGCCGCACAGCGGGAGGCCTCGCCCGAGCCCCTCGACCCGCACCGGCCCTTCCAGGACCTGGGCTTCGACTCCATCGCCGCGGTCAACCTGCACAGCCGGCTGACCGCCGCCACCGGACTGCGGCTGCCGGTCACCCTCGCCTTCGACCACCCCACCCCCGCCCAGCTGGCCCACCACGTGCTGGCCGAGCTGGGGTTCGCGGACGTCACCGGCACCGACCCGGACGCCGCCCCCGCCGCCTTCGACGACGGCGAGCCCGTCGCCATCATCGCAATGAGCTGCCGCTTTCCCGGCGATGTGCATTCCCCGGAAGAACTCTGGGAAATCGTCGCCGACGGCCGGGACGTCATATCCGAATTCCCCACCGGCCGCGGCTGGGATCTCGCCGGACTTTACGACCCCGACCCGGAGCGCGCGGGCAGCAGCTACACCCGCGAAGGCGGATTCCTGCACGACGCCGCCGAGTTCGACCCGGCGTTCTTCGGGATCTCCCCGCGCGAGGCCCTCGCGATGGACCCGCAGCAGCGACTGCTGCTGGAGACCTCCTGGGAGGCGTTCGAGCGGGCCGGCATCGACCCCGCCCGCTTCCGCGGCGGCCGCACCGGTGTGTTCGTCGGCGCCGAACAGCAGGACTACGGCCCGCGGCTGCACGAGGCCGAAGAGGGCTTCGAGGGCTACCTGGTGACCGGCAACGCCGCCAGCGTCGCCTCCGGCCGCATCGCCTACACCTTCGGCTTCGAAGGCCCCACCGTCACCGTCGACACCGCCTGCTCCTCCTCGCTGGTGGCGCTGCACCTGGCCGTACAGGCGCTGCGCACCGGCGAGTGCTCCCTCGCCCTGGCCGGCGGCGCCGCCGTCATGGCCAACCCCGGCTCGTTCATCGCCTTCAGCCGCCAGCGCGGCCTGGCCCCCGACGGCCGCTGCAAGCCCTTCGCCGCCGCCGCCGACGGCACCGCCTGGGGCGAGGGCGTCGGCATGCTGCTCGTCGAGCGGCTCTCCGACGCGCGGAAGAACGGCCACCAGGTCCTCGCGATCGTCCGCTCCACCGCCATCAACCAGGACGGCGCCAGCAACGGGCTGACCGCCCCCAGCGGCCCGGCCCAGCAGCGCGTCATCCGGCAGGCGCTCGCCAACGCCCAGCTGACCGCGGCCGAGGTCGACGTCGTCGAGGCGCACGGCACCGGCACCACCCTGGGCGACCCGATCGAGGCCCAGGCGCTGCTCGCCACCTACGGCCAGGACCGCCCCGAGGACCGGCCGCTGCTGCTGGGCTCGCTCAAGTCCAACATCGGCCACACCCAGGCCGCGGCCGGCGTCGGCGGCATCATCAAGATGGTCATGGCCATGCGGCACGAGACGCTGCCGCGGACTCTGCACGTCGACGCGCCCACCCCGCACGTCGACTGGTCGGCCGGTGACATCGAGCTGCTGACCGAGGCCCGCGACTGGCCGCGGACCGAGGACCGGGTCCGCCGCGCCGGCATCTCCTCGTTCGGCATGAGCGGCACCAACGCCCACGCCATCATCGAACAGCCCCCGGCGGAGGCCGAAGAGGCCACCGGGAAGCCGGACGTCCCCGGCGTACTGCCCTGGACGCTGTCGGCCAAGACCGAGGCCGCCCTGCGCGAGCAGGCCGAGCGGCTCCACGACCGGCTGGCGGCCGACCCGGAACCCGCCCTCACCGACATCGGCCACTCCCTGGCCACCACCCGCGCCCTCTTCGAGCAGCGCGCCGTGCTCGTCGCCGCCGACCGCGCCGGCTTCCAGGACGCGCTGCGCCACCTCGCGACCGGCACCAACTCCCCGGCCGTGGTCCAGGGCGCCCCGGCCGCCGGGAAGCTGGCGTTCCTGTTCACCGGCCAGGGCAGCCAGCGGCTCGGCATGGGCCGCGAGCTGTACGAGACGTACCCGGTCTTCGCCGAGGCCCTGGACGACGCCGCCTGGTACCTGGAAGAGCAGCTGGAACTCCCGCTGCTGGACGTCCTCTTCGCCGAGCCGGGCTCCTCCGAGGCCGCCCTGCTCGACCGCACCGACTACACCCAGCCCGCACTGTTCGCCGTCGAGGTCGCCCTCCACCGCCTGCTGGAGTCGTGGGGCCTGCGCCCCGACCTGCTCGCCGGCCACTCCATCGGCGAGCTGGCCGCCGCCCATGTGGCGGGTGTGCTGTCGCTGGAGGACGCCTGCGCACTGGTGGCGGCCCGCGGCCGCCTGATGCAGGAACTGCCCGCCGGCGGCGCGATGGTGGCCGTGCAGGCCTCCGAGGACGAGGTGCTGCCGCTGCTGGGCGACCGCGTCGGCATCGCCGCCGTCAACGGGCCCACCTCCGTGGTCGTCTCCGGCGACGAGGACGCGGTGGACGCGATCGCCACCGCCTTCCGCGACCAGGGCCGCAAGACCAAGCGGCTCACGGTCAGCCACGCCTTCCACTCGCCGCGCATGGACGGCATGCTCGCCGAATTCCGCCGGGTGGCCCAGGCACTGGAGTACGCGCCGCCGCGCATCCCCGTCGTCTCCAACGTCACCGGCCGTCTCGCCACCGCCGAAGAGCTGTGCTCGCCCGAGTACTGGGTGCGGCACGTACGGGACGCCGTGCGCTTCCTGGACGGCGCGCGCGCCCTCGCCGAGCGCGGCGCGACCACCTTCCTGGAACTGGGCCCCGACGCCGTGCTCACGGCCATGGTCCAGGACTGCCTGCCGGACGCCGTCGACGCGGCGTACGCCCCGGCACTGCGCGCCTCCCGCCCCGAGGCCGAGACCCTGACGCTGGCCGCGGCCCGCGCGTACGTCCGCGGCAAGAAGGTCGACTGGAACGCGGCGTACGACGGCACCGGCGCCCGCCGCGTCGACCTGCCCACCTACGCCTTCCAGCGCCAGTCGTACTGGATGGCCACCCCCGCCGGGTCCGGCGCGGAGGCCACGGCGGCGGATCCGGCCGGCGAGCACTTCTGGGACGTGGTGGAGCGCGGCGACCTGAGCGCCCTCGCCGCCGAACTCGACGTCGACCCCGAACTGTCGCTGAGCGCCGCGCTGCCCGCGCTGTCCTCCTGGAGGCGGCAGCGCACCGAGCGCGCCACGGTGGCCGGCTGGCGCTACCGCGCCCTCTGGAAGCCGCTGACTCTCCGTACGGAGAGCGCGTCGAGCGGCCGTTGGCTGGTCGTCGCCCCCGAGGGGCAGACCCTGTGGGCCGACGGCCTCGCCCAGGTGCTCTCCGGGCGCGGAGCCGAGGCCGAGGTCATCCGGCTTGGTGTCGACGGCGACCGCGCGAGTGCGGCCGAGCGGTTGCGTGTTGAGGCCGGTGATGGTCCGGTGGCGGGTGTGTTCTCGCTGCTGGCTGTTGCGGGCGGTGAGTCCGGGCTGCTGGGCAATGCCGTTCTGGTGCAGGCGCTCGGCGATGCCGGTGTCGATGCCCCGTTGTGGCTGGCCACGCGTGGCGCGGTGTCGGTGGGCCGTTCCGACGGTCTCGTCGACCCCGCGCAGGCGCTGACCTGGGGTCTGGGCCGGGTCGCCGCGCTGGAGCTTCCTGAGCGCTGGGGCGGTCTGGTCGATCTGCCGGAGTCGGTGGACGAGCGGGCGCTGACGCGACTGATGTCGGTGCTTACCGGCGCCGGGGCCGAGGACCAGGTCGCGGTCCGTGACTCCGGAGCGTTCGGGCGCCGACTGGTGCGGGCCTCGGTGCCCGCGGGCACCGAGGACGGCTGGCGGCCGGGTGCCGGCTCCGTGCTGGTGACGGGCGGTACGGGTGCGCTGGGTGCGCGAGTGGCCCGCTGGCTGGTGGGCAACGGCGCCGAGCACGTGGTGCTGACCAGCCGCCGCGGTCCGGAAGCCCCGGGCGCGGCGGAGCTGCGGGACGAACTCGCGGCATCCGGTGCCCGGGTGACGATCGCCGCGTGTGACGTGGCGGACCGTGACGCGCTGTCCGGGCTGCTGGCGGGGCTGCCCGCCGAGTTCCCGCTGACTGCTGTGGTGCATGCCGCCGGTGTGCTGGACGACGGCGTCCTGGACGCGCTCACCCCCGAGCGGTTCGCGGGCGTGCTCCGCGCCAAGGCGACGGCTGCCGCCAACCTGGACGAGCTGACGCGCGAGCTGGACCTCTCCGCGTTCGTCCTCTTCTCCTCGGTCACCGCGACGCTGGGCGCCGCAGGACAGGGCAACTACGCCGCCGCGAACGCGTACTTGGACGCGCTGGCCGAGCGGCGTCGTGCCGAGGGTCTTCCCGCGACGTCCGTCGCGTGGGGCCCGTGGGCCGGTTCCGGCATGGCCGCGGACGACGCGATGGAACAGCGCATGCGCCGCGAGGGCATGCCGCCGATGGCGCCCGACCTGGCGATCGCCGCGCTGCAGCAGGCTCTTGACCTCGACGAGACCGCACTGACGGTCGCGGACATCGACTGGGACCGCTTCTCCCGCGCCCTCACCGCCGTCCGGCCCAGCCCGCTCATCGCGGACCTCGCCGAAGCCGGTGGAACCCCGGCCGGCTCCACGGCCGCCGCCCGTGTCGTCACCGACGCCGACGTGGCGTCCCCGCTGGGCGAGCGACTGAACGGGCTCACCCCGGCGGAGCAGGACCGGCTGCTGCTGGACCTGGTGCGCACGCACGTCGCCGAGGTGCTCGGGCACGGTGGTGCCGACGCGGTCGAGGCCGGGCGTGCGTTCAAGGAGCTGGGCTTCGACTCGCTCGCCGCCGTCGAGCTGCGCAACCGCCTCAACTCGGCGACAGGCCTGCGCCTTTCGTCGACGCTCGTCTACGACTACCCGACCTCCGCGACGCTCGCCGAGCATCTGCGCGCGGAGCTGCTCGGAGCGCAGTCCGACGCCGGTGCCGGCATCGAGGCCACGGCCGCTGCCGTGGCCGTCGACGACGATCCGATCGCGATTGTGGCGATGAGCTGCCGGTTCCCGGGTGGGGTGCGTTCGCCCGAGGAGCTGTGGGCGTTGCTGACGGCGGGTCAGGATGCGGTCGCGGAGTTCCCGGCGGACCGTGGCTGGGACTTGGAGTCGCTGTATCACCCGGACCCGGATCACGCGGGTACGACCTACACCCGTGAGGGTGGCTTCCTGTACGACGTGGCGGAGTTCGACGCGGCGTTCTTCGGCATCTCGCCGCGCGAGGCGCTCGCCATGGATCCGCAGCAGCGGTTGCTGCTGGAGACGTCGTGGGAGGCGTTCGAGCGGGCGGGCATCGACCCGGTCGCGCTGCGCGGCCGGCAGGTCGGCGTTTTCGCGGGCACCAACGGCCAGGACTACGCCGGGCTCGTCTCCACCGTGCCGCAGGGGCTCGAGGGCCACCTGGGCACGGGCAACGCGGCGAGCGTGGTCTCGGGCCGGGTGTCGTACACCTTCGGCCTCGAAGGCCCGGCGGTCACTGTCGACACGGCCTGCTCGTCCTCGCTGGTGGCGCTGCATCTGGCGGTCCAGGCGCTGCGTCAGGGCGAGTGCTCGATGGCGCTGGCCGGCGGTGTGACCGTGATGTCGACCCCTGAACCGTTCGTCGACTTCAGCCGTCAGCGCGGACTGGCTTCCGACGGCCGGATCAAGGCGTTCGCGGCCGGTGCGGACGGTACGGGCTGGGGCGAGGGCGTGGGCATGCTGCTCGTGGAGCGGCTGTCGGACGCGCAGAAGAACGGTCACCCGGTGCTGGCGATCGTGCGTGGTAGCGCGATCAACCAGGACGGTGCGAGCAATGGTCTGACGGCGCCCAACGGTCCGTCGCAGCAGCGTGTCATCCGGCAGGCGCTGGCCAGTGCCGGTCTGTCGGCCGCCGAGGTCGACGCGGTCGAGGCGCACGGTACGGGTACGACGCTGGGCGACCCGATCGAGGCGCAGGCGCTGCTGGCCACCTACGGTCAGGAGCGGGCCGAGGGGCAGCCGCTGTGGCTGGGTTCGGTGAAGTCGAACATCGGCCACACGCAGGCGGCCGCCGGTGTCGCGGGCATCATCAAGATGGTCCTGGCGATGCGCCACGGGGTGCTGCCGCGGACGCTGCACGTCGATGAGCCGACGCCGCACGTGGACTGGTCGGCGGGCGCTGTCTCGCTGCTGACCGAATCGGTGGAGTGGCCGGAGACGGGCCGCCCGCGCCGCGCGGGTGTGTCGTCCTTCGGCCTCAGCGGCACCAACGCGCACACCATCGTCGAGCAGGCGCCGACGGGCGACGAGCCCGGCGAGGGACCGGCCGCCGAGGTGCTCCCCGGAGCGGAGCACGTGGCACCGCTGTGGACGCTGTCCGCCAAGGGCACCGGCGCTCTGCGCTCCCAGGCCGCCCGGCTGGCCGACCACCTCCGGGCCGCCCCCGAGCTGACCGCCACCGACCTCGCCTTCTCCCTCGCCACCGGCCGCGCCGCGCTGGAGGACCGCGCGGCGGGCGTCGCCGCCGACCGTGCGGACCTCATCGCCGCGCTGGACGCGCTGGCGCGTGGTGAGTCGGCGGCGGGTCTGGTCGAGGGTTCGGTCGCCGAGGGCAAGACGGCGTTCCTCTTCACGGGTCAGGGCAGCCAGCGGCTCGGCATGGGCCGTGAGCTGTACGGCGCGTTCCCGGTGTTCGCGGATGCTCTGGACGCTGTCTGTGCGCACTTCGACGCGCACCTCGAACTGCCGTTGAAGTCGGTGCTGTTCGGTGATGACGCTTCGGTGCTGGACCGGACGGCTTTCACTCAGCCCGCGTTGTTCGCGGTCGAGGTGGCGCTGTTCCGCCTCGTCGAAGCGTGGGGTATTACGCCGGACTTCCTGTCGGGGCACTCGATCGGTGAGCTGGCCGCTGCACATGTGGCAGGGGTGCTCTCGCTTGAGGATGCCTGCACTTTGGTGGCGGCTCGTGGTCGTCTGATGCAGGAGCTTCCTGCCGGTGGCGCGATGATCGCGGTGCAGGCGTCGGAGGACGAGGTTCTTCCCCTGCTGACGGAGGGTGTCAGCATTGCCGCCCTCAACGGCCCTGCCTCTGTTGTGGTCGCGGGTGACGAGGATGCGGCGCTTGCGATCGCGTCCGGTTTCGAGGCGCAGGGTCGTAAGACCAAGCGTCTGACGGTCTCGCACGCGTTCCACTCGCCGCGTATGGACGGGATGTTGGAGGAGTTCCGCACGGTGGCCGAGGGGCTGTCGTACGAGGCTCCGCGCATCCCGATCGTCTCCAACCTGACGGGTGCGGTGGTCTCCGCCGAGGAGATCACGAACCCGGACTTCTGGGTGCGTCACGTCCGTGAGGCCGTGCGCTTCCTCGACGGGATCCGCGTTCTGGAGGCCGAGGGTGTCACCACCTTCGTCGAGCTGGGCCCCGATGGTGTGTTGACGGCGATGGCGCAGGACTGCGTCACCGGCGCCGAGGCTGCGTTTGTGCCTGGGCTGCGTAAGGGCCGTCCGGAGGCGGAGGCGCTGGTCCAGGCGGTCGCCCGACTGCACGTGCGTGGAGTGACGCCGGACTGGGCCGCGTACTACGCAGGCACCGGCGCCCGCCGGGTCGAACTGCCCACCTATGCCTTCCAGCGCGAGCGCTTCTGGCTGGCGGAGGAAGCCGTCGAGTCGGCGTCCGGGGCCGCGCCGCACGGCGCTGTCGACGAGCGTTTCTGGGACGTGGTGGAGCGCGGCGACCTGAGCGCGCTCGCCGCCGAACTCGACATCGACCCCGAGCTGTCACTGGCCGACGTACTGCCCGCGCTGTCCACGTGGCGGCGTCAGCAGCAGGACCGCGCGATGGCGGACGGCTGGCGCTACCGGGCCCGGTGGAAGCCGGTGACCGACCGGCTTTCCGGTGCGCTTTCCGGTGTGTGGTTGGTCGTGGCCCCGGAGGGCGAGGGTCTGTGGGCCGATGCTGTTGCGCGGGTGTTCTCCGAGTGCGGTGCGCAGGCTCGGGTGGTCGGGCTGGGTGTCGATGCCGGCCGTGTGAGTGTGGCTGAGCGGTTGCGTGTTGAGGTCGGCGATGGTCCGGTGGCGGGTGTGTTCTCGCTGCTGGCCGTTGCGGGTGGTGAGTCCGGGCTGCTGGGCAACACTGCGTTGGTGCAGGCGCTCGGCGATGCCGGTGTCGATGCGCGGTTGTGGCTGGCCACTCGTGGTGCGGTGTCGGTGGGTCGTTCCGATGGTCTTGTCGATCCTGCGCAGGCGTTGACCTGGGGTCTGGGCCGTGTTGTGGCTCTGGAGGTTCCGGAGCGTTGGGGTGGTCTGGTTGATCTGCCGGAGTCGGTGGACGAGCGGGCGCTGGCTCGGCTGGTCGGGTTGTTGTCCGGGCGGGCTGAGGACGAGGCCGCTGTTCGTGGTTCGGGTGTGTTCGGGCGTCGGTTGGTGCGGGCTTTCGTTCCGGCTGTGACCGGTGATGGCTGGGTGCCGGGCGCCGGCTCGGTGTTGGTGACGGGTGGTACGGGTGCGCTGGGTGCGCATGTGGCCCGCTGGCTGGCGGAGCGAGGTGCCGAGCATCTGGTGCTGACCAGCCGTCGTGGTCTGGACGCGCCGGGCGCGGCCGAGCTGCGTGATGAACTCGTCGAGCTTGGCGCTCAGGTCACGGTCGCGGCTTGCGACGTGGCCGACCGGGAGGCCCTGGCCGAGCTGCTGGCGGAGCTGCCGCTGACTGCTGTGGTGCACGCGGCCGGTGTGCTGGACGACGGTGTGCTGGACGCGCTCACCCCTGAGCGCTTTGCCACCGTGCTCCGCGCGAAGGTGGAGGCTGCTGCCAACCTGGACGAGCTGACGCGCGGGTTGGACCTGTCCGCGTTCGTCCTCTTCTCCTCGATCGCTGGTTCGCTGGGCGCCGCGGGGCAGGGTAACTACGCTGCTGCCAACGCCTATTTGGATGCGCTGGCCGAGCGGCGTCGTGCCGAGGGTCTTCCCGCGACGTCCGTCGCGTGGGGTCCGTGGGCCGGTTCGGGCATGGCCGCGGATGGCGCGCTGGAGCAGCGCATGCGCCGCGACGGTATCCCGCCGATGGCGTCCGAGTTGGCGATGGCCGCGCTGCAGCGGGCGCTCGATCTGGACGAGACCGTGCTCACGGTCGCGGACATCGACTGGGAGCTCTTCGCACCCGGCTTCACCGCCGCACGCCCCGGCCCGCTGCTCGCCGAACTGGTCTCCGGCCGTACGGAGCCCACCGCCGTCGGCACTCCTCGCGTGGTCGCCACCGGCGGTGGCACCCTGGCGGAGCGGCTGGCCGGGCAGAGCGAGGTCGAGCGCGAGCAGGCTCTGCTGGAGCTGGTGCGTACGCACGTCGCCGAGGTGCTCGGGCACGGCGGTGCCGACGCGGTCGAGGCCGGGCGGGCGTTCAAGGAGCTGGGCTTCGACTCGCTGACCGCCGTCGAGCTGCGCAACCGTCTGAACTCGGCGACGGGCCTGCGCCTTTCGTCGACGCTCGTCTACGACTACCCGACCGCGACCGAGCTCGCCGGTTACCTGCGCACGGAGCTGTTGGGCGAGCTGGACCCGGCGGCGGCGGGAGCCGTCCCGGTTGCGCCGTCGGCTGCGGCGGACGACGATCCGATCGCGATCGTGGCGATGAGTTGCCGGTTCCCGGGTGGGGTGCGTTCGCCCGAGGAGCTGTGGGCGTTGCTGACGGCAGGTCAGGACGCGGTCGCGGAGTTCCCTGCCGATCGTGGCTGGGATCTGGAGTCGCTGTATCACCCGGACCCGGATCACGCGGGTACCACGTACACCCGTGAGGGTGGCTTCCTTTACGACGTGGCGGAGTTCGACGCGGCGTTCTTCGGGATCTCGCCGCGTGAGGCCCTCGCCATGGACCCGCAGCAGCGCCTGCTGCTGGAGACGTCGTGGGAGGCGTTCGAGCGGGCGGGCATCGACCCGGTCGCGCTGCGCGGTCAGCAGGTCGGTGTCTTCGCGGGCACCAACGGTCAGGACTACCTGTCGCTGCTGATGAAGGCGCCCGAGGGGCTTGAGGGTCACCTGGGCACGGGCAACGCCGCCAGCGTCGTCTCCGGTCGCCTCGCCTACACCTTCGGCCTCGAAGGCCCGGCCGTCACCGTCGACACCGCGTGCTCGTCCTCGCTGGTCGCCCTGCACCTGGCCGTCCAGGCGCTGCGCAACGGCGAGTGCTCGCTGGCGCTCGCCGGTGGTGTGACCGTGATGTCGACCCCCGAGAACTTCATCGACTTCAGCCGCCAGCGCGGACTGGCCTCGGACGGCCGGATCAAGGCGTTCGCGGCCGGTGCGGACGGTACGGGCTGGGGCGAGGGCGTCGGCATGCTGCTCGTCGAGCGGCTCTCCGACGCCCGGCGCAACGGTCACCCGGTGCTGGCGATCGTGCGTGGTTCCGCGGTGAACCAGGACGGTGCGAGCAACGGCCTGACCGCCCCCAACGGCCCCGCGCAGCAGCGGGTCATCCGCCAGGCGCTGGCCAGTGCCGGTCTGTCGGCGACCGAGGTCGACGCGGTCGAGGCGCACGGTACGGGTACGACACTTGGTGACCCGATCGAGGCGCAGGCGCTGCTGGCGACGTACGGCCGGGAGAAGTCCGCGGACCAGCCGCTGTGGCTGGGTTCGATCAAGTCCAACATCGGTCACACGCAGGCGGCCGCCGGTGTCGCCGGCATCATCAAGATGGTGCTGGCGATGGAGCACGGTGTGCTGCCGCGGACCCTGCATGTCGATGAGCCGACGCCGCACGTGGACTGGTCGGTCGGCGCGGTCTCGCTGTTGACCGAGGCCGTCGACTGGCCGGAGGGGGGCCGTCCGCGTCGTGCGGGTGTGTCGTCCTTCGGCATCAGCGGCACCAACGCGCACACCATCATCGAACAGGCACCCGTAACCGAGGAAGACGCTCCGGAGACGGCGGAGCCGGGCCTCGCCCCGCTTAAGTTCGCGCTGTCGGCCAAGGGTGCCGAGGCGCTGGCCGAACAAGCCGCCCGGGTGCGCTCGTTCATCGACGCGCGACCCGAGACGGAACTGCTCGACCTCGCCCACTCACTGGCTGTCGGCCGCGCCGCGCTGGAGCGCCGCGCGGTCCTGACGGCGGGTGACCGGGACGAGCTGCTCGCCGCGCTGGACGCGCTGGCGCGTGGTGAGTCGGCGGCGGGTCTGGTCGAGGGTTCGGTCGCCGAGGGCAAGACGGCGTTCCTCTTCACGGGTCAGGGCAGCCAGCGACTCGGCATGGGCCGTGAGCTGTGCGACGCCTTCCCGGTGTTCGCGGATGCTCTGGACGCTGTCTGTGCGCACTTCGACGCGCACCTCGAACTGCCGTTGAAGTCGGTGCTGTTCGGTGATGACGCTTCGGTGCTGGACCGGACGGCTTTCACTCAGCCCGCGTTGTTCGCGGTCGAGGTGGCGCTGTTCCGCCTCGTCGAGGCGTGGGGTATTACGCCGGACTTCCTGTCGGGGCACTCGATCGGTGAGCTGGCCGCTGCACATGTGGCAGGGGTGCTCTCGCTTGAGGATGCCTGCACTTTGGTGGCGGCTCGTGGTCGTCTGATGCAGGAGCTTCCTGCCGGTGGCGCGATGATCGCGGTGCAGGCTTCGGAGGACGAGGTTCTTCCGCTGCTGACCGAGGGTGTCAGCATTGCCGCCCTCAACGGCCCTTCTTCCGTGGTGATCGCGGGTGACGAGGATGCGGCGCTTGAGATCGCGGCCGGTTTCGAGGCGCAGGGTCGTAAGACCAAGCGTCTGACGGTCTCGCATGCCTTCCACTCGCCGCGTATGGACGGCATGTTGGAGGAGTTCCGTGCGGTGGCCGAGGGCCTGACGTACGAGGCCCCGCGCATCCCGATCGTCTCCAACCTCACCGGCGCACTGGTCTCCGCAGACGAGATCACCAACCCGGACTTCTGGGTCCGCCACGTCCGTGAAGCCGTGCGCTTCGTGGACGGCGTGCAGGTGCTGGAGGCGCAGGGCGTCACCACCTTCGTCGAGCTCGGCCCCGACGGCATCCTCACCGCGATGGCGCAGGACTGCGTCACCGGCGTCGAGGCTGCGTTCGTGGCCGGGCTGCGCAAGGGTCGTCCGGAGGCCGAGGCGCTGGTCCAGGCTGTCGCCCGACTGCACGTGCGTGGTGTGACGCCGGACTGGGCCGCGTACTACGCGGGCACCGGCGCCCGCCGGATCGCACCTGCCGCGCTGCCGACGTACCCCTTCCAGGGGCAGCGCTACTGGCCCGCCGCCACCCCGGCGGCCGGGGACCCCGAGTCGATCGGGCTGGGCGGAACGGACCACCCGCTGCTGGGCGCGGCGGTGCCGCTGGCCGACGCCGACGGCTTCCTGTTCACCGCGCTGCTGGCCACTCGTACGCATCCGTGGCTGGCCGATCACGCCGTCATGGACACCGTGCTGCTGCCGGGCACGGCCTTCGTCGAGCTGGCGCTGCACGCCGGTGCCCAGGTCGGCTGCGAGCGGCTGGACGAGCTGACGCTGGAGGCGCCGCTGGTCCTGCCGGAGCGGGTCGCGGTACAGCTGCAGCTCGTCGTGGGCGGGCCGGACGAGTCCGGTCGCCGCTCGTTCAGCCTGCACTCGCGCCGGCAGGACGCGCTCCCGACCGAGCCGTGGACGCGGCACGCCACCGGTGTGCTGGCGGCCGCCGCCGAGAGCACGCCCGGCGACCTCACCGTATGGCCGCCGCAGGGTGCTTCCGCGATCCCCGTCGACGGTCTCTACGAGGAGCTGGCCGGGGCCGGTCTCGGATACGGGCCGGTGTTCCAGGGGCTCACGGGCGCCTGGCGGCTCGGCGCCGAGCTCTTCGCCGAGGTCGTGCTGCCGACGGCCGAGGACATGCCGGGCGTACGGGGCGCGGAGGCGGACCGGTTCGGCCTGCACCCCGCATTGCTCGACGCCTGTCTGCACGTCATCGGGCTGGACAGCCCGGACCGGGAGGCCGCGCTGACCGAGGGCGCGCTGCTGCCCTTCGCATGGAACGGCGTACAGCTGCTGGCCGCCGGTGCGGGCGCGCTCCGGGTTCGGCTGACCGAGCAGTCGGAGAACTCCGTAGCGCTGCTGGTGGCCGACGGCACCGGGGCACCGGTCGCCACCGTCGAGTCGGTGGCGCTCCGCGCGGCCTCCGCCGAGCAGGTGCGCGCCGCCCGGAGCGGGCTGCACGAGTCGCTGTTCCGGCTCCACTGGACGCCCGTACCGGTGCCCGCGGTGGACGCCGCGGCGGGCGACTGGGCCGTGCTGGGCGCTGGCGCCGCCGAACTGGCCGAGCTCCAGGCCGCGTTCGGGGCCGGGATCCGGCTGGGCGCGTACGACGATCTGTCGGTGCTGGGCACGGCCCTCGACGCCGGTGCGCCCGTACCGCACACCGTGTTCGTCAGCGGCGGCGAGGCCGCCGGGGCCGACGCCGCGTCCGCCGTGCACGCCACCACCCTGCGCACGCTCGATCTGGTGCGGTCCTGGCTGGCCGACGAGCGGTTCGCCGAGTCGCGGCTGGTGCTGCTGACGCGCGAGGCGGTGGAGACGGAGGCCGGAGCGGGCATCGCCGACCTGCCGATTGCCGCGGCGCGCGGTCTGTTCCGCTCCGCGCAGTCGGAGAACCCCGGCCGGCTGACGCTGCTCGACGTGGACGGGCGGCCGGACTCTCTCCGCAAGGTGCTCGCCGCGCTCGCCGTGGACGAGCCGGAGCTGGCGCTGCGCGACGGCGCGGCCCTGGCGCCGCGACTGGCCCGGGTGCCGGTCGCGGACGACGGCGAAGACACCCGCGAGAAGCGGGAGTTCGCGCCCGAGGGCACCGTGCTGATCACCGGCGCCGGCGGTCAGCTGGGCGGTCTCTTCGCCCGGCACCTGGTCGCCGAGCACGGCGTACGCCGACTGCTGCTGGTGAGCCGCAGGGGCGGCGACGCCCCGGGCGCGGCGGAACTGGCCGCCGAGCTGGCCGAGTCGGGTGCCGAGACGGTCTGGGCGGCGTGCGACGTGGCCGACCGGGACGCGCTGGCTTCCGTGATCTCGGCCATTCCGGCCGAGCACCCGCTGACCGGCGTGGTGCACGCAGCCGGTGTGCTGGACGACGGCGTCATCGGCTCGCTGACGCCGGAGCGTGTCGCACGCGTTCTGCGGCCCAAGGTCGACGCCGCGCTCAACCTCCACGAGCTGACCCGCGACCTGGACCTGGCCGCCTTCGTGCTGTTCTCCGGCGCGGCCGCCGCGTTCGGCGCTCCGGGACAGGCCAGCTACGCGGCCGCCAACTCCTTCCTGGAGGCCCTGGCCCAGCACCGGGCCGCCGAGGGTCTGCCGGCTACCGCGCTGGCGTGGGGCCTGTGGGGCGGCGACGGCATGGCCGGGAACCTGGACCGGACGGACCTGCGGCGCATCGCCCGCGGCGGCGTCGCCCCGCTGGCAGCGGAAGAGGGCCTCGCGCTCTTCGACGCCGCCCGCGCGGACGGCACGACCGTCCTGTTCCCGATGCGGCTCGACCACGAGGGGCTGCGCGCCGAGGCCAACGACACCGGGACCGTACCGGCGCTGCTGCGCGGACTCGTGCGGGTGCCGGTACGGCGCGCGGCCGTCGCGGCCGCGGCCGCCGACGGCTCCTCGCTGGCCCAGCGGCTGCGCGCGCTGCCGACGGCCGCCGAACAGGACGCCGCTCTGCTGGAGTTGGTCAGCGGCCGGGTCGCGGCCGTGCTCGGCTACGCCGGTGCGGAGGCCGTCGAGGCCACGCGCGCCTTCAAGGAGCTGGGCTTCGACTCGCTCACCGCCGTCGAGCTGCGCAACGACCTCAAGACCGTCACCGGGCTGCGCCTCCCGGCCACCCTCGTCTTCGACTACCCGACGCCCGCCGCCCTGGCCGGCCACCTGCGGGACGAGCTGCTGGACACCGCACCGGCCGCCGTCACCGCGCCGGCCGTCGCGTCCGCGGCGCTCGCACCGGTCGACGACGACCCGATCGCGATCGTCGGCATGGGCTGCCGCTTCCCCGGCGGCGTGCAGTCGCCGGAGGACCTGTGGCGCCTCGTCGCCACCGGCGGCGACGGCATCTCCGGCTTCCCGGCCGACCGCGGCTGGGACCTGGACGGCCTCTACCACCCGGACCCCGACCACGCGGGCACCAGCTACACCCGCGAGGGCGGCTTCCTGCACGACGTCGCCGACTTCGACGCGGCGTTCTTCGGGATCTCGCCGCGCGAGGCTCTCGCCATGGACCCGCAGCAGCGCCTGCTGCTGGAGACGTCCTGGGAAGCCTTCGAGCGCGCGGGCATCGACCCGGCCACCCTGCGCGGCAGCCGCACCGGCGTCTTCGCGGGCGTCATGTACCACGACTACGTCACCGGCATGGACGGCATACCGGACGGCGTCGAGGGATACATCGGCACCGGCAACGCGGGCAGCATCGCCTCCGGCCGGGTCGCGTACACCTTCGGCCTGGAGGGCCCGGCCGTCACCATCGACACGGCATGCTCGTCGTCGCTGGTCGCCCTGCACTGGGCGATCCAGGCGCTGCGCAACGGCGAGTGCTCGATGGCGCTCGCCGGTGGTGTGGCCGTGATGGCGACCCCGGAGACCTTCATCGACTTCAGCCGCCAGCGCGGGTTGTCGACCGACGGCCGCTGCAAGTCCTTCGCGGCCGCGGCGGACGGCACGGGCTGGTCCGAGGGCGCGGGCATGCTGCTCGTGGAGCGGCTCTCGGACGCGCGCAGGAACGGTCACCCGGTGCTTGCGGTCGTGCGTGGTTCCGCGGTGAACCAGGACGGTGCGAGCAACGGTCTGACGGCGCCGAACGGCCCGTCGCAGCAGCGGGTGATCCGCCAGGCGCTGGCCAGTGCCGGTCTGTCGGCGACCGAGGTGGACGTGGTCGAGGCGCACGGTACGGGTACGACGCTGGGTGACCCGATCGAGGCGCAGGCCCTGCTGGCGACGTACGGCCGGGAGAAGTCCGCGGACCAGCCGCTGTGGCTGGGTTCGATCAAGTCCAACATCGGCCACACCCAGGCCGCCGCCGGTGTCGCCGGCATCATCAAGATGGTCATGGCGATGCGCAACGGCGTGCTGCCGCGCACCCTGCACGTCGACGAGCCCTCATCGAAGATCGACTGGGAGGCCGGCGCGGTCTCGCTGTTGACCGAGTCGGTGGAGTGGCCGGAGACCGGCCGTCCGCGTCGTGCGGGTGTCTCGTCCTTCGGTATCAGCGGCACCAACGCGCACACGATCATCGAGCAGCCCCCGGTCGAGGCGTCGGCCGGTGCCACGGTCGCGGTGTCGCTGCCGGTCGTGCCGTGGCCGCTCTCGGCCGTCGGCCAGGGCGCCCTGCGCGACCAGGCCCGCCGGCTCCGCGACCACCTGCTGTCCGGCGGGGACTTCGACGCGGTCGGCATCGGCCGCTCCCTGGCGACCGGCCGCGCGGCCTTCGAGGACCGCGCGGTGCTCGTCGCCCAGGACCGCGAGGGCTTCCTCCGGGGCCTGGCGGCCCTGGCCGCCGACGAGCCGGCCACGGGCGTGACGCGCGGCTCGGTGGCCGGTGGCAGGACAGCGTTCCTGTTCACGGGTCAGGGCAGCCAGCGGCTGGGCATGGGGCGTGAGCTGTACGCCGCGTTCCCGGTGTTCGCGGCGGCGCTGGACGCGGTGTGCGCGGAGCTGGACGCGCATCTCGAACTGCCGCTGAAGAGCGTGCTGTTCGGTGATGACGCCTCGATGCTGGACCGTACGGCCTTCACTCAGCCCGCGTTGTTCGCGGTCGAGGTGGCGCTGTTCCGTCTGGTCGAGTCGTGGGGTGTGAAGGCTGACTTCCTCTCCGGTCATTCGATCGGTGAGCTGGCTGCTGCGCATGTGGCGGGGGTGCTGTCGCTGGCGGATGCCTGCACTTTGGTGGCGGCTCGTGGTCGTCTGATGCAGGAGCTTCCGGCCGGTGGCGCGATGATCGCGGTGCAGGCGTCGGAGGACGAGGTTCTTCCGCTGCTGACGGAGGGTGTCAGCATTGCCGCCCTCAACGGCCCTGCTTCTGTGGTGATTGCGGGCGACGAGGACGCGGCGCTTGCGATTGCGGCCGTTTTCGAGGCGCAGGGTCGTAAGACCAAGCGCCTGACGGTCTCGCATGCCTTCCACTCGCCGCGTATGGACGGGATGTTGGAGGAGTTCCGTGCGGTGGCCGAGGGGCTGTCGTACGAGGCCCCGCGTATCCCGATCGTCTCCAACCTCACCGGTGCGCTGGTCTCCGCCGAGGAGATCACCAGCCCGGACTTCTGGGTGCGGCACGTCCGCGAGGCGGTCCGCTTCCTCGACGGCATCCGCGCCCTTGAGGCCAAGGGCGTCACCACCTTCGTCGAGCTCGGCCCCGACGGTGTGTTGACGGCGATGGCGCAGGACTGCCTCACCGGCGAGGGCGCGGCGCTCGTCGCCGCCCTGCGCAAGGGGCGGCCGGAGGCCGAGGCCGCGGTCGGCGCGCTTGCGCAGCTGTTCGTGCGGGGCGGGGCCCCGGACTGGACGGCGTTCTTCGCCGGCACCGGCACGCAGCGGGTGGAGCTGCCGACGTACGCCTTCCAGCGGCAGCGCTACTGGCTGGACATCCAGACCACCGCCACCGCTTCACCCGCGACGATCGGTACGGACCGCTTCTGGGAAGCCGTGGAGCGCGAGGATCTCGCCTCGCTCGTGGCCACCCTGGGGGTGGAAGCCGCAGGCGAGGGCGCGTTGGAGGCGCTGCTCCCGGCGCTGTCCTCGTGGCGGCACCAGCAGGCGGAGCAGTCCACCGTGGACGGCTGGCGTTACCAGGTGTCCTGGAAGCCGGTGGCTCTCCCTGCGGCCGGTGTGTTGTCCGGTGTGTGGCTGGTTGTGGCTCCGGAGGGCGAGGGGCTGTGGGCCGATGCTGTTGCGCGGGTGTTCTCCGAGTGTGGTGCGCAGGCTCGGGTGGTCGGGCTGGGTGTCGATGCCGGCCGCGTGAGTGTGGCTGAGCGGTTGCGTGTTGAGGCCGGTGATGGTCCGGTGGCGGGTGTGTTCTCGCTGCTGGCTGTTGCGGGCGGTGAGTCCGGGCTGCTGGGCAATGTTGCGTTGGTGCAGGCGCTTGGCGATGCCGGTATTGGTGCCCCGTTGTGGCTGGCCACGCGTGGTGCGGTGTCGGTGGGCCGTTCCGATGGTCTTGTCGATCCTGCGCAGGCGTTGACCTGGGGTCTGGGCCGGGTCGCTGCTCTGGAGTCTCCGGAGCGTTGGGGTGGTCTGGTCGATCTGCCGGAGTCGGTGGACGAGCGGGCGCTGACGCGGCTGGCCGGGCTGCTGTCCGGGCGGGCCGAGGACGAGGCCGCTGTTCGTAGTTCGGGTGTGTTCGGGCGTCGGTTGGTGCGGGCTTCCGTTCCGGCTGTGACCGGTGATGGCTGGGTGCCGGGTGCCGGCTCGGTGCTGGTCACCGGTGGTACGGGTGCGCTGGGTGCGCATGTGGCCCGTTGGCTGGCGGAGCGAGGTGCCGAGCATCTGGTGCTGACCAGCCGTCGTGGCCTGGACGCTCCGGGCGTGGCCGAGCTGCGCGATGAACTCGTCGCGCTGGGCGCTCAGGTCACGGTCGTGGCTTGCGATGTGGCCGACCGGGAGGCCCTGGCCGGTCTCCTGGCGGAGCTGCCTGCCGAACTGCCGCTGACGGCCGTGGTGCACGCCGCCGGTGTGCTGGACGACGGCGTCCTGGACGCGCTCACCCCCGAGCGCTTCGCCACCGTCCTCCGCGCCAAGGTGGACGCTGCCGCAGTTCTGGACGAGCTGACGCGCGAGCTGGACCTCTCCGCGTTCGTCCTCTTCTCCTCGATATCGGGGACGCTGGGCGCCGCCGGACAGGCCAATTACGCGGCTGCCAACGCCTATTTGGACGCGCTGGCCGAGCGGCGCCGTGCCGAGGGTCTTCCCGCGACGTCCGTCGCGTGGGGCCCGTGGGCCGGTTCCGGTATGGCCGCGGACGACGTGCTGGAGCAGCGCCTGCGCCGCGAGGGCATGCCGCCGATGGCGTCCGAGTTGGCGATGGCCGCGCTGCAGCGGGCGCTTGACCTGGACGAGACCGTGCTCACGGTCGCGGACATCGACTGGGAGCTCTTCGCGCCCGGCTTCACCGCCGCACGCCCCGGCCCGCTGCTCACCGAGCTGCCGGAGGTCCGTGAGGCACTGGCGGACCACACGGCGCAGGGCGATGCCACGGTCGGCTCCTCGCTCGCGGAGCGGCTGGCCGGGCTCGCCCCGGCGGAGCAGGACCGTGCGGTGCTGGAGCTGGTCCGTACGCACGTCGCGGCCGTTCTCGGACACGACGACCCGGGTTCGGTGGGAGCCGAACGGGCCTTCCGGGAGCTGGGCTTCGACTCGCTGACCGCCGTCGAGCTGCGCAACCGACTGGGTGCCGCCAGCGGCGTACAGCTGCCCGCGACGCTGATCTTCGACTACCCGTCCGCCTCTTCGCTGGCCGGCTATCTGCGGGCCGAGCTGGTGGGCACCGCGGCCGTCCCCGCCGTCCCGGACCTGCCGCAGGCCGCGCCGGTCGACGACGACCCGATCGCGATCGTCGCGATGAGCTGCCGGTTCCCCGGCGGTGTGCGCACCCCCGAGGAGCTGTGGGCGCTGCTGACGGCTGGCCAGGACGCGATCGGGGACTTCCCGGCCGACCGCGGCTGGGACCTGGACGCGCTCTACGACCCGGACCCGGACCGGCGCGGCACCTTCTACGCCCGCGAAGGCGGATTCCTCTACGACGCGGGCCAGTTCGACGCCGCGTTCTTCGGGATCTCGCCGCGCGAGGCCCTGGCGATGGACCCGCAGCAGCGGCTGCTGCTGGAGACGTCCTGGGAGCTGTTCGAGCGGGCGGGCATCGACCCGGCCACCCTGCGCGGCACCTCCGCCGGTGTCTTCGTCGGCTCCAACGGGCAGGACTACGACTCGGCGCTGCGCGACATCCCCGAGGACGTCGAGGGCTACCTGGGCACGGGCAACGCCGCCAGCGTCGTCTCCGGCCGCCTCGCCTACACCTTCGGCCTCGAAGGCCCGGCGGTCACCGTCGACACCGCGTGCTCCTCCTCGCTGGTCGCCCTGCACTGGGCGATCCAGGCGCTGCGCGCCGGCGAGTGCTCGATCGCGCTGGCCGGTGGTGTGACGGTGATGTCCAGCCCCGGCGCGTACATCGAGTTCAGCCGCCAGCGCGGGCTGGCGCCCGACGGCCGCGTCAAGGCGTTCGCGGCGGCCGCCGACGGCACCGGCTGGGGCGAGGGCGTCGGCATGCTGCTCGTCGAGCGGCTCTCCGACGCACGGCGCAACGGCCACCCCGTCCTCGCCGTCGTCCGTGGCTCCGCCATCAACCAGGACGGCGCCAGCAACGGACTCACGGCGCCCAACGGCCCCGCGCAGCAGCGCGTCATCCGCAAGGCACTGGCCGGCGCCGGACTTTCGGCCGCGGACGTGGACGCGGTCGAGGCGCACGGCACCGGCACCCGCCTGGGCGACCCCATCGAGGCGCAGGCCCTGCTGGCCACCTACGGCCAGGACCGCCCGGAGGAGCGCCCGCTGTGGGTGGGCGCCATCAAGTCCAACATCGGGCACACGCAGGCCGCGGCCGGTGTCGCCGGAATCATCAAGATGGTCAAGGCGATGGAGCACGGTGTGCTGCCGCGGACCCTGCACGTGGACGAGCCCTCGCCGCACGTGGACTGGTCGGCGGGCGCGGTCGCGCTGCTCACCGAGTCGGTGGACTGGCCGGAGACCGGCCGCCCGCGCCGAGCCGGCGTCTCCTCCTTCGGGTTCAGCGGCACCAACGCCCACACGGTGCTGGAGCAGGCCCCCGAGCCCGCCCCGGCACAGGCCCCCGCCCCCGGGAACCGGCAGCCCGAGGTGCTGGCCTGGCCGCTGTCCGCCAAGGGCGCCGACGCCCTGCGGGCCCAGGCCGGGCGGCTGCGCTCGTACGTGGACGCCACCGAGGGGCTGCGCCCGCTCGACCTGGCGTACTCGCTGGCCACCACCCGCACCGCGCTGGAGCACCGCGCGGTGGTCGTCGGAGCGGACCGGGCGCAGCTGCTGTCCGGCCTGGACGCGCTGGCGCGCGGCGAGTCGGCGGCGCAGGTCGTCCAGGGCACGCCCGCCGAGGGCCGCACGGCGTTCCTGTTCACCGGCCAGGGCAGTCAGCGGTTCGGCATGGGCCGCGAGCTGTACGCGTCCAGCCCGGTGTTCGCCGAGGCGCTGGACGCGGTGAGCGCGGAGCTGGACCGGCACCTGGAACTGCCGCTGTACGACGTGCTGTTCGGCACCCAGCCTGAGCTGCTGGACCGCACGGGCTTCACCCAGCCCGCGCTGTTCGCGATCGAGGTGGCGCTGTACCGCCTCGTCGAGGCCTGGGGCATCGAGCCGGACTTCCTGGCGGGCCACTCCATCGGCGAGCTGGCCGCCGCCCACGTCTCCGGTGTGCTGTCGCTGGAGCACGCGGCCGCCCTCGTGGTGGCGCGCGGCAGGCTGATGCAGGCGCTGCCCGCCGGCGGCGCGATGGTCGCGTTGCAGGCCACCGAGGACGAGGTGCTGCCGCTGCTGGCAGGCCGTGAGCACGAGCTGGGCGTCGCCGCCGTCAACGGACCGGAGTCCGTGGTGATCGCCGGGGCCGAGGGCGCGGCGCTGGAGGTCGCGGAGGTCCTGCGCGGCCGGGGCCGCAAGACCAAGCGGCTCACCGTCAGCCACGCCTTCCACTCCCCGCTCATGGACGGGATGCTCGCCGACTTCCGCAAGGTCGCCGAGAGCCTGAGCTACGGCGAGCCGCGCATCCCGGTCGTCTCCACCGTCACCGGGCGGCCGGTGACCGACGAGCTGGGCCAGGCCGACTACTGGGTGCGCCACGCCCGCGAGGCCGTGCGCTTCCTCGACGCGGTGCGCGCCCTGGAGGCCCAGGGCGTGACCACCTTCGTGGAGCTGGGCCCGGACGGTGTCCTCACCGCCATGGCCCAGGACTGCGTCACCGCCGAGGGCGACACCGCCTTCGTCCCGGTGCTGCGCGCGGGCCGCCCCGAGGCGGAAACCCTCATGGGCGCGCTCGCCCGGCTGCACGTCCGGGGCGTGACCCCGGACTGGGCGGCCGTCCACGCCGGTACGGGCGCCGAGCGCGTCGCACTGCCGACGTACGCCTTCCAGCGCAACCGCTACTGGCTCGAAGGCTCCGCGCAGCAGGCGCGGGGCGGGACGGCCGCGGCGGCCGTGGACCCCGTCGACGCCCGGTTCTGGGAGGCCGTCGAGAGCGACGACCTCGCCGCTCTGACCGACGTCGTGGACATCGACACCGAGCAGCCGCTGAGCGCGCTGCTGCCCGCGCTGTCCGCCTGGCGCCGCCGTCGCCGTGAGCAGTCCGTGCTCGACAGCTGGCGCTACCGCGTCGGCTGGAAGCCGCTGACCGAGCCGGACGGTGTCCCGCTCGTCACCGGCAACTGGCTGGTCGCCGTGCCGGCCGGGCACACCGGGAACCGGACCGTACGGTCGGTCGTGGACGCGCTGGCCGAACGCGGCGCCCACGTACGGCCGGTGGAGCTGTCCGCCGCCGGCTCGGATCCGGTGGAACTGGCCGCCGCACTGCGCGCTGCGTCCGCCGGGGAGCCGGTGCACGGAGTGCTGTCCCTGCTCGCGCTGGCCGAACGGCCGCACCCCGAGCACCCCGCGGCGTCCACCGGGCTGCTGCTCACCTCGGCCCTGGTGCGGGCGCTCGGGGAGACCGGCTGGGACGCGCCGCTGTGGTGCGCCACCACCGGCGCGGTCTCCACCGCCCCGTCGGAGCGGGTCGGCAGCGCCGTCCAGGCTCAGATCTGGGGCCTGGGCCGGGCCGTCGCCCTCGAACACCCGGAGCGCTGGGGCGGACTGCTCGACCTGCCCGCGGTGCTCGACGAGCGGACCGCGGACCGGCTGGCCGCCGCGCTCGGCGGGACCGTCGGCGAGCACGGGCACGAGGACCAACTGGCCCTCCGCACGGCCGGGATCCTGGCCCGCCGGATCGGCCGCGCCGAGCCGGCAGCGGCGGCGCGCGAGCCCTGGCGGCCGCGCGGCACGGTCCTGGTGACCGGCGGCACCGGCGCACTGGGCGCCCATGTCGCCCGCTGGCTGGCGGGCAACGGCGCCGAGCACCTGCTGCTCGCGGGCCGCCGAGGCCCGGACGCCCCCGGCGCCGCCGAGCTGCGCGACGAACTCGTCGCGCTCGGCGCCCGGGTGACCGTCGTCGGCTGCGACGTCACCGACCGGGACGCCGTGGCCGGGCTGCTGGCTGCCGTGCCGGCGGACTCCCCGCTGACCGCCGTGGTGCACACGGCGGGCGCCGGGCAGTTCGCCCCGCTCGACGAGACCGGCCCGGCGGACATCGCCGAGGTGCTGGACGCCAAGGTCACCGGCGCCGTCCACCTGGACGCGCTGCTCGGCGACACGGAACTGGACGCCTTCGTCCTCTTCTCGTCGATCGCCGGGGTGTGGGGCAGTGGTGGGCAGGGCGCGTACTCCGCGGCCAACGCCTTCCTCGACGCGCTCGCCGAACAGCGCCGGGCGCGCGGCCTGGCCGCCACCTCGGTGGCCTGGGGCCCGTGGGCGGACGGCGGGCTGGTCGCGGACGACGAGGCGGCCGAGCAACTGCGCCGCCGCGGCCTGCCGGTGATGGCCCCGCACTCCGCGATCGCCGCACTCCAGCAGGCCCTGGACGGCGACGAGACCACTGTGACCGTGGCCGACGTCGACTGGGAGCGGTTCGCCCCGGCCTTCACCGCCGCCCGGCCGCGCCCGCTCATCGCCGACCTGCCCGAGGTGCGCGACGCCCTGGCCGAGCCGGCCGGGGAGCGGGAGGAGACCGCCGGCGAGACACCCGACTCGCTGGCCGGGCGACTGGCCGGACTCGGCGGCCCCGAGGCCGGCCGCGTCCTGCTCGACCTGGTCCGTACGCACGTCGCGGCCGTACTCGGCCACGACGGGATCGCGGGCGTCGAGGAGGGCCGGGCGTTCAAGGAGCTGGGCTTCGACTCGCTCACCGCGGTCGAGCTCCGCAACCGGCTGAACGCGGCCACCGGGCAACGGCTCCCCGCCACCCTGGTGTTCGACTACCCCACACCCGGTGCGCTCGCAGCCCAGCTGCGCGCCGAGATCCTGGGAGAGGACACCGCACCGCAGCTTCCGGCACTCGCGGAGATCGACAAGCTGGAATTCACCCTCACCAACGTCCCCGCCGACAACGGGGAACGGGCGAAGGTCACGGCGCGGCTCGAAGCGCTGCTGAAGAAGTGGCACGAAGTCGAGAGCTCCACTTCCGGAGATGGCTCCGACGATGAGGACGGGATCGAGATCGAGACCGCCTCGGCCGACGACATCTTCGACATCATCAACAATGAATTCGGAAGGTCCTGACGTTCAGTGGCTAGCGCGAACGAAGAGAAGCTTCTCGACAACCTGAAGTGGATGACCACTGAGCTGCGCCGGGCACGCCGCCGCCTGACCGAGGTGGAGGAGGAGGCGCAGGAGCCGATCGCGATCGTCGCGATGAGCTGCCGCTTCCCCGGGGACGTGCAGTCCCCCGAGGACCTGTGGCAGTTGGTCGACCGCGGTGGCGACGCCATCTCCGGCTTCCCGGAGGACCGCGGCTGGGACATCGAGTCCCTGGCCGACCCCGACCCCGAGCGCAAGGGCACCTTCTACAACAGCGGCGGCGGATTCCTCCCCGGCGCCGCCGAGTTCGACCCCGCCTTCTTCGGGATCTCGCCGCGCGAGGCCCTCGCCATGGACCCGCAGCAGCGCCTGCTGCTGGAGACCTCCTGGGAGGTCTTCGAGCGGGCCGGGATCGACCCGGCCACGCTGCGCGGCAGCAAGACCGGCGTCTACGTCGGTGCCGCCGCCATGGGGTACGGAAACGACCTCCAGGGCGCACCCGAAGGGCTGGAGGGCCTGCTGCTGACCGGCGGCGCCACCAGCGTGCTGTCCGGCCGGATCGCCTACACCTTCGGCCTGGAGGGCCCGGCCGCCACCATCGACACCGCCTGCTCGTCGTCGCTGGTCGCCCTGCACTGGGCGGCCCAGGCGCTGCGCACGCGCGAGTGCTCGCTGGCGCTGGTCGGCGGCGTCACCGTGATGCCCAACCCCGATGTCTTCGTGGAGTTCAGCCGGCAGCGCGGTCTGTCGGCCGACGGCCGTTGCAAGTCCTTCGCCGCTTCGGCCGATGGCACAGGCTGGTCCGAGGGTGTCGGTGTGCTGCTGGTCGAGCGGCTCTCCGACGCCCGTAAGAACGGCCACCAGGTGCTGGCGGTCGTGCGCGGCTCGGCCGTCAACCAGGACGGTGCGAGCAACGGCCTGACCGCTCCCAACGGTCCCGCGCAGCAGCGTGTGATCCGGCAGGCGCTGGAGAACGCCCGGCTGTCCGCCGCCGAGGTCGACGTCGTCGAGGCGCACGGCACGGGTACGACGCTGGGTGACCCGATCGAGGCGCAGGCGCTGCTGGCCACCTATGGCCAGGAGCGGCCCGAGGGGCAGCCCCTGTGGCTGGGCTCCCTGAAGTCCAACATCGGCCACACCCAGGCCGCCGCCGGTGCCGCCGGCATCATCAAGATGGTCATGGCGATGCGCAACGGCGTGCTGCCGCAGACCCTGCACGTGGACGAGCCCACGCCGGAGGTCGACTGGGCGGCCGGCGATGTCGAGCTGCTGACCGAGGCCCGGCCGTGGCCCGAGACCGGCCAGCCGCGCCGCGTCGGGATATCGGCGTTCGGCGTCAGCGGCACCAACGCCCACACCATCCTGGAGCAGGCGCCCGAGGAGACGGCGGAAAGCACGGACGCGGACGCTCCGGCCGCCCCCGCCGTCGTACCGCCCGTCCTGCCCTGGACCCTCTCCGCCAAGAGCGAGGCCGCGCTGCGCGAGAACGCACGCCGCCTCGCCGCCCACCTCGACGGCGCGCCCGCCGCCGTGGCCGACATCGGCCGCTCCCTGGCGACCGGCCGGGCCGCCCTGGAGCGCCGCGCCGTCATCGTCGGCGCCGACCGCGACGGCTTCCGCACCGCCCTGGACGCCCTGGCCCGCGGCGAGTCCGCGCCGGGCCTGGTCGAGGGCGCGGTGGCCGGTGGCAGGACCGCGTTCCTCTTCACCGGCCAGGGCAGCCAGCGGCTGGGCATGGGCCGCGAGCTGTACAAGACGTACCCGGCCTTCGCCGAGGCGCTGGACGCGGTCTGCGACGGCCTCGCCCCGCACCTCGAACGACCGCTGAAGGACGTGCTGTTCGGCTCCGAGGCCGAGCCGCTGGACCGTACCGGCTTCACCCAGCCCGCGCTGTTCGCGCTCGAAGTGGCCCTGTTCCGGCTCCTCGAGACATGGGGTGTGCGGCCGGACGCCCTGGCCGGGCACTCCATCGGCGAGCTCGCCGCGGCGCACGTCGCCGGGGTGCTGTCCCTGGCGGACGCCTGCGAGCTCGTGGCCGCCCGCGGCCGCCTGATGCAGGAACTGCCCGCCGGCGGCGCGATGACCGCGATCGAGGCGAGCGAGGACGAGATCCTCCCGCTGCTGGGCGACCGCGTCGGCATCGCCGCCCTCAACGGTCCCACGTCCGTGGTCGTCTCCGGCGACGAGGACGCGGTCACCGAGATCGCGGCCGGGTTCGAGGCGCAGGGCCGCAGGACCAAGCGCCTCACGGTCAGCCACGCGTTCCACTCCCCGCTCATGGACGGCATGCTCGACGCCTTCCGCACCGTGGTGGAGAAGCTGACGTTCCACGCCCCGCGGATCCCCGTGGTCTGCACCGGTGACATCACGAGCCCCGAGTTCTGGGTGCGGCACGTCCGCGACGCCGTACGGTTCCTGGACAAGGTCCGCACGCTCGAAGCACAGGGCGTCACCACATACCTCGAACTGGGCCCCGACGGCGTGCTCGCCGCCATGGCGCAGGAGTGCGTGACCACGGACGGCGCGGCGTTCGTGCCGGTGCTGCGCAAGGACCGCCCGGAGGCCGAGGCACTCACCACGGCCGTCGCCCGCGCCCACGTGCGCGGTACGGCGGTCGACTGGGCCGCGTACTTCGCGGGCACCGGCGCGGGCCGTGTGGACCTGCCGACGTACGCCTTCCAGCACCAGCGGTTCTGGCTGGAGCCCGGCGCGCCGACCGGCGATGTGACCGCCGTGGGGCTGGAGTCCGCGGACCACCCGCTGCTGGGCGCGGCCGTGCCGCTCGCCGAGAGCGACGGGTTCCTGTTCACCGGACGGCTGGGCCTGGACACCCACCCGTGGCTGGCCGACCACGTCGTCCTGGGCTCGGCACTGCTGCCCGGCACCGCCTTCGTCGAGCTGGCGATCCGCGCGGGGGACCAGGTCGGCTGCGACCACCTGGACGAACTGACCCTGGAAGCACCCCTGGTGCTGCCCGCGCGGGGCGGCGTCCGGCTGCAGCTCGTGGTGGGCGCGCCCGACGGCGAGGGCCGCCGCCCGCTGTCCGTGCTCTCCCGAGTGGCGGACGCCCCGGCCGAGGCGCCGTGGACCCGGCACGCCAGTGGCCTCCTCGCCACCGGCGCCCCGCGACCGGACTTCGCGCTGACCGAATGGCCGCCGAACGGCGCCGAGGCAACCGATGTCGAGGAGCTCTACGCGACCCTCGCCACCGGCGGACTTCCCTACGGCCCCGCCTTCCGGGGGCTCACGGCCGCCTGGCGGCGCGGCACCGAGCTCTTCGCCGAGGTGCGCCTGCCCGACGCGGCCCAGGCCACCGCGTTCGGCCTGCACCCGGCGCTGCTGGACGCCGCGCTGCACGCCCTCGCACTCGACGCCGACGACCAGGGCCAGGGACGGCTGCCGTTCGCCTGGACCGGGGTGTCGCTGTACGCGAGCGGCGCCGCCGCGCTGCGGGTGCGCCTGGAACTTCAGGGGACCGAAGGTGTACGGCTGGAGATCGCGGACGCGACCGGCGCCCCGGTCGCCGCCGTGGCGGCACTGGCACTGCGCCCGGTCACGGCCGAGCAGCTGCAGACCGCGCGGGCCACCCACCACGAATCGCTGTTCCGGGTGGAATGGACCGAACTGACGGGCGCGACCGACACGGGCGCGGCGGACAGCAGCCGGTGGGCCGCCCTGGGCTCCGCCGCCCCGGCGGGCGCGGACATCCCGGCGTACGCCGACCTCGCGGCGCTGGCCGAGGCCGTCGCGTCCGGCGCGGACGTACCGGAATTCGTCTTCGCCCCGCCCGGCACGGAGGAGCACCAGGACGCCGCCGTCGCGGCGCACCGCGCCACCGCCGAGGCGCTCACCCTGATCCAGGCATGGCTGGCCGACGAGCGGTTCGCCGACTCGCGGCTGGTGCTGACGGCCTCCCCGCACGACCTCGCCCAGGCCGCCGTACGCGGCCTGGTGCGCTCGGCGCAGGCCGAGAACCCCGACCGCTTCGTCCTGCTGGACATCGACGACTGGCAGGCGCGTGCCCCGCTGTCGGCCGCGCTGGCCTCGGGCGAGGAGCAACTGGCCGTCCGCTCGGGCGTCGTCAGCACACCGAGGCTGGCCCGCGTGCCGGTCACGGACGACACCGCCACCGTCTGGAACACCGACGGCACGGTGCTGGTCACCGGCGCCAGCGGCGCACTGGGCGGGCTGGTGGCCCGGCACCTGGTCACCGAGCACGGCGTACGCCGCCTGCTGCTGGTCAGCCGCCGGGGCGCCGAAGCCGACGGGGCCGCCGAACTCACCGCGGAACTGGCCGAGTCGGGCGCCGAGGCGACCTGGACGGCCTGCGACGCGGCCGACCGCGACGCACTGGCCCGGGTCATCGGCTCGGTCCCGGCCGCCCACCCGCTGACCGCCGTCGTGCACACCGCCGGAGTGCTCGACGACGGCCTGACCGCCTCCCTGACGCCGGAGCGGCTCGCACACGTGCTGCGCCCGAAGGTCGACGCGGCCTGGAACCTGCACGAGCTGACGCGCGAGCTGAACCTCTCCGCGTTCGTCCTCTTCTCCTCCGCCTCCGGACTCTTCGGCAGCCCGGGACAGGGCAACTACGCCGCCGCCAACGCGTTCCTGGACGCCCTGGCGACGCACCGCAGGACCGAGGGGCTCCCGGCCACCTCCCTGGCGTGGGGCCCGTGGGCCGGCGCCGGCATGGCGGCAGCCCTGGACGAGATCGACATCAGCCGCATGCGGCGCGCGGGCCTGCCCCCGCTGTCGCCGGCGGAGGGCCTGGCGCTGCTGGACGCGGCACTCACCACGGCCGAGGCCGCACCCGCCCCGATGCACGTGGACACCGCGGCGCTGCGCAAGCAGGCCGCCGCGGGCGGGATCCCGCCGCTGCTGCGCGGCCTGGTCCGCGTCCCGGCGCGCCGCGCGGTGCACGCCGCCACCGGCGCAGGCGACCTCGGCCTGGCCCGACGGCTCGCCGGACTGGGCGAGTCCGAGCAGCGCCGGCTGCTGCTCGACCTGGTCCGTACGCAGGTCGCGGCGGTGCTCGGCTACGCGGGCCCGCAGGAGGTCGAGGAGAGCCGGGCGTTCAAGGAGCTGGGCTTCGACTCGCTGACCGCCGTCGAGCTGCGCAACCAGCTGCGCGAGGCGACCGGGCTGCGCCTCTCGCCCACGCTGGTCTTCGACCGCCCGACCCCGCTCGTCCTGGCCGACTGGCTGCGCACCGAGATCGTCGGCGACACCGCCGAGGCGGCCGTCCCGGCCACGGTGGCCACGGCCTCGGCCGACGACGACCCGATCGCCATCGTGGCGATGAGCTGCCGCTTCCCGGGCGGCGTCCGCTCGCCCGAGGACCTCTGGCAGCTGCTGGTCTCCGCCGGTGACGGGATCACCCCCTTCCCCGTGGACCGCGGCTGGGACCTCGACACCCTCTACAGCGACGACCCCGACCTCGAAGGCACCAGCTACGTCCGCCACGGTGGCTTCCTGCACGACGTCGCCGACTTCGACGCGGACTTCTTCGGGATCTCGCCGCGCGAGGCCCTCGCCATGGACCCGCAGCAGCGACTGCTGCTGGAGACCACCTGGGAGGCGTTCGAGCGGGCCGGCATCGACCCGGTCACGCTGCGCGGCAGCAAGACCGCCGTGTACATCGGCTCCAACGACCAGGACTACCTGACCCTGTGGCTGAACGAGCCGCAGGGCCTCGAAGGACACCTGGGCACCGGCAACTCGGCGAGCGTGGCCTCCGGCCGGCTCTCGTACACCTTCGGCCTGGAAGGCCCCGCCCTCACCGTCGACACCGCGTGCTCGTCGTCGGTGGTGGCACTGCACCTGGCCGCGCAGGCGCTGCGCAGCGGCGAGTGCTCACTGGCACTGGCCGGCGGCGTCACGGTGATGTCCACCCCCAGCGCCTTCCTGGAGTTCAGCCGGCAGCGCGGCCTGGCCGCCGACGGCCGGATCAAGGCGTTCTCCGGCGACGCGGACGGCACCATCTGGTCCGAGGGCGTCGGCGTCCTGCTGGTGGAGCGGCTCTCGGACGCACGGCGCAACGGCCACCCGGTCCTCGCCGTGCTGAGCGCCACCGCCATCAACCAGGACGGCGCCAGCAACGGCCTGACCGCCCCCAACGGCCCCTCGCAGCAGCGCGTCATCCGCCAGGCACTCGCCAACGCAGGCCTGACCGCCTCCGACGTGGACGTGGTCGAGGCGCACGGCACGGGCACGACGCTGGGCGACCCGATCGAGGCCCAGGCGCTGCTCGCCACCTACGGCCAGGACCGGCCCGAGGGACAGCCGCTGCTCCTCGGCTCGGTGAAGTCCAACATCGGCCACACGCAGGCCGCGGCCGGTGTCGCGGGCATCATCAAGATGGTCAAGGCCATCGAGCACGGCGTGCTGCCGCAGACCCTGCACGTCGACGAGCCCACCCCGCACGTCCACTGGGCGGCGGGCGACATCGAGCTGCTGACCGAGACCACCCCGTGGCCCGAGACCGGCCGCCCGCGCCGCGCCGCCGTCTCCTCCTTCGGCTTCAGCGGCACCAACGCCCACGCGCTCATCGAGCAGGCTCCGGCCGACGCGGCCCCGGCCGCCGACGCCGGGACGGACCTGCCCGTCCTCGCGTGGCCGGTCTCCGCACGGAGCGCGGACGCCCTCCGCGCCCAGGCCGGGCGGCTGCGCTCGTACCTGGACACCACCGAGGGGCTGCGCCCGCTCGACCTGGCCCACTCCCTGGCCACCACCCGCTCGGCCCTGGAGCACCGCGCGGTGCTGCTCGGACAGGACGCCGACGAGCTCGGCCGGGGCCTGGAGGCGCTGGCGCGCGGTGAGTCGGCGGCGGGTCTGGTCGAGGGTTCGGTGGCCGGTGGCAGGACGGCGTTCCTGTTCACGGGCCAGGGGAGCCAGCGGCTGGGGATGGGGCGTGAGCTGTACGACGCGTTCCCGGTGTTCGCGGAGGCGCTGGACGCGGTCTGCGCGGAGCTGGACGCGCATCTCGAACTGCCGCTGAAGAGCGCGCTGTTCGGGGACGACGCCTCGGCGCTGGACCGGACGGGCTTCACTCAGCCCGCGCTGTTCGCGGTCGAGGTGGCACTGTTCCGTCTGGTCGAGGCGTGGGGCATCACGCCGGACTTCCTGTCGGGTCACTCGATCGGTGAGCTGGCTGCTGCGCATGTGGCAGGCGTGCTGTCTCTTGCTGATGCTTCCAAGCTGGTTGCCGCTCGTGGTCGCCTGATGCAGGAACTCCCGGCTGGCGGCGCGATGATCGCGGTGCAGGCGTCCGAGGAGGAGGTGCTGCCGCTGCTGACGGAGGGTGTCAGCATTGCCGCTCTCAACGGCCCTGCCTCTGTGGTGATCGCGGGTGACGAGGACGCGGCTGTCTCGATCGCCGCAAGCTTTGAGGCGCGGGGTCGTAAGACCAAGCGTCTGACGGTCTCGCACGCCTTCCACTCGCCGCGCATGGACGGCATGTTGGAGGACTTCCGCACGGTCGCCGAGGGGCTGTCGTACGAGGCTCCGCGTATCCCGATCGTGTCGAACCTGACGGGTGCGGTGGTCTCCGCCGAGGAGATCACCAGCCCGGACTTCTGGGTGCGTCACGTCCGTGAGGCCGTGCGTTTCCTCGACGGCATCCGCGCCCTTGAGGCCGAGGGCGTCACCACCTTCGTCGAGCTGGGTCCGGACGGTGTGTTGACGGCGATGGCGCAGGACTGCGTCACCGGTGTCGAGGCCGCCTTTGTGGCCGGGCTGCGCAAGGGTCGTCCGGAGGCGGAGGCGCTGATCCAGACGATCGCCCGGCTGCACGTCCGTGGAGTGACGCCGGACTGGGCCGCGTACTACGCGGGCACCGGCGCCCGCCGGGTCGAGGACCTGCCGACATACGCGTTCCAGCCCCGCCGGTTCTGGCCGGAAGGCGGCACCGCGGAGGCGCCCGCCGCGGGTACCGCGCTGGACGCGGTCGACGCGCGGTTCTGGGACGCGGTCGAGCGCGAGGACATGGGAACCCTCACCGCCGAGCTGGCGGTGGAGGGCGAGCAGCCCTTCAGCGCCGTGCTGCCCGCCCTGTCGTCGTGGCGGCGCAGGGAGCAGGAGAAGACCACGGCGGACGGCCGGCTCTACAACGTCGCCTGGAAGCCGCAGCCGCAGGAGCGGCCGTCGGACCCCGCCGGGACCTGGCTGGTCGTCGCCCCCGCGAGCCTCGCGGACGACGCCCGGGTCGGCGCGGTCACCGAGGACCTGGCGCGGCGCGCGGCGCGGATCATACGCGTGGAGCTGGACGCGGCGGACACCGAGCCCGAGGCGCTCGCCGCCCGGCTGGCGTCGGCGACCGCCGCCGAAGGCCCGCTGGCCGGAGTGTTCTCGCTGCTGGCGCTGGACGAGCGGGCGCACCCCGCCCACCCCGCGGTGCCGGTCGGCCTGGCGCTGACCAACGCGCTGGCCGAGGCGCTGGCGGGGCGTGCGGAGTACGCCTCGGCGCGGCTGTGGTGCGCCACGAGCGGCGCGGTCTCCGTCGACGGCATCGACCGGCTGGACAGCCCCGCGCAGGCGCAGGTCTGGGGCTTGGGCCGGGCCGTCGCCCTGGAGCAGCCCGAGCGCTGGGGCGGCCTGGTCGACCTGCCGGAGACGCTGGACGAGCGGGCGCTGTCCCGGCTGGCCGGCGTGCTGGCCGGAGCGCCCGGCGACGAGGACCAGCTCGCGATCCGCGCCGGAGGGCTGTTCGTACGGCGCCTGGCGCAGCGGACGGCGCCCGGCGGCGGCGAGGAGTGGACGCCGCGCGGCACCGTCCTGGTCACCGGCGGCACCGGCGCGCTGGGCAAGCACGTCGCCCGACGGCTGGCCGGCTCCGGCGCCGAACGGCTGGTGCTGCTCAGCCGACGGGGCGCCGACGCGCCCGGCGCGGCCGAGATCGTGGCCGAACTGTCCGGCACCGGCACCGTGGTGACCGTCGAGGCCTGTGACGTGGCCGACCGCGAGGCGCTCGCCTCCCTGGTGGACAAGCTGGCGGCGGACGGTGCCCCGGTACGGGCCGTGGTGCACGCGGCGGGCGTCTCCCAGGTGCCCGGCACCGGGACCGAACTCCCCGGGTTCGCCTCGGTCGTGGCGGCCAAGACGACCGGCGCGGTCCACCTGGACAGCCTGTTCCCGGGCGACACCGAGGACCGTACGCTCGACGCCTTCGTCCTCTTCTCGTCGATCGCCGGGGTGTGGGGCAGTGGTGGGCAGGGCGCGTACTCCGCGGCCAACGCCTTCCTCGACGCGCTCGCCGAACAGCGCCGGGCGCGCGGCCTGACCGCGACCTCGGTGGCCTGGGGCCCGTGGGCGGACGGCGGCATGGCCGCCGAGGGCGACGCCTCCGAGCAGCTCAGCCGGCGCGGCCTGCCGCCGATGTCACCGGAGTCGGGCATGGCCGCCCTGCTGCGGGTGCTGTCCCGCGACGAGACGGCCGCGACCGTGGTCGACGTCGACTGGCAGCGCTTCGCCCCGGCCTTCACAGCGGCCCGCCCGAGCCCGCTGATCGACGATCTCCCGCAGGTCCGTACCGCCCTGCGGGACGGCACCGACGGCGAGGACACGGCGGGAGCACCGGCGTCCGGGCTGCGCGAGCGACTGGCCCAGCTGACGGAGAGCGAACGGCGGGACGCGTTGCTGGAGGTGGTCCGCGAGCACGTGGCGGCCGCCCTCGGCCACGCCTCCGCCACCGACGTCGGCGTCGGACGCGCCTTCAGCGAGCTCGGCTTCGACTCGCTCACCGCGGTCGAGCTGCGCACCAAGCTGGGCACGGCGACCGGGCTCCGGCTGCCCGCCAGCCTCGTCTACGACTACCCGACCCCGCAGGCCCTCGCGGAGCAACTGCTGCGCGAACTGGCCCCGGCCGGGCACAGCACGGCCGCCGGTCCCGCGGTCGTGGACACCGACCCCCAGGACGCCGAACTGCGCAGGACCCTGGCGGCCCTCCCGATCAGCAGGATCCGGGAGGCCGGACTGCTGGAGTCGCTTCTCCAGCTGGCCGACCCCCAGGCGGC
Source organism: Streptomyces blastmyceticus (assembly GCF_039521185.1). Lineage (NCBI taxonomy): Bacteria > Bacillati > Actinomycetota > Actinomycetes > Kitasatosporales > Streptomycetaceae > Streptomyces > Streptomyces blastmyceticus. The sequence goes on along the minus strand of NZ_BAAABW010000027.1, from coordinate 106,127 downwards.
GACACCCACTGCCCATGCCGACGACGCGGCCGGGTCCATCGACGAGATGGACCTCCAGCACCTCATCGACATGGCACTCGACCTCGACAGCCTTGACGGCACCGAATCCTGACGCGGCCCAAGCACGGAGTAGCAAGATGACAACCCCCAACGAAAAGATCGTTGAAGCACTGCGGGCCTCGCTCAAGGAGACCGACCGGCTGCGCCGGCAGAACCAGCAGCTGACCGAGGCGTCCCGGGAGCCCATCGCCATCGTCGGCATGAGCTGCCGGTACCCCGGCGGCGTGCGGTCGCCCGAGGACCTGTGGCAGTTGGTCGACCGCGGCGGCGACGCCATCTCCGGCTTCCCGGAGGACCGCGGCTGGGACATCGAGTCCCTCTACGACCCCGACCCGGACCGCGAGGGCACCTTCTACGCCCGCGGCGGCGGCTTCCTCTACGAGGCCGCCGAGTTCGACCCCGGCTTCTTCGGGATCTCGCCGCGCGAGGCCCTCGCCATGGACCCGCAGCAGCGCCTGCTGCTGGAGACCTCCTGGGAGGCGTTCGAGCGCGCGGGCATCGACCCGGCGGCCGTCCGCGGCTCCCGCACCGGCGTCTTCGTCGGCGCCTCCGCCCAGGCGTACGGCGCGGGCGAGTACGACCTGCCTGATGGCGTCGAGGGCCACCTGCTCACCGGCACCGCCTCCAGCGTGGTCTCCGGCCGGCTCTCCTACGCCTTCGGCCTGGAGGGCCCGGCCGCCACCATCGACACCGCGTGCTCCTCCTCGTCCGTGGCGCTGCACCTGGCCGTCCAGGCGCTGCGCACCGGCGAGTGCTCGCTCGCCCTCGCGGCCGGTGTGACCGTGTTGGCCTCCCCGGACGTCTTCGTGGAGTTCAGCCGGCAGCGTGGTCTGTCGGCCGACGGCCGGTGCAAGTCCTTCGCCGCATCCGCCGATGGCACGGGCTGGTCCGAGGGTGTCGGTGTGCTGCTGGTCGAGCGGCTCTCCGACGCCCGTCGTAACGGGCACCAGGTGCTGGCGGTCGTGCGCGGCTCGGCGGTCAACCAGGACGGTGCGAGCAACGGCCTGACGGCGCCGAACGGTCCCGCGCAGCAGCGCGTGATCCGGCAGGCGCTGGAGAACGCCCGGCTGTCCGCCGCCGAGGTCGACGCGGTCGAGGCGCACGGTACGGGCACCACCCTGGGTGACCCGATCGAGGCGCAGGCGCTGCTGGCCACCTACGGCCAGGAGCGGCCCGAGGGACAGCCGCTGTGGCTGGGCTCGCTGAAGTCCAACATCGGCCACACGCAGAACGCCGCCGGTGTCGCGGGCATCATCAAGATGGTCATGGCGATGCGCCACGGAACGCTGCCGCAGACCCTGCATGTGGATGAGCCCTCCCCGCACGTCGACTGGGCGGCGGGCGACGTCGAGCTGCTGACCGACGCCCGGCCCTGGCCGGAGACCGGCCACCCGCGCCGCTTCGGCGTCTCCTCCTTCGGTGTGTCCGGCACCAACGTGCACACGATCATCGAGCAGGCCCCGGCCGAGGAGGCCGCCGGGAGCGCGGCCGAGCCGGGCGCGGTCCCGCCGGTGCTGCCCGTGGTCCTCTCCGCCCGCACCGGTGAGGGCCTGCGCGCCCAGGCCGAGCGCCTGGGTGCGCACCTGGCGGCCGCCCCGGCCGCCGATCTGGTGGACCTCGGCCACTCCCTGGCCACGCGGCGCGCGGCCTTCGAGGAGCGCGCGGCGCTGGTCGTCGCCGACCGGGACGCCCTGCTGGCTGGCCTGGAGGCCCTGGCAAACGGCGAGTCGGCCCCGGGCCTGGTGACGGGCTCCGCGATCGACGGCAAGACCGCGTTCCTGTTCACGGGCCAGGGCAGCCAGCGGCTGGGCATGGGGCGCGAGCTGTACGCCGCGTACCCGGCCTTCGCGGCGGCGCTGGACGCGGTCTGCGCCGAGCTGGACGCGCATCTCGAACTGCCGCTGAAGGACGTGCTGTTCGGGGACGACGCTTCGGTCCTGGACCGGACGGCTTTCACTCAGCCTGCGTTGTTCGCGGTCGAGGTGGCGCTGTTCCGCCTCGTCGAGGCATGGGGCATCAAGGCGGACTTCCTCTCCGGTCACTCGATCGGCGAGCTGGCTGCCGCGCATGTGGCGGGGGTGCTGTCCCTTGCTGATGCTTCCAAGCTGGTCGCCGCTCGTGGCCGGTTGATGCAGGAGCTGCCTGCCGGTGGCGCGATGATCGCGGTGCAGGCTTCTGAGGACGAGGTTCTTCCGCTGCTGACCGAAGGTGTCAGCATTGCCGCTCTCAACGGCCCTGCTTCCGTGGTGATCGCGGGCGACGAGGATGCGGCGCTTGCGATCGCTTCGGCTTTCGAGGCGCAGGGTCGTAAGACGAAGCGTCTAACGGTTTCGCACGCCTTCCACTCGCCGCGCATGGACGGCATGTTGGATGCCTTCCGTGCGGTGGCCGAGGGTCTGTCGTACGAGGCCCCGCGCATCCCGATCGTCTCCGGTCTGACGGGTGCTGTGGTTCCCGCCGAGGAGATCACGAACCCGGGCTTCTGGGTCCGTCACGTCCGTGAGGCCGTCCGCTTCCTGGACGCGGTGCGCACCCTGGAGGCCCAGGGCGTCACCACCTTCGTGGAGCTGGGCCCCGACGGGGTGCTCTCCGCGATGGGCCAGGACTGCGTCACCGGCACCGAGGCCGACTTCGTGCCGGTGCTGCGCAAGGGCCGCCCGGAGGCGGAGGCGCTGACCACGGGCCTCGCCCGGGCGCAGGTCCGTGGCGTGGCGGTCGACTGGGCCGCGTTCTACGCGGGCACCGGCGCCGGCCGGGCCGAACTCCCCACGTACGCCTTCCAGCACCAGCGGTTCTGGCTGGAGCCCGGCGCCACCACCGGTGACGCGACGGCCATCGGTCTGGAGTCGGCGGACCACCCGCTGCTCGGCGCCGCGGTGCCGCTGGCGATGAGCGACGGCTTCCTGTTCACCGGGCGGCTCGGGCTCGACAGCCACCCGTGGCTGGCCGACCACGCCGTGCTCGGCACCGCCGTGCTGCCGGGCGCCGCCCTCGTCGAGCTGGCGATCCGCGCCGGTGACCAGGTCGGCTGCGAGTACCTCGCCGAACTCGCCGTGGAGACCCCGCTGGTGCTGCCCGCCCGCGGCGGGGTGCGCATCCAGGTCGAGGTCGGGGCGCGGGACGCCGCAGGCCGCCGCGCGTTCACCGTCTCCTCCCGTACCGACGACGCCGCCGACACGACGTGGACCCGGCACGCCACCGGCGCGCTCGCCGACACGCGCCCCGCGGCGACCCCCGCCGAGCTGACCACCTGGCCGCCGGCCGGCGCCGAGGCGATCGACACCGACGACCTCTACACGGAGCTGGCCGCCGCCGGGCTGCGGCACGGGCCGCTCTTCCAGGGGCTGACCGCCGCTTGGCGCAGCGGCGACGAACTGTTCGCCGAGGTGCGGCTGGCCGAGGACGCCGACCCGGCCGCCGCGGCCTTCGCCGTCCACCCGGCGCTGCTCGACGCGGTGCTGCACGCGCTGCACGGCAGCTCCGGCGCCCGCCTGACCGCCGCCTGGCAGGGCGTGACCCTGCACGCGGTCGGCGCCGACGCGCTGCGCGTACGGATCTCGCCGGTCGGCGAGGACACCGTCGCGCTGGTGCTCGCCGACGCCACCGGTCAGCCGGTCGCCACCGTCGACGCGCTGACCCTCCGCCCGCTGCCGGAGAGCGACGCCGACCTCGGTGCCGTCGGCTCCTTCGCCCACCAGCAGGCGCTGTTCCGGCTGGACTGGGTGGCACCGCGGGCCGTCACCGCCGAGCCGGGCGCCGCCGGACGCCGCGCGGTACTCGGCGCCGACGCCTTCGGGCTGGGCCCGGCAGGCGTCGCCGACGCCTCCTTCCCGGACCTCGCCGCCCTCGCGGCGGCTGTCGACGCGGGGGAGACCCCGGCGCCCGGGCTGGTGCTGGCCTCCTTCCCCGCCGCCCAGGACGGCGAGGACCTCGCCGCCGCCACCCACCGGGCCGCGCTCCGTGCGCTGGAGCTGGTGCAGGGCTGGCTGGCCGACACCCGCTTCACCGACGCCAAGCTGGCCCTCGTCACCCGGGGCGCGATCGCCGCCGGCCCCGACGAGGACGTCACCGACCTGGCGCACTCCGCGTTGTGGGGCCTGCTGCGCTCCGCCGAGACCGAGAACCCGGACCGCTTCGTCCTCGTCGACCTCGACGGCACCGACGCCTCCACGGCCGCCCTGCACGGCGCGCTGGCCACCGGGGAACCCGAACTGGCGCTGCGCGACGGCGAGATCCTGGTGCCGCGCCTGGCCCGCACCACCGCGGCCGACCTGAAGGGCCCGGACACCCCGGTGCCCGCCCTGGACGCCGAGGGCACCGTACTGATCACCGGCGGCACCGGCGGCCTGGGGCGCCTGCTCGCCCGCCACCTGGTCACCGAGCACGGCGTCCGCCACCTGCTGCTCACCAGCCGCCGCGGCCCCGAGGCCCCCGGCGCCGACGAGCTGCGCGAGGAACTCGCCGCGCTGGGCGCCGAGGTGACCATCGCCGGCTGCGACGCCGCCGACCGCGAGGCGCTGGCCGCCACCCTGGCCGCCGTCCCGGCCGCCCACCCGCTCACCGCCGTCGTGCACACCGCCGGTGTCCTGGACGACGCCACCGTGCCCGGCCTCACGCCCGAGCAGCTGGACCGCGTGCTGCGCCCCAAGGTGGACGCGGCGTGGAACCTGCACGAGCTCACCCGCGACCTCGACCTGTCCGCCTTCGTCCTGTTCTCCGCCATCGCCGGCACCCTGGGCGGCGCCGGCCAGGCCAACTACGCCGCGGGCAACGTCTTCCTCGACGCGCTCGCCGGCCACCGGCACGCCCAGGGCCTGCCCGCCACCTCCCTGGTCTGGGGCCTGTGGGCCCGGTCCGGCGGCATCACCGGCGCACTGACCGAGACCGACCTGCTGCGGCTGGCCCGCAGCGGCATGGGCGCCCTCGGCGACGACGAGGGCATGGCGCTCTTCGACGCCGCCCGCCGCACCGGCCGGGCCGTCCTCGTCCCGGCCCGGCTGGACCTGGCGGCGCTGCGCTCCGCGCACGGCACCGGCCCGGTGCCGGCGCTGCTGCGCGGCCTGATCCGCGGCACCGGCCGGCGCACCGCCGCCGCCGGGCTCTCCGCCACCGGCTCCTCGCTGTCCGAGCGGCTGCTCGCGTTGCCCCCGGCCGAGCGCCGGCGCACCCTGCTCGACCTGGTCCGCACCCAGGTGTCCGCGGTGCTCGGACACGCCGGCCCGGAGGCCGTCGAGCCGCGCCGGGCCTTCAAGGAGCTGGGCTTCGACTCGCTGATCGCGGTCGAGCTCCGCAACCGGCTCTCCGCGGCCACCGGGCTGAAGCTGCCCACCACCATCGTCTTCGACTACCCCAACTCCGCCTTCCTCGCCGACCACCTGCGCGGCGAGCTCCTGGGCGACCTCGTCGACGAGGACGCCGAGCAGGCCGACGCGGTGGCCACCGCCGCGCCCGACGACGACCCCATCGCCATCGTCGCGATGAGCTGCCGCTACCCCGGCGACGTGGATTCGCCCGAGGAGCTGTGGCGGCTGGTCACCGGCGGCGAGGACGCCATCACCGGCTTCCCGGTCAACCGCGGCTGGGAGTCGCTGGACTGGGCGTCCGAGGCCGAGCCGGGCGACTATGCCCGGGCGGGCGGCTTCCTGCACGAGGCCGACCTGTTCGACGCCGCCTTCTTCGGGATCTCGCCGCGCGAGGCCCTCGCCATGGACCCGCAGCAGCGGCTGCTGCTGGAGACGTCCTGGGAGGCGTTCGAGCGCGCGGGCATCGACCCGGACGAGGCGCGCGGCCGCAGCGTCGGCGTCTTCGTCGGCGCCTCCTACAGCGCCTACGAAGTGGGCCTGGAGCAGGCCGGTGCCGAGGTCGCGGGCCATGTGATGACCGGCAACGCCGGCAGCGTCATCTCCGGGCGCATCTCCTACGCCCTCGGCCTCGAAGGCCCCGCCGTCACCGTCGACACCGCCTGCTCCTCCTCCCTGGTCGCCCTGCACTGGGCCATCCAGGCGCTGCGCCAGGGCGAGTGCTCCATGGCGCTCGCGGGCGGCGTCACCGTCATGACGACCCCCGGCACGTTCGCCGAGTTCAGCCGCCAGCGCGGGCTGGCCTCCGACGGCCGCGTCAAGGCGTTCGCGGCGGCCGCCGACGGCACCGGCTGGGGCGAGGGCGTCGGCATGCTGCTCGTCGAGCGGCTCTCCGATGCGCGGCGCAACGGACACCCCGTCCTCGCCGTCGTCCGCGGCTCCGCCGTCAATCAGGACGGTGCGAGCAACGGCCTGACCGCGCCCAACGGCCCCGCGCAGCAGCGCGTCATCCGCAAGGCGCTGGCCGGCGCCGGGCTCACCACCGCCGAGGTCGACGTCGTCGAGGCGCACGGCACCGGCACCACCCTGGGCGACCCGATCGAGGCGCAGGCCCTGCTCGCCACGTACGGCCAGGACCGCCCCGCCGACCGGCCGCTGTACCTCGGCTCCATCAAGTCCAACATCGGCCACTCGCAGGCCGCCGCCGGTGTCGCCGGGATCATCAAGATGGTCAAGGCGATGGAGCGCGGCGTGCTGCCGCAGACGCTGCACGTGGACGAGCCGACCCCGCACGTCGACTGGTCGGCCGGCGCGGTCGAGCTGCTGACCGAGACCATCGAGTGGCCGGAGACCGGCCGCCCGCGCCGCGCCGCCGTCTCCTCCTTCGGTATCAGCGGCACCAACGCCCACACCATCATCGAGCAGGCCCCGGCGGCCGACCCGGCGGAGCCGACGACGGCCGCCACCACCCGGCTCCCGCTGCTGCCCTTCACCGTGTCGGCCAAGAGCCAGGAGGCGCTGCGCGCCCAGGCCGAGCGGCTGCACGCCCACCTGACGGCCCACCCGGAGCTCGAACCGGCCGACGTCGCCCGCTCGCTGGCCACCGGCCGCGCCGGGCTGCACCACCGCGCGGTACTCGCCGCCGACGGCCGCGACGCGCTGCTGCGCGGCCTGGAGGCACTGGCCGCCGGCCACACCGCCCCCGGCCTCGCCGAGGGCACCCTCACCGAGGGCGGGACGGCGTTCCTGTTCACAGGTCAGGGCAGTCAGCGGCTCGGTATGGGGCGTGAGTTGTACGCCGCGTTCCCGGTGTTCGCGGAGGCGTTCGACGCGGTCTGCGACGCATTGGACCGGCACCTGGAGCGTCCGCTGAAGACCGTGGTCTTCGGTGACGATGCCGAGCTGCTGAACGAGACCCGGTACACGCAGCCCGCGCTGTTCGCGGTCGAGGTGGCGCTGTTCCGCCTCGTCGAGGCGTGGGGCGTCAAGGCCGATGTGCTGTCCGGCCACTCGATCGGCGAGCTGGCCGCCGCCCACGTCGCGGGTGTGCTGTCGCTGGCGGACGCGGCGAAGCTGGTGGCCGCGCGCGGTCGCCTCATGCAGGAACTCCCCGCCGGTGGCGCGATGATCGCGGTCGAGGCGTCGGAGGACGAGATTCTTCCGCTGCTCACCGAGCGCGTGAGCATCGCCGCCCTCAACGGCCCGCGGTCGGTCGTGATCGCGGGTGACGAGGACGCGGCGCTTGCGATCGCGGCCGGTTTTGAGGCGCAGGGTCGTAAGACCAAGCGCCTCACCGTCAGCCACGCTTTCCACTCGCCGCGCATGGACGGCATGTTGGAGGAGTTCCGCGCGGTGGCCGAGGGGCTGTCGTACGAGGCTCCGCGCATCGGCATCGTCTCCGGTCTGACGGGTGCGCTGGTCTCCGCCGAGGAGATCACCAGCCCCGGCTTCTGGGTCCGGCACGTCCGTGAGGCCGTCCGCTTCCTGGACGCGGTGCGCACCTTGGAGGCGCAGGGCGTCACCACCTTCGTCGAGCTGGGCCCGGACGGGGTGCTCTCCGCGATGGCGCAGGAGTGCGTCACCGGCGAGGGTGCGGCCTTCGTCCCCGCGCTGCGCAAGGACCGTGGCGAGGCCGGGTCGTTGATGGCGGCCGTGGCCCGGGCGCACGTCCGCGGTGTGACGGTGGACTGGGCGGCGTTCTTCGCCGGCACGGGAGCCGCACGGGTCGACCTGCCGACGTACGCCTTCCAGCGCCGCCGCTACTGGCCGGACGCGCCGGTGCGGGCCCTCGCGGCCCCGGCCGGTGTCGACGGCTGGCGCTACCAGGTGTCCTGGAAGCCGCTGTCCCCGAGCACGGCGTCCCGTCCCACCGGCGTCTGGCTCGTCGCCGCGCCCGAGGGTGAGGCGCAGTGGTCCGCCGGAGTCATCCGTACGCTCACCGAGCGCGGCGCCGAGGCGCGGCTCGTCGAACTGGGCGCCGCCGACGGCCGCTCCGGGTACGCCGAGCGGCTCCGCGAGGCGGCCGTCGGCACCGAGGTGTCCGGTGTGCTCTCGCTGCTCGCGCTCACCGAGGACGGCGGACTGCCGGCCACGGCCGCGCTGACGCAGGCGCTGGGCGACGCCGCCGTGGACGCCCCGCTGTGGGTGGCCACCCGCGGCGCGGTGTCGACCGGCCGCACCGACGCACCCGCGGACCCGGCCCGGGCGCAGGTCTGGGGCCTGGGCCGGATCGCGGCCCTGGAGCACCCGGAGCGCTGGGGCGGCCTGGTCGACCTGCCGGAGACGGCGGACGACCGCGCGCTGACCCGGCTGGCCACGGTGCTGGCCGGTGCCGGTGACGAGGACCAGATCGCGATCCGCTCCGCCGGAGTCCTCGGCCGTCGGCTCGTACGGGCCGCCGCCACGCCGGTCGCCGAGGCCGACGCATGGCGGCCGCGCGGTTCCGTGCTGGTCACCGGCGGCACGGGCGCGCTGGGCGCCCAGGTCGCCCGCTGGCTGGTGGACAACGGCGCCGAGCACCTGGTGCTGACCAGCCGCCGCGGCCCGGACGCGCCGGGCGCGGCCGAGCTGCGCGACGAGCTCGCGGCCTCCGGGGCCCGGGTCACCGTCGCGGCCTGCGACGTGGCCGACCGGGAGGCCCTGGCCGCCCTGATCGCCTCGCTGCCCGCGGAACTCCCGCTCACCGCCGTGGTGCACGCCGCCGGTGTGCTGGACGACGGCGTCCTGGACGCGCTCACTCCCGAGCGCTTCGCCACCGTCCTGCGCGCCAAGGCCGGGGCCGCGGCCAACCTGGACGAACTCACGCGCGAGCTGGACCTGTCCGCGTTCGTCCTCTTCTCCTCGATTTCCGGCACGCTCGGTGCCGCGGGTCAGGCCAACTACGGCGCCGCCAACGCCTACCTGGACGCGCTGGCCGAGCGCCGGCGGGCCGAGGGCCTGCCCGCGACCTCGATCGCGTGGGGCCCGTGGGCCGAGGGCGGCATGGCCGCCGACGCGGCCCTGGAGCAGCGCATGCGCCGCGCCGGGCTGCCGCCGATGGACGCCTCTCTCGCGATCAGCGCCCTCCAGCAGGCCCTGGACCTGGACGACGCCGTGCTGGCCGTCGCCGATGTGGACTGGGAGCGGTTCGGCCCCGGCTTCGCCGCCGTACGGCCCAGCCCGCTGCTGTCCGACCTGGCCGAGACGCGCCGGTCGGCGAACCTTGCCACCACCGCCGTCGACCGGGTGGGCAAGGCCGCCGAGCCGGCCTCCTCGCTCGGCCGGCAGCTGCTCGGACTCGGCGAGTCCGAGCGCGGCACCTTCCTGCTGGACCTCGTCCGCGGCCACGTCGCCGAGGTGCTCGGCCACGCCCACGTCGACGACGTCGCGGCCGACCGCGCGTTCCGCGAGATCGGCTTCGACTCGCTGACCGCCGTCGAGCTGCGCAACGGTCTCAACGCCGTCACCGGCCTGCGGCTGCCCGCCACCCTCATCTACGACTACCCGACGCCGAACGCCCTCGCCGACCATCTCCTCGCCGAACTCCTCGGCGAGCAGGCCGCGATCACCGGTCCGGTGATGACGGCCGTGGCCGACGACCCGATCGCGATCGTCGCGATGAGCTGCCGCTTCCCCGGCGGCGTGCACACCCCCGAGCAGCTGTGGCAGCTGCTCTCCTCCGGTACGGACGTCATCTCGGGCATGCCCACCGACCGCGGCTGGGACCTGGAGGCGCTCTACAACCCGGACCCGGACGCCGAGGGCACCTCGTACGCCCGTGAGGGCGGCTTCCTGCACGACGTCGCCGACTTCGACCCGACGTTCTTCGGGATCTCGCCGCGCGAGGCGCTCGCCATGGACCCGCAGCAGCGCCTGCTGCTGGAGACCTCGTGGGAGGCGTTCGAGCGGGCCGGGATCGACCCGGCGACGCTGCGCGGCAGCCACGCCGGCGTGTTCGTCGGCACCAACGGGCAGGACTACCTGTCGCTGCTGCTCGGCGGCTCCGAGGGCCTCGAAGGCCACATGGGCACGGGCAACGCGGCCAGCGTGATCTCCGGCCGACTGGCGTACGTCTTCGGCCTGGAGGGCCCGGCCGTCACCATCGACACGGCCTGCTCCTCCTCTCTGGTCGCCCTGCACTCCGCCATCCAGGCGCTGCGCAACGGCGAGTGCTCGCTGGCCCTGGCCGGCGGTGTCACCGTCATGTCCACCCCGGGCGTCTTCATCGACTTCAGCCGCCAGCGCGGTCTCGCCACGGACGGTCGCATCAAGGCGTTCGCGGCCGGTGCCGACGGCACCGGCTGGGGCGAGGGCGTCGGCATGCTGCTCGTCGAGCGGCTCTCCGACGCGCGCAAGAACGGCCACCCCGTCCTCGCCGTCGTGCGCGGCTCGGCGGTCAACCAGGACGGTGCGAGCAACGGCCTGACGGCGCCCAACGGCCCGTCCCAGCAGCGCGTCATCCGCCAGGCACTGGCGGCGGCCGGACTGTCGGCCACCGAGGTCGACGCGGTCGAGGCGCACGGCACCGGCACGAGGCTCGGCGACCCGATCGAGGCGCAGGCCCTGCTCGCCACGTACGGCCAGGACCGCCCCGCCGACCGGCCGCTGTACCTCGGCTCCATCAAGTCCAACATCGGTCACACGCAGGCCGCCGCGGGCGTCGCGGGCATCATCAAGATGGTGCTCGCGATGCGGCACGGCGTGCTGCCGCAGACCCTGCACATCGACGAGCCCACCCCGCACGTCGACTGGGCGGCCGGTGACATCGCCCTGCTGACCGAGTCGGTGGCCTGGCCGGAGACCGACCGTCCGCGCCGCGCGGGCATCTCCTCCTTCGGCTTCAGCGGCACCAACGCGCACGCCATCGTGGAGCAGGCGCCGGCCGAGGAGGCCGTCGAGAACGCGGCCGAGCCGGGCGCGGTCCCGCCGGTGCTGCCGGTGGTCCTGTCCGCCCGCACCGGCGAGGGCCTGCGCGCCCAGGCCGAGCGCCTGCGGACGCACCTGACCGAGCAGCCGGAGACGGCACTCACCGACCTCGGCCACTCCCTGGCCGCACACCGCACCCTCCTCGAGGAGCGCGCGGCGCTGGTCGTCGCCGACCGGGACGCCCTGCTGGCGGGCCTGGAGGCCCTGGCACGCGGCGAGTCGGCCGCGGGCCTGGTGACGGGCTCCGCGATCGGCGGCAAGACCGCGTTCCTGTTCACGGGCCAGGGCAGTCAGCGGCTGGGCATGGGGCGTGAGCTGTACGCCGCGTTCCCGGTGTTCGCGGAGGCGTTCGACGCGGTCTGCGACGAGCTGGACCGGCACCTGGAGCGTCCGCTGAAGACCGTGGTCTTCGGTGAGGGCGCCGAACTTCTGGACCGGACCGGCTGGACTCAGCCCGCGCTGTTCGCGGTCGAGGTGGCGCTGTTCCGTCTCGTCGAGGCGTGGGGCGTCAAGGCCGATGTGCTGTCCGGTCATTCGATCGGTGAGCTGGCTGCTGCGCATGTTGCGGGTGTGCTGTCCCTTGCCGATGCTTCCAAGCTGGTGGCCGCTCGTGGCCGTCTGATGCAGGAGCTGCCTGCCGGTGGCGCGATGATCGCGGTGCAGGCGTCGGAGGATGAGGTTCTTCCGCTGCTGACGGAGGGTGTCAGCATTGCCGCTCTCAACGGCCCTTCTTCCGTGGTGATTGCGGGTGACGAGGGCGCGGCGCTTGAGATCGCGGCCGGTTTCGAGGCGCAGGGTCGTAAGACCAAGCGCCTGACCGTCAGCCACGCGTTCCACTCGCCGCGTATGGATGGCATGTTGGAGGACTTCCGTGCGGTGGCCGAGGGGCTGTCGTACGAGGCTCCGCGTATCCCGATCGTCTCCAACCTGACGGGCGCGCTGGTCTCCGTCGAGGAGATCACCGACCCCGGTTTCTGGGTCCGCCACGTCCGCGAGGCGGTCCGATTCCTCGACGGCGTGCGGACGTTGGAGGCGCAGGGCGTCACCACCTTCGTCGAGCTGGGCCCGGACGGGGTGCTCTCCGCGATGGCGCAGGAGTGCGTCACCGGTGAGGGCGCGGCCTTCGTGCCGGTGCTGCGCAAGGACCGTGCCGAGGCCGAGGCACTCACCGCGGCCGTGGCGCGGGCGCACGTCTGCGGTGCGAAGGTGGACTGGGCTGCGTACTACGCGGGCACCGGTGCCGCGCGGATCGAGCTGCCGACGTACGCCTTCCAGCGCGAGCGCTACTGGCCGAAGGTGTCCTCGCTGTACCTCGGGGACGTCGCGGCCGTGGGTCTCGGCCGGGCCGGGCACCCGCTGCTCGGCGCGAGCGCCGAGCTGCCGGGCGCGGACGGGATGCTGTTCACCAACCGCCTGGCGCTGTCCACCCACCCCTGGCTCGCGGACCACACCATCATGGACACGGTCCTGCTGCCGGGAACGGCCTTCGTGGAGCTGGCCATTCGCGCCGGTGACCAGGTCGGTTGCGAGCACCTCGAAGAGCTGACGCTGGAGGCGCCGCTGGTCCTGCCCGAGCAGGGCGGGGTCCAGCTGCGGCTGTGGGTCGGCGCGGCCGACGAGTCGGGCCGCCGCCCCCTGACCTTCCACTCCCGCCTGGAGGACCTCCCGGCCGAGGAGCCGTGGACCCGGCACGCCAGCGGTGTGCTGGCCGCCGCGGACCGCTCGGAGCCGGCCTTCGAGCTGGGTGTGTGGCCGCCGAAGGGCGCGGCCGAGGTGGCGGTCGAGGACCGCTACGAGCACCTGCGGGACGTCGGCTTCGCCTATGGCCCGGCCTTCCAGGGCCTGCGCAGGGCGTGGCGGCGCGACGGCGAGATCTTCGCCGAGGTGCAGCTGCCCGAGGACGCGCAGGCCGCGGACTTCGGGCTGCACCCCGCGCTGCTGGACTCGGCGCTGCACGCGCTGGGCCTCGGCGGCCTGGGCGGCACCGAGACCCAGGGCCGGCTGCCGTTCGCCTGGGCCGGGGTGTCGCTGCTCGCCAGCGGCGCCTCCGCCCTGCGCGTCCGGATGGCCGCCACCGGCGGCGACGGCGTGCTGCTGGAGATCGCGGACGCGACCGGCGCGCCGGTCGCCGCCGTCGAGTCGCTCGCGCTGCGCCCGGTCTCGGACGAGCAGCTGCGCAACGCCCGGACGACCTACCACGAGTCGCTGTTCCGCGTGGAGTGGACCGAGCTCGCGGCGGCGTCCGCCGCGGCCGCCGACGACCGCTGGGCGGTCCTCGGCTCCGCCGCCCTCGTCGGAGCGGACGTTCCGGCGTACGCCACGTACACCGACCTCGTCGAGGCGGTCGAAAACGGCGCCAAGGCACCGGAGTTCGTCTTCGTCTCCCCGTCCGCGGACGGGGCCGACGAGGACGCGGCCGCCGTCGCCCACCGGGCCGGCGCCGAGGCGCTCGCCCTGGTGCAGGCGTGGGTGGCGGAGGAGCGCTTCGCCGACTCCCGGCTGGTGGTGCTGACCTCGGGGGCCGTGGCCACCGAGGCCGGTGCGCCGGTGACCGACCTGGCGGGCGCGACCGTACGGGGCCTGCTGCGCTCGGCGCAGTCGGAGAACCCGGACCGCTTCCTGCTGGTGGACCTCGACGGGCACGCCGACTCGCTCGGTGCGCTGCCCGCCGCGCTGACCGCCGGCGAGCCCGAGACCGCGATCCGGGAGGGCGCCCTCAAGGCGCCGCGACTGGCCCGCGCTGCCTCGGCGGACGACGCCGACGCCACCGTGTGGAACCCGGACGGCACGGTGCTGGTGACGGGCGCCAGCGGCTCGCTGGGCGGGCTGTTCGCCCGGCACCTGGTGGCCGAACAGGGCGTGCGGCACCTGTTGTTGGTGAGCCGTCGGGGCGCCGAGGCGCCCGGTGCGGCCGAGCTGGCGGCAGAGCTCACCGGAGCCGGTGCGTCGGTGACGTGGGCGGCGTGTGACGTGGCCGACCGGGAGGCGCTGGGCGCCGTCCTGGCGGACGTTCCGGCCGCGCACCCGCTGACCGCCGTGCTGCACACCGCCGGTGTGCTCGACGACGGCACGGTCGGCTCGCTGACCCCGGAGCGCCTGGCGCACGTCTTCCGCCCGAAGGTGGACGCGGCCTGGAACCTGCACGAGCTCACGCGGGACCTGGACCTGTCGGCGTTCGTGGTGTTCTCCTCGGCCGCCGGTGTCTTCGGCGGCCCTGGCCAGGGCAACTACGCCGCTGCCAACGCCTTCCTGGACGCTCTCGCCGAGCACCGCAGGGCGCAGGACCTGCCCGCGACCGCCCTCGCCTGGGGTCTGTGGGCCGGTGGCGGCATGGGTGACACCCTGGACGAGGCCGACATCACCCGGATGCGGCGCGCCGGAGTGCCCCCGCTGTCCGTCGCCGACGGCCTGCGGCTCTTCGACGCCGCCCTCACCACGGGCGAGCCGACGCTGGTCCCGATGCGGCTGGATCTCCCGGCGCTGCGCACGCAGGCCGCGAACGGCCCCGTCTCCGCGCTGCTGCGCGGGCTGGTGCGGGTGCCGGCGCGACGCGCGGTCGACGCCGTCGCGGCGGGTGCGGGCGAGTCGGGTCTCGTGCAGCGGCTTGCCGGGTTGAGCCCGGCGGAGCAGGAGCGGATGCTGCTGGACCTGGTCCGTGGCCAGGTGGCGGCTGTTCTCGGCTATGCCGGGGCGGAGACCGTCGGTTCGGGCCGGGCGTTCAAGGAGCTCGGTTTCGATTCGCTGACCGCGGTCGAGCTGCGTAATCAGCTGAACGCGGTGACGGGGCTGCGGCTGCCGGCCACGTTGATCTTCGACTATCCGGACCCGACGGTCCTCGCCCGTCACCTGCGGACCGAGCTGGTCGGCGACGAGGTCGTCACCACGGCCCCGGACACCACCGCCGTCGTGGCCGACGACGAGCCGATCGCCATCGTCGGCATGAGCTGCCGCTTCCCGGGCGGGATCACCAGCCCCGAGGAGCTGTGGCAGCTCGTCCTGGGCTCGGTGGACGCGATCTCCGGCTTCCCGGCGGACCGTGGCTGGGACCTGGAGGCACTGAACGGCGGCACCCCCGGCGCGTCCGGCACCAGCTCCACCATCGAGGGCGGATTCCTGCACGACGCCGCCGAGTTCGACCCGGCGTTCTTCGGGATCAACCCGCGTGAGGCCATGGCGATGGACCCGCAGCAGCGACTGCTGCTGGAGACCAGCTGGGAGGCGTTCGAGCGGGCGGGCATCGACCCGACCTCGGTGCGCGGCAGCCGGACCGGCGTCTTCGCCGGTGTGATGTACCACGACTACCTGACGCGCCTGACGGGCGTCCCGGAGGACCTGGAGGGCTACCTCGGCACCGGCGCCGCGGGCAGCGTCGCCTCCGGCCGGGTGTCGTACACCTTCGGCCTGGAGGGCCCGGCGGTCACCATCGACACGGCGTGCTCCTCGTCGCTGGTCGCCCTGCACCTCGCGGCGCAGGCGCTGCGCAACGGTGAGTGCACGATGGCGCTCGCCGGTGGTGTGACCGTCATGGCCACCCCCGACACGTTCATCGACTTCAGCCGCCAGCAGGGCCTTTCGACCGACGGCCGCTGCAAGTCCTTCGCGGCCGCGGCGGACGGCACCGGCTGGTCCGAGGGTGCGGGCATGCTGCTCGTCGAGCGGCTCTCGGACGCCCGCCGCAACGGCCACCCGGTCCTCGCCGTGGTGCGGGGCTCCGCGGTCAACCAGGACGGCGCGAGCAACGGCCTGACCGCTCCCAACGGCCCGTCGCAGCAGCGCGTCATCCGCGCGGCGCTGGCCAACGCGGGCGTCTCGGCCGCCGAGGTCGACGCCGTCGAGGCGCACGGCACCGGCACCACCCTGGGCGACCCCATCGAGGCGCAGGCGCTGCTGGCCACCTACGGCCAGGAGCGGCCCGAGGGACAGCCCCTGTGGCTGGGCTCCTTCAAGTCGAACGTGGGTCACACCCAGGCCGCCGCCGGTGTCGGCGGCATCATCAAGATGGTCATGGCGATGCGCCATGGTGTGCTGCCGCAGACGCTGCACGTGGACGAGCCCACCCCGCACGTCGACTGGGCGGCCGGTGACATCGAGCTGCTGACCGAGGCACGGGCCTGGCCGGAGACCGGCCGGGTGCGCCGCGCGGCGATCTCCTCCTTCGGTGTGAGCGGCACCAACGCCCACACCATCCTGGAGCAGGCGCCCGAGCAGGCTCCCGCCCGGCCCGCCGCCCCGGCGGCGGAGCTCCCGGCGGTCCCGTGGGTGCTGTCGGGCAAGTCCGAGGCCGCGCTGCGCGGCCAGGCCGAGCGGCTCCTCGCCCACCTCGCCGCGCACACCGAGACGGCCGCCACCGACGTGGCCTACTCGCTGGCGACCGGCCGGGCGGCACTGGAGCGGCGCGCGGCGGTCGTCGCCGACGACCTCGCCGGCCTCCGCGCCGGACTGGGCGCCCTGGCGCGCGGCACCACCGCCGCGGGCCTGATCACAGGAACCGCCACCGAGAGCGGGACGGCGTTCCTGTTCACGGGCCAGGGCAGCCAGCGACTCGGCATGGGCCGCGAACTGTACGCCGCGTACCCGGCGTTCGCGGAGGCGCTGGACGCGGTCTGCGACGAGCTGGACCGGCACCTGGAACAGCCGCTGAAGACCGTGGTCTTCGGTGACGACGCCGAGCTACTGAACCAGACCCGGTACACCCAGCCCGCGCTGTTCGCCATCGAGGTGGCGCTGTTCCGTCTCGTCGAGGCGTGGGGTGCCAGGGCCGACGTGCTGGCCGGTCACTCGATCGGTGAGCTGGCCGCCGCGCATGTGGCTGGGGTGCTGTCCCTTGCTGATGCTTCCAAGCTGGTGGCCGCGCGCGGTCGCCTGATGCAGGAGCTTCCGGCCGGTGGCGCGATGATCGCGGTGCAGGCTTCCGAGGACGAGGTGCTGCCGCTGCTGACGGAGGGTGTCAGCATCGCCGCTCTCAACGGCCCTGCTTCCGTGGTGGTCGCGGGTGACGAGGACGCGGCGCTCGCGATTGCGGCCGGTTTCGAGGCGCAGGGTCGTAAGACCAAGCGCCTCACCGTCAGCCACGCCTTCCACTCGCCGCGCATGGACGGCATGTTGGAGGCGTTCCGCACGGTCGCCGAGGGCCTGTCGTACGAGGCCCCGCGCATCCCGGTCGTCTCCGGTCTGACGGGCGCGCCGGTCTCCGCCGAGGAGATCACGAGCCCGGAGTTCTGGGTCCGGCACGTCCGCGAGGCGGTCCGCTTCCTGGATGTGGTGCGGACCCTGGAGGCTCAGGGCGTCTCGACCTTCGTGGAGTTGGGCCCCGACGGCGTGCTGACCGCGATGGCGCAGGAGTGCTTCACCGGCGAGGGCGCGGCGTTCGTCCCCGCGCTGCGCAAGGGGCGTGCCGAGGCCGAGTCGGTGACCGGTGCGCTGGCCGCGCTGCACGTCCGGGGTGTCGCCCTGGACTGGACGGCGTTCTTCGCCGGGACGGAGGCCACGCGGGTCGACCTGCCGACGTACGCCTTCGAGCGCCGGCGCTACTGGGTCGAGTCCCCCGAGGGGCCTGCCCAGGGCGGCGCGCCGACTTCGGACGCGGTGGACGCGCGGTTCTGGGAGGCCGTCGAGCGCGAGGACCTGGAGGCCCTCGCGGGCACGCTGCGCTCCGAAGACGCCGAGGAGCTCTCCTCGCTGAGCGCCGTCCTGCCGATGCTGTCCTCGTGGCGGCGTCAGCAGACCGAGCTGTCGACCGTCGACGCCTGGCGCTACCAGGCGACGTGGAAGCCGGTGACCCTCCGTGCCGACGGCGCGCCGAGTGGTCGTTGGCTGGTCGTCACCGCCGCGGACCAGGCCGGTGCGGCGTGGGCCGAGGGCGTCGTACGGACGCTGGCGGCACGCGGCGCCGAGGCCCGGGTCGTCGAGCTGGGCGCCGAGGGCGACCGCGCTTCGGTGGCCGAGCGGCTGCGCGCGGAGGCCGGGGACGGTGCGGTGGCGGGCGTGTTCTCGCTGCTGGCCGCCGCGGGTGCCGCGGGGCTGCACCGTACGCTCGCGCTGACCCAGGCGCTGGGCGACGCCGCCGTGGACGCCCCGCTGTGGGTGGCCACCCGTGGCGCGGTCTCCGTGGGCCGCTCCGACGCGCCGGTCGACCCGGTGCAGGCGCGGGTCTGGGGCCTGGGCCGGGTGGCGGCGCTGGAGCTCCCGGAGCGCTGGGGCGGTCTGGTCGACCTGCCGGAGACGGCGGACGAGCGGGCGCTGGCGCGCCTCGCCGGGGTGCTCTCCGGCCGTGGTGGCGAGGACCAGGTGGCGGTCCGCTCCTCCGGTGTCTTCGGGCGCCGGCTCACCCGGGGCACGGCCCCGGCGAAGGCCGGCCGGACCTGGCGACCGGGCGCCGGCTCGGTGCTGGTCACCGGTGGCACCGGTGCGCTGGGCGGCCATGTAGCGCGCTGGCTCGTGGGCCAGGGTGCCGAGCACCTGGTGCTGACCAGCCGTCGCGGCGTGGACGCGCCGGGCGCGGCCGAGCTGCGCGACGAACTCGTCGCGCTGGGCGCTCAGGTCACGGTCGCGGCTTGTGACGTGGCCGACCGGGAGGCCCTGGCCGGTCTCCTGGCCGGGCTGCCCGCGGAGCTGCCGCTGACTGCCGTGGTGCACGCGGCCGGCGTGCTGGACGACGGCGTGCTGGACGCGCTCACCCCCGAGCGCTTCGCGACCGTCCTGCGCGCCAAGGCGGAGGCCGCGGCCAACCTGGACGAGCTGACGCGGGATCTGGACCTGTCGGCGTTCGTGCTCTTCTCCTCGACAGCCGGTTCCATGGGCGCCGCCGGGCAGGGCAACTACGCTGCCGCGAACGCCTTCCTGGACGCGCTGGCCGAGCGCCGGCGAGCCGAGGGCCTGCCCGCGACGTCGATCGCGTGGGGCCCGTGGGCCGAGGGCGGCATGGCCGGCGACGATGCCCTGGAGCAGCGCATGCGCCGCGCCGGCGTGCCGCCGATGGCGGCGGAGCTGGCGATCGCCGCGCTGCAGCGGGCACTCGACCTGGACGAGACCGCGGTGACCATCGCGGACATCGACTGGGCGCTGCTCGCGCCGGGCTTCACCGCCTCGCGGCCGAGCGCCCTGCTGCTCGAACTGCCCGAGGCGCGCACCGCGCTGGAGGCCGAAGCGGCACAGGCGCCCGGTGCGGGCGCGGCGGCCGAGGGCGAGTCCTCACTCGCCCGACGGCTGGCCGGGCTGTCCCGCGCCGAGGCCGAGCAGGCGCTGCTCGACCTGGTGCGCTCCGCGGTGGCGGACGTGCTGGGCCACGCCGACGCGGCGGAGGTCGAGGCCGGACGCGCCTTCAAGGAGCTGGGCTTCGACTCGCTGACCGCGGTCGAGCTGCGCAACCGGCTCAACTCCGTGACCGGGCTGCGGCTGCCGCCCACCCTGGTCTACGACTACCCGTCGTCGGCGGCGCTCGCCGACCACCTCAGGACCGAGGTCCTGGGCGAGGAGAGCGAGCCCGTCGCCGGTCCCGCCGCCTCCGTGGCGGCCGTGGCCGACGACCCGATCGCGATCGTGTCGATGAGCTGCCGCTTCCCCGGCGGCGTGACCACCCCCGAGGAGCTGTGGAAGCTGCTGGCCTCCGGCCGGGACGCGGTCACCGGCTTCCCCGCCGACCGCGGCTGGGACGTCGAGGGGCTGTACGACCCGGAGTCCGACGGTGAGAACACCACGTACGTCCGTGAGGGCGGCTTCCTGACGGACGCCGGGGCCTTCGACGCGGCGTTCTTCGGGATCTCGCCGCGCGAGGCCGTCGCGATGGACCCGCAGCAGCGCCTGCTGCTGGAGACCAGCTGGGAGGCGTTCGAGCGGGCGGGCATCGACCCGGCCGCGCTGCGCGGCCGGCAGGTCGGCGTCTTCGCCGGCACCAACGGCCAGGACTACATGTCGCTGGTGCTCAACTCGTCCGACGGCGGCGACGGCTTCATGGGCACGGGCAACGCGGCCAGCGTCATGTCCGGCCGGGTCTCGTACGCCCTGGGCCTGGAAGGTCCGGCGGTCACCGTCGACACTGCGTGCTCCTCGTCGCTGGTCGCGCTGCACTGGGCCATCCAGGCGCTGCGCAACGGCGAGTGCTCGCTCGCCCTCGCGGGCGGTGTGACCGTGATGTCCACGCCGGGCTCGTTCGTCGAGTTCAGCAAGCAGCGCGGGCTCGCAACGGACGGCCGGATCAAGGCGTTCGCGGCCGGTGCGGACGGTACGGGCTGGGGTGAGGGTGTCGGCATGCTGCTCGTCGAGCGGCTCTCCGACGCGCAGAAGAACGGTCACCCGGTGCTGGCGATCGTGCGTGGTAGCGCGATCAACCAGGACGGTGCGAGCAATGGTCTGACGGCGCCGAACGGTCCGTCGCAGCAGCGGGTGATCCGGCAGGCGCTGGCCAGCGCGGGCATCTCGGCCGCCGAGGTCGACGCGGTCGAGGCGCACGGCACGGGCACGACGCTGGGCGACCCGATCGAGGCACAGGCCCTCCTGGCCACCTACGGCCAGGAGCGCACGGTCGGCGAGCCGCTCTACCTGGGCTCGATCAAGTCCAACATCGGTCACACGCAGGCCGCGGCGGGCGTCGCGGGTGTGATGAAGATGGTGCTGGCGCTTCAGCACGGGGTGCTGCCGCAGACGCTGCACGTCGACGCGCCGACCCCGCACGTCGACTGGTCGGCGGGCGAGATCGCGCTGCTGACCGAGTCGGTGGAGTGGCCGGAGACCGGCCGCCCGCGCCGGGCCGCGGTCTCCGCGTTCGGCATCAGCGGCACCAACGCCCACACGGTCCTGGAGCAGGCGCCCGAGCAGCTGCCGGCGGAGACCGCCGCCACCGCTCCGGTGACGGGGCTCCCGGTGCTGCCGTGGGTGCTGTCGGGCAAGTCGGAGGCCGCGCTGCGCGGCCAGGCCGAGCGGCTGCGGGCGCACCTCGCCGAGCGGCCCGAGGCCGACGCGGTGGACGTGGCGTACTCGCTCGCCACGACCCGCAGCGCCCTGGACCACCGGGCCGTACTGGCCGCCGGGGACCGGGACGGGCTGCTGCGCGGTCTGGCCGCCCTCGCCCGCGGCGAGTCGGCTGAGCCCGGGCTCGTCCAGGGCTCGGCCACGGCCGGCAAGACGGCGTTCCTCTTCACCGGTCAGGGCAGCCAGCGGCTCGGCATGGGCCGTGAACTGTACGAGTCCTTCCCAGTGTTCGCGGATGCGCTGGACGAGGTGTGCGCGCACTTGGACGGGCACCTTGAGCGTCCGTTGAAGGACGTGGTGTTCGGTGACGACGCCGAGCTGCTGAACCAGACCCGGTACACCCAGCCCGCGCTGTTCGCGGTCGAGGTCGCGCTGTTCCGCCTCGTCGAGGCATGGGGCATCAAGGCGGACTTCCTCTCCGGTCACTCGATCGGTGAGCTGGCCGCCGCGCATGTCGCGGGTGTGCTGTCGCTGGCGGACGCCTGCACCCTGGTGGCCGCGCGCGGTCGCCTGATGCAGGAACTCCCCGCCGGTGGCGCGATGATCGCCGTGCAGGCGTCCGAGGAGGAGGTGCTGCCGCTGCTGACCGAGCGCGTGAGCATCGCTGCCCTCAACGGCCCGCAGTCCGTGGTCGTCGCGGGTGACGAGGACGCGGCGCTTGCGATTGCCGCTGCCTTCGAGGCGCAGGGTCGTAAGACGAAGCGCCTCACCGTCAGCCACGCCTTCCACTCGCCGCGCATGGACGGCATGTTGGAGGAGTTCCGCACGGTGGCCGAGGGTCTGTCGTACGAGGCTCCGCGCATCCCGATCGTCTCCAACCTGACCGGCGCGCTGGTCTCCGCCGAGGAGATCACCAGCCCGGACTTCTGGGTGCGTCACGTCCGCGAGGCCGTCCGCTTCCTCGACGGCATCCGAGCCCTGGAGGAGCACGGCGTCACGACCTTCGTGGAGCTGGGCCCCGACGGGGTGCTGACCGCCATGGCCCAGGAGTGCCTGGCCGAGCCCGGCCGCGCCGAGCTCGTACCGGCGCTGCGCAAGGGCAGGCCGGAGGCGCAGGCGGCGACGGACGCGCTGGCGCGGCTGTTCGTCCGGGGCACGGCCCCGGACTGGGAGGCGTTCTTCGCCGGTACGGGCGCGCGCCGCGTGGCCCTGCCGACGTACGCCTTCCAGCAGCGGCACTACTGGGCCGACGCCCTGCTGGGCCTCGACGAGTTCGCCTCGATGGGGCTCGGCGCCGCCGGTCACCCCCTGCTGGGTGCCGCGGTGGAGCTGCCCGACTCGGACGCGTTCCTCTTCTCCGGCCGGCTGTCGCTGCGTTCGCACGGCTGGCTGGCCGACCACGCGGTCGGCGACACGGCGCTGGTGCCCGGCTCGGCCTTCGTCGAGCTGGCCGTCCGCGCCGGTGACCACGCCGGCTGCGAACTGCTGGAGGAGCTGACCCTGGAGGCGCCGCTGGTGCTTCCGGAGCACGGCGGGGTGCAACTGCGGGTGTCGGTCGGCGAGCCCGACGACGCCGGCCGCCGCACGCTGGCCGTCCACTCCCGTCCGGAAGGGGCGGACCAGCCGTGGACCCGGCACGCCAGTGGCCTGCTGGCCACCGGAGGGGCCGCGGCGAGCCCGGCCGGGCTGTCCGCCTGGCCGCCGGCCGAGGCACAGCCGGTGCCGGCCGACGAGGTCTACGCCCGGCTGGCCCGGACCGGTCTGTCGCACGGCCCGGCCTTCCAGGGCCTGGAGCGCGTCTGGCGGCGTGGTGCGGAGCTCTTCGCCGAGGTCCG
Organism: Streptomyces blastmyceticus; assembly: GCF_039521185.1. Classification (NCBI taxonomy): domain Bacteria; kingdom Bacillati; phylum Actinomycetota; class Actinomycetes; order Kitasatosporales; family Streptomycetaceae; genus Streptomyces; species Streptomyces blastmyceticus. The sequence continues at coordinate 83,122 of NZ_BAAABW010000027.1, read as the reverse complement.
CCTCGCGGAGGACCGGCAGCCGGAGGCGGCGCGCTTCGCACTGCACCCGGCACTGCTGGACGCCGCGCTCCAGCCGCTGGCACTGCTGGCCGCGGACACCGACGGTGCCGCGCTGGCGGGTTCGTGGCGCGGGGTGAGCGTGCGCGCGATCGGCGCGGACGCGCTGCGGGTACGGCTGGCCCCGGCCGCCGACCCGGCCCAGGACGGGGCGGTCTCGGTGGTCCTGGCCGACGCGGCGGGCTCGCTCGTCGCGACCGTCGACGCGCTGGCCACCCGGCCGCTGGACGTGGACCGGATCGCCGGTGCGTCCACGGCCACGGACGGCGGCCACGAGTCGCTGTTCCGCGTCGACTGGACGGCGCTGCCGGTCGCCCAGGCGGTCCCCGCCGAGCGGTTCGCCGTCATCGGCGGCGACGAGCTCAAGCTGGGCGCGGCGCTGGAGTCGGCCGGGGTGCGTGTCGAGGCGTACGACGACCTCGCGGCGCTGAACGCGGCCGTCGCGGCGGGCGGTTCCGCACCGGAGACGGTGCTGCTGCCGCTGCTGCACGAGCCCGGCGACGCGGCCGGCGAGGACCTCGCCGGAGCCGTCCACACCGCCGTCCACCACGCCCTGAACCTGCTTCAGGAGTGGCTGAACGGCGGTCGGCCGGGCGCCGCGCGGCTGGTGGTCGTCACCCGCGGCGCGGTCGCCGCGGCCGATGACACCGAGGTCGCCGACCTGGTGACGGCCCCGGTCTGGGGTCTGCTGCGGGCCGCGCAGGCGGAGAACCCCGAGCAGTTCCTGCTGCTGGACATCGACGGCCTGGGGTCCCCCTGGACGGAGTCGGGGGCAGCGTCGTTCGCGGCCGTCCCGGGCGCGCTGGCCACGGGCGAGCCGGAGATCGCGCTCCGCGCGGGCACGGCGTACGCGCCGCGCCTGGCCCGGGTCGGGACCGAGGCCGAGGCCGGCACGCCGGCCTGGGCGGGTGCCGTCGACCCCGAGGGCACCGTCCTGATCACCGGGGCCACCGGTGGTCTGGGCCGGCTGCTGGCCCGGCACCTGGTCGCCGAGCACGGCGCCCGCCACCTGCTGCTCGTCAGCCGACGCGGTCCGGCCGCCGAGGGCATGGCCGAACTGACCGCGGAACTGCGGGAGCTGGGCGCCGAGGCCACCGTGGCCGCCTGCGACGCCGCCGACCGGGAGGCGCTGGCCGCTCTGCTGGCGGACGTCCCGGCGGAGCATCCGCTGACGGCCGTGGTGCACACCGCGGGCGTGCTCGACGACGGCGTCATCGACCTGCTGACGCCGGAGCGGGTGGACCGGGTGCTCGCGCCCAAGGTCGACGCGGCGGTGAACCTGCACGAGCTGACCCGGGAGTTGGACCTGTCCGCCTTCGTGCTCTACTCGGCGGCGGCAGGTACCCTCGGCAGCCCCGGCCAGGGCAGCTATTCGGCGGCCAACGTCTTCCTGGACGCACTCGCCCGGCACCGCCGGGCCCGCGGGCTGGCCGCCGTGTCCCTGGTGTGGGGCATGTGGGCCGAGGAGCGCGGCATGGCAGGCACGCTCGGCGCGGCCGACCTCGACCGGTCGGCGCGCGGCGGTGTGCTGCCGCTGTCCGCGGCGGAGGGCCTGGCCCTGTTCGACGCGGCGCACGGGACCGGTGAGCCGGTGCTGGTGCCGGTGCGGCTGGACCTGGCCGCCCTGCGCGCCAACGCCGCCGCCGGGGAGCTGCAGCCGCTCTACCGCGGCCTGGTGCGCGTCCCCGCCCGCCGCGCCGCGGAGTCCGGACGCGCGACCGTGGCCGCCGAGGCCACGGCGGAGACGCTGGCGGCACGCCTCGCCGGCCTCTCCGAGGCGGAGCAGCAGCGCACCGTGCTGGATCTGGTGCGCCGTCAGGTGGCGGCCGTCCTGGGCTACGCGTCCACGGAACAGGTCGGCGCCGAGCAGGCGTTCAAGGAGCTCGGCTTCGACTCGCTGACCGCCGTGGAGCTCCGCAACCGCCTCGACGCGGCCAGCGGACTGCGGCTCTCGGCGACGCTGGTCTACGACTACCCGACCCCGCTGGCGCTCGCGCACCGGCTGCGGGAAGAGGTGGCACCGCAGGCCGCCGAGCCCGGGCACTCCGTCCTGGAGGAGCTGGAGCGGCTGGAGAACATCCTGTCGGCCCAGGCGCCGGAGGACCTGGCCGCGTTGACCGAGGACGAGGACGCCCACGACCGCGTCGCGGTGCGCCTGCAGTCCCTGCTGACGAAGTGGAACGACATCCGGAACGCCGCGGATGACACCGCCGGGGCGAACGTGCTCGAAGAGGCCAGTGACGACGAGCTCTTCGACTTCATCGACAAGAGGTTCGGCAAGAGCTGAGAAGACCGAGCGGGCCGGGCGTGAAAGCCCGGCCCGCGAACAACGGGGAATTCAGCGGCCCGAAGCGCGGCAGCACCACCCCACAGACCACCCCGACGATCCACCGCATTCGAATAGGAAGCGCCACATGGCGAATGAAGCAAAGCTCCGCGAATATCTGAAGAAGGTCACCACAGACCTCGACGAGGCGTACCGGCGCCTTCAGGGAATCGAGGACCAGGCCCGCGAGCCGATCGCCATCGTCGCAATGAGCTGCCGGTTCCCCGGCGACATCCGCACCCCCGAAGAACTGTGGCGGCTGCTGGCCGCCGGCGGCGACGCGGCGACGGAATTCCCCGCCGACCGCGGCTGGGACCTGCAGAACCTGTTCGACGCGGACCCGGACACCCCGGACACCACCTACACCCGCGAGGGCGGATTCCTCGCCGACGCCACCCGGTTCGACTCGGGGTTCTTCGGGATCTCGCCGCGCGAGGCCCTCGCCATGGACCCGCAGCAGCGGCTGCTGCTTGAGACCTCCTGGGAGGCGTTCGAGCGGGCGGGCATCGATCCGGCCGCCCTGCGCGGCAGCCAGACCGGCGTCTTCGCCGGCATCAACGCCTCCGACTACCTGTCGGTCGCGCTGGACGCCGAGGAGGACTTCGGCGGGCATCTGGGCACCGGCAACTCCGCCAGCGTGCTCTCCGGCCGGGTCAGTTACGTCTTCGGCCTGGAGGGCCCGGCGGTCACCGTCGACACGGCCTGCTCGGCGTCCCTGGTGGCGATGCACCTTGCGGTGCAGGCGCTGCGGCTGGGGGAGTGCTCGCTGGCGCTGGCCGGCGGCGTCCACGTGATGTCCACGCCCGGCCTGTTCATCGAGTTCAGCCGGCAGCGCGGGCTGTCCCGGGACGGCCGCTGCAAGGCGTTCTCGGCGGACGCCGACGGCTTCGGCCCGGCCGAGGGCGTGGGCGTGCTCCTCCTGGAGCGGCTCTCCGACGCCCGGAAGAACGGCCACAAGGTGCTCGCCGTGGTCCGCGGCACCGCCATCAACCAGGACGGCGCGAGCAACGGCCTGACCGCGCCCAACGGCCCGTCCCAGCAGCGCGTCATCCGACGCGCCCTGGCCAACGCCCGGCTGTCCACCGCCGACGTGGACGTCGTCGAGGCACACGGCACCGGCACCGCCCTCGGCGACCCGATCGAGGCGCAGGCGCTGCTCGCGACGTACGGCCAGGACCGCCCGGCCGACCAGCCGCTGCTGCTGGGCTCCGTCAAGTCCAACATCGGCCACACCCAGGGCGCCGCGGGCATCGCGGGCGTCATGAAGATGGTTCTCGCCATGCGACAGGGCGTGGTGCCCGAGTCGCTGCACATCGACGAGCCCTCCCCGCACATCGACTGGGCGGCCGGCTCGGTGGCGCTCGCGCGGGAGGCCACGGCCTGGCCGGAGACCGGACGTCCGCGCCGCGCGGGCATCTCCGCCTTCGGCTTCAGCGGCACCAACGCGCACGTCATCGTCGAGCAGGCCCCGGCGGAGGAGCCGGCCGAGGCCGAGGCGCCGACGCGCCGGCCGGGCGTGCTGCCGTGGGTGCTCTCCGCCAAGGGCGAGGCGGCGCTGCGCGCGCAGGCCGCCAAGCTGCTGGACCGGCTGGGGGCCGACACCGGCGCCCGCCCGGTGGACGTGGGCTACTCGCTCGCCGTCACCCGCTCCGCCCTGGAGCGCCGTGCGGCGATCGTCGCCGAGGACCGCGACGAGCTGCTGGCCGGCCTTACGACTCTCGCCGAGGGCGGCATGGCCGCGGGCGTGGTGCAGGGTTCGGCCGTCGGCGGACAGGTCGCCTTCGTCTTCCCCGGCCAGGGCTCGCAGTGGGTCGGCATGGCGGTCCAGCTCATGGACGCTTCGCCGGTGTTCGCCGCCAGGATCGAAGAGTGCGCTGCGGCGCTCGCGGAGTTCTGCGACTGGTCGTTGGTGGATGTGCTGCGTGGCGTGGAGGGTGCGCCGTCGTTGGAGCGGGTGGACGTGGTCCAGCCGGTGCTGTTCTCCGTGATGGTTTCGCTGGCGGAGCTGTGGCGCTCGTTCGGTGTGCGTGCGGACGCTGTGGTCGGTCACTCGCAGGGTGAGATCGCGGCCGCGTGTGTGGCGGGGATTCTCTCGCTCCAGGATGCTGCCCGTGTTGTCGCGTTGCGCAGCCAGGCTATTGGCCGGGTGCTGGCGGGCAAGGGCGGCATGGTGTCCATAGCGCTGCCGGTGGCCGAGGTCCGGGATCGGATCGCCGCGTGGGGTGAATCCCGCATCTCGGTGGCGGCCGTCAATGGGCCGTCGTCCGTTGTGGTTTCCGGTGAGCCCACGGCTCTCGATGAGCTGATCGCTTCGTGTGAGGCGGACGAGGTGCGGGCCCGTAAGGTGCCGGTGGATTACGCCTCGCACTCCGCCCAGGTCGAGCTGCTGCGCGACGAGCTGCGTGAACTTCTGGCTCCCGTACAGCCTCGGGCGGCCGAGGTGCCGTTCCTGTCCACGGTGACGGGGGAGTGGGTCAAGGGTCCCGAGCTGGACGCGGACTACTGGTTCACCAACCTCCGTCAGACCGTCGAGCTCGAAGGTGCTGTCCGTCGTCTGCTCGACGAGGGCTTCGGAGCCTTCATCGAGTCCAGCGCGCACCCCGTGCTGACGATGGGTGTGCAGGAGACTGCCGAGGACGCGGGCCGCGAGGCCGCCGTCATCGGATCGCTGCGCCGTGACGAGGGTGGCTTGGAGCGCTTCTTCACCTCGCTGGGCGATGCGTGGACGCGCGGTGTCGACGTCGACTGGGACGCGGTCTACGAGGGCACCGGCGCCGCACGCGTCGAACTCCCCACCTACGCCTTCCGGACCGAGCGGTTCTGGCCGGAGGCGGCGCCCGCGCGGGCGGCCGGGGCGGCGCAGGCCGACCCGGTGGACGCCCGTTTCTGGGAGACCGTGGAGCGTGAGGACTGGCAGACGCTGGCCCAGGAGCTCGCGGTCGACGGCTCGCAGCCGCTCAGCGCCGTACTGCCGGCGCTCTCCGCCTGGCGCAAGCAGGCCCGCGAGCAGTCCGCTGTGGACAGTTGGCGCTACCGCGTGACCTGGAAGCAGCTGCCCGAGGGGCCGTCCGCGCAGCTCTCCGGCTCCTGGCTGCTGGTCGCGCCGGGGACCGAGGACGAGCGCGCGGCGGCCGTCGCCGCCGCCCTGGGCGAGCGGGGCGCCGACGTACGGCGGCTCACGGTGGACGCCACGGCGACGGACCGGGAGGCGCTGGCCGCCCTGGTGCGCGCCGAGCTCACCGGGGACGACGCGGCCTACGACGGCGTGCTGTCGCTGCTGGCGCTGGACGAGCGCCCGTACCCGGGGCACTCCGCCCTCCCCGCCGGTGCCGCCGCGCAACTGTCGCTGGTCCAGGCGCTGGGCGACGCGGGGATCGCCGCGCCGCTGTGGTGCGCCACCCGCGGTGCCGTCTCCACCGGCCGTTCGGACCGGCTGGAGTCGCCCGAGCAGGCGCTGATCTGGGGCCTCGGCCGGGTGGCCGCCCTGGAGCACCTGGAGCGCTGGGGCGGTCTGGTCGACCTGCCCGAAACCCTGGACGAGCGGGCACTGGGCCGGCTGGCCGGAGTGCTCGCGGGCGACGGCGACGAGGGCCAGGTGGCGATCCGCGCGACCGGCGTCCTCGGGCCGCGCCTGGTGCGGGCCGCGCTGGCCGACACCCCGGCCGTACGGGACTGGCAGCCGTCCGGCACCACACTGGTCACCGGCGGCACCGGCACCCTGGGCGCGCAGGTGGCCCGTTGGCTGGCCCGCAACGGCGCCGAGCACCTGCTGCTCGCCAGTCGTCGTGGCGCGGACGCGCCGGGCGCGGCCGAGCTGCGCGAGGAGCTCGTCGCGCTGGGCGCCGAGGTCACCGTCGCCGCCTGCGACGTCGCCGACCGGGACGCGCTGGCCGCGCTGCTCGCGGAGGTCCCGGCCGAGCGGCCGCTGACCGCCGTCGTGCACACCGCCGCGGTGGTCGAGGACGGGGTGATCGAGGCGCTGACGCCTGACCAGATGGACCGGGTGCTGCGGCTGAAGGTCGACGCCACGCGCCATCTGCACGAGCTCACCCGCGATCTGGAGCTCTCCGCGTTCGTGCTCTTCTCGCACTTCTCCGCGGTCTTCGGGGCGCCGGGGCAGGGCAACCAGGCCCCGGGCAACGCCTATCTGCAGGCCTTCGCCGAGCGGCGGCGCGCCGAGGGGCTGCCCGCCACCACGCTCTCCTGGGGCCCGTGGGGCGACGGTGCCACCGTCGACGGCGCGGTCGGTGACCGGATGCGCCGCCACGGCATCAACGAGATGGCGCCGGAGCCGGCTGTCACCGCGCTGCGGCACGCGCTGGACCGGGACGAGACGGCGCTGACCGTCATCGACATGGACTGGCGACGGTTCACCCTGGCCTTCACCGCCGACCGGCCGCGGCCGCTGCTGCACGAACTGCCGGAGGCGCGCCAGGTCGTCGAGGAGATGCGGGCCGAGGCCGCCGAGGCCGGCGCCGCCGGTCCCGCGCTGGCCCAGCAGCTCGCCGGGCTGCCGGAGACCGAGCGGGAGCGGGTGCTGCTGGACCTGGTCCGCGGCGCGGTGGCGGCGGTGCTCGGGCACGCCGACGCCTCGGCGATCGAGGCCGGCCGGGCCTTCAAGGAGCTGGGCTTCGACTCGCTCACCGCGGTCGAGCTGCGCAACCGGCTGGGTGCCGCCAGCGGGCTCAAGCTGCCGGCGGCCCTGATCTTCGACCACCCGACGCCCGCCGCGGTGGCCGCGTACCTGCGCGCCGAGGTGGTGCCGGACGAGGCGGCCGGCGGGGTGTCGGTGCTGGAGGAGCTCGACCGGCTGGAGGCGGCGATCGCCGGCAGCGCCCCGGACAACATCACCCGGGCCCGGATCACCATGCGGCTCCAGTCGCTGCTCGGGAAGTGGAACGAGGGCCCGGACGCCGGTTCCGCCGCCCAGGCCCCCGCCGCGGCCGCCCCGGCCCCCGAGGCCGGGGAGGTCGTCGAGGAGCTCCAGTCGGCCAGTGACGAAGAGCTCTTCGCGTTCATCAACAAGGGGCTCGGAAGGGCCTGATGAACATTTCGCTATTGACGCGCCTTTCGAAGTCGGACAGGATTTTCCGCACTCTCGTATAAGGCTCGGCATTCCCGCTGCCCCCTATCGCCCCGCTGTCACCCAGGGGGTGATAGGGGGCAGTTAGGGGTTGTAGGGAGGGTTAGTCCGGCCATAGCCTCTCGCCGAGTAGTGGACCAATTGCTTATTTCCGATGCCGTCTGCCGTAAATGGGTTGCGTTAAATGGCGAATGAAGAGACGCTGCGGGACTACCTCAAGCTGGTAACGGCGGATCTGCATCAGACTCGTCTTCGCCTGCATGCGGCGGAGGCCAAGAACCACGACCCCATAGCCATCGTGGGGATCGGCTGCCGTTACCCGGGGGGCGTGCGCTCCGCCGAGGATCTGTGGCGGGTCGTCAGCGAAGGCGTGGACGCGGTCAGCGACTTCCCCGTGGACCGCGGGTGGAACGTCGAGACGATGTACCACCCGGACCCCGACCACCCCGGCACCAGCTATGTGCACGAGGGCGGATTCGTCGACGGCATCGCCGACTTCGACCCGTCCGTCTTCGGCATCAGCCCCCGTGAGGCGCTCGGCATGGACCCCCAGCAGCGCATGCTGCTGGAGACGTCCTGGGAGGCGTTCGAGCGGGCCGGTATCGACCCGACATCGGTGCGCGGTCAGCAGATCGGCGTCTTCGTCGGCACCAGCAACCACGACTACCTCGCCGCGATCCTCAGCTCCACGGAGAACTTCGAGGGCTACTTCGGCACCGGCAACGCCGCGAGCGTCGCCTCAGGCCGCCTCTCGTACACCTTCGGTCTCGAGGGCCCCGCCGCCACCGTCGACACCGCCTGCTCCTCGTCGCTGGTGGCGCTGCACCTGGCGGTGCAGGCGCTGCGCAACAACGAGTGCACGATGGCGCTGGCCGGCGGCGCGACCCTGATGTGTGCCCCCGGCGTCTTCGTCGACTACAGCAAGATGCGCGGGCTGGCCCTGGACGGCCGCTCCAAGCCCTTCGCCCCCGAGGCCGACGGCTTCTGCCTCGGCGAGGGCGTCGGCGTGCTGCTGGTCGAGCGGCTGTCCGACGCGCAGCGCAAGGGCCACCCGGTCCTCGCGGTGGTCCGCGGCACCGCCGTCAACCAGGACGGCGCCAGCAACGGCCTCACCTCGCCCAACGGCCCCTCCCAGCAGCGCGTCATCCTCCAGGCGCTGGCCAACGCCCGGCTCACCCCGGACGAGGTCGACGCCGTCGAGGCGCACGGCACCGGCACCGCGCTCGGCGACCCGATCGAGGCCGACGCCCTGCTGGCCACCTACGGCCAGTCCCGGCCCGAGGGCCGGCCGCTGCTGCTCGGCTCGGTCAAGTCCAACATCGGCCACGCCCAGGCGGGCGCCGGTGTCGGCGGCATCATCAAGACGGTCATGGCGCTCAAGCACGGCGTGCTGCCCAAGACGCTGCACCTGACCGAGCCCACCCCGCACGTGGACTGGTCGTCCGGCGACATCGAGCTGCTGACCGAGACCCGCGAGTGGCCCGAGACCGGCCGTCCGCGCCGCGCCGGCGTCTCCTCGTTCGGCATGTCCGGCACCAACGCGCACACCATCATCGAGCAGGCACCGGCCCCGGCGGCCGAGGAGCCGGCGGACGCCCCCGCACCCGCCCCCGTCCGGCCGCCGCTCACCCCCGTCGTGCTGTCCGGCAAGGACCAGGGCGCGCTGCGCGCCCAGGCCGCCCAGCTGCACGCCCACCTGACGTCCGGTCAGTCCGCCGCGGACCTGGCCGACATCGGCTACTCGCAGGCCGTCACCCGCCCCGCCCTCGACCGGCGCGCCACCGTCGTCGCGGCCGACCGCGACGAACTGCTCGCGGGCCTGGCCGCGCTGGCCGAGGGACAGCACCACCCCACCCTCACCGAGGGGCTGGCCGCCGAGGGCAAGCTCGCCTTCCTCTTCACCGGCCAGGGCAGCCAGCGGCTCGGCATGGGCCGTGAGCTGTACGGGACCTACCCGGTCTTCGCCAAGGCGCTGGACGACGTCTGCGCCCAGCTCGACCGCTTCCTGGAACGGCCGCTGAAGGACGTGCTGTTCGGCGACGACGCCGAGCTGCTGAACCGCACCGGCTACACCCAGCCCGCGCTGTTCGCGGTCGAGGTCGCGCTGTTCCGCCTCGTCGAGTCCTGGGGCCTCAAGCCCGACTTCCTCGCCGGCCACTCCATCGGCGAGCTCGCCGCCGCCCACGTCGCCGGAGTGCTGTCGCTGACGCACGCCGCCGCCCTGGTGGCCGCCCGCAGCCAGCTCATGCAGCAGCTCCCGTCCGGTGGCGCGATGATCGCGGTGCAGGCGTCGGAGGACGAGGTCCTGCCGCTGCTCACCGAGCGGGTGAGCATTGCCGCTCTCAACGGCCCGCAGTCCGTGGTGATCGCGGGTGACGAGGACGCGGCTCTGGAGATCGCCGCCGCTTTCGAGGCGCAGGGCCGCAAGACCAAGCGCCTGACGGTGAGTCACGCCTTCCACTCGCCGCACATGGACGCGATGCTGGACGACTTCCGCGCGGTCGCCGAGCGGCTGACCTACCAGGCCCCGCAGATCCCGATCGTCTCCAACCTCACCGGTGACCTGGTCTCCGCAGAGGAGATCACCACCGCCGACTTCTGGGTCCGCCACGTCCGCGAGGCCGTGCGCTTCCTCGACGGCATCCGCGCCCTGGAGACACGCGGCGTCACCACCTTCGTCGAACTCGGCCCCGGCGGTGTGCTCTCCGCCATGGGCCAGGACTGCCCGGCCACCACCAGGGCGAACGCCATGGCGTTCGTCCCCGCCCTGCGCGACGACCGCCCCGAGGCCCGCACCCTCGCCCAGGCCCTCGCCCAGGCACACGTGCGCGGCGTGGCCGTGGACTGGTCCACCTTCTACGCCGGCACCGGCGCCGACCGCGTCGACCTGCCCACGTACGCCTTCCAGCGCCGGCGGTTCTGGCCGTCCGACCCCTTCGCCGACATGGGCGACGCGGCCGACGGCGGGACCGGCGCGCTCAGCGCCACCGACGCCCGCTTCTGGGAGGTCGTGCACAGCGAGGACCTCGCGGCCCTCGTCGACACCCTCGGCATCGACGGCGACCAGCCGCTGAGCGCCGTGCTCCCCGCGCTGTCCGCCTGGCGCCGCCGCCACCACGACCGCTCCACCGTCGACGGCTGGCGCTACCGCACCACCTGGAAGCCGCTGACCGGGGCCCAGCCCTCGCTGCTGACCGGCACCTGGCTCGTCGTCACCCCGGCCGGCGCGGCCGACTCCCCGTGGCCGGCCGAGTCCGTCCGCATGCTCACCGAGCGCGGCGTGCGCGTCGCACAGCTCGCCGTGGACGCCACCGCCGCCGACCGCACCGACCTCGCCGAGCGGCTGCGCGCCGCCCTGCCCGAGGGCACCACGCCCGCCGGCGTGCTCTCCCTCCTCGGCCTCGACGAGCGGCCGCACGCCGACCACCCCGAGCTCGGCGCGAACCTCGCGGGCACCGTCGCCCTCGTCCAGGCGCTGGGCGACGCGGAACTCGACGCCCCCCTGTGGGCCGTCACCCGGGGCGCGGTCTCCACCGGCCGCTCCGACCGGCTCACCAGCGCCGCCCAGGCGCAGCTGTGGGGCCTGGGCCGCACCGTCGGTCACGAACACCCCGAGCGCTGGGGCGGCCTGATCGACCTGCCCGAGGCCGCCGACGAGCGGACCCTCGGCCGGTTCGCCGAGGCGCTCTCCGGCCTCGGCGACGAGGACCACCTCGCCATCCGCCCGCAGGGCATCTTCGTACGCCGCCTCACCCGCGCCCCGCACGCCGAGACCACCGACAATGCCTGGACCGGCCGCGGCACCGCGCTGGTCACCGGCGGCACCGGCGCGCTCGGCGCGCACGTCGCCCGCTGGCTCGCGGGCCAGGGCGTGGAACACCTCCTGCTGACCAGCCGCCGTGGCCCGGACGCGCCGGGCGCGGCCGAACTGCGCGAGGAACTCGCCGCCTTGGGCGCCGAGGTCACCATCGCCGCCTGCGACGCCGCCGACCGGGACGCCCTGGCCGCGCTGCTGGCCTCGATCCCCGAGCAGTACCCGCTGACCACCGTCGTGCACGCCGCCGGCATCCTCGACGACGGAGTCCTGGACGCCCAGACCCCGGCCCGCTTGGCCGCGGTGCTGCGCCCCAAGGCCACCGCCGCGCTCCACCTGCACGAGCTCACCCGCGATCTCGACCTGACCGCCTTCGTGCTGTTCTCGTCCATGGCCGCCACCTTCGGCGCCGCGGGCCAGGCCAACTACACCGCCGCCAACGCCTACCTGGACGCGCTGGCCGAACAGCGCCGCGCCGAGGGGCTGCACGCCGTCTCGCTGGCCTGGGGCGCCTGGGCCGAGGGTGGCATGGCCACCGACGAACTGGTCGCCGAGCGGCTCCGGCTGTCCGGGCTGCCCGCACTCGCCTCCGAGCCGGCCACCGCCGCGCTGCGCACCGCCCTCGACCTGGACGAGACCTTCTCCCTGGTCGTGGACATCGACTGGGACCTGTTCACGCCCGGCCTCACCGCCGTCCGCCCCAACCCGCTGGTCGCCGACCTCCCCGAGGCACGGCAGGCCCTGGAGGCGGCACGCACGGCCGCCGGGAGCGGCTCCGACGACGCCTCCTTCGCGCAGCGGCTGGCCGCCGCCGCGACCGAGGAGGAGCGCGAGGCGCTCGCCCTGGACTTCGTCCGCACCCAGGTGGCGGTCGTCCTCGGCCACAGCGGACCGGAGTCCGTCGAGCCCACCCGGGCCTTCCGCGACCTCGGCTTCGACTCGCTGACCGCGGTCGAGATCCGCAACCTGCTGGGCTCGCTCACCGGGCTGCGGCTCCCCGCCACGATCATCTTCGACTACCCGACCCCGGTCATCCTGGCGGAGTTCCTCCAGGAGGAGCTGGTCGGCTCCCGCCCGGTCGCCGCCGCCCCCGCCGCCACGGCGGCAGTCGACGACGACCCGATCGCGATCGTCGCGATGAGCTGCCGCTTCCCCGGCGGCGTCACCACCCCCGAAGAGCTGTGGAAGCTGCTCATATCGGGCCAGGACGCGGTCACCGGCTTCCCCGCCGACCGCGGCTGGGACACCGACGCGCTCTACGACCCGGAGTCCGGCGCCGAGAACACCACGTACGTCCGCGAAGGCGGATTCCTGCACGACGCCGCCGACTTCGACCCGGCGTTCTTCGGGATCTCCCCGCGCGAGGCCCTGGCGATGGACCCGCAGCAGCGGCTGCTGCTTGAGACCTCGTGGGAGGCGTTCGAGCGGGCGGGCATCGACCCGGCCGCGCTGCGCGGCCGGCAGGTCGGCGTCTTCGCGGGCACCAACGGCCAGGACTACCTGCCCGTCATCCTCGCCGCCCCCGGTGGCTCCGAGGGCTTCATGGGCACCGGCAACGCGGCCAGCGTGCTGTCCGGCCGGGTCTCCTACGCCCTGGGCCTTGAGGGTCCGGCGGTCACCGTCGACACCGCGTGCTCCTCGTCGCTGGTCGCGCTGCACTGGGCCATCCAGGCGCTGCGCGCCGGTGAATGCGAACTCGCCCTCGCCGGCGGCATCACCGTGATGTCCACCCCCGGGAACTTCATCGACTTCAGCCGCCAGCGCGGACTGGCCGCAGACGGCCGGATCAAGGCGTTCGCGGCCGGTGCGGACGGCACGGGCTGGGGCGAGGGCGTCGGCATGCTGCTCGTCGAGCGGCTGTCGGACGCGCAGCGCAACGGTCACCCGGTCCTCGCCATCGTGCGTGGCAGTGCGATCAACCAGGACGGTGCGAGCAACGGCCTGACGGCGCCCAACGGCCCGTCGCAGCAGCGGGTGATCCGGCAGGCGCTGGCCAGCGCGGGCATCTCGGCCGCCGACGTGGACGCGGTCGAGGCGCACGGCACGGGTACGACGCTGGGTGACCCGATCGAGGCGCAGGCGCTGCTGGCCACCTACGGCCAGGAGCACGCCCCCGAGCAGCCGCTCTACCTGGGCTCCATCAAGTCCAACTTCGGCCACACGCAGGCCGCCGCCGGTGTCGCGGGCATCATCAAGATGGTGCTGGCGCTTGAGCACGGAACGCTGCCGCAGACGCTGCACGTGGATGCGCCCTCCCCGCACGTCGACTGGGCGGCGGGCGAGATCGCGCTGCTGACCGAGGCCACCGCGTGGCCCGAGACCGGCCGCCCCCGCCGGGCCGCGGTCTCCTCCTTCGGCATCAGCGGCACCAACGCCCACACGATCATCGAGCAGGCCCCGGTCACCGAGGACCAGCCCGTGGCGCCGAGCCACGCGCCGGCCGTGCTGCCCGTGCTCCTGTCCGCCCGCACCGATGAGGGCCTGCGAGCGCAGGCCGAGCGACTGCGGACGCACCTGACCGGGACACCGGACGCCGCACTGGCGGACGTCGGCTACTCCCTGGCCACACAGCGCGTGGCGTTCGAGGAGCGCGCGGCGCTGGTCGTCGCCGACCGGGACGCCCTGCTGGCGGGCCTGGAGTCGCTGGCGCGCGGCGAGTCGGCCCCGGGTCTGGTGACGGGCTCCGCGGACGGTGGCAAGACGGCGTTCCTGTTCACGGGTCAGGGCAGTCAGCGGCTTGGTATGGGCCGTGAACTGTACGAGTCCTTCCCGGTGTTCGCGGATGCGCTGGACGAGGTGTGCGCGCACCTGGACGGGCATCTTGAGCGTCCGCTGAAGGACGTGGTGTTCGGCGAGGACGCCGCGGCGCTGGACCAGACCGGTTTCACTCAGCCCGCGTTGTTCGCGGTCGAGGTGGCGCTGTTCCGTCTGGTCGAGGCGTGGGGCGTGAAGGCGGACTTCCTGTCGGGTCACTCGATCGGTGAGCTGGCCGCTGCGCATGTTGCGGGTGTGCTGTCGCTGGCGGATGCCTGCACCCTGGTGGCCGCGCGCGGTCGCCTGATGCAGGAGCTGCCCGCCGGTGGCGCGATGATCGCGGTGCAGGCCTCTGAGGAGGAGGTGCTGCCGCTGCTGACGGAGGGCGTCAGCATTGCCGCCCTCAACGGCCCTGCTTCCGTGGTGATCGCGGGTGACGAGGACGCGGCTCTGGATATCGCTGCTGCCTTTGAGGCGCAGGGTCGTAAGACCAAGCGCCTGACGGTCTCGCACGCCTTCCACTCGCCGCGCATGGACGGCATGTTGGAGGACTTCCGCACGGTCGCCGAGGGCCTGACGTACGAGGCCCCGCGCATTCCGATCGTCTCCAACCTCACCGGTGCGCTGGTCTCCGCCGAGGAGATCACGAACCCGGACTTCTGGGTCCGTCACGTCCGCGAGGCGGTCCGCTTCCTCGACGGCATCCGCGCCCTGGAGGCCCAGAACGTCACGACCTTCGTGGAGCTGGGCCCCGACGGTGTGCTGACCGCCATGGCGCAGGAGTGTGCCCAGGGCGAGGACGTCGCGTTCGTCTCCGCGCTGCGCAAGGATCGTGCCGAGGCCGGGTCGTTGGTGGCGGCTGTGGCCCGGGCGTACGCCCGTGGCCTCGCGGTGGACTGGGCGGCGTACTTCGCCGGTACCGGTGCCGCGCGGGTCGACCTGCCCACGTACGCCTTCCAGCGCCAGCGCTACTGGCCGAAGGTGTCCTCGCTGTACCTCGGGGACGTCACGGCCCTGGGTCTGGGCGAGGCCGGGCACCCGCTGCTGGGGGCCAGTGCCGAACTTCCGGACGCGGACGGTGTGTTGTTCACCAGCCGCCTGGCGCTGTCGACGCACCCGTGGCTGGCCGGTCACACCATCATGGACACGGTCCTGCTGCCGGGCACGGCCTTCGTGGAGCTGGCGATCCGCGCCGGTGACCAGGTCGGCTGCCCGCACCTGGAGGAGCTGACGCTCGAGGCGCCGCTGGTCCTGCCCGAGCAGGGTGGCGTCCAGCTGCGGCTGTCGGTCGGCGCGGCCGACGAGTCGGGCCGCCGTCCGCTGTCGCTGCACTCCCGCCTGGAGGACCTCCCGGCCGAGGAGCCGTGGACCCGGCACGCCAGTGGTGTGCTCGCGGCCGCCGACGATCAGCCGCGGCCGGCCTTCGAGATGGACGTGTGGCCGCCGGCGGACGCGGTCGAGGTGGAGCTCGGCGACCGCTATGCGGGGCTGCTCGAGATCGGCTTCGCCTACGGCCCCGACTTCCAGGGCCTGCGCAAGGCGTGGCGGCGCGACGGCGAGATCTTCGCCGAGGTGCGGCTGCCCGAGGAGACCCAGGAGGAGGCGGGCCGCTACGGGCTGCACCCGGCGCTGCTCGACTCCGCGCTGCACGCCATCGGCATCGGCGGCCTGGGCGTCAGCGACGACACGGGCCGACTGCCGTTCGCCTGGAGCGGGGTGTCGCTGTACGCGAGCGGGGCTTCGGCGCTGCGCGTCCACCTCGCGCCCGTGGGCGCCGAGAGCGTGCGGCTGGAGATCGCCGACACGACCGGCGCGCCGGTCGCCGCCGTCGAGTCGCTCGGTCTGCGCCCGGTCTCGGCCGAGCAGCTGCGGACCGCGCACACGGCCTTCCACGAGTCGCTGTTCCACATGGAGTGGACGCGGCTCACCGCCACCGAGGCGACCGTCGCGGGTCGTTGGGCCGTTCTGGGCGACGCGGGCCTCGTCGGCGCGGACGTCCCCTCCTACGCCGACCTGGCCGCGCTCGCCGCGGCGGTCGACGCGGGCGTCCGGGCGCCGGAGTTCGTCCTCGTCCCGCCCGGTGCGGCCGGGGGCACGGACGCGGCGGCCGCCGCGCACCACGCCGCCGCCGAGGCACTGGGCCTGGCGCAGGAGTGGCTGGCGGACCAGCGGTTCGCCGACTCCCGGCTGGTCGTGCTGACTTCCGGTGCGGTGGCCGCCGTACCGGGCGAGCCGGTGCCCGACGTGGCACGGGCCGCCGTCTGGGGCCTGCTGCGCTCGGCGCAGTCGGAGAACCCGGACCGGCTGCTGCTGGTCGACCTCGACGGGCGGGACGATTCCCGCCGTACGCTCCCCGGCGCCCTGGCGGCGGGCGAGTCGCAGCTCGCGCTCCGCGCGGGCGTGGCGTACACGCCCCGGCTGATGCGGGTGGCCGTGGACGCCGACACCGAGCGGGACTTCCGTCCGGCCGCCGACGGCACGGTGCTGGTCACCGGCGCCAGCGGTTCGCTGGGCGGGCTGGTGGCCCGGCACCTGGTGGCCGAGCACGGCGTACGGCACCTGCTGCTGGTCAGCCGCCGCGGCGGCGAGGCCCCCGGCGCCGAGGAACTGGCGGCCGAACTGGCCGAATCCGGTGCCTCCGTCACCTGGGCTGCGTGTGACGTGGCCGACCGGGAGGCGCTTGCCGCCGTCCTGGCGGACGTTCCGGCCGCGCACCCGCTGACCGCCGTGCTGCACACCGCCGGTGTGCTCGACGACGGTGTGATCAGCTCGCTGACCCCCGAGCGCGTCGACCACGTCATGCGCCCGAAGGTGGACGCGGCGTGGAACCTGCACGAGCTGACCCGCGATCTCGACCTGGCGGCGTTCGTCCTCTTCTCGTCGTCCTCCGGTGTCTTCGGCGGCCCGGGTCAGGGCAACTACGCGGCTGCCAACGCCTTCCTGGACGCTCTCGCCGAGCACCGCAGGGCGCAGGATCTGCCCGCGACCGCTCTCGCCTGGGGTCTGTGGGCCGGTGGCGGCATGGGCGGCACCCTGGACGAGGCCGACATCGCCCGGATGCGGCGCGCCGGCCTGCCGCCGCTGCCGGTGGCCGAGGGCCTGGCCCTGCTGGACACCGCCCTGCGGGTGCGCGAAGCGGCGCTGGTGCCGATGCGCGTGGACGTCACGGCGCTGCGCGCCGCCGCAGTCTCGGGCGCCATCTCGCCGCTGCTGCGCGGGCTGGTGCGGGTGCCGGTGCGGCGTGCGGTCGACGCCGTCGCGGCGGGTGCGGGTGAATCCGGCCTTGTCCAGCGGCTTTCCGGGCTGAGCCCGGCGGAGCAGGAGCGGATGCTGCTGGATCTGGTCCGTGGCCAGGTGGCGACCGTCCTCGGCTACGCCGGGGCGGAGACCGTCGGTTCGGGCCGGGCGTTCAAGGAGCTCGGTTTCGACTCGCTGACCGCGGTCGAACTGCGCAACCAGCTGAACGCGGTGACGGGGCTGCGGCTGCCGGCCACGTTGATCTTCGACTATCCGGACCCGACCGTCCTCGCCCGCCACCTGCGGACCGAGCTGGCCGGCACCGGCACCGCGGCGCTCGCCCCGGCGCCGGTCGCGGCGGCCGTCGGCGACGACGAGCCGATCGCCATCGTCGCCATGAGCTGCCGCTACCCGGGCGGGGTGCGCACCCCCGAGGACCTGTGGCAGATGATCTCCGTCGGCAACGACGGCATCTCGCTCTTCCCCGACAACCGAGGCTGGGACCTGGACGCCCTCTACGACCCGAACCCGGAGACCCAGGGCACCTCGTACGCCCGCGAGGGCGGATTCCTGCACGACGCCGCCGAGTTCGACCCGGCGTTCTTCGGGATCTCGCCGCGCGAGGCCCTGGCGATGGACCCGCAGCAGCGACTGCTGCTGGAGACCTCCTGGGAGGCGTTCGAGCGCGCGGGCATCGATCCGCTGTCGGTGCGCGGCAGCCAGACCGGCGTCTTCGCCGGCGTGATGTACCACGACTACGGCTCGCGTCTGCACGCCGCGCCGGAGGAGGTCGAGGGCTACCTCGGCACCGGCAGCTCCAGCAGTGTCGTCTCCGGCCGCGTCGCGTACACCTTCGGCCTGGAGGGCCCGGCCGTCACGGTCGACACGGCGTGCTCCTCGTCGTTGGTCGCCCTGCATCTGGCGGCGCAGGCGCTGCGCAACGGCGAGTGCTCGCTGGCCCTGGCCGGCGGTGTCACCGTGATGTTCACTCCTGGCACCTTCATCGAGTTCAGCCGCCAGCGCGGCCTGGCCGCCGACGGCCGCTGCAAGTCCTTCGCGGCGGCCGCCGACGGCACCGGCTGGGGCGAGGGCGCAGGCGTGCTGCTCCTGGAGCGGCTCTCCGACGCACGCAAGAACGGCCACGAGGTGCTGGCGGTCGTCCGCGGCTCGGCCGTCAACCAGGACGGTGCCAGCAACGGCCTGACCGCGCCCAACGGCCCCTCGCAGCAGCGCGTCATCCGCCAGGCCCTGGCCAACGCGCGCCTCACCAGCGACCAGGTGGACGCCGTCGAGGCGCACGGCACCGGCACCACCCTGGGCGACCCGATCGAGGCCCAGGCGCTGCTGGCCACGTACGGCCAGGACCGCCCGGCGGAGCGCCCGCTGCTGCTCGGCTCGGTCAAGTCCAACCTCGGCCACACCCAGGCCGCTTCCGGCGTCGCAGGCATCATCAAGATGGTGCTCGCCATGCGGCACGGGCTGCTGCCCAAGACGCTGCACGTCGACGAGCCCTCGCCGCACGTGGACTGGACGGCGGGCGCCGTCGAGCTGCTGACCGAGGCCAGGGAGTGGCCGCGCACCGAGCGCCCGCGCCGGGCCGGCGTCTCCTCCTTCGGCATCAGCGGCACCAACGCGCACGCCATCATCGAGCAGGCCCCCGAGGCCGACGCGGCCGAGGCCGAGCCGCACGCCCCCGCGGCCGGCACCGGGCTGCCCTTCGTGCCCGTGCTGCTGTCCGCACGCGGCGAGGACGGGCTGCGGGCCCAGGCCCAGCGGTTGCGCGCCCACATCGGCGAGTTGACGACGGCCGCGGACGACGACCGCCCGTGGTCCGGCCTGACCGACCTCGGCTACTCGCTGGCCACCACCCGCGCGGCGCTGGAGCACCGGGCGGCGCTGGTCGCCGCCGACCACGACGAGGTGCTGCGCGCCCTGGACGCGCTGGCACGCGGCGAGGCCGACCCGGCGCGGGAACTGCGTGCCGTGGCGACCGAGGGCAACGTGGCCTTCCTCTTCACCGGTCAGGGCAGCCAGCGGCTCGGTATGGGCCGTGAACTGTACGAGTCCTTCCCGGCGTTCGCCGATGCGCTGGACGAGGTGTGCGCGCACCTGGACGGGCACCTTGAGCGTCCGTTGAAGGACGTGGTGTTCGGTGACGACGCCGAGCTGCTGAACCAGACCCGGTACACCCAGCCCGCGTTGTTCGCGGTCGAGGTGGCGCTGTTCCGCCTCGTCGACGGCTGGGGGCTGAAGCCCGACTTCCTGTCCGGTCACTCGATCGGTGAGCTGGCCGCCGCGCATGTGGCTGGGGTGCTGTCCCTTGCTGATGCTTCCAAGCTGGTGGCCGCACGCGGTCGCCTGATGCAGGAGCTGCCTGCTGGTGGCGCGATGATCGCGGTGCAGGCGTCGGAGGAGGAGGTGCTGCCGCTGCTGACCGAGCGGGTGAGCATCGCCGCCGTGAACGGCCCGCAGTCGGTGGTCGTCGCGGGTGACGGGGACGCGGCGTTGGAGATCGCCGCCGCGTTCGAGGCGCAGGGTCGCAAGACCAAGCGCCTCACCGTCAGCCACGCGTTCCACTCGCCGCACATGGACGGCATGCTCGCCGACTTCCGGAAGCTCGCGGAGAGTCTGACCTTCCACGCCCCGAAGATCCCGATCGTTTCCAACCTGACCGGCGCCCTGGTCGCGGCCGACGAGATCCGGCTGCCGGACTTCTGGGTCCGCCACGTCCGGGAGGCCGTGCGCTTCCTCGACGGCGTCCGCGCCCTGCGCGCGGCCGGTGTGACCACCTTCGTCGAACTGGGCCCGGACGGCGTGCTCTCGGCGATGGCCGAGGAGTGCCTGACCGACGCCGCCGACGTGGCCTTCGCGCCCGCTCTGCGCACCGGCCGCCCCGAGGCGCGGACGCTGGCGACCGCCCTGGCCCTGGCCCATGTGCGGGGTGCCGCCATGGACTGGGAGGCGTTCTACGCAGGCACCGGCGCGTCCCGCACCACCCTGCCCACCTACGCCTTCCAGCGCCGGCGCTACTGGCTGGACGTGGGCATCTCCGCCGAGGACGTCGCGTCCGCGGGCCTGGAGACGGCGGACCACCCGCTGCTGGGCGCGGCGGTCGAACTGCCCGACACCGGCGGCTTCGTCTTCACCGGCCGGCTGTCGCTGCGCAGCCACCCCTGGCTGGCCGACCACGCCGTCATGGACACCGTGCTGCTGCCGGGCACGGCCTTCGTCGAGCTGGCGCTGCGCGCCGGCGAGGAGGCGGGCTGCGACAGCGTCGAGGAGCTGACCCTCCAGGCGCCGCTGGTCCTGCCCGAACGGGGCGCCGTGCAGCTGCGGCTGGAGCTGGCCGCCGCCGACGAGGCCGGGCGGCGGGCGCTGAGCCTGCACTCGCGCCGCGAAGAAGCCGACGCCGACGAGCTGTGGACCCGGCACGCGACCGGCTTCCTGGCCCCCGGCGCGGCGGCTCCCGCCGAGCCCTTCCCCGCCGAGTGGCCGCCCGCCGGGGCGACCGCCGTCGACACCTCCGGCTTCTACGCCGGCGCGGCGGCCGCCGGACTCGGCTACGGGCCGGTGTTCCAGGGCCTGACGGCCGCCTGGCGCGATGGCGAGGAGCTGTACGCCGAGGTCCGGCTGCCGCAGGGCTTCGAGACCCAGGCGGGCGAGTTCGGGGTGCACCCGGCGCTGCTGGACTCGGCGCTGCACGCGCTTGGCCTGGACGGCTCCGGCGAAGGCGCACGGCTGCCGTTCGCCTGGACCGGGGCACGGCTGCACGCCGCCGGAGCCGCGGGCCTGCGGGTCCGGCTGCGGCCGGCCGGCGGCGGCGTGGCGCTCCAGCTCGCCGACTCCACCGGCGCGCCGGTGGCCTCCATCGACCAGCTCGTGCTGCGCCCGGTCTCGGCCGAGCAGCTGGACGCCTCGCGCACCGCGCACCACGAGTCGCTGTTCCGGCCCGTGTGGACGCCGCTGGCGCTGCCCGCCGAGCAGACCGGCGAGGTCCCGCTCGGCCGGCGCTGGGCAGCGCTGGGCGGCGAGCCGTTCGCGGTCGCCGGCCGGACCCTGGACGGCTACGCCGACCTGGCGGCCCTGGCCGCCGACGGCACCGCCCCGGACGTGGTCTTCGTCCCGCTGGCCGCGGCCGGCACCGGACCGCGGCTGCCCGACACCGCCCGTACCGCCGCCCGTGCCGCCCTGGAGCTGGTGCAGGGCTGGGTGGCGGACCCCCGGTTCGACGACGCGCGCCTGGTGTTCGTCACCCGCGGCGCGGTCGCGGCCCGCGACGGCGAGGAGCTCACCGACCCGGCCCACGCCGCCGTGTGGGGCCTGGTCCGCTCGGCACAGTCGGAGAACCCCGGACGCTTCGTCCTGGTCGACACCGACGGCACCGACGCCTCCCACCGGGCCCTGCCCGCGGCGTTGGCCACCGACGAGCCGCAGCTCGCGCTGCGCTCCGGTGCCGCCCACTCCTTCCGACTGGCCCGTGTCCTGGCCCACGACACCGGCTCCGCGCCGGAGTTCGACCCGTCCGGCACGGTCCTGCTGACCGGCGCCAGCGGCACCCTGGGCGCCCTGTTCGCCCGCCACCTGGTGGCCGAGCGCGGCGTACGGCACCTGCTGCTGGCCAGCCGTCGTGGTGGTGCCGCTCCGGGTGCGGAGGAGCTCGCGGCCGAACTCGGCGCTCTGGGCGCCGAGGTGACGTGGGCGGCCTGCGACGCCGCCGACCGCCAGGCGCTGGAACAGCTCCTCGGCACGATCCCGGCCGAGCACCCGCTGACCGGTGTGGTGCACACGGCCGGTGTGCTGGACGACGGTGTGATCGGCTCGCTGACCGGCGAGCGGCTTGACGCGGTGCTGCGTCCCAAGGTGGACGCGGCGTGGAACCTGCACGAGCTGACCCAGGGCCTGGACCTGTCCGCGTTCGTACTGTTCTCCTCCGCCGCCGGTGTCTTCGGCAGCGCGGGCCAGGGCAACTACGCCGCGGCCAACACCTTCCTGGACGCACTGGCGCAGCACCGCACCGCCCGCGGCCTGCCCGCCACCTCGCTGGCCTGGGGCCTGTGGGAGGCGGCCGGCGGCATGGCGGGCAGCCTGGACGAGTCCGATGTGACCCGGATGCGGCGCGGCGGCTACGCGCCGCTGTCGCAGGACGAGGGCCTGGCCCTGTTCGACCTGTCCGGCGCGCTGGACGAGCCGGTGCTGGTCCCGATCGGGCTCGACACCAGGGCGCTGCGCGCCCAGGCCGCCGCCGGGATGCTGCCCACGCTGCTGCGCGGCCTGGTCCGTACCCCCGCACGGCGCGCCGCGGAGACGCCCGGCACCACCACCGCCGACGCCACCGCCACCGGCTCGCTCACCGAGCGGCTGGCCGGTCTTTCGGAGGCCGAGCGCGACCGCGAACTCATGGAACTGGTACGGACGCACGTGGCGGCCGTCCTCGGCTACGCCGGGCCGGACGGCGTCGACGCCGGACGGGGCTTCCTCGACCTGGGCTTCGACTCGCTCACCGCCGTGGACCTGCGCAACCGACTGGGCGCGGCCGCCGGGCTGCGGCTGCCGGTCACGCTGATCTTCGACTACCCGACACCCACCGCACTCGCCGGATACCTCCGCGAGGAACTCGGGGTGGACGGCGCGGACTCCGCGCTCCCGCCCGTACACGCAGAACTCGACAAGCTCGAGACGATCCTCTCCAAGATCGGCCCGGACGACGTCGAACGCCCCGGAATCGCCGCCCGCCTGCGCGATCTCCTGTCGAAGTGGAATGAAACGCAAAGTGCAACGGACGGCGCCGCCGAGGACCGCGAGATCCAGTCCGCGACCGCAGACGAGATCTTCGATCTGCTCGATGACGAGCTCGGGCTCAACTGACCAGCTCCACGTGAGCTTTCGGAACTCTTAAGTCTTAAGTACGTGGGGATGGCGTAAATGGCTGTGGCGAACGAGGAGAAGTACCTCGACTACCTCAAGCGGGCGACGACCGATCTGCGCGAAGCGCGTCGGCGGCTGCGCGAGGTGGAGGAGCGGGAGCAGGAGCCCATCGCCATCGTGGCGATGAGCTGCCGCTACCCGGGCGGGGTCCGCACCCCCGAGGAGCTGTGGGAGCTGGTGGCCCGCGGTGGCGACGCGGTCTCGCCGTACCCCGTCAACCGCGGCTGGGGCGAGGATGTGCTCTTCGACCCCGACCCGGAGACCGGGCACGAGGAGTATGTCCGCGAGGGCGGCTTCCTGCACGACGCCGCCGACTTCGACCCGGCGTTCTTCGGCATATCGCCGCGCGAGGCCCTCGCCATGGACCCCCAGCAGCGACTGCTGCTGGAGACCACCTGGGAGGCGTTCGAGCGCGCCGGCATCGACCCGGGCGCGCTGCGCGGCAGCAAGACCGGCGTCTTCGCCGGCCTCATGTACCACGACTACGCCTCCCGGCTGTACTCGGCGCCCGAGGACGTCGAGGGCTTCCTCGGCAACGGCAGCACCGGCTCCATCGCCTCCGGCCGGGTGTCCTACACCTTCGGCCTGGAGGGCCCGGCCGTCACCATCGACACGGCCTGCTCCTCGTCGCTGGTGGCCCTGCACCTGGCGGCGCAGGCGCTGCGCACCGGCGAGTGCACGCTCGCCCTCGCCGGCGGCGTCACCGTCATGTCCACCCCCGGCACCTTCACCGAGTTCAGCCGCCAGCGCGGCCTGGCCATCGACGGCCGCTGCAAGTCCTTCGCGGCGGCCGCCGACGGCACCGGCTGGGGCGAGGGCGTCGGCATGCTGCTCCTGGAGCGGCTCTCCGACGCCCGCAAGAACGGTCACCCGGTGCTGGCCCTGGTCCGCGGCTCGGCCGTCAACCAGGACGGCGCCAGCAGCGGCCTGACGGCGCCCAACGGCCCGTCCCAGCAGCGCGTCATCCGCCAGGCCCTGGCCGGCGCCCGGCTCTCCGCCGCGCAGATCGACGCCGTCGAGGCGCACGGCACGGGCACCACCCTGGGCGACCCGATCGAGGCCCAGGCGCTGCTCGCCACCTACGGCCGCAACCGCGAGGCCGACCAGCCGCTGTGGCTCGGCTCCGTCAAGTCCAACATCGGCCACACCCAGGCCGCGGCCGGTGTCGCCGGCATCATCAAGATGGTCATGGCGATGCGCCACGGCGTGCTGCCCAAGACCCTGCACGTCGACGAGCCCGCCACCGACGTCGACTGGACGGCCGGTGCCGTCGAGCTGCTGACCGAGGCCCGCCCGTGGCCCGAGACCGGCGCGCCGCGCCGCGCCGCCGTCTCCTCGTTCGGCATCAGCGGCACCAACGCCCACACGGTGCTCGAGCAGGCCCCCGAGCCGGAGCCCGCCGACGCGCCGGAGGAGCCGGCCGCCGCGCTGCCGCTGTGGACCCTGTCGGCCAAGAACCGGCCCGCGCTGCGCGACCAGGCCGCCAACCTGCTGGCCCACCTGGCCGCGCACCCCGAGCAGTCCCTCACCGACCTCGGCCACTCCCTCGCCACCGGCCGCGCCGCCTTCGACCACCGTGCCGCGGTCGTCGCGGACGGACGCGAGGGCCTCGTACGGGCCCTGGAGGCGCTGACCCGCGACGAGCCCGCCGCCGGCCTGGTCGACGGGAAGGTCGCCACCGGCAGGTGCGCGTTCCTGTTCACCGGCCAGGGCAGCCAGCGGCTGGGCATGGGCCGTGAACTGTACGCCGCCTACCCTGCGTTCGCGGCGGCGCTGGACGCGGTCTGCGCCGAGCTGGACCAGCACCTTGAGCGCCCGCTGAAGGACGTGCTGTTCGGGGACGACGCCTCGGTCCTGGACCGTACGGCTTTCACCCAGCCCGCGCTGTTCGCGGTCGAGGTGGCGCTGTTCCGCCTCGTCGACGGCTGGGGGCTGAAGCCCGACTTCCTGTCCGGCCACTCGATCGGTGAGCTGGCCGCCGCGCATGTCGCGGGTGTCCTGTCGCTGGTGGACGCGGCGAAGCTGGTGGCGGCTCGTGGTCGTCTGATGCAGGCGCTGCCGTCCGGTGGCGCGATGATCGCGGTGCAGGCGTCGGAGGACGAGGTTCTTCCGCTGCTGACCGAGCGCGTGAGCATCGCCGCCGTGAACGGGCCGCAGTCCGTGGTCGTCGCGGGTGACGAGGACGCGGCTCTGGAGATCGCCGCCGCGTTCGAGGCGCAGGGTCGCAAGACCAAGCGTCTGACCGTCAGTCACGCGTTCCACTCGCCGCACATGGACGGCATGCTCGCCGACTTCCGGCGCGTCGCCGCAGGCCTGACCTACGCGGCCCCGCAGATCCCGATCGTCTCCAACCTGACCGGCGCCCTGGTCGCGGCCGACGAGATCCGGCTGCCGGACTTCTGGGTCCGCCACGTCCGGGAGGCCGTGCGCTTCCTCGACGGCGTCCGCGCCCTGGAGGCCCAGAACGTCACCACCTTCGTGGAGCTCGGCCCCGACGGTGTGCTCACCGCCATGGCACAGGACTGCCTGTCCCGCGAGGACGCCACCCTTGTGTCGGCGCTGCGCGCCGGCCGCCCGGAGCCGCACAGCCTGGCCACCGCCCTGGCGGGCGCCCACGTCCATGGCGTCTCCCCGGACTGGCACGCGGTCTTCGCCGGCACCGGCGCCGCCCGCGTCGACCTTCCGCTGTACGCCTTCCAGCGCGAGACCTACTGGCTGGACACCGGCTACCTCACCGGCGACATGGCCTCCGCCGGCCTCGGCGCGGCGGACCACCCGCTGCTCGGCGCGGCCGTCTCCCTCGCCGACACCGACGGCTTCCTCTACACCGGGCGCCTCGCCCTCGACACGCACCCGTGGCTGGCCGATCACGCGGTGGCGGGTTCGGTGCTGTTGCCGGGTACGGCTTTTGTGGAGCTGGCGATCCGTGCCGGTGACCAGGTCGGCTGTGACCTGTTGGAGGAGTTGACGCTGGAGGCGCCGTTGGTGCTTCCGGAGGACGGCGGGGTTCAGCTTCAGCTGTCCGTGGGTGCGCCGGACGCCTCCGGCCGCCGCACGCTCGCGGTGTACTCCCGCGACGAGGACGCGGCCGCCGACGAGCCGTGGCTGCGACACGCTTCGGGCGTGCTGGCCATGGCCGTTGTGGCGCCCTCGCACGACCTGTCCGTATGGCCGCCGACAGGGGCGGTCCCGCTCCCCGTTGAAGGTCTGTACGAGGGTCTGGCGGAGGCCGGGCTCGTCTACGGTCCCGTGTTCCAGGGCCTGAAGTCGGCCTGGCGCCTGGGCGACGAGGTGTTCGCGGAGCTAGAGCTGCCAGAGGAGGCGGCGGCGGACGCGGGTCTGTTCGGGCTGCATCCGGCGCTGTTGGACTCGGCGCTGCACGCGGTGGGCCTCGGTGGTCTGACCAACGGTGAGGACGGGGCGCGGCTGCCGTTCGCGTGGTCGGGTGTCTCGCTGCACGCTGTGGGTGCCTCGGTGCTGCGCGTGCGGCTGGCCTCCGCCGGTGCGGAAGGTGTGTCGCTGGCGGTCGCCGACGGCGCGGGCCGTGCCGTACTGACCGTGGACTCCCTGGTGCTCCGCCCCGTTTCCGTCGAGCAGATCGACGGCGCGGCGCGCGGCGCACGACAGGACTCGCTCTTCCGGCTCGACTGGGCCGAGGTGTCCGCCACCGCCCCTGCGGGCGGCGGCCGTTGGGCACTGCTGGGCTCCGACGAGCTGAACCTGGCGGCGACCGCCGGTGAGCGCCTCGACGCCCACGCCGACCTGACCGCGCTGACCGAGGCGATCGCCGCGGGTACGCCCGCACCGGACGAGGTGCTGGTCACCTTCGCACCCGGCACCGAAACCGACCCCATGGCGGTGCACGCCGCCGCGCGACGGGCGCTGGCCCTGGTCCAGGCATACCTGGCCGACGAGCGCCTCGCGGACTCCCGGCTGGTGGTGCTGACCTCCGGCGCGGTGGCCGCCGACGCGGACGGGTCCGTGTCCGACCTGGCGAACTCCGCCGTCTGGGGCCTGGTGCGCTCCGCCGAGTCGGAGAACCCCGGGCGCTTCGTCCTGATCGACCTCGAAGGCGAGGACGCGACGCGCGCCCTCCCCGCCGCACTCGCCTCCGGCGAACCGCAACTCGCAGTGCGCGAAGGCACGCTGCGCGCGCCGCGCCTGGCCCGCGCGACGGTGCCGGCGGCCGACGCGGACGCCGAGCGCTTCGACGCCGACGGCACGGTGCTGGTCACCGGCGCGAGCGGCACTCTCGGCGGCCTGTTCGCCCGCCACCTGGTCACCGAGCGCGGCGTGCGCCATCTGTTGCTGGTGAGCCGGCGCGGTGTGGCCGCTCCGGGTGCGGAGGAGCTCGCGGCCGAACTCGGCGCTCTGGGTGCCGAGGTGACGTGGGCGGCGTGTGATGTGGCCGACCGCGAGGCGCTGGCCGATGTCATCGGGACGATCCCGGCGGAGCGTCCGCTGACCGGTGTGGTGCACACGGCCGGTGTGCTGGACGACGGTGTGATCGGCTCGCTGACCGGCGAGCGGCTCGACGCGGTGCTGCGTCCGAAGGTGGACGCGGCGTGGAACCTGCACGAGCTGACCCAGGGCCTGGACCTGTCCGCGTTCGTGCTGTTCTCCTCCGCAGCCGGCGTGTTCGGTGGCGCGGGCCAGGCCAACTACGCGGCCGCCAACGCCTTCCTGGACGCACTCGCCGCGCACCGCCGCGCCGCCGGCCTGCCCGCGAGCTCGCTCGCCTGGGGCCTGTGGGCCGCCGAGGCCGGCGGCATGGCCGGGGAACTGGACGAGGCCGACGTCTCCCGGATGAACAGGGCCGGCGTCGCCGCCCTGTCCTCGGCCGAAGGACGGGAGCTCTTCGACGCCTCCGCCCGTACGGGAGAAGCCCTGCTGGTGCCGGTGCGGCTGGACCTCGCGGCCGTACGCGCCCAGGCCGCCTCCTCGGGTGCCGTCGCCCCGCTGCTGCGCGGCCTGGTGCGGGTGCAGAACCGCCGTACGGCGCAGGGCGCGGCCCCCTCGGGCGCGCTGGCACAGCGGCTGGCCGGGCTGGGCGAGGCCGAGCGCCTCGACGTACTGCTGGAGCTGGTCCGCACCCAGGTCGCCGCCGTGCTGGGCCACGGCTCCGGCGACGCGGTGGACCCCGAGAGCGCCTTCCGCGACCTGGGCTTCGACTCGCTGACCGCCGTCGAGCTGCGCAACCGCATGAACGCCGTCACCGGCATGCGGCTGCCCGCCACCCTGGTCTTCGACTACCCGACCTCCGAGGTGCTCGCCCGCCACCTGCGCGACGAGCTGACCGGCTCCGCCGACCGGGCGGGCGCCGTGACGCGCACCGCCGCGGCCGACGACGAGCCGATCGCCATCGTCGCCATGAGCTGCCGCTACCCCGGTGACGTCCGTACGCCCGAGGAGCTGTGGCAGCTCCTCGTCGACGGCCAGGACGCCATCTCCGGGTTCCCGGCCGACCGCGGCTGGGAACTGGACGCCCTCTACCACCCCGACCCGGAGCACCCCGGGACCAGCTACACCCGCGAGGGCGGCTTCCTGCACGACGCCGCCGACTTCGACCCCACCTTCTTCGGCATATCGCCGCGCGAAGCGCTCGCCACCGACCCGCAGCAGCGACTGCTGCTGGAGACGTCCTGGGAGGCGTTCGAGCGCGCGGGCATCGACCCGGTGACGCTGCGCGGCAGCCGCACCGGCGTCTTCGCCGGTGTCATGTACCACGACTACGCCACGCTGGTGGAGCAGGCCCCGGACGGTGGCGGCGAAGGCGCCCTCGGCTCCGGCAGCACCGGCTCCATCGCCTCCGGCCGGGTGGCCTACACCTTCGGCCTCGAAGGCCCCGCCGTCACCATCGACACGGCCTGCTCCTCGTCGCTGGTCGCCCTGCACTGGGCCATCCAGGCGCTGCGCACCGGTGAATGCGAACTCGCCCTGGCCGGCGGCGTGACCGTGATGGCCACCCCCGGCACCTTCGTGGGCTTCAGCCGCCAGGGCGGCCTGTCCGCCGACGGCCGCTGCCGCGCCTTCTCCGCCGACGCCGACGGTACGGGCTGGGGCGAGGGCGTGGGCATGCTGCTCGTCGAGCGGCTCTCCGACGCGCAGAAGAACGGTCACCCGGTCCTCGCGATCGTGCGTGGCAGCGCGATCAACCAGGACGGTGCGAGCAATGGTCTGACGGCGCCGAACGGTCCGTCGCAGCAGCGCGTCATCCGGCAGGCTCTGGCCAGTGCGGGTATCTCGGCCGCCGAGGTCGACGTGGTCGAGGCGCACGGTACGGGCACCACTCTGGGCGACCCGATCGAGGCGCAGGCGCTGCTGGCCACCTACGGCCAGGAGCGGGACGGGGACCGGCCGCTGTGGCTGGGCTCCATCAAGTCCAACCTGGGCCACACGCAGGCCGCCGCCGGTGTCGCCGGCGTCATCAAGATGGTGCTGGCCATGCAGCACGGCGTGCTGCCGCAGACCCTGCACGTGGACCAGCCCTCCCCGCACGTCGACTGGACGGCGGGCGCGGTCTCGCTGTTGACCGAGTCGGTGGAGTGGCCGGAGACCGGCCGCCCGCGTCGGGCCGCGGTCTCGTCCTTCGGCATCAGTGGCACCAACGCGCACACGATCATCGAGCAGGCCCCGGCCGAAGCCGTCGACGCCACCGCCCCGGCGGTGACCGACGAGACCCCGGCCACCGGTGTCGGCGTGA
This sequence comes from Streptomyces blastmyceticus, assembly GCF_039521185.1. Taxonomy (NCBI): domain Bacteria; kingdom Bacillati; phylum Actinomycetota; class Actinomycetes; order Kitasatosporales; family Streptomycetaceae; genus Streptomyces; species Streptomyces blastmyceticus. The sequence continues at coordinate 53,223 of NZ_BAAABW010000027.1, read as the reverse complement.
TCCCCTGGACCCTCTCCGGCCGCAGCGCGGACGCACTGCGCGCCCAGGCCGAGCGCCTCCTCGCCCACGTCACCGGCCACGCCGAGCTCAGCCCCCATGCCCTCGGGCACTCCCTCGCCACCGGCCGGACCGCCTTCGACCACCGCGCCGTCGTCTTCGCCGACGACCGCGCAGAGCTGCTCTCCGGTCTCGAAGCCCTCGCCGAGGGCCGCAACGCGGCCCCGGGCCTGGTGACGGGCTCGGTGACGAGCGGAAAGACGGCGTTCCTTTTCACGGGTCAGGGCAGCCAGCGGCTGGGTATGGGGCGTGAGTTGTACGACGCGTTCCCGGTGTTCGCGGCGGCGCTGGACGCGGTCTGTGCCGAGCTGGACGCGCATCTCGAACGGCCGCTGAAGGACGTGCTGTTCGGGGGCGACGCTTCGGTGCTGGATCGGACGGCTTTCACTCAGCCTGCGTTGTTCGCGGTCGAGGTGGCGTTGTTCCGTCTCGTCGAGGCGTGGGGCGTCAAGGCGGACTTCCTCTCCGGTCATTCGATCGGTGAGCTGGCCGCCGCGCATGTGGCTGGGGTGCTGTCCCTTGCTGATGCTTCCAAGCTGGTGGCCGCACGCGGTCGCCTGATGCAGGAGCTTCCGGCCGGTGGCGCGATGATCGCGGTGCAGGCGTCGGAAGACGAGGTGCTGCCGCTGCTGACCGAAGGTGTCAGCATTGCCGCTCTCAACGGCCCTGCATCCGTGGTGATCGCGGGTGACGAGGACGCGGCGCTTGAGATCGCTTCGGCTTTCGAGGCGCAGGGTCGTAAGACCAAGCGTCTGACGGTCTCGCACGCCTTCCACTCGCCGCGCATGGACGGCATGTTGGAGGACTTCCGCACGGTCGCCGAGGGCCTGTCGTACGAAGCCCCGCGCATCCCGATCGTCTCCAACCTCACCGGCGCGCTGGTCTCCGCCGAGGAGATCACCGACCCGGAGTTCTGGGTCCGCCACGTCCGCGAGGCCGTCCGCTTCCTCGACGGCATCCGCGCCCTGGAGGCCCAGAACGTCACCACCTTCGTGGAGCTGGGCCCCGACGGTGTGCTCACCGCCATGGCGCAGGAGTGCGCCCAGGGCGAGAACGTCGCGTTCGTCTCCGCGCTGCGCAAGGACCGTGGCGAGGCCGGGTCGGTGGTGGCGGCCGTGGCCCGGGCGCACGTCCGTGGTGTGAAGGTGGACTGGGCGGCGTTCTTCGCGGGGACGGGTGCCGCGCGGGTCGACCTGCCGACGTACGCCTTCCAGCGCGAGCGCTACTGGCCGGAGGTCCCGACGTCCCGTGCCGGTGGCACGGCCGGTCTCGGTCTGGCGACGGTCGAGCACCCGCTGGTGGGTGCCTCGGTGCAGCTGGCCGGTGGCGAAGAGCTGTTGCTGACCGGCCGGATCGGTCTGGACACGCACTCATGGCTGGCCGATCACGCGGTGGCGGGTTCGGTGCTGTTGCCGGGTACGGCTTTTGTGGAGCTGGCGATCCGGGCCGGTGACCAGGTCGGTTGCGATCTGTTGGAGGAGTTGACGCTGGAGGCGCCGTTGGTGCTTCCGGAGAGCAGCGGGGTGCAGCTTCAGCTGTCCGTGGGCGCGCCGGACGCCTCCGGCCGCCGCACGCTGGCGGTCTACTCCCGCGACGAGCAGGCCGAGGCGGGCGAGCCGTGGCTGCGGCACGCTTCGGGTGTCCTGGCCTCGGGCGCCGCGACGCCGTCCTACGACCTGTCGGCGTGGCCGCCGGCGGGGGCGAACCCGCTGTCCGTCGAGGGTCTGTACGAGGGTCTGGCCGAGGTCGGGCTTGTCTACGGTCCGGTGTTCCAGGGCCTGAGGTCGGCCTGGCGCTTGGGCGATGAGGTGTTCGCGGAGCTGGAGCTGCCCGAGGAGGCGGCGGATGCGGGTCTGTTCGGGCTGCATCCGGCGCTGTTGGACTCGGCGCTCCACGCGGTGGGTCTCGGCGGTCTGATCGATGGTGGGGACGGGGCGCGGTTGCCGTTCGCGTGGTCGGGTGTCTCGCTGCATGCCGTGGGTGCCTCGGTGCTGCGCGTTCGGCTGGCCTCCGCCGGTGCGGAGGGTGTGTCGCTGGCGGTCGCCGACGGCGCGGGTCGTGCCGTACTGACGGTGGACTCGCTGGTGCTCCGCCCCGTTTCCGTCGAGCAGATCAGCGGCGCGGCGCGTGGCGCACGGCAGGACTCGCTCTTCCGACTGGACTGGGTGGAGGTCCTCGCGACTGTCTCCTCCGCCCCCGTGCCGCAGAGCCGTTGGGCGGCCCTGGGCTCTACCGAGCTGCTGCGTCGCGTGGTCGGTGACCAGGTCGCGGCCTACGCGGATCTGGCCGGGCTGACGGCGTCCGTGGAGCCCGGCGAGGCCCCGGAGTTCGTCTTCGTGGCACCGCCCGCCGCTGTCGGCGAGGGGGTCGCGGCCGCCACGCACACCGCGACGGCCGACACGCTCGCCCTGGTCCAGGAGTGGCTGGCCGACGAGCGCTTCGCCGACTCCCGCCTGGTGGTGCTCACTTCGGGAGCGGTGGCCACCGGCCCGGGTGAGCCGGTGACGGATCTTTCGGGTGCGGCGGTGTGGGGTCTGGTGCGCTCCGCAGAGTCGGAGAACCCCGGGCGTTTCGTCCTCGTCGACATCGACGACCGCGACGAATCGGTCCGGATCCTGCCCACTGCGCTGACCTCCGGTGAGTCGCAGCTCGCCCTCCGTACGGGCGCGGTGCGCATGCCCCGTCTGGCCCGGTCCGTCGCCGCCGCCGAGCCGGTGCGGGAGTTCGTGGCCGACGGCACGGTGCTGGTGACGGGTGCGAGTGGTTCGCTGGGCGGTCTGGTGGCCCGGCATCTGGTGGCGGAGCGCGGTGTGCGTCACCTGTTGCTGGTGAGCCGTCGTGGTGGTGCCGCTCCGGGTGCGGAGGAGCTCGCGGCCGAACTCGGCGCTATGGGCGCCGAGGTGACATGGGCCGCGTGTGACGTGGCCGACCGGGATGCGCTCGCCGATGTCATCGGGACGATCCCGGCGGAGCGTCCGCTGACCGGTGTGGTGCACACGGCCGGTGTGCTGGACGACGGCACGATCGGCTCGCTGACGCCGGAGCGGTTGGCGAAGGCGCTGCGTCCGAAGGTGGATGCGGCGTGGAACCTGCACGAGCTGACCCAGGACCTGGATCTCTCGGCTTTTGTGCTGTTCTCTTCGGCGGCTGGTGTGTTCGGCAATGCCGGGCAGGGCAACTACGCCGCTGCCAACGCCTTCTTGGATGCTCTGGCTCAGTACCGCAGGGCTGCTGGTCTGGCTGCCTCTTCCCTCGCGTGGGGTCTGTGGGCGGACGAGGCCGGCATGGCGGGTGAGCTGGCCGAGGCCGATGTGTCGCGGATGAGCCGTGGTGGTGTGGATGCGCTGACGGCTGCGGAGGGCCTGGAGCTCTTCGACGCGTCCGGCCGCGACGCCGAGGCCGTGCTGGTCCCGATGCGGCTCGACCTGGCCGCGCTGCGCGCCCAGGCGGCCAACGGAGCGCTGCCCGTTCTGCTCAGCGGACTCGTTCGGGTGCCCGCGCGGCGTGCCGCCGAGGGTGCGACGGCGTCCGGCGCCCTCGCACGGCGACTGATCGGGCTGGGGGAGGCCGAGCAGCTCGGCATGCTGCTGGAGCTGGTGCGTACGCAGGTGGCCACCGTGCTCGGATACGCGGGCGCGGCGTCGGTCGAGGCCGAGCGTTCCTTCCGCGAGCTGGGCTTTGATTCGCTGACGGCGGTGGAGCTGCGGAATCTGTTGGGTGGGGTGACGGAGCTGCGGTTGCCGGCGACGTTGGTCTTCGACTATCCGACGCCGGTGGTGCTTGCGGAGTTCTTGCGTGCCGAGCTGGTGGGTGCGGTGGCGGCTGTTGCCGGTCCGGTGGTGGTGGCGGCTGTTGATGACGAGCCGATTGCGATCGTGGGTCTGGGTTGCCGTTATCCGGGTGGTGTGGAGTCGCCGGAGGACTTGTGGCGGTTGGTGATGGAGGGCCGGGACGCGATCTCGGAGTTCCCTGCCGACCGTGGCTGGGACTTGGACGCGCTTTATCACGAGGATCCTGATCACGCGGGTACGAGCTATGCCCGTGAGGGTGGTTTCGTCACCGAGGCGGGTTACTTCGACCCCGGTTTCTTCGGGATTTCGCCGCGCGAGGCGCTTGCGATGGACCCGCAGCAGCGGTTGCTGCTGGAGACGTCGTGGGAGGCTTTTGAGCGTGCGGGTATCGACCCGGGTGTGCTGCGTGGCAGCCGTACCGGTGTCTTCGCCGGCGTCATGTACCACGACTACGCCTCGCTGCTGGAGCGGGTGCCCGAGGGTGTCGAAGGCTTCCTCGGCACTGGCAACGCGGCGAGTGTGATCTCGGGTCGGCTGGCTTATACGTTCGGGCTGGAGGGTCCGGCGGTCACCATCGACACGGCGTGCTCTTCGTCTCTGGTCGCCCTGCACCTGGCTGTTCAGGCGTTGCGCAATGGTGAGTGTGAGCTGGCGCTTGCCGGTGGTGTGACCGTGATGGCGACTCCGGCGGCGTTCGTGGAGTTCAGCCGCCAGCGTGGTCTGGCGGCGGATGGTCGGTGCAAGGCGTTCTCCGCCGACGCGGACGGCACGGGTTGGTCCGAGGGCGCGGGCATGCTGCTCGTGGAGCGGCTCTCCGACGCCCGTAAGAACGGCCACCAGGTGCTGGCGGTCGTGCGCGGCAGCGCGATCAACCAGGACGGCGCGAGCAACGGCCTGACCGCCCCCAACGGCCCGTCCCAGCAGCGCGTCATCCGGCAGGCCCTGGCCAACGCCGGTCTGTCGGCCGCCGAGGTCGACGCGGTCGAGGCGCACGGCACCGGCACCACCCTGGGCGACCCGATCGAGGCGCAGGCCCTCCTGGCCACCTACGGCCAGGAGCACGCCCCTGAACAGCCGCTCTACCTGGGCTCTTTCAAGTCGAACGTGGGTCACACCCAGGCCGCCGCCGGTGTCGGCGGCATCATCAAGATGGTCATGGCGATGCGTCACGGTGTGCTGCCGAAGACGCTGCATGTGGATGAGCCGTCCCCGCACATCGACTGGTCGGCGGGCGAGGTCTCGTTGCTCGCGGACGCGGTGGAGTGGCCGGAGACCGGCCGTCCGCGTCGGGCCGCGGTGTCGTCCTTCGGCTTCAGCGGCACCAACGCGCACACCATCATCGAGCAGGCCCCGGTGGACGAGTCGGTCCCGGCCGGGACCGAGGCCGCTCCGGTGGCCGACACGGGCGTGCTGCCCTGGACCCTCTCGGCGAAGACGGCCGACGCGCTGCGCGCCCAGGCCGACCGGCTCCGCGGTCACCTCACGGACCGTACGGACGTCGCCCCCGCCGACCTCGGCTACTCCCTGGCGACCACCCGCGCCGCCCTGGACCACCGCGCCGTGCTGGTGGCCCGGGACCACGCCGGATTCCTGACCGCCCTGGACGCCCTCGCCGAGGGCCGCAACGCGGCCCCGGGCCTGGTGACGGGCTCCGCGAACGGCGGAAAGACGGCGTTCCTGTTTACCGGCCAGGGCAGCCAGCGGCTGGGCATGGGGCGTGAGTTGTACGCCGCGTTCCCGGTGTTCGCGGAGGCGCTGGACGCGGTCTGCGACGAGCTGGATCAGCACCTGGAGCAGCCGCTGAAGACTGTGGCCTTCGGTGACGATGCCGAGCTGCTGAACCAGACCGGCTGCACCCAGCCCGCGCTGTTCGCCGTCGAGGTGGCGCTGTTCCGTCTGGTCGAGTCGTGGGGTGTGAAGGCGGACTTCCTCTCCGGTCACTCGATCGGCGAGCTGGCCGCTGCGCATGTGGCGGGGGTGCTGTCCCTTGCTGATGCTTCCAAGCTGGTGGCCGCGCGCGGTCGCCTGATGCAGGAGCTTCCGGCCGGTGGCGCGATGATCGCGGTCGAGGCGTCGGAGGACGAGGTTCTGCCGCTGCTGACCGAGCGGGTGAGCATCGCGGCCCTCAACGGCCCGCGGTCCGTGGTGATCGCGGGTGACGAGGACGCGGCGCTGGAGATCGCGGCCGGTTTCGAAGCGCAGGGTCGCAAGACCAAGCGCCTCACCGTCAGCCACGCCTTCCACTCGCCGCGTATGGACGGCATGTTGGAGGACTTCCGAACGGTCGCCGAGGGCCTGACGTACGAGGCCCCGCGCATCCCGATCGTCTCCAACCTCACTGGCGCACTGGTCTCCGCCGAGGAGATCACCAGCCCCGACTTCTGGGTGCGGCACGTCCGTGAGGCCGTCCGCTTCCTCGACGGCATCCGCGCCCTGGAGGAGCACGGCGTCACCACCTTCGTGGAGCTGGGTCCCGACGGGGTCCTCACCGCCATGGCGCAGGAGTGCGTCACCGGCGACGAGGCAGCCTTCGCGGCGGTGCTGCGGGCCGGTCGCCCGGAGGCGGAGTCGTTGGTGGCGGCCGTGGCCCGGGCGTACGTCCGTGGCCTCGCGGTGGACTGGGCGGCGTACTTCGCCGGGGCCGGTGCCGCACGGGTCGACCTGCCGACGTACGCCTTCCAGCGGAAGTGCTACTGGCCGGAGGTCCCGACGTCCCGCGTCGGCGGCACGGCCGGCCTGGGTCTCGGCTCGGTCGAACACCCGCTGGTGGGTGCCGTGGTGCAGCTGGCCGGTGGCGAAGAGCTGCTGCTGACCGGCCGGGTCGGTCTGGACACCCACCCGTGGCTCGCCGACCACGCGGTCATGGGCTCGGTACTCCTGCCGGGTACGGCTTTTGTGGAGCTGGCGATCCGTGCCGGTGACCAGGTCGGCTGCGACCTGTTGGAGGAACTGACGCTGGAGGCGCCGCTGGTGCTTCCGGAGGACGGCGGGGTTCAGCTCCAGCTGTCCGTGGGTGCGCCGGACTCTTCCGGCCGCCGCTCGCTCGCGGTGTACTCCCGTGACGAGGACGCGGCCTCCGACGTGCCGTGGCTGCGGCACGCCTCCGGCCTGCTGGCGGATGGTGCGCCCGCGCCCGCCTTCGACCTGGGCGTATGGCCGCCCGCCGGTGCGGAGCGGGTCGAGGCCGAGGGGCTCTACGACGGCCTGGCGGAGACCGGTCTGGCCTACGGTCCGGTGTTCCGCGGGCTGAGGTCGGCCTGGCGGCTGGGCGACGAGGTGTTCGCCGAGCTGGAGCTGGCGGAGGAGGCGCGCGGCGACGCGGGTCTGTTCGGGCTGCATCCGGCGCTGTTGGACTCGGCGCTCCACGCGGTGGGCCTCGGCGGTCTGATCGATGGTGGGGACGGGGCGCGGCTGCCGTTCGCGTGGTCGGGTGTCTCACTGCACGCAGTGGGCGCCTCGGTGCTGCGCGTCCGGCTCTCCGCCACCGGCGCGGAAGGCGTGTCGCTCGCTGTCGCCGACGGCGCGGGCCGTGCCGTACTGACCGTGGACTCCCTGGTGCTCCGCCCCGTCTCCGCCGACCAGATCGACGGCGCGGCGCGCGGCGGACGACAGGACTCGCTCTTCCGGCTCGACTGGGCCGAGGTGTCCGCCACCGTCACCACCTCCGTTTCCGTGGACGACCGTTGGGCGGTACTCGGCACCGACGTCTTCGGGGTGACCACCGCCTACCCGGCGATTCCGGTCCACCCGGCGCTGACGGCGCTGACTGAGACAGGCGCGGCGGCACCACGCGAGGTGCTGTTCACCTGCACGGCCGACGCCGACAGCGGCGCCGCCGCCGTGCACCGGGCCGCCGCCGAGGCGCTCGCCCTGGTGCAGGAGTGGCTGGCCGACGAGCGGTTCGCCGACTCCCGGCTGGTCCTGCTGACCCGGGGAGCCGTCGCCACCGGCACCGACGAGCCGGTGGCGGATCTCCCGGGCGCGGCGGTCTGGGGCCTGGTGCGCTCCGCCCAGTCCGAGAACCCCGGGCGTTTCGTCCTCGTCGACCTCGACGGTACGAACGACTCGCTGCGCGCCCTCCCGGCGGCGCTGGCCTCCGACGAGCCGCAGCTCGCCCTGCGCGACGGCGCGCCGCGCGCCCCGCGCCTGACCCGAGCGCTTCCCGAAGCCGCCGATCCGGTGCGGGAGTTCGCGGCGGACGGCACGGTGCTGGTCACGGGCGCGAGCGGGACGCTGGGCGGTCTGGTGGCCCGGCACTTCGTCACCGAGCACGGCGTACGGCACCTGCTGCTGGTGAGCCGCCGAGGCGGGTCCGCTCCCGGTGCCGAGGAGCTCACGGCCGAACTGGGCGCCCTGGGCGCCGAGGTGACGTGGGCGGCCTGCGACGTCGCCGACCAGGACGCCCTCGCCGGTGTCCTCGCGGCGATCCCGGTGGAGCACCCGCTGACCGGTGTGGTGCACACGGCCGGTGTGCTGGACGACGGCACGATCGGCTCGCTCACCGCCGAGCGGCTGGCACACGTCTTCCGGCCCAAGGTGGACGCCGCCTGGAACCTGCACGAGCTCACCCGCGAGCTGGACCTCTCCGCTTTTGTGCTGTTCTCTTCGGCTGCCGGCGTGTTCGGCAATGCCGGGCAGGGCAACTACGCCGCCGCCAACGCCTTCCTGGACGCTCTCGCTCAGCACCGCAAGTCGCTGGGCCTGGCTGCCTCTTCCCTCGCGTGGGGTCTGTGGGCGGACGAGGCCGGCATGGCGGGCGAGCTGGCCGAGGCCGATGTGTCGCGGATGAGCCGGGGCGGTGTGGACGCGCTGACGGCCGCCGAGGGCCTGGAGCTCCTCGACGCGGCCGGGCGCAACACCGACGCCGTACTGATCCCCATGCGGCTCGACGTGCCCGCGCTGCGCGCCCGGGCAGCCTCCTCCGGTACGGTCGCGCCGCTGCTGCGCTCCCTGGTCCGCATCCCGGGCCGCCGTGCCGCCGAGGGCGCCGCGGCGTCCGGCGCGCTGGCCCAGCGGCTGGCCGGTCTGGGCGAGGCCGAGCAGCAGGGCGTCCTGCTGGAGCTGGTCCGCTCCCAGGTGGCCGCCGTACTCGGCCACAGCTCCACGGACGCCGTGGAACCGCACCACTCCTTCCGCGAGTTGGGCTTCGACTCGCTGACGGCGGTGGAGCTGCGGAATCTGCTGGGTGGGGTGACGGAGCTGCGTTTGCCGGCGACGTTGGTCTTCGACTATCCGACGCCGGTGGTGCTTGCGGAGTTCTTGCGTGCCGAGTTGGTGGGTGCGGTGGCGGATGTTGTCGGTCCGGTGGTCGTGGCGGCTGTCGATGACGAGCCGATTGCGATCGTGGGTCTGGGTTGCCGTTATCCGGGTGGTGTGGAGTCGCCGGAGGACTTGTGGCGGTTGGTGATGGAGGGCCGGGACGCGATCTCGGAGTTCCCGGCCGACCGTGGCTGGGACCTCGGCGCCCTCTACCACGCGGACCCCGACCACCCCGGCACCTCGTACACCCGCGAAGGCGGCTTCGTCGACGAGGCGGGCTACTTCGACCCGGCGTTCTTCGGCATCTCGCCGCGTGAGGCCCTCGCCATGGACCCGCAGCAGCGTCTGCTGCTGGAGACGTCCTGGGAGGCTTTTGAGCGTGCGGGTATCGACCCGGGTGTGCTGCGTGGCAGCCGTACCGGTGTCTTCGCCGGCGTCATGTACCACGACTACGCTTCCTCGGTCTCGGTCCTGCCGGAGGGCGTCGAGGGCTTCGTCGGCACCGGTAACGCGGCGAGTGTGATCTCGGGTCGGCTGGCTTATACGTTCGGGCTGGAGGGTCCGGCGGTCACCATCGACACGGCGTGCTCTTCGTCGCTGGTCGCGCTGCACCTGGCTGTTCAGGCGTTGCGCAATGGTGAGTGTGAGCTGGCGCTTGCCGGTGGTGTGACCGTGATGGCGACTCCGGCGCCGTTCGTCGAGTTCAGCCGCCAGCGCGGCTTGGCGGCCGATGGTCGGTGCAAGGCGTTCTCTGCCGACGCGGACGGCACGGGTTGGTCCGAGGGTGCGGGCATGCTCCTCGTCGAGCGGCTCTCCGACGCCCAGCGACACGGCCACCCGGTCCTCGCCGTGGTGCGCGGCAGCGCGATCAACCAGGACGGTGCGAGCAACGGCTTGACAGCCCCCAACGGTCCGTCGCAGCAGCGCGTCATCCGGCAGGCCCTGGCCAACGCCGGTCTGTCGGCCGCCGAGGTCGACGCGGTCGAGGCGCACGGCACCGGCACCACCCTGGGCGACCCGATCGAGGCGCAGGCCCTCCTGGCCACCTACGGCCAGGAGCACGCCCCCGAACAGCCGCTCTACCTGGGCTCCTTCAAGTCGAACGTGGGTCACACCCAGGCCGCCGCCGGTGTCGGCGGCATCATCAAGATGGTCATGGCGATGCGTCACGGTGTGCTGCCGAAGACGCTGCACGTCGACGAGCCGTCGCCCCACATCGACTGGTCGGCGGGCGAGGTCTCGTTGCTCGCGGACGCGGTGGAGTGGCCGGAGACCGGCCGTCCGCGCCGGGCCGCGGTGTCGTCCTTCGGCTTCAGCGGCACCAACGCGCACACCATCATCGAGCAGGCCCCGGTCACCGAGGAACAGACCGTGGCGCGCGCCACCGTGGCGCCGCCCGTCGTGGCGCTGCCGCTGTCGGCGAAGACGGCCGACGCGCTGCGCGCCCAGGCCGACCGGCTCCGCGGCCACCTCGCGGACCGTACGGACGTCGCCCCCGCCGACCTCGGCTACTCCCTGGCGACCACCCGCGCCACCCTCGACCACCGCGCCGTGGTCGTGGGTGCGGACCGTCAGGCCCTCGTAGCGGGTCTGGAGGCGCTGGCGCGCGGCGAGTCGGCCCCCGGCCTGGTGGACGGGTCCGTGGCCGACGGCAAGATCGCGTTCCTGTTCACGGGCCAGGGCAGCCAGCGGCTGGGCATGGGCCGTGAGCTGTACGCCGCCTACCCGGTCTTCGCGGAGGCGCTCGACGAGGTCTGCGACGAGCTGGACCGGCACCTGGAACAGCCGCTGAAGACCGTGGTCTTCGGCGACGACGCCGAGCTGCTGAACCAGACGCGGTACACCCAGCCCGCGCTGTTCGCCGTCGAGGTCGCGCTGTACCGCCTGGTGGAGGGCTGGGGTCTCACCCCCGACTACCTCTCCGGGCACTCCATCGGCGAGCTGGCCGCCGCGCACGTCGCCGGTGTGCTGTCGCTGGCGGACGCGGCGAAGCTGGTGGCCGCTCGTGGTCGCCTTATGCAGGAACTCCCCGCCGGCGGCGCCATGGTGGCCATCCAGGCGTCCGAGGAGGAGGTGCTCCCGCTGCTGACCGAGCGGGTGAGCATCGCCGCCCTCAACGGCCCGCAGTCGGTCGTGATCGCGGGTGACGAGGACGCGGCACTGGAGATCGCCGCCGCCTTCGAGGCGCAGGGCCGCAAGACCAAGCGCCTCACCGTCAGCCACGCCTTCCACTCGCCGCACATGGACGCCATGCTGGACGCCTTCCGGGCCGTGGCGGAGACCCTCACCTACGAGTCCCCGCGCATCCCGGTCGTCTCCAACCTGACCGGAGCCCTGGTCTCCGCCGAGGAGATCACCGACCCCGGCTTCTGGGTCCGCCACGTCCGCGAGGCCGTCCGCTTCCTCGACGGCATCCGCGCCCTGGAGGACCGGGGCGTCACCACCTTCATCGAGCTCGGCCCCGACGGAGTACTCACCGCCATGGCACAGGACTGCGCCACCGACCCCGACGGGGCGGCGTTCGCCGCCGCCCTGCGCACCGGACGCCCCGAGCCGGAGGCGCTCGCCGCCGCCGTCGCCCGGGCACAGGTCCGGGGCGTACCGGTGGACTGGGAGGCGTTCTACGCGAACACCGGCGCCCGCCGGATCGACGACCTGCCCACCTACCCGTTCCAGCGCCGCCGTTACTGGCTGGAGGCCCCGGCCGGCACCGTCGGCGACGTGGCCTCGGCCGGTCTGGGTTCGGCCGATCACCCGCTGCTGGGCGCGGCGGTCGACCTGCCCGACTCCGACGGCCGCCTCTTCACCGGACGGCTCTCGCTGCGCAGCCACCCCTGGCTGGCCGACCACACGGTCATGGACACGGTGCTGCTCCCCGGCACGGCGCTGGTGGAACTGGCCGTGCGCGCGGGCGACGAGGCCGGCTGCGACCTGCTGGAGGAGCTGACGCTGGAGGCGCCGCTGGTGCTCCCGGCGGACGGCGCCGTCCAGCTGCGGGTCACCGTCGGCGAGCCCGACGGGGCGGCCGGGCGGCGCGAACTGCACGTCTACTCCCGCCCGGAGGGCGCGGTCGACGAGCCGTGGACCCGGCACGCGGCCGGTGCGCTCGCGACCGCCGCTGCCGACGCCGCTCCGGTGGCCGTATCGGAGGAGTGGCCGCCGGCCGATGCCGAAGCCGTCGGGATCGACGACTTCTACGCCGCCTTCGCCGCCCTCGGCCTCGGCTACGGTCCCGTGTTCCAGGGGCTGCGCGCCGCCTGGCGCCGCGGCGACGAGGTGTTCGCCGAGGTCGCGCTGGGCGAGGCACAGCGGGACGAGGCCCGTGCGTACGGGCTGCACCCGGCCCTGCTGGACGCCGCGCTGCACGCGGTGGGCCTCGGTGGCTTCTTCGACGCGGAAGAGGACGCGGGGCGGGCCCGGCTGCCGTTCGCTTGGGACGGTGTCCGGCTGCACGCCGTCGGTGCGGCGGCGCTCCGGGTCCGGGTGTCCCCGGCCGGGACGGGCGCGGTCGCGCTGGCGATCGCCGACGAGGCGGGCGCGCCGGTCGGTTCGGTCGACTCGCTCGCGCTGCGGCCGCTCGACGCCGACCAGTTCACATCCGCCGGCGGCGCCCACCACGACGCGCTGTTCCGCATCGACTGGGCCCTCCTGCCCACGCCGGCCGCACCGCAGGCCGGGGAGACGCGTTCCTACGCGATCCTCGGCGGCGGTGAGCTGAAGGCGGCCGCCGCGCTCGAGGCGGCGGGCGTGCGTGCCGAGACGTACGAGAACACGGCGGCCCTCGCGGCGGCGGTGGACGCGGACGGCGCGGCGCCGGACGTGGTGCTGCTGCCGTGCCTGCCCGACCTGGGCACCGCCGGGGACGCCGCGGCCGCGGCGCACGCCGTCACCGGCCGGGTGCTGGCCCTCGTACGGGAGTGGATCGCCGACGAGCGGTTCGCCGACTCCCGCCTGGTGCTGCTGACCCGCGGCGCCGTGGCCGTACGCGACGCGGTGGCGGACGACGGCACCGAGGCCGAGCCGGTCGAGGACCTGGCGCACTCCGCCGCCTGGGGCCTGGTCCGCTCGGCGCAGGCCGAGCACCCGGGCCGGTTCGTCCTGGTCGACGTGGAGGCCGACAGCGACGCCGCGAACGGCCTGCTCAAGGAGCTGCCCGCCCTGCTGGCGACGGACGAGCCGCAGCTCGCGCTGCGCGCCGACGGCTGGCACGCCCCGCGCCTGGCGCGGGTGGCCCCGCTCGTGGAGGAGACCGTTCCGGACTTCGACGCGGCGGGCACCGTGCTGGTCACCGGCGCCAGTGGCACCCTGGGTGGGCTGCTGGCCCGGCACCTGGTGGCCGAGCGCGGCGTACGACACCTGCTGTTGACCAGCCGCCGGGGAGCGGAGGCGGAGGGTGCTACCGAACTCGCCGCGGAACTTGCCGAGTCCGGCGCACAGGTCACCTGGGCGGCGTGCGACGCGGCCGACCGCGAGGCCCTGGCCGCGCTGCTCGCCGCCGTCCCGGCCGAACACCCGCTGACCGCGGTCATCCACGCCGCCGGTGTGCTGGACGACGGCATCATCGAGTCGCTCACCCCGGAGCGCCTCGCGAAGGTGCTGCGCCCGAAGGTGGACGCGGCGTGGAACCTGCACGAGCTGACCCAGGACCTGGACCTGTCGGACTTCGTGCTGTTCTCCTCGGCCGCCGGTGTGTTCGGCAACCCGGGCCAGGGCAACTACGCGGCCGCCAACGCCTTCCTGGACGCCCTCGCCCAGCACCGGCGCGCCCGGCACCGCCCGGCCGTCTCACTGGCCTGGGGCCTGTGGGAGGACGAGGGCGGCATGGCCGCCACCCTCGCCGAGGCCGACCGGAAGCGGATGAACCGCGGCAGCATGGGGGCGCTCCGCAACGCGGAGGGCCTGGCCCTGTTCGACGTGGCCTGCCTCGCCGAGCACGCCCTGCTCATCCCCGCGGCGCTGGACATCGCGGCGCTGCGCGCCCAGTCCACGACCGGCGTGGCACCGCTGCTGCGCGGACTGATCCGCACCCCCGTACGGCGCGCCGCCGCCGGCGGCACGGCGGAGGCGGCCACGAGCGCCGTCGACCGGCTCGCGGGCATGTCCCCGGCCGAGCGGGACCGCTTCCTGCTCAACCTGGTCTGCGGCCAGGTGGCCACGGTGCTTGGCCACAGCGGTGCGGGCGCGATCGAACCCGGCGCGGCCTTCAAGGAGCTGGGCTTCGACTCGCTCACCGCCGTGGAGCTCCGCAACCGGCTCGGCGCGGCCACCGGCCTGCGGCTCCCCGCCACGCTGATCTTCGACTACCCGACCCCCGGGGCCCTCGCCGACCACCTGCGCGCGGCACTGCCGCAGGGCGACGGCGGCCCGTCCGTGTTCGGTGAACTCGACCGGCTGGAGGCCGCCCTGGCCGACGCCACGGACGACAGCGTCACCCGCTCGCGGATCACGATGCGCCTGCAGGCGCTGATGGCCAAGTGGAACGACGCCCTAGACATGACGACCGACGGTGACTCCGGTGACCACGACCTCGAATCGGCAACCGACGACGAGCTCTTCGACCTGCTCGACGACGAACTCGGCTCCTCCTGAACGGGAGCGTACTGAACCGATGAATACCTCCCCCCGCAAGGAGCCGACGGCAATGAACAACGACGCAGCCGGGAACAAGGGCACAGCCGTGAACAACGAGGACAAGCTCCGCGACTACCTCAAGCGGGCGACCGCCGACCTGCGCCAGGCGCGCCGCAGGCTCCGCGAGGTCGAGGACCGGCACCAGGAGCCCATCGCCATCGTCGCGATGAGCTGCCGCTACCCCGGGGGCGTACGGACCCCCGAGGACCTGTGGCGGCTCGTCGCGGGCGGCGAGGACGCGATCTCCGGCTTCCCGACCGACCGCGGCTGGGACATCGAGACCCTCTACGACGCCGACCCCGAGCAGGCCGGCTCCAGTTACGTCAGCGAGGGCGGATTCCTCTACGACGCAGGCGGCTTCGACCCGGCGGTGTTCGGGATCTCCCCGCGCGAGGCCCTCGCCATGGACCCGCAGCAGCGCCTGCTGCTGGAGACGTCCTGGGAGGCGTTCGAGCGGGCCGGGATCGACCCGACCGCCCTGCGCGGCAGCCGCACCGGTGTCTTCGCCGGTGTGATGTACCACGACTACACCTCGCGCCTCGACTCCGTGCCCGAGGGCGTCGAAGGCTTCCTGGGGACCGGCAGCTCCGGCTCCATCGCCTCCGGCCGCGTCAGTTACGTCTTCGGCCTTGAGGGCCCGGCGGTCACCGTCGACACGGCCTGCTCGTCCTCGCTGGTGACCCTGCACATGGCCGTGCAGGCGCTGCGCGCAGGCGAGTGCTCCCTCGCCCTCGCGGGCGGCGTGACCGTGATGGCCACCCCCTCGACGTTCACCGAGTTCAGCCGCCAGCGCGGGCTCGCCGCCGACGGCCGCTGCAAGCCCTTCGCGGCCGCCGCCGACGGCACGGGCTGGGGCGAGGGCGTCGGGATGCTGCTCGTCGAGCGGCTCTCCGACGCGCAGAAGAACGGCCACAAGGTGCTGGCGGTCGTCCGGGGCTCGGCCATCAACCAGGACGGCGCGAGCAACGGCCTGACCGCGCCCAACGGCCCGTCCCAGCAGCGCGTCATCCACCAGGCACTCGCCGGCGCCCGGCTGACCACGGCCGAGGTCGACGCGGTCGAGGCGCACGGCACGGGCACGACGCTGGGCGACCCGATCGAGGCGCAGGCGCTGCTCGCGACGTACGGCCAGGACCGCCCGGCCGACCAGCCGCTGCTGCTGGGCTCCATCAAGTCCAACATCGGCCACACGCAGGCCGCCGCCGGTGTCGCCGGCATCATCAAGATGGTCAAGGCCATCGAGCACGGCGTGCTGCCCAAGACCCTGCACGTCGACGAGCCGACCCCGCACGTGGACTGGTCGGTCGGCGCCGTATCGCTGCTGACCGAGACCACCCCGTGGCCCGAGACCGGCCGGCCGCGCCGCGCCGCCGTCTCCTCCTTCGGCTTCAGCGGCACCAACGCCCACACCATCCTCGAACAGGCCCCCGTCCCTGAGGAGTCCGACGAGGCGACGGCCGAGCAGGCCCAGCCGCCGGCCGAGCCCAAGGCACTGGACGTGATGCCGTGGCCGGTCTCCGGCAAGAGCCGGGCCGCGCTGCGCGCCCAGGCCGAACGGCTGCTGGCGCACCTGGAGTCCGGGACGGCGGCGCGCCCGCTGGACGTGGGTCTGACGCTGGCGACCGCGCGGGCCGCCCTGGACCACCGTGCCGTGGTGCGGGGCAAGGACCGCGACGAGCTGCTGGCCGGCCTCGCGACTCTCGCCGAGGGCGGCATGGCCCCGGGCGTGGTGCAGGGTTCGGCGGTCGGCGGGCAGGTCGCCTTCGTCTTCCCCGGCCAGGGCTCGCAGTGGGTGGGCATGGCCACCGGGTTGTTGGACGCCTCCCCGGTGTTCGCCGCCCGGATCGAGGAGTGCGCTGCCGCGCTGGCGGAGTTCTGCGACTGGTCGCTGGTGGACGTCCTGCGCGGTGTCGAGGGTGCGCCGTCCCTGGAGCGCGTCGACGTGGTCCAGCCGGTGCTGTTCGCGGTGATGGTGTCGCTGGCGGAGCTGTGGCGTTCGCTGGGTGTTGAGCCGTCGGCTGTGGTCGGTCATTCGCAGGGTGAGATCGCCGCTGCGTGTGTGGCGGGAATCCTGTCGCTTCAGGACGCGGCGCGTGTTGTCGCGCTGCGCAGTCAGGCGATCGGCCGGGTGCTGGCGGGCAAGGGCGGCATGGTGTCCGTGGCGCTGCCCGTCAGTGAGGTACGTGAGCGGATCGCCGCGTGGGGTGAATCCCGTATTTCCGTGGCGGCCGTCAACGGCCCCTCCTCCGTGGTCGTTTCCGGCGAGCCCACGGCGCTCGATGAGCTGATCGCTTCCTGTGAGGCGGACGAGGTGCGGGCCCGTAAGGTCCCGGTGGACTACGCCTCGCACTCCGCCCAGGTCGAGCTGCTCCGTGACGAGCTGCGCCAACTCCTCGCCCCGGTGCGGCCAAAGGCCGCCGAGGTGCCGTTCCTGTCCACCGTGACCGGTGAATGGGTCGAGGGCCCCGAGCTGGATGCCGAGTACTGGTTCACCAACCTTCGCCAGACCGTCGAACTCGAAGGCGCCGTCCGCCGTCTGCTCGACGAGGGCTTCGGAGCTTTCATCGAGTCCAGCGCGCACCCGGTGCTCGCCATGGGCGTGCAGGAGACCGCCGAGGACGCTGGCCGCGAGGCCGCCGTCATCGGGTCGCTGCGCCGTGACGAGGGCGGCCTGGAGCGCTTCTTCACCTCGCTGGGCGAGGCGTGGACGCGCGGCGTGAATGTCGACTGGGACGCGGTCTACGGGGGTACGGGCGCCGAGCGCGTCGAGCTGCCGACGTACGCCTTCCAGCACCAGCACTACTGGCTGGAGGCGGGTGCCCCCGCCGTGGCCGTGGACCCGGTCGAGGCCCGCTTCTGGGAGGCCGTGGAGCGCGAGGACTGGCAGGCGCTCGCCGCCGAGCTCGCGGTCGACGGCGACGAGCGGGCCAGCGCGCTGCTGCCCGCCCTGGCGAACTGGCGCAAGCAGAGCCGCAAGCAGTCCACCGTGGACGGCTGGCGCTACCGCGTGACCTGGAAGCCGCTGTCCGAGGGCACCGCCGCACGGCTGTCCGGCTCCTGGCTGCTGGTCGTGCCCGAGTCCGCGGCCGACGACTGGGCCGCCGGCGCGACCCGCCTCCTCACCGAGCGCGGCGCCGACGTACGACAGCTCGTCATGGACACAGGCACGGACGGCCGGGAGTCCCTCACCGCGCTGCTCCGGCAGGCGGCCGCGGAAGCCCCCTTCACCGGTGTGCTCTCACTGCTGGCGCTGACCGACCGGCCGCACCCCGTCCACACCTCCGTCCCCGCCGGCGCCGCGGCGCAGCTGGCGCTGGTCCAGGCGCTGGGCGACGCGGAGATCACCGCGCCGCTGTGGTCCGCCACCCGCGGTGCGGTGTCGGTCGGCGGCGCGGACCGGCTGGAGTCGCCCGCGCAGGCGCTGGTCTGGGGCCTCGGCCGGGTGGCCGCCCTGGAGCACGGCGAGCGCTACGGCGGCCTCGTCGACCTCCCGGAGACCGCCGACGACCGGGCGCTGGCCCGGCTGGTGACCGTCCTGGCCGGTGCCGAGGACGAGGACCAGGTCGCGATCCGTACCACCGGTCTGTTCGTACGCCGCCTGGTTCGTGCCCCGCTGGCCGAGACCGCACCGGTGCGGAGCTGGCAGCCGTCCGGTACGACGCTGGTGACCGGTGGTACGGGTGCGCTGGGTGCGCATGTGGCCCGCTGGCTTGCACGCAACGGTGCCGAGCACCTGCTGCTCACCAGCCGCCGTGGCGCGGACGCGCCGGGCGCGGCCGAACTGCGCGAGGAGCTCACCGCGCTGGGCGCCGAGGTCACCATCGCCGCCTGCGACGTGGCCGACCGCGAGGCCGTCGAGTCGCTGCTCGCCGGCATCCCGGCCGAACAGCCGCTGACCGCCGTGGTGCACACCGCCGCGGTGCTCGACGACGGCGTGATCGAGAGCCTGACGCCCGAGCAGGTCGACCGGGTGCTCAAGGTCAAGGTCGACGCCACGCTCCACCTGCACGAGCTCACGCGCGAGCTGGACCTCTCGGCGTTCGTGCTGTTCTCCTCCTTCGCCGCCACCTTCGGCGCGCCCGGCCAGGGCAACTACGCGCCGGGCAACGCCTTCCTGGACGCCTTCGCCGAGTGGCGCCGCGCCGCCGGGCTGCCCGCGACCTCACTGGCCTGGGGCCCGTGGGGCGAGGGCGGCATGGCCGAGGGCGGGGTCGGCGACCGGATGCGCCGGCACGGCGTCATCGAGATGTCGCCCGAACTGGCCGTCACCGCGCTCCAGCACGCACTGGACCGGGACGAGCCGGTGCTGACCCTCGCCGACATGGAGTGGAAGCGCTTCGTCCTCGCCTTCACCTCCGGCCGCTCCCGGCCGCTGCTGCACGACCTGCCCGAGGCACGCGACGTCATCAAGGACATGGCGGGCGCCGAGGCGGAGGACTCCGGCGCCGCCGCCCTCGCCCAGCAGCTCCACGGGCTGCCCGAGGCGGAGCAGGAGCGACTGCTGCTGGAGCTCGTACGGACCGCCGTCGCGGCCGTCCTGGGCTACACCGAGGCCGTCGAGGCCACGCGCGCCTTCAAGGAGCTGGGCTTCGACTCGCTCACCGCGGTCGAGCTGCGCAACCGGCTCGGCGCCGCCAGCGGGCTCAAGCTGCCGCCGACGCTGATCTTCGACTACCCGACCCCCGCCGTGCTCGCCAGGCACCTGCGCGCCGAGCTCGCAGGCGGGCAGCTCGCCACCGCGGCACCGCTGCCCACGGCGGCCGCGCTCGCCGACGACGAGCCGATCGCGATCGTCGCGATGAGCTGCCGCTTCCCCGGTGGCGTACGGACCCCCGAGGAGCTGTGGCAGCTCCTGGCCACCGGTGGTGACGCGCTGTCGGAGTTCCCGGCCGACCGCGGCTGGGACGTGGAGTCCCTCTACAACCCGGACCCGGACGCGCAGGGCACCAGCTACACCCGCGAGGGCGGATTCCTCACCGGCGCCGCCGAGTTCGACCCCGCCTTCTTCGGCATATCGCCGCGCGAGGCGATGGCCATGGACCCGCAGCAGCGGCTGCTGCTGGAGACGTCCTGGGAGGCGTTCGAGCGGGCGGGCATCGACCCGGCCGCCCTGCGCGGCAGCCAGACCGGCGTCTTCGCCGGCACCAACGGCTCCGACTACTCCATCCTCATGCGGAACACCACCGACGGCTACGAGGGCCACCTGGCCACCGGCAGCGCCGCCAGTGTGGTCTCCGGCCGCGTCAGCTACGTCTTCGGCCTGGAGGGCCCGGCGGTCACCGTCGACACGGCCTGCTCGGCGTCCCTGGTGGCGCTGCACCTGGCCGTGCAGGCGCTGCGGACCGGCGAGTGCTCCCTCGCCCTCGCGGGCGGTGTGACCGTGATGGCCACCCCCGGCACCTTCATCGAGTTCAGCAGGCAGCGCGGTCTGTCCTCCGACGGCCGCAGCAAGGCGTTCTCCTCGGACGCCGACGGCTTCAGCCCCGCCGAGGGCGTCGGCATGCTGCTGGTCGAGCGGCTCTCCGACGCGCGGAAGAACGGCCACCCGGTCCTGGCGGTCGTCCGGGGCAGCGCGATCAACCAGGACGGCGCGAGCAACGGCCTGACGGCGCCCAACGGCCCGTCCCAGCAGCGCGTCATCCGGCAGGCGCTCGCCAACGCCCGGCTGTCCGCGGCCGACGTGGACGTGATCGAGGCGCACGGCACGGGCACGACGCTGGGCGACCCGATCGAGGCGCAGGCGCTCCTGGCCACCTACGGCCAGGACCGCCCGGCCGACCAGCCGCTGCTGCTGGGCTCGGTGAAGTCCAACATCGGCCACGCCCAGGCGGCCGCCGGTGTGGCGGGCGTGATGAAGATGGTGCTGGCCATGCGGCACGGCGTCATACCGGAGTCGCTGCACATCGCCGAGCCCACCCCGCACGTGGACTGGTCGGCGGGCGCGGTCTCCCTGGTGACGGAGGCCACTCCGTGGCCCACGACGGAGGCCCCGCGCCGCGCGGGCATCTCCTCCTTCGGCTTCAGCGGCACCAACGCGCACGTCATCGTCGAGCAGGCCCCGGCCGAGGAGCCGGCCGCGGCCTCGGCCGAGGAGCCGACCCGGCAGCCGGGCGTGCTGCCGTGGGTGCTCTCCGGCAGGACCCGGGCCGCGCTGCCCGCGCAGGCCGAGAAGCTGCTCTCGCACCTGGCTGCCGACGCGGACCTGAGCCCGGCGGACATCGGCTACTCGCTCGCTGTCACCCGCTCCGCTCTCGACGAGCGAGCCGTGCTGGTGGGCACCGACCGTGACGATTTCGTCCGCGCACTGGACGCCCTGGCCCGTGGCCAGGCCCTGCCCCAGCTGGTCCAGGGAGCCGGAATCGGGGGTAAGGCCGCATTCCTGTTCCCAGGACAGGGGTCGCAATGGGTAGGCATGGCCATCGAGCTGTTGGATGCTTCGCCAGTGTTCGCTGCCCGGATTGAGGAGTGCGCTGCCGCGCTGGCGGAGTTCGCCGACTGGTCGTTGGTGGACGTCCTGCGCGGTGTCGAGGGTGCGCCGTCGCTGGAGCGGGTGGATGTCGTCCAGCCGGTGCTGTTCTCCGTGATGGTGTCGCTCGCGGAGCTGTGGCGCTCGTTCGGTGTGCGTGCGGACGCGGTGGTCGGCCACTCGCAGGGCGAGATCGCGGCCGCGTGTGTGGCGGGAATCCTGTCGCTTCAGGACGCTGCTCGCGTCGTCACGCTGCGCAGTCAGGCTATTGGCCGGGTGCTGGCGGGCAAGGGCGGCATGGTGTCCGTGGCGCTGCCCGTCAGTGAGGTCCGGGATCGGATCGCCGCATGGGGTGAATCCCGCATCTCGGTGGCGGCCGTCAACGGCCCCTCTTCCGTGGTCGTTTCCGGTGAGCCCGAGGCTCTCGATGAGCTGATCGCTTCGTGTGAGGCGGATGAGGTTCGGGCGCGTAAGGTCCCGGTGGATTACGCCTCGCACTCCGCCCAGGTCGAGCTGCTCCGTGACGAGCTGCGTGAACTTCTGGCCCCGGTGCAGCCGAAGGCGGCCGAGGTGCCGTTCCTGTCCACGGTGACGGGGGAGTGGGTCAAGGGCCCCGAGCTGGACGCGGACTACTGGTTCACCAACCTCCGCCAGACCGTCGAACTCGAAGGTGCTGTCCGCCGTCTGCTCGACGAGGGCTTCGGAGCCTTCATCGAGTCCAGCGCGCACCCCGTGCTGACGATGGGTGTGCAGGAGACCGCCGAGGACGCGGGCCGTGAGGCCGCCGTCATCGGATCGCTGCGCCGTGACGAGGGTGGCCTGGAGCGCTTCTTCACCTCGCTGGGCGATGCGTGGACGCGCGGGGTCGACGTCGACTGGGACGCGGTCTACGAGGGCACCGGCGCCGCACGCGTCGAACTCCCCACCTACGCCTTCCAGCACCAGCACTACTGGCCGGAAGCGGCCGAGCCGGAGGCGGGCACCGAGGTGCTCCCGAAGGACGCGACGGACGCCCGCTTCTGGGAGGCCGTCGAGCGCGAGGACCTGGAATCGCTCGCCGGGACGCTGGAGTTCGAGGACGCCGAGGCGCTGGGCTCGCTGAGCGCCGTGCTGCCGGCCCTGTCCGCCTGGCGCAAGCAGGCCCGCGAGCTGTCCGCCCTGGACGACTGGCGCTACCGCGTGACCTGGAAGTCGCTGCCCGAGGGGCCGTCCGCACGGCTCTCCGGCACCTGGCTGCTGGTCGTGCCCGAGTCCGCGATCGCCGATGACTGGGCACTCTCCGCCCTGACCGCGCTGGCCGAACGCGGCGCCGACGTACGCCAGCTCACGCTGGGCGCCGGGGAACTGGACCGCGAGTCGGTCACCCGCCGGGTGCGCGAGGAGCTCGACGGCGCCGCGCCGGTGGCCGGTGTGCTGTCGCTGCTCGCCTTCGACGCGCAGCCCGCCCCGGGCACGGACGGTGTCGACGCCGGACTGACCGGTTCCGCAGCGCTGATCCAGGCGCTGGGCGACCTCGGGACCGACGCGCCGCTGTGGTGCGCGACCCGCGGCGCTGTCTCCGTCAGCCGCTCCGACCGGCCGGACAACCCG
This sequence comes from Streptomyces blastmyceticus, assembly GCF_039521185.1. NCBI lineage: Bacteria > Bacillati > Actinomycetota > Actinomycetes > Kitasatosporales > Streptomycetaceae > Streptomyces > Streptomyces blastmyceticus. The sequence goes on along the minus strand of NZ_BAAABW010000027.1, from coordinate 30,429 downwards.
GCACAGGCGCTGGCCTGGGGCCTGGGCCGTACGGCGGCGCTGGAGTACCCGGAGCGCTGGGGCGGTCTGGTCGACCTGCCCGAGACCGCCGACGAGCGGGCGCTGGCCCGGCTGACGGCGATCCTGGCCGGGTCCGAGGACGAGGACCAGCTCGCGATCCGCGCTGCCGGTGTCTTCGCCCGACGGCTCTCCCGCGCCCCGCTGGCCGACACCGTGCCGGTGCGGAGCTGGCAGCCGTCCGGTACGACGCTGGTGACCGGTGGTACGGGTGCGCTGGGTGCGCATGTGGCCCGTTGGCTGGCGCGCAACGGTGCCGAGCACCTGCTGCTCACCAGCCGCCGTGGCGTGGACGCGCCGGGCGCGGCCGAGCTGCGGGACGAGCTCGTCGGTCTCGGCGCGCGGGTCACCGTCGCCGCCTGCGACGTGGCCGACCGCAAGGCCGTGGAGTCGCTGCTCGCCGGTATCCCGGACGGGCAGCCGCTGACCGCCGTGGTGCACGCGGCGGGCGTCCTCGACGACGGCGTGCTGGACGCGCTGACGCCGGGCCGGTTCGCGACGGTGCTCGGCCCCAAGGCCGACGCCGCCCGCCACCTGCACGAGCTCACCCGGGACCTGGAGCTGTCCGCGTTCGTGCTCTTCTCCGGCATCGCGGGCACGCTCGGCGACGCCGGTCAGGGCAACTACGCGGCGGCCAACGCGTATCTCGACGCGCTGGCCGAGCAGCGCCGGGCCGACGGGCTGCCCGCGGTCTCCGTGGCCTGGGGCCGCTGGGGCGACACCGGTCTCGCGGCCGGCGGGGCCATCGGCGAGCGGCTGGACCGGGGCGGCGTGCCCGCCATGGCACCGGACTCGGCGATCAGGGCGCTGCAGCAGGCCCTGGACCACGCCGACACGGTCGTGGCCGTCGCCGACATCCAGTGGGACCGCTTCGCCTACGGCTACACGGCGGTGCGGCGCAGCCCGTTCATCGCCGACCTGCCCGACGTCAGGCGGCTGGCGGACACCGGTCCGGCCGGCGGCGACGCCGGTCAGGCCGCGGCCCCCGCGGACGCACTGCGGCAGCAGCTGGCCGGGATGTCCCGGGCCGAGCAGTCCCTGGTCGTCCTGGACCTGGTGCGCGGCAACGCGGCCGCCGCGCTGGGGCACCCCTCGACCGACGAGGTGGGCGCGGGCCGGGCGTTCAAGGAGCTGGGCTTCGACTCGCTCATCGCGCTCGAACTCCGCAACCGGCTCGGTGCCGCCACCGGGCTGAAGCTCCCCGCCACGCTGGTCTTCGACTACCCGACGCCGGGCGTGCTGGCCGAATTCCTGCACGCCGAGATCACGCAGGACGGCGGCGCGGCGGCGGCCGCACCGGGAATCGCGGAGCTGGAGAAGCTGGAATCCGCGCTTTCCGTGCTCGACCCCGCCGGTGAGGACGGCGAGACCCGGGCCGGTATCGCCGCCCGGCTGCAGGCGCTCCTCGCCAGGTGGGACGAGCCGCGCGGGAGCAAGGCGGACACCAACACCGGCGGGACGGTGACGGAAAAGCTGCAAGAGGCAACGCCGGATGAGGTCTTCGACTTCATCGAGAAAGAACTCGGAATCTAAGGATCTAAGGTCCGCGGGCGCAAGGTTTGTGACGAGAAGCATGGGTGAGACTCCAATGTCGGATCAGGACAAGATCCTCGACTACCTCAAGCGGGTAACTGCCGATCTGCACCAGACGCGGCAGCGTCTTCGGGAGGTCGAGGCGCAGGAGCCTGAGCCGATCGCGATCGTCGGCATGAGCTGCCGCTTCCCCGGAGGTGTCACTTCTCCGGAGGAGCTGTGGCGGCTCGTGGCCGCGGGCGACGACGCCATAGTGGACTTCCCCACGGACCGTGGCTGGGACGTCGATTCGCTCTTCGACGCCGACCCCGACCAGCAGGGCACCAGCTACACCGACAAGGGCGGGTTCCTCGACGGCGCGGGCGAGTTCGACGCGGCGTTCTTCGGGATCTCGCCGCGCGAGGCCATCGCCATGGACCCGCAGCAGCGGCTGCTGCTGGAGACCGCCTGGGAGGTGTTCGAGCGGGCCGGTGTCGACCCGGCCACGCTGCGCGGCTCCAAGGCCGGGGTGTTCATCGGCACCAACGGCCAGGACTACCCGGAGCTGATGCACCGGCTGCCGCAGGGCGCCGAGCAGTACCTGCTGACCGGCAACGCGGCCAGCGTTATCTCCGGCCGTATCTCCTACACCTTCGGCCTGGAGGGCCCGGCGCTCACCGTCGACACGGCGTGCTCCTCGTCGCTGGTGGCGCTGCACCTGGCCGTCCAGGCGCTGCGCAACGGCGAGTGCTCGCTGGCGCTGACCGGCGGTGTCACCGTGATGAACAGCCCCCGGGCGTTCATCAACTTCAGCCGGCAGCGGGGCCTCGCCCCCGACGGCCGCTGCAAGGCGTTCGCCGACGGCGCCGACGGCACCGGCTGGGGCGAGGGCGTCGGCATGCTGCTCGTGGAGCGGCTCTCCGACGCCCGTAAGAACGGCCACCCGGTCCTCGCGATCGTCCGTGGTTCGGCGATCAACCAGGACGGCGCGAGCAACGGTCTGACGGCGCCCAACGGGCCGTCCCAGCAGCGCGTCATCCGGCAGGCACTCACCGACGCTCGGCTCACCCCCGCCCAGGTGGACGCCGTCGAGGCGCACGGCACCGGCACCAGCCTCGGCGACCCGATCGAGGCGCAGGCGCTGCTGGCCACCTACGGCCAGAACCGGCCCGACGGCCGGCCCCTGTGGCTGGGCTCCATCAAGTCCAACTTCGGCCACACCCAGGCCGCCGCCGGTGTCGCCGGCATCATCAAGATGGTCAAAGCCATCGAGCACGGCGTGCTGCCGCAGACCCTGCACGTCGACGCGCCCTCGCGGGACGTGGACTGGACGGCGGGCGCGGTCGAGCTGCTCACCGAGGCCCGGCCGTGGCCGGGAACCGGCCAGCCGCGCCGCGTCGGCATCTCCTCCTTCGGCGTCAGCGGCACCAACGCCCACACCGTCATCGAGCAGGCACCCGCCGAGGACCGCACCCCCGAGGACGCCCCCGAGAGCCCGGACCCGGCGGGCCAGGCCGCGCCCGGCGATTCGATACCCCTGCTGGTCTCCGGGCAGAGCCCGCAGGCGCTGCGCGCCCAGGCGGAGCGGCTCGCCGCCCACCTCGCGGCCGGCCCGGGCCTGTCCCTGACCGACCTCGGCCACTCGCTGGCCACCACCCGCGCCACCCTCGACCACCGTGCCGTGCTGATCGCCCCATCGGTCGGCGGCGCGGAGGAACTGCTGCGCGCGCTGGCCGACGGCGGCACGTCCGCCGACCTGGTCCAGGGCCAGGCCACCGAGGGCAAGACGGCGTTCCTCTTCACCGGCCAGGGCAGCCAGCGGGCTGGCATGGGCCGTGAGCTGTACGCGGCCGTCCCGGCCTTCGCCGAGGCGCTGGACGCGGTCTGCGCCGAGCTGGACCAGCACCTCGAACGGCCGCTGCGCGACGTCATGTTCGACGCCGACAGCACCGAGCTGGACCGGACCGGCTACACCCAGCCCGCGCTGTTCGCCATCGAGGTCGCGCTGTTCCGGCTGCTGGACGGCTGGGGCGTCAAGCCCGACTTCCTCGTCGGCCACTCCATCGGCGAGCTGGCGGCCGCCCATGTGTCCGGAGTCCTGACTCTCGCGGACGCGGCGAAGCTGGTGGCCGCCCGCGGCCGGCTGATGCAGGAACTCCCGGCCGGCGGCGCCATGATCGCGGTCCAGGCGTCCGAGGAGGAGGTGCTCCCGCTGCTCACCGAGCGGGTGAGCATCGCCGCCCTCAACGGCCCGCAGTCGGTGGTCGTCGCCGGTGACGAGGACGCGACGGTCGTCATCGCCGAGCACTTCGAGGCGCAGGGCCGCAAGACCAAGCATCTGACGGTCAGCCACGCGTTCCACTCGCCGCGCATGGACGGCATGCTCGACGCCTTCCGCGAGATCGCCCAGGGTGTCACCTACCACCCGCCGGTCGTCCCGATCATCTCCAACCTGACCGGCGCCTCCGTCTCCGCCGCCGAGATCTGCACGCCCGACTACTGGGTGCGGCACGTCCGGGAAGCGGTCCGCTTCACCGACGGCATCGGCCGGCTCCAGGCGTACGGCGTCTCCACCTATGTGGAGCTCGGCCCGGGCGGCGTCCTGACCGCCATGGCCCAGGACTGCGTCACCACCGACGACGCCGCCTTCGTGCCGCTGCTGCGCGCCGACCGCCCCGAGGTCAGGGCGCTGACCGGCGCGCTGGCACAGGCGCACGTGCACGGCGTCCGCGTCGACTGGACCGCGGTCCTCGCCGGCTCCGGCGGCCGCCGCGTCGAACTGCCCACCTACGCCTTCCAGCGCGAGCTGTACTGGCCCGAGGCGGCCGGCCCCTGGACCGGTGACGTCACCGCCGCCGGCCTCGGCTCGGCCGACCACCCGCTGCTGGGCGCCGCGGTGTCGCTGGCCGACGCCGCGGGCTTCCTGTTCACCGGCCGCCTCTCCCTGCAGACGCACCCCTGGCTCGCCGACCACACCGTGATGGACACGGTGCTGCTGCCCGGCACCGCCTTCGTCGAACTCGCCGTCCGCGCGGGCGACCACGCAGGCTGCGACGTGCTCGAAGAGCTCACCCTGGAGGCGCCGCTGGCGCTGCCCGCGCAGGGCGGGGTGCAGCTCCAGGTGGCCGTCGGCGCGCCGGACGGCTCCGGCCGCCGCTCGCTGACCCTCCACTCGCGCCTGGAGGAGTCCGCCGACGGCACCGGCTGGGGCGAGGGCGAGTGGACCCGGCACGCCACCGGTGTGCTCGCCACCGGCGCCACCGCTCCCGCCGCCGACCTCGCCGCCTGGCCGCCGGCCGGCGCCACCGAGGTCCCCGTCGACGGCCTCTACGAATGGCTGACGGAGAGCGGCTTCGCCTACGGCCCGGTCTTCCAGGGCCTCAAGGCCGCCTGGCAGCAGGGCGACGACATCTACGCCGAGGTCCGCCTCCCGGAGAGCGCCGTCGAGGAGGCCGGCCTGTTCGGCCTGCACCCGGCGCTGCTGGACGCGGCCCTGCACGGCGTCGGCATGGGCTCCCTGCTGGAGCCGACCGAGCACGGCCGGCTCCCGTTCTCCTGGAGCGGCGTCGCCCTGCACGCGGTCGGCGCCGCCGCGCTGCGGGTACGGCTCTCGCCCAACGGCCAGGACACCGTGGCCGTCCTCGTGACCGACGAGAGCGGGGTGCCGGTCGCGTCCGTCGACGCGCTGCTGCTGCGCCCCGTCGCCCCGGAGCAGGTGCACGCCGCCCGCTCCACCTTCCACGACTCCCTCTTCCGCGTCGACTGGACCCCGGCGGCCGTCCCGGCCGCCACCACCGTCGCCGCCGGACAGTGGGCACTGCTCGCGGACGCCCCCGCCCCCGAGCTCACCACCGCCCTGCCCACCGCCGCCGCGTACTCCGGCCTGGCGGCCCTCGCCGAGGCCGTCGCGGCCGGCGCCCCCGTGCCGCAGGCGGTCGTCGTACCGGTCTTCGGCCCCGACGGGCCCGACGCCGAGCGGCTCACCGCCGACGTCCGGGCCGCGCTGCACCGCACGCTCGAACTGGCCCAGGACTGGCTCACCGACGACCGGTTCGCCGACTCGCGCCTGGTGATCGCCACCCGTGGCGCGGTCGCCACGGCCGCCGACGCGGACGTCGCCGACCTGGCGCACGCCCCGCTGTGGGGCCTGCTGCGCTCCGCGCAGTCGGAGAACCCCGACCGCTTCGTGCTGCTGGACGTGGACGGCCGGGACGAGTCCTACCGTGCCCTGCCGACCGCGCTCGCCTCCGACGAACCCCAACTGGCCGTCCGCGCCGGGACCGTGCTCGTACCCCGGCTGGCCCGCGTCGCCGCCGAGGCCGGGCAGACCGTCCCCGCCCTCGACCCCGAGGGCACCGCCCTGGTCACCGGCGCCACCGGAACCCTGGGCGGGCTGGTCGCCCGGCACCTGGTCGCCGAGCACGGCGTACGGAACCTGCTGCTGCTCAGCCGCCGCGGCGCCGCGGCGCGAGGCGCCGACGAGCTGGCCGCCGAACTGCGCGCGGCCGGCGCCGAGGTGACCCTCGCCGCCTGCGACGTGGCCGACCGGGACGCGCTCGCCGCGGTCCTGGCCGCCGTCCCGGCAGCCCACCCGCTGACCGCCGTGGTGCACACCGCCGGTGTCCTCGACGACGGCATCCTCGGCTCGCTCACCCCCGAGCGCGTCGACCGGGTGCTGCCCGCCAAGGTCGACGCCGCGCTCCACCTGCACGAGCTGACCCAGGGCGTGGACCTGGCCGCGTTCGTCCTGTTCTCCGCCGCCGCCGGTACCCTCGGCGGCCCCGGCCAGGCCAACTACGCCGCCGCCAACACCTTCCTGGACGCCCTCGCCCAGCGCCGCCGCGCCCAGGGCCTGCCCGCCACCGCCCTGGCCTGGGGCCTGTGGGCCGAGCGCAGCGGCATGACCGGCGACCTGGACGACACCGACATCCAGCGCATCACCCGCGCCGGAGTCGCCGCGCTGTCCTCCGAGGACGGCCTGCACCTGATGGACACCGCGCTGGCCGTCGGCGCCCCCGCCCTCGTGCCGATGCACCTGGACCTGGCGCCGCTGCGCCGGGCCACCGACGCGAGCCAGGTGCCCGCGCTGCTGCGCGGCCTGGTGCGGCTGCCCGGCCGCCGGGTCGTGGAGGCGGGCGGTGCCGCCCCCGTCGGCGGGCTCGCCGAGCGGCTGCTCGGCCTGTCCGTGCCCGAGCGCGACAAGCTGCTGCTGGAGCTGGTCCGTACCCAGGTCGCCGCGGTCCTCGGCTACGCGGGACCCGAAGCCGTCGACGCCACCCGGGCGTTCAAGGAGCTGGGCTTCGACTCGCTCACCGCCGTCGAGCTGCGCAACCGCATCGGCGCCGTGGCCTCCGTCCGGCTCCCGGCCACCCTGGTCTTCGACTACCCGACGCCCACCCTGCTGGCCCGCTTCCTGCGCACCGAGATCCTCGGCGCCGACGCGGACGGCGCCGCCGCCAAGGTGACCACCACCGCGATCGCCGACGACGAGCCGATCGCCATCGTCGGCATGAGCTGCCGCTACCCGGGCGGCGTCAGCAGCCCCGAGGAGCTGTGGCAGCTCGTCCTGGGCGCCGGGGACGCCATCTCCGGCTTCCCGACCGACCGCGGCTGGCAGCTGGACGGGCTGCAGAGCGACAACCAGAGCGAGGCCGGCACCAGCGCCACCATCGAGGGCGGCTTCCTCTACGACGCGGGCGAGTTCGACCCCGACTTCTTCGGGATCAACCCGCGCGAGGCCCTCGCCATGGACCCGCACCAGCGGCTGCTGCTGGAGACGTCCTGGGAGGTCTTCGAGCGCGCGGGCATCGACCCGGCCACCGTGCGCGGCAGCCGGACCGGCGTCTTCGCCGGTGTGATGTACCACGACTACCTGTCCCGGCTGACCGCGCTGCCCGAGGGCCTCGAGGGCTACCTCGGCACCGGCACGGCGGGCAGCGTCGCCTCCGGCCGCATCGCCTACACCTTCGGCCTGGAGGGCCCGGCGGTCACCATCGACACCGCGTGCTCCTCGTCGCTGGTCGCCCTGCACCTCGCCGCGCAGGCGCTGCGCAACGGCGAATGCACCATGGCGCTCGCCGGTGGTGTGACCGTCATGGCCACCCCCGACACCTTCGTGGACTTCAGCCGCCAGGGCGGTCTGTCCACCAGCGGCCGCTGCAAGTCCTTCGCGGCGGCGGCCGACGGCACCGGCTGGTCCGAGGGCGTGGGCATGCTGCTCGTCGAGCGGCTCTCCGACGCCCGTAAGAACGGCCACCCCGTCCTCGCCGTCGTGCGCGGCACGGCGGTCAACCAGGACGGCGCCAGCAACGGCCTGACGGCGCCCAACGGCCCGTCGCAGCAGCGCGTCATCCGCGCGGCGCTGGCCGGAGCGGGCGTGTCCGCGGCCGACGTGGACGTCGTCGAGGCGCACGGCACGGGTACGACGCTGGGCGACCCGATCGAGGCACAGGCGCTCCTGGCCACCTACGGCCAGGAGCGGCCCGAGGGACAGCCGCTGCTGCTGGGCTCCATCAAGTCCAACATCGGCCACACCCAGGCCGCCGCCGGTGTCGCCGGCATCATCAAGATGGTCATGGCGATGCGCAACGGCGTACTGCCCAAGACCCTGCACGTCGACGAGCCGTCCCCGCACGTCGACTGGTCGGCGGGCGCGGTCTCGCTGCTGACCGAATCGGTGGAGTGGCCCGAGACGGGCCGTCCGCGCCGCGCGGGCATCTCCTCGTTCGGCGTGTCCGGCACCAACGCGCACACCATCATCGAGCAGGCCCCGGAACCGGAGGCCGTACCGGAGCCCACCCCCGCCGCGCCCCCGCGCGCCGCCGGTGCGGTGCCCTGGATGCTGTCGGCGAAGAGCGTCCCCGCGCTGCGCGACCAGGCCGCGCGGCTCCGCGCCCACCTGGACGACGCCACGGAGATCACTCCGGCCGACCTCGGTTACTCGCTGGCCGTGACGCGGGCGGCGCTCGACCACCGTGCGGTGGTCGTGGGTACGGACCGCGCGGCCCTGACCGCGGGCCTGGAGGCGCTGGCGCGCGGTGAGTCCGCGGCGAGCGTGGTCGAGGGTTCGGTGGCCGGTGGCAGGACGGCGTTCCTGTTCACGGGCCAGGGCAGCCAGCGGCTGGGCATGGGGCGTGAGCTGTACGACGCGTTCCCGGTGTTCGCGGAGGCGCTGGACGCGGTTTGCGCCGAGCTGGACGCGCACCTCGAACTGCCGCTGAAGAGTGTGCTGTTCGGGGACGACGCTGCGGCGCTGGACCGTACGGGCTTCACGCAGCCCGCGCTGTTCGCGGTCGAGGTGGCACTGTTCCGTCTCGTCGAGGCGTGGGGCATCACGCCCGACTACCTGTCCGGCCACTCGATCGGTGAGCTGGCCGCCGCGCATGTGGCGGGCGTGCTGTCCCTCGCCGACGCCTCCAAGCTGGTGGCCGCACGCGGCCGCCTGATGCAGGAACTCCCGGCCGGCGGCGCGATGATCGCGGTCCAGGCCTCGGAGGACGAGGTCCTCCCGCTGCTGACCGACCGCGTGAGCATCGCCGCCCTCAACGGCCCGTCGTCGGTGGTCGTCGCCGGTGACGAGGTTGCGGCTGTCGCCATCGCCGAGCACTTCGAGGCGCAGGGCCGCAAGACCAAGCGGCTGACGGTCTCGCACGCGTTCCACTCGCCGCGCATGGACGGCATGCTGGACGCCTTCCGCGCGGTCGCCGAGGAGCTCTCGTACGCGGCCCCGAAGATCCCGATCGTCTCCAACCTGACCGGCGCCCTGGTCTCCGCCGAGGAGATCACCGACCCGGAGTTCTGGGTCCGTCACGTCCGCGAGGCCGTGCGCTTCCTCGACGGCATCCGCGCCCTTGAGGCGCAGGGCGTCACCACCTTCGTCGAGCTGGGCCCCGACGGCATCCTCACCGCGATGGCGCAGGACTGCGTCACCGGCGAGGACACGGCGCTCTTCGCCACGCTGCGCAAGGGCCGGCCCGAGGCCGAGTCGCTGACGCACGCCGCGGCCCGGGCGCACGCCCGCGGCCTGCTGGTGGACTGGGAGGCGTACTTCGCCGGCACCGGCGCCGCGCGCGTCGAGCCGATCACGCTGCCCACGTACGCCTTCCAGCGCCGCCGCTTCTGGCTGCGCTCGCCCGCCGGCGCTGTCGGCGACGTGGAATCGGCGGGCCTGGGCCGCGCCGACCACCCGCTGCTGGGCGCGGCCGTGGAACTGGCCGACTCCGACGGCTTCCTGTTCACCGGGCGGCTGTCGCTGGAGACCCACCCGTGGCTGGCCGACCACGCCGTCATGGGCACCGTGCTGCTGCCCGGCACCGCGTTCGTCGAGCTGGCGATCCGGGCCGGTGACCAGGTCGGCTGCGACCGGCTGGACGAACTCACCATCGAGGCGCCGCTGATCCTCCCCGAGCGGGGCGCGCTCCAGCTGCAGATCGTGGTCGGCGCCGCGCACGGCGCGAACCACCGCACGGTCGAGCTGTACTCGCGGGCACAGGACGCCACCCTGGAGGAGCCGTGGATCCGGCACGCCAGCGGTGTGCTGACCACGGGTGCCCCGCAGCCTTCCTTCGACCTGGCCGAGTGGCCGCCGCCGGGCGTCGAGGCCGTCCCGGTCGAGGGCCTCTACGAGCACCTGGCACAGGGCGGGTTCGCCTACGGCCCGGTCTTCCAGGGGCTCAAGGCCGCCTGGCTGCGCGGCGAGGAGGTGTTCGCCGAGGTCGAGCTGGCGGAGGAACGCCGCTCGGAGGCCGCGGCGTTCGGGCTGCACCCGGCACTGCTGGACGCCGCGCTGCACTCCACCTTCGCCCGCCCCGACGGCGACGAGCAGGGCAGGCTGCCGTTCTCCTGGAGCGGGGTGTCGCTGTACGCGGTCGGCGCCGGCGCGCTGCGGGTGCGGCTGAGCCCGGTCGGCGACGACGGCATGACCCTGGAGCTGGCCGACGGCACCGGTGCGCCGGTGGCCGCCGTCGAGCACCTGGCGCTGCGCCCGGTCGGGACCGGCACGCTCGGCGGCGGACGCTCCGCCGCCTACCACGAGGCACTGTTCCGCCTCGACTGGGCCACCGTGCCCACGACCGCCGCCGCCGACACCACGCCGTGGGCGGTACTCGGCGCCGACGCACCGGCCGGGCTCACGTCCGGCGCGGCCGTCCACGCCGACCTGGCCGCCCTCGGCGCGGCCGTCGAGGCGGGGGCCGAGGCGCCCGCGTACGTCATCGCCCACCGCGCCCCGCGGCAGACCGGCGACGACCCGACGGCGGCCGCCCACACCGCCGTTCAGGACGCTCTCGCCCTGGTGCAGGAGTGGCTGGAGGACGAGCGTTTCGCCGCCTCCCGCCTGGTCCTGGTCACCCAGGGCGCGATCGCCACCCAGGGCGACACCGGGGTGCACGACCTGGCGCACGCGCCGGTATGGGGCCTGGTGCGCTCGGCGCAGTCGGAGAACCCGGACCGGCTGGTGCTGGCCGACCTCGACGGCGACACCGCCTCGTACGGGACGCTGGCCGCCGCCCTCGCCTCCGGCGAACCGCAGTTCGCGCTGCGCCACGGCACCGCGCACGCGCCGCGCCTGGCGCGCGTCGCCGCGGCGGGCGCCATGGTGCCGCCGGCCGACGAGCCGGCCTGGCGCCTGGACATCCTGGACAAGGGCACGCTGGAGAACCTGACCCTGCTGCCCGCCCCGGAGGCCACCGCGCCGCTGGAGGCCGGACAGGTGCGGGTCGCGGTCCGGGCCGCCGGCCTGAACTTCCGCGACGTACTCAACGCGCTGGGCATGTACCCCGGCGACGCCGGACTCATGGGCAGCGAAGGCGCCGGCGTGGTCCTGGAGACCGGCCCCGGTGTCACGGACCTGGCCCCCGGTGACCGCGTGATGGGCATGCTGCCCGGTGGCTTCGGCCCGCTGGTGGTCGCCGACCGCCGGATGATCGCCCCGATGCCGGCCGGCTGGAGCTTCGCCGAGGCCGCGTCCGTCCCGATCGTCTTCATGACGGCCTACTACGCGCTGCGCGACCTGGCCGGCCTGGAGAGCGGCGAGTCGCTGCTGGTGCACGCCGCGGCCGGCGGCGTCGGCATGGCCGCGGTGCAACTGGCCCGGCACTGGGGCGTGGACGTCTTCGCCACCGCCAGCCCCGGCAAGTGGGACACGCTGCGCTCGCTCGGCCTCGCCGACGACCGCATCGCCTCCTCCCGCGACCTGGCCTTCGAGGAGAAGTTCCGCGAGGTCAGCGAGGGGCGCGGCGTCGACGTCGTACTGGACTCGCTGGCACGCGAGTTCGTGGACGCCTCGCTGCGGCTGCTGCCGCGCGGCGGCCGGTTCGTCGAGATGGGCAAGACCGACGTCCGGGTGCCCGAGGAGGTCGCCGCCGAGTACGCGGGCGTCTCCTACCAGTCCTTCGACCTGACCGAGGCGGGCCTGGACCGCATCCAGGAGATGCTCCGCGAGCTGCTCGCGCTGTTCGAGAGCGGCGCGCTGCGGGCGCTGCCGGTCACCTCGTGGGACGTACGGCAGGCCCCCGACGCGTTCCGCCACCTCAGCCAGGCCCGGCACATCGGCAAGGTCGTCCTGACCGTGCCCGCCGCCTGGAACCCGGACGGCACGGTGCTGATCACCGGCGGCACCGGCACCCTGGGCGGCCTGGTCGCCCGGCACGCGGTGACCGAGCGCGGCGCCCGGCACCTGCTGCTCACCAGCCGTCGCGGCGAGCAGGCCGCGGGTGCGGCCGAACTCGCCGCGGAACTGCGCGCGCTGGGCGCCGAGGTGACCATCGCCGCCTGCGACGCCGCCGACCGCGAGGCGCTGGCCGCGACGCTGTCCGCCGTACCGGCCGCACACCCGCTGACCGCCGTGGTGCACACCGCCGGTGTGCTCGACGACGGCGTCCTCGGCTCGCTCACCCCGGAGCGGCTGACGAAGGTGCTGCGCCCGAAGGTGGACGCGGCGTGGAACCTGCACGAGCTGACCGAGGGCCTGGACCTCGCCGACTTCGTGCTGTTCTCCTCCTCCGCCGGCACCTTCGGCGGCGCCGGCCAGGCCAACTACGCGGCCGCCAACTCCTTCCTGGACGCCCTGGCCCGGCACCGGCGCGGCCGGGGCCTGGCCGCCACCTCGCTGGCGTGGGGCCTGTGGGCCGAGGCCAGCGGCATGACCGGCGAGCTCGACGAGACCGACAAGTCCCGGCTGAGCCGCTCCGGGGTGCTGGGGCTGTCCTCCGCGGAGGGCCTGGCGCTCTTCGACACCGCCCACGAGGTGGGTGAGGCGCTCCTGGTGCCCATGCAGCTCGACCTGGCACCGCTGACGGGCGCGCCCGTCGACATGGTGCCCGCGCTGCTGCGCGGCCTGGTGCGCGGCGGCACCGCCCGCCGCACCGCCGGGACGGGCGCCGCCTCGGACGGCACCTCGCTGGTGGAGCGCCTGGTCCGGCTGGACGCATCGGAGCGCGACGCGGCCCTGCTGGAGCTGGTGCGCACCCAGGTCGCGGTCGTCCTCGGCCATGACTCGCCCGACGCCGTCGAGGCGGGCCGGGCGTTCAAGGACCTCGGCTTCGACTCGCTGACCGCGGTCGAGTTCCGCAACCGGCTCGGCTCGGCCGCCGGCCTGCGGCTTCCGGCCACCCTGGTCTTCGACTACCCGTCACCGACGGCCCTCGTCGGCTATCTGCGTGACGAGCTGCTCGGCTCCGAGGCGGCCGTCGCCCTGTCGGCGCAGACCGCCGCCGGGGCCGGTGCGGACGACGACCCGATCGCGATCGTCGCCATGAGCTGCCGCTTCCCCGGTGACGTCCGTACGCCCGAGGACCTGTGGGAGCTGCTGGCCGAGGGCCGGGACGGTATCGCGCACCTCCCGGCCGAGCGCGGCTGGGACATCGAGGGCCTCTACGACCCGGACCCGGACCGGCCCGGCACCTCGTACGCCCGCGAAGGCGGCTTCGTCTACGACGCCCACCACTTCGACCCGTCGTTCTTCGGGATCAACCCGCGCGAGGCCCTCGCCATGGACCCGCAGCAGCGGCTGCTGCTGGAGACCGGCTGGGAGGCGTTCGAGCGGGCCGGCATCGACCCGGTCGGGCTGCGCGGCAAGCAGGTCGGCGTGTTCGTCGGCCAGATGCACAACGACTACGTCTCGCGGCTCCAGACCTTCCCCGAGGGCGTCGAGGGCTACCTGGGCACCGGCGGCTCCAGCTCCATCGCCTCCGGCCGGGTCAGCTACGCCTTCGGCCTGGAGGGCCCGGCGGTCACCATCGACACGGCGTGCTCGTCGTCGCTGGTCGCCCTGCACCTGGCGGCGCAGGCGCTGCGCAACGGCGAGTGCTCGCTGGCGCTGGCCGGCGGTGTCACGATCATCACCACGCCGACCGTGTTCACCGAGTTCAGCCGCCAGCGCGGGCTCGCCGCCAACGGCCGCTGCAAGCCCTTCGCGGCGGCTGCCGACGGCACCGCCTGGGGCGAGGGCGTCGGCATGCTGCTCGTCGAGCGGCTCTCCGACGCCCGCAAGAACGGCCACCAGGTGCTGGCGGTCGTGCGCGGCACCGCCGTCAACCAGGACGGTGCGAGCAACGGTCTGACGGCGCCCAACGGCCCGTCGCAGCAGCGCGTGATCCGGCAGGCCCTGGCCAACGCCGGTCTGTCGGCTGCCGAGGTCGATGCGGTCGAGGCGCACGGCACCGGCACGACCCTGGGCGACCCGATCGAGGCGCAGGCGCTGCTGGCCACCTACGGCCAGGAGCACGCCTCCGAGCAGCCGCTCTACCTGGGCTCCATCAAGTCCAACTTCGGTCACACGCAGGCCGCCGCCGGTGTCGCGGGCATCATCAAGATGGTGCTGGCGATGCGGCACGGTCTGCTGCCGAAGTCGCTGCACATCGACGAGCCCTCGCCGCACGTCGACTGGGAGGCGGGCGCGGTGGAACTGCTCGCCGAGTCCCGGCCGTGGCCGGAGACCGGGCGGGCCCGCCGGGCCGGTGTGTCCTCCTTCGGCATGAGCGGCACCAACGCGCACGCCATCATCGAGCAGGCACCGGTGGAGGAGCCCGCTCCCGCCGGGGCGCCGGTGGCGAAGCCCGGCGTGCTGCCGTGGGTGCTCTCCGCCAGGACCCCCGAGGCGCTGCGCGCCCAGGGAGCCCGGCTGCGGGCGCATCTGGACACCGCCGAACCCGCGGTATCCGTCGCCGACATCGGGCACGCGCTGGCCACCGGCCGGGCCTCCTTCGAGCACCGCGCAGTGCTCGTGGCGGGCGACCGTGACGGCTTCCTGTCCGGGCTGGACGCCCTCGCCGAGGGCCGCACCGCCGCCTCGGTGACGCTGGGCCAGGCCGCTGATGGCAGGACCGCGTTCCTGTTCACCGGCCAGGGCAGCCAGCGGCTGGGCATGGGCCGTGAGCTGTACGCCGCCTACCCGGTCTTCGCGGAGGCGCTGGACGCGGTGTGCGACGAGCTGGACCGGCACCTGGAACAGCCGTTGAAGACCGTGGTCTTCGGCGACGACGCCGAGCTGCTGAACCGGACGCAGTACACCCAGCCCGCTCTCTTCGCGGTCGAGGTGGCGCTGTTCCGCCTCGTGGAGTCCTGGGGCCTGAAGGCCGACTTCCTCTCCGGTCACTCCATCGGCGAGCTGGCCGCCGCGCACGCCGCCGGGGTGCTGTCCCTGCCGGACGCGGCGAAGCTGGTCGCCGCGCGCGGCCGGCTGATGCAGGAACTCCCGGCGGGCGGCGCCATGATCGCCGTGCAGGCGTCCGAGGACGAGGTGGCGCCGCTGACCGGCAAGCGGGTCGGCATCGCCGCCGTCAACGGGCCGGCGTCGGTGGTGATCGCGGGTGACGAGGACGCGGCTCTGGAGATCACCGCCGCGTTCGAGGCGCAGGGCCGCAAGACCAAGCGCCTCACTGTCAGCCACGCCTTCCACTCGCCGCACATGGACGCCATGCTGGACGCGTTCGCCGAGGTGGCGAAGTCGCTGTCGTACGCGGCCCCGCGCATCCCGGTCGTCTCCAACCTGACCGGCGGGGTGGTCCCCGCCGAGGAGATCACCGACCCCGGCTTCTGGGTCCGCCACGTCCGGGAGGCGGTCCGCTTCCTCGACGGCGTACGGACGTTGGAGGCGCAGGGCGTCACCACCTTCGTGGAGCTGGGCCCGGACGGTGTCCTCACCGCGATGGCGCAGGACTGCGTCACCGGCGACGGACTGTCCTTCCTCCCCGTCCTGCGCTCCGGCCGCCCCGAGCCCGAGACCTTCGTCACCGCACTGGGCGGCTCCCACGCCCGGGGCGCGGACCTGGACTGGGCCGCGGTCCACCCGGGCGCGGGCCGCCGGGTCGAGCTGCCGACCTACGCCTTCCAGCGGCAGCCCTTCTGGCTGCAGGCCGGTTCGGCCGGCGGCGACGCCTCCTCGATCGGCCTGCACGCGGCCGACCACCCGCTGCTCGGCGCGGCCCTGGAGCTGCCCGACTCGGACGGCGTCGCCTTCACCGGGCGCCTGTCGCTGGCGACGCACGGCTGGCTGGCCGACCACGCCGTCATGGGCGCGGTCCTGCTGCCGGGCACCGCGTTCGTGGAGCTGGCGCTCCGCGCGGGCGAGCACGTCGGCTGCGACCTGCTCGACGAGCTCACCCTCGAAGCCCCGCTGATCCTGCCCGAACAGGGCGGCGTACAGCTGCGGTTGTCGCTCGCCGCGCCCGACGAGGCGGGACGGCGCGCGCTGACGCTGCACTCCCGCGCGGAGAGCGCCGCCTCCGACGAGCCGTGGCTGCGGCACGCCACCGGCGTGCTGGCCGCGGGCGGCGAACACCCGCCCGCGTCCGAGCCGGGCGCCTGGCCGCCGGCGGACGCGGAGCCGGTCGCGACCGAGGGTCTCTACGAGGGCCTGGCCGACTCCGGCTTCGGCTACGGGCCGGTGTTCCAGGGCCTCACGGCCGCCTGGAAGCGCGGCGAAGAGGTCTTCGCCGAGGTGCGGC
Organism: Streptomyces blastmyceticus; assembly: GCF_039521185.1. Classification (NCBI taxonomy): domain Bacteria; kingdom Bacillati; phylum Actinomycetota; class Actinomycetes; order Kitasatosporales; family Streptomycetaceae; genus Streptomyces; species Streptomyces blastmyceticus. The sequence goes on along the minus strand of NZ_BAAABW010000027.1, from coordinate 13,915 downwards.
TGCCCGAGGACGCCGGGGCCGACGCCAAGGCCTTCGGGCTGCACCCCGCCCTGCTCGACGCCGCGCTGCACGCCCTCGGGCTGGCCGCCGCCGAGTCCGGCGGCGGGCAGGGCAGGGTGCCGTTCGCCTGGACCGGGGTCTCGCTGCACGCCGTGGGCGCCTCCGCGCTGCGGGTGCGGATCTCCCCGGCCGGCAACGGCTCCGTCTCCCTGGAGCTCGCCGACGTGACGGGCGCCCCGGTGGCCTCGGTGCGGGGCCTGGCGCTGCGCACGGTGGCGCCGGAGCAGCTCGGCGCGGGCAGCACGGTCAAGGACGCGCTGTTCCGGGTCGAATGGACGCCCGTCCACGCCGCGCAGACCGAAGCGGTCCCCGCCGCCCGGTGGGCGGCCGTGGGCTCCGACGCGCTCGGGCTCACCGCCCACCCGGACCTGGCAGCGCTGGCCGCCGCGATCGAGGCGGGCGACGAGGCACCGGAGTATGTGTTCTTCGTGCCGGGCGCACGGCCCTGGGAGCAGGGCACGGACACCCCCACCATGACGCATCGGATCTCCGCCGACCTGCTGGACGTGGTGCAGGGCTGGCTGGCCGACGAGCGGTTCGCCGCCGCCCGGCTGGTCGTCCTGACCTCCCGCTCGGTGATCGCCGCCGCAGGCGACCCGATGATGCACGTGTCGAGCGCCGCGGCCCTGGGCCTGGCACGCACGGCCCAGCAGGAGAACCCGGACCGCATCGTCCTGGTGGACATCGACGGGCGCGGCGAGTTGCAGGCGAACGTGGCCGCCGCGCTGGCCGCGGGCGAGCCGCAGGTGGCCGTCCGCGACGGAGCGGTCCTGGCACCGCGCCTGGCGCGTACGGCGCCCGAGGCATCCGGGACAGAGGCCGCGGCCTGGGACACCGACGGCACGGTGCTCGTCACCGGCGCCGGCGGCATGCTGGGCGGCCTGGTGGCCAGGCACCTGGTGGCCGAACACGGCGTACGCCACCTGCTGCTGGTCAGCCGCCGCGGCCAGGACGCCCCGGGCGCACTCGGACTCGGCGACGAACTGGCCCGGTCGGGCGCGACCGTCACCTGGGCGGCCTGCGACGTGGCCGACCGTGAGGCACTGGCCGCCGTGCTCGCCGCGGTTCCGGCCGACCGCCCGCTGACCGGCGTCGTGCACACCGCCGGTGTGCTCGACGACGGCGTGATCGGTTCGCTCACCCCGGAGCGCCTGGCGCACGTCTTCCGTCCGAAGGTGGACGCGGCGTGGAACCTGCACGAGCTCACGCGCGGTCTCGACCTCTCGGCGTTCGTGCTCTTCTCCTCCGCCGCCGGTGTCTTCGGCGGCGCGGGCCAGGGCAACTACGCCGCGGCCAACTCCTTCCTGGACGCGCTGGCACAGTGGCGCAGGGAGAACGGCCTGCCCGCCACCTCGCTCGCCTGGGGCCTGTGGGCCGAGGGCGGCATGGGCGGCGAGCTGGACGAGACGGAGATCGCCCGCATCCGGCGCGGTGGCGTCGTCGCCATCACCGCCGAGCGGGGCCTGGAGCTCTTCGACGCGTCCGTCCGTACGGACGAGGCGTCGCTGGTGCCCATGCCGCTGGACCTGGCCGCGCTGCGCGCCCAGGCGGGTGCCGACATGCTGCCGCCGCTCTTCCGCGGCCTGGTCCGGACGCCGGTGCGGCGCGCCGCCGAGTCCGCGGCGGCCACGGCCGGCGGGGCCGAGGCGCTGCTGCAGCGGCTCGCCGCGCTGACCGGGCCGGAGCGGGAGGAGGCGCTGGTGGAGCTGGTCTGCACGCAGGTGGCGGCCGTGCTCGGCTACCCGGGCCCCGAAGCGGTCGACCCGGCGCGCTCGTTCAGCGAGGTCGGCTTCGACTCGCTCACCGCGGTCGAGCTGCGCAACCGGCTCGGCTCGGCCACCGGCGTACGGCTCCCGGCCACGCTGATCTTCGACTACCCGACACCCGAGGCCCTGGTCCGGTTCCTGAGCGGCGAGCTCGTGCCGGACGACGCGAACGCGGTGACCCCGCTGCTCGCCGAGCTCGACCGGCTGGACGCGTCCCTCAGCGGGGCCGCCCCGGACGACGAGGGCCGGACCAGGATCACCGCCAGGCTCCAGGCCCTGCTGGCCAAGTGGAGCGACGACCGAGCACCGGAGGACGGCGCCGACGCCACCGACGAGATCGAATCGGCGACGGACGACGACCTCTTCGAGTTCATCGGCAAGGAATTCGGGATCTCCTGACTGTGACCGTGACCGATACGGCGACCGCGAACGGCCTGACCGGCCCCGACCTTCTGGATTCCTCGAAGGGGAACGCACGAAATGAATGAGGAAAAGCTCCGTTACTTCCTGAAGCGGGTGACGGCCGACCTGCACGAGACCCGGCGCCGCCTGCAGGAGGTGGAGTCGGAGAGCCAGGAGCCGATCGCGATCGTCGGCATGAGCTGCCGCTATCCGGGCGGCATCCAGTCGCCCGAGGACCTGTGGCGGCTGGTGTCCGAGGGCGGGGACGGGATCTCCGAATTCCCCACCGACCGCGGCTGGGACATCGAGGGGCTCTTCGACGCCGACCCGGACGGGGCGGGCACCAGCTATGTCCGGGAGGGCGGATTCCTCCACGACGCCAACTATTTCGACCCGGCGTTCTTCGGGATCAACCCGCGTGAGGCCCTCGCCATGGACCCCCAGCAGCGACTGCTGCTGGAGACCACCTGGGAGGTCTTCGAGCGGGCCGGGATCGACGCGACGACGGTCCGCGGCAGCCGCACCGGTGTCTTCGCCGGCGTGATGTACCACGACTACGCCTCACGGCTGCGCGCGGTGCCGCCGGGTGTCGAGGGCTACCTCGGCACCGGCGGTTCCAGCTCCATCGCCTCCGGCCGGGTGGCGTACACCTTCGGCCTTGAGGGCCCGGCGGTCACCGTCGACACGGCCTGCTCGTCCTCGCTGGTGACCCTGCACATGGCCATGCAGGCGCTGCGCAACGGCGAGTGCACCCTGGCCCTGGCCGGCGGTGTCACGGTGATGTCCACCCCCGGCACCTTCACCGAGTTCAGCAAGCAGCGGGGGCTGTCCTTCGACGGCCGCTGCAAGTCGTTCGCGGCGGCCGCCGACGGCACCGGCTGGTCCGAGGGCGCCGGCATGCTGCTGGTGGAGAAGCTCTCGGACGCCCGCAGGAACGGGCACAAGGTGCTCGCCGTCGTCCGCGGTTCGGCGATCAACCAGGACGGCGCGAGCAACGGCCTGACCGCCCCCAACGGCCCGTCCCAGCAGCGCGTCATCCGCCAGGCGCTGGCCAGCGCCCGGCTGACGTCCGACCAGATCGACGTCGTCGAGGCGCACGGCACGGGTACGAAGCTGGGCGACCCGATCGAGGCGCAGGCGCTGCTGGCCACCTACGGCCAGGAGCGCGGGGAGGACCAGCCGCTGCTGCTGGGCTCCGTGAAGTCCAACATCGGCCACACCCAGGCCGCCGCCGGCGTCGCGGGCATCATCAAGCTGGTCAAGGCCATCGAGCACGGCACGGTGCCCAAGTCCCTGCACATCGACGAGCCCAGCCCGCACATCGACTGGGCCGCGGGCGCCGTCTCGCTGCTGACCGAGTCCCGGCCGTGGCCGGAGACCGGCCGGCCGCGCCGCGCCGCCGTGTCCTCCTTCGGCATCAGCGGCACCAACGCCCACCTGATCATCGAGCAGGCCCCGGCGGCGGAAGCGCCGGTGGACGAGGGCGACGGCGACGCCCCGGAGACCGCGGCGGCCGTGGCGCACACGGTCCTGCCGCTGCTGCCCTGGGTGCTGTCGGGCAAGGGCGAGGACGCGCTGCGCGCCCAGGCCGCCCGCCTGCACGCCCATCTCACCGACCGCCCCGAGCTGGACGCGCCCTCCGTCGGCCGCTCCCTGGCCACCACCCGCAGCGCGCTGGAGAACCGGGCGGCGGTGATCGCCGCAGACCGCCGGGAGTTCCTGGACCGGCTCGCCGCACTGGCCGCGGGCGAGCCCGCAGCCGGGCTCGTCCAGGGCACCGGGGGCCGGGGCAAGACGGCGTTCCTGTTCACCGGCCAGGGCAGCCAGCGGCTGGGCATGGGCCGTGAGCTGTACGGGACGTACCCGGTCTTCGCGGCGGCGCTGGACGAGGTCTGCGCCGCGCTGGACCCGCGCCTGGAACGCCCGCTGAAGGACGTGCTGTTCGGCGCGGACAAGGACGAGCTCGACCGGACCGGTTTCACCCAGCCCGCCCTCTTCGCGGTCGAGGTGGCGCTCTTCCGCCTCGTGGAGTCCTGGGGCCTGAAGGCCGACTTCCTCTCCGGTCACTCCATCGGCGAACTGGCCGCCGCGCACGCCGCGGGCGTGCTCTCGCTCGACGACGCGGCCCTGCTCGTGGCCGCGCGCGGCCGGCTGATGCAGCGGCTCCCGGCCGGCGGCGCCATGATCGCCGTACAGGCGTCCGAGGACGAGGTGCTGCCGCTGCTGACCGAGGGCGTGAGCATCGCCGCCCTCAACGGTCCGCAGTCGGTCGTCGTCGCGGGCGACGAGGACGCGGCGCTCACGATCGCCGCCGCTTTCGAGGCGCAGGGCCGCAAGACCAAGCGCCTCACCGTCAGCCACGCCTTCCACTCGCCCCGTATGGACGCGATGCTGGAGGCCTTCCGCAAGGTCGCGGAGCGGCTGACGTACGAGACCCCGAAGATCCCCGTCGTCTCCGGCCTCACCGGCGCCGTCGTGCCCTCGGCCGAGATCACGAGCCCGGACTTCTGGGTCCGCCACGTCCGGGAGTCGGTCCGCTTCCTCGACGCCGTGCGGACGTTGGAGGCGCAGGGCGTCACCACCTTCGTGGAGCTGGGCCCGGACGGTGTCCTCACCGCGATGGCGCAGGACTGCGTCACCGGCGACGGACTGTCCTTCGTCTCCGCCCTGCGCGCCGACCGCCCCGAGGCCGAGGCCGTGACCACCGCCCTCGCCACCCTGCACGTCGGTGGCGTGACGGTCGACTGGGAGGCGTACTACGCGGGCACGGGCGCGGAGCTCGTGGAGCTGCCCACCTATGCCTTCCAGCGCGAGCACTACTGGCTGGACGCCGGTGCGGCCTACGCGGACATCAGCTCGGCCGGGCTCGGCGGCGCCGACCACCCGCTGCTGGGCGCGGCCGTGGAACTGGCCGACTCCGACGGCTTCCTGTTCACCGGGCGGCTGTCGCTGGAGACCCACCCGTGGCTTGCCGACCACGCCGTCATGGGCTCGGTCCTGCTGCCCGGCACCGCCTTCGTGGAGCTGGCCGTCCGGGCCGGTGAGCGGGCCGGCTGCGGCCTGGTCGAGGAACTCACCCTCGAGGCCCCGCTGATCCTGCCCGAGCGGGGCGGGGTGGCCCTGCAGATCGCCGTGGGCGCGGAGGACGCCACCGGCCGCCGCCCGGTGGCCTTCCACTCCCGCGCCGACGGTGCTCCCGACGAGGAGCCGTGGCTGCGGCACGCCACCGGCGCCCTGGCGGCGGGCGACGGCCACCCGCCGGCGTTCGACCTGAGCGCGTGGCCGCCCGCGGGCGCCGAACCGGTCGAGGTCGCGGGTCTGTACGAGGGCCTGGCCGGGGCCGGCTTCGGCTACGGCCCCGCCTTCCAGGGGCTGCGGGCCGCCTGGCGGCGGGCCGGCGAGATCTTCGCCGAGGTGGCACTGCCGGAGGGCGTCGAGCCCGGCGCCGGACTCTTCGGCGTGCACCCGGCACTGCTGGACGCCGTGCTGCACGGCATCGGGCTCGGCGACCTGGTCGAGAGCACCGGCCAGGGCCAACTGCCCTTCTCCTGGAACGGCGTGTCCGTCCACTCGGTCGGCGCGGACGCGGTGCGCGTCCGGCTCTCCGCCGCCGGGAACGGCACGGTGGCACTGGAGCTCGCCGATGTCACCGGCGCCCCGGTCGCCTCCGTGGCGCGCCTGGCGCTCCGCTCGGTCGCCCCCGAGCAGCTGACCGCCGGTGGCGCGGGCGGCGGGCTCAAGGACGCGCTGTTCCGGGTGGACTGGACGGACGTCCCGGCCGGTGCGGCCGAGGCGGACCGGTGGGCGCTGCTGGGGACGGACGTCCTCGGCCTGGGATCCGTCGCCGGGACCGCCGCCTACGAGAACCTGGCGGCGCTGGCGAAGTCGCTGGAGTCCGGCGGGACCCCGGAGTTCGTCCTCGTCCCGTCGGTCGCCACCGGCGTCGAGGACGTCGCCGGGACGGCGCACCGGGCCACGGCCGCGTTCCTGGCACTGCTCCAGGAATGGCTGGCCGACGAGCGGTTCGCCGACTCCCGGCTGGTGGTGCTGACCTCGGGCGCGGTGGCGGTCGCCCCGGGCGAGCCGGTGTCCGACCTGGTCGGCGCCGCGGTCCGCGGTCTGGCCCGCTCCGCGCAGTCGGAGAACCCGGGGCGCCTCGTGCTCGTGGACGTCGACGGCCACCCCGACTCGCTGCACGCCCTGCCCGCCGCCCTGCACTGCGACGAGCAGGAGATCGCCGTGCGCGAAGGCGTCCTGAAGGCGCCGCGCCTCGGCCGGGCCGCCGTCGGTGCGGCGGACGCCGTCCGGGACCCGGCCGGCACGGTCCTGGTCACCGGTGCCAGCGGCTCACTGGGCGGGCTCGTGGCCCGGCACCTGGTGACCGAGCACGGCGTACGTCACCTGCTGCTGGTGAGCCGCAGGGGCGGGAACGCCCCCGGCGCCGCGGAACTGGCCGCCGAACTCGGCGAGTCGGGCGCCGGTGTGACATGGGCGGCGTGCGACGTGGCCGACCGGGACGCACTGGCCGCCGTGATCGCCGCGATACCGGCGGAACACCCGCTGACCGGCGTCGTGCACACCGCCGGTGTGCTCGACGACGGCGTGCTCGACTCGCTCACCCCGGAGCGCCTCGCGAAGGTGCTGCGCCCGAAGGTGGACGCGGCGTGGAACCTGCACGAGCTGACGCGCGACCTCGACCTGTCGGACTTCGTGCTGTTCTCCTCCGCCGCCGGTGTCTTCGGCGGCGCCGGACAGGGCAACTACGCCGCCGCCAACGCCTTCCTGGACGCCCTCGCCCAGCACCGCAAGGCGCTCGGCCTGGCCGCCTCCTCCCTCGCGTGGGGGCTGTGGGCCGAGTCCGGCGGCATGGCCGGGGGACTGGACGAGGCGGAGGCCGGCCGACTGCGGCGCGGTGGCATCGTCGCCATCACCGCCGAGCGGGGCCTTGAGCTCTTCGACGCGTCCGCCCGCACGGACGAGGCGCTGCTGGTGCCCATGCCGCTGGACCTGGCCGCGCTGCGCGCCCAGGCGAGCGTCGGCATGCTGCCGCCGCTCTTCCGCGGCCTGGTCCGGGTGCCCCCGCGACGCGCGGCCCAGGCCGCCGCGGCCAACGCCTCCGGCACGCTGGGACAGCGGCTGGCCGGCCTCCCCGAGGCCGAGGCGGAACGCGTCGTGCTGGAGCTGGTCCGCACCCACATAGCGGCCGTGCTCGGCCACTCCGGGCCCGAAGCGGTCGACCCGGCGCGCTCGTTCAGCGAGGTCGGCTTCGACTCGCTCACCGCGGTCGAGCTCCGCAACCAGCTCGGTGCGGCCACCGGCGTACGCCTCCCCGCGACGCTGATCTTCGACTACCCGACGCCCGTCGCGCTCGCGCACTTCCTGCGCGGCGAGGCCCAGGGCGGCCAGGCAGCCGCGTCCGCCGCGCCCGCCGCCGCCACGGCGGGAGACGACGAGCCCATCGCCATCGTCGCGATGAGCTGCCGCTACCCCGGCGGTGTACGGACCCCCGAGGACCTGTGGACGCTGGTCACCGAGGGGCGCGACGCCATCTCCGACATGCCCACCGACCGCGGCTGGGACATCGAGGGGCTGTACGCCGACGACCCCGACCAGCCGGGCGCGAGCTACGCCCGCAACGGCGGCTTCCTGCACGACGCCCACCACTTCGACCCGGCGTTCTTCGGGATCGCGCCGCGCGAGGCCCTCGCCATGGACCCCCAGCAGCGACTGCTGCTGGAGACGTCCTGGGAGGCGTTCGAGCGGGCCGGGATCGACCCGGCCACGGTGCGCGGCAGCCGGACCGGCGTCTACACCGGCGTCATGTACAACGACTACGGCACGCTGCTGCACCGCGCACCCGACGGCCTCGAGGGTTACATGGGCACCGCCAGCTCCGGCAGCGTCGCCTCCGGCCGCGTCTCGTACACCTTCGGCCTTGAGGGCCCGGCGGTCACCGTCGACACGGCCTGCTCGTCCTCGCTGGTGACCCTGCACATGGCCGTGCAGGCCCTGCGCTCCGGAGAGTGCTCCCTCGCCCTCGCGGGCGGCGTGACCGTGATGGCCACCCCCGGCACCTTCGTGGCCTTCAGCAAGCAGCGCGGCCTGGCCACCGACGGCCGCTGCAAGCCCTTCGCGGCCGCCGCCGACGGCACCGCCTGGGGCGAGGGCGTCGGCATGCTGCTCGTCGAGCGGCTCTCCGACGCACGGAAGAACGGCCACCCGGTCCTTGCGATCGTCCGTGGTTCGGCCATCAACCAGGACGGCGCGAGCAACGGCCTGACGGCCCCCAACGGCCCGTCCCAGCAGCGCGTCATCCGGCAGGCCCTGGCCAACGCCCGGCTGACCACGGCCGATGTCGACGTCGTCGAGGCGCACGGCACCGGCACGACGCTGGGCGACCCGATCGAGGCGCAGGCGCTGCTGGCCACCTACGGCCAGGACCGCGCCGAGGACACCCCGCTGTGGCTGGGCTCGGTGAAGTCCAACTTCGGCCACACCCAGGCCGCCGCCGGTGTCGCGGGCATCATCAAGATGGTCAAGGCCCTCGAGCACGGCGTGCTGCCCAGGACCCTCCACGTCGACGAGCCCTCGCCGCACGTCGACTGGTCGGCCGGCGCGGTCTCGCTGCTGACCGAGGAGACGGCCTGGCCGGAGAGCGGCCGCCCGCGCCGCGCCGCGGTGTCCTCCTTCGGCATCAGCGGCACCAACGCCCACACCATCCTGGAGCAGGCCCCGGCCGAGAAGCCGGCCGTCGCCGAGGACCGGACGGCGAAGCCGGGCGTGCTGCCCTGGGTGCTCTCGGGCAGGACCGAGGCCGCGCTGCGGGCGGCGGCACAGAAGCTGCTCACGGCGCTGGAGACCCACCCGGAGCCGAGCCCGGCGGACATCGGCTACTCCCTGGCCACCACGCGCGCGGTGCACGACGAGCGCGCGCTGTTGGTGGGGGAGGACCGGGACGCCTTCGTACGCGCCCTGTCCGCCCTGGCCGCCGGGCAGGCGCTGCCGCAGCTCGTCCAGGGGACCGGCACGGCGGGCAGGACCGCCTTCGTCTTCCCCGGCCAGGGCTCGCAGTGGGCCGGCATGGCGGTCGGACTGCTCGACGCCTCCCCGGTGTTCGCCGCCCGCATCGCCGAATGCGCCGCCGCACTGGCGGAGTTCTGCGACTGGTCGCTGGTGGACGTCCTGCGCGGCGTGGAAGGCGCCCCCTCGCTTGAGCGGGTGGACGTGGTCCAGCCGGTGCTGTTCGCCGTGATGGTCTCGCTCGCCGAGCTGTGGCGTTCGCTGGGTGTTCAGCCGTCGGCCGTTGTCGGTCACTCGCAGGGTGAGATCGCGGCCGCGTGTGTGGCGGGGATTCTCTCGCTCCAGGACGCTGCCCGTGTGGTCGCGCTGCGCAGCCAGGCCATTGGCCGGGTGCTGGCGGGCAAGGGCGGCATGGTGTCCGTGGCGCTGCCCGTGGCCGAGGTACGGGAGCGGATCGCCGCATGGGGTGAATCCCGCATCTCGGTGGCAGCGGTCAACGGGCCGTCGTCCGTGGTCGTCTCCGGTGAGCCCGAGGCGCTCGACGAGCTGATCGCCTCCTGTGAGGCGGATGAGGTGCGGGCGCGTAAGGTCCCGGTTGACTACGCCTCGCACTCCGCCCAGGTCGAGCTGCTCCGCGACGAGCTGTGCGAACTCCTGGCCCCGGTGCGGCCGAAGGCCGCCGAGGTGCCCTTCCTGTCCACCGTGACCGGTGAATGGGTCAAGGGGCCCGAGCTGGACGCGGAGTACTGGTTCACCAACCTCCGGCAGACGGTCGAGCTCGAAGGTGCTGTCCGCCGCCTCCTCGACGAGGGCTTCGCGACCTTCATCGAGTCCAGCGCGCACCCAGTGCTCGCCATGGGCGTGCAGGAGACCGCCGAGAGCAGCGGCCGCGAGGCCACCGCCATCGGCTCGCTGCGCCGCGACGAGGGCGGCCTGGAGCGCTTCTTCACCTCGCTGGGCGAGGCCTGGACGCGTGGCGTGAGCGTCGACTGGGACGCGGTGTACGCCGGGACGGGCGCTAGGCGCGTCGAGCTGCCGACCTACGCCTTCCAGCACGAGCGCTTCTGGATCGAGGTCCCGGCCTCGGTGGGCGACGTCGCCTCCGCGGGTCTCGGCGCCGCCGGGCACCCGCTGCTGGGCGCGGCTGTCGAACTGCCGGACTCGGACGGCGTCCTGCTCACCGGGCGGCTTTCCCTCCAGACCCACCCCTGGCTGGCCGACCACGCCGTCGCGGGCACCGTGCTGGTGCCGGGCACGGCCTTCGTCGAGCTGGCGGTGCGCTCCGGCGACCAGGTCGGCTGCGACCTGCTGGAGGAGCTGACCCTGGAGGAGCCGCTGATCCTGCCCGAGCGGGGCGGGGTCCAGCTGCGGCTGAGCGTCGGCGAGGCCGGCACCGACGGCCGCCGGACGCTGGAGATCCACTCGCGGCCGGAGCGGCCGGCGGGCGAGGACCGGCCGGACCAGCCGTGGAGCCGCAACGCCTCCGGCGTGCTCGCGGCGGGCCGGGCGGCGGCCGAGGAACTGTCGGTCTGGCCCCCGGCGGACGCCGTGCCGGTCGACGTCTCGGATCTGTACGAGCGGTTCACGGCCGGCGGGTTCGGCTACGGACCGGCGTTCCAGGGGCTGCGGGCCGCCTGGCGGCGCGGCGGCGAGGTCTTCGCCGAGCTGCGGCTGCCCGAGAAGCAGCGCTCGGACGCCGCCCTGTTCGGGCTGCACCCGGCGCTGCTGGACGCCGCCCTGCACGGCGTGGCGCTCGGCGACTTCCTCGGTACGGAAGACGGCATCCGGCTCCCGTTCTCCTGGAGCGGCGTCACCCTGCACGCCGCGGGCGCCGCGGCGCTGCGGGTGCGCATCGCCCCGGCCGGGCCGGACGCGATCGCCCTGACGGTGGCCGACGAGGCCGGCGGCCCGGTCGCGACCGTGGACTCCCTGGTCCTGCGGCGCGTTGCGCCCGAGCAACTGCGCGCGGCCCGTGTCGCCCACCACGACTCGCTGTTCCGGCTGCGCTGGACCGCGCTTCCCGTTCCGGCGGCGACCCCGGCCGGACCCTGGGCGCTGGTCGGCGCCGACGCCCTCGGCCTGGGCGCGGCGCTGGAGGCGGCGGGGATCGGCTGCGAGTCCTACGCGGACCTGGTGGAGCTCGCCGCCGTGGTGGCCTCCGGCAGGCCCGCGCCGGAGCTCGTCCTCCTCCCGTACGGCTCCGGCACCACCGGAGACGTGGCCGAGGACGCCAGGCGGGCCACGCATGCCGCGCTGGCGGACATCCAGTCGTGGCTCGCGGAAGAGGCCTTCGCCGGGGCGCGGCTGGCCTTCGTCACCCGCGGCTCGGTGGCCACCGGACCGGACGCGGACGTGCCCGGCCTCGCCCACGCCCCGGTATGGGGTCTGGTGCGCTCCGCCCAGACGGAGAACCCGGACCGGTTCCTGCTGCTGGACGTGGACGGCGACGAGGCGTCCGTACGGGCGCTCCCTGCGGCGGTGGCCTCGGCCGAGCCGCAACTGGCCGTCCGCACGGGAGGCCTGCTGGCCCCCCGGCTCGCCGGGGTGGAGGACACGGCGCCGGAGCAGGTGCCCGGGTTCGACCCGGAGGGCACGGTCCTGATCACGGGTGCCACCGGGGTGCTCGGCGGGCTGCTGGCCCGCCACCTGGTCGCCGAGCGGGGGGTGCGGCACCTGCTGCTCACCAGCCGTCGCGGCGGCCGGGCGGAGGGCGTGCCCGAGCTGGTCGCCGAACTCACCGCGCTGGGCGCCGAGGTGACCGTCGCGGCCTGCGACGCCGCCGACCGCGAGGCGCTGGCGCGGCTGCTCGCCGAGGTGCCGGAGGAGCGCCCGCTGCGGGCGGTTATCCACACCGCCGGTGTGCTGGACGACGGACCGGTCCCGGCCCTCACCCCCGCCCGCGTCGACACCGTCTTCCGCCCGAAGGTGGACGCGGCGCGGAACCTGCACGAGCTGACGCGCGGCCTCGACCTGACCGCGTTCGTGCTGTTCTCGTCCGCGGCCGGCACGCTCGGCGCGCCGGGCCAGGGCAACTACGCGGCCGCCAACGTCTTCCTGGACGCGCTCGCGCAGCACCGGCGGGCCACGGGCCTGCCCGCGCTCTCGCTGGCCTGGGGCCTGTGGGAGCAGCGCTCGGCGATGACCGGCGGCATGGCCGACGCGGACGTGCAGCGGATGGCACGCTCCGGCATGGCCCCGCTGACCTCCGAGGACGGCCTGGAGCTCTTCGACGTGGCCTGGACGGTCCCCGGCGAGTCGCTCCTGATTCCCCTGCACCTGGACACCGCCCCGCTGCGGGCCCAGGCCGACGCGGGCGCGCTGCCGGCCGTCTTCCGCGGCCTGGTGCGCGGCTCCCGGCGGCGCACCGTCGAGGCCGCCCCGGTGGACCTCGCCGGCCCCTCGCTGGCGCAGCGTCTCGCCGGGCTCGCGACCGGGGCCGAGCGGGAGGCCGTACTCCTGGAACTGGTCCGCACCCAGGCCGCGGTAGTCCTCGGCTTCGCGGACGCCGACGCCATCGGGGTCGGCCGCGGCTTCCTGGAGATGGGCTTCGACTCGCTCACCGCCGTCGAGCTGCGCAACCGGCTCAACGCGGCCAGCGGCCTGCGGCTGTCCCCGACGCTGCTCTTCGACCACGGCACGCCCGCGCTCGTCGCCGGGCACATGCTGACGCAGCTGGTGGACGCGGTGGCCGGTTCTGCCGTACGGGACGAGCCGGCCGGTGGCGAACAGCAGACGGGCGTCTTCGGCGCGATGATGCGGGAGGCCGGGGAGACGGGCAGGCAGGAGGAGTTCACGCGCATGCTGATGGACGTCTCCCGGTTCCGCCCGTCCTTCAACGGCACGGCGGACCTGGCCAAGGCACCCGCCCTGGTGAGGCTCTCGGGTGCCGGGGCGGAGCCGGTGCCTCCGGCGCTGGTCTGCTTCTCCTCCATCCTGCCGATCTCGGGCCCGCACCAGTACGCCCGGTTCGCCGCCGGCTTCCGTGGCCACCGGGACGTATGGGCGATGGCCAACCCCGGCTTCGTGGCGGGGGAGCAGCTCCCGGCGACCCCGGAGGCGGTGATCGAGGCGCAGGCCGAGGCGGTGCTGCGGCGGACGGACGGTTCACCCTTCGTCCTGCTGGGCCACTCCTCGGGCGGCATGCTCGCGCACGAGGTCGCGGCGCGGCTGGAGGCCACGGGCGTCTTCCCGCAGGCGGTCGTCCTCCTCGACATCTACTCCCACGACACGGACGCGGCCACCGGCATCCAGCCCGGCCTGAGCGCGAGCGTGGGCGAGCGGAGCGAGAGCCATGTGCCGCTCGACGACGCGCGGCTGCTTGCCATGGGCGCCTACTTCCGCCTCTTCGGCGAGTGGCGCCCGCGCGAGATCAAGACCCCGACGCTGCTGGTACGGGCCGGGGAGCGGCTGTTCGACTGGACCCGTGGCGAGGGCGGCGACTGGCGCTCCTACTGGGATCTCGAGCACACCGCGCTCGATGTGCCCGGCAACCACTTCACGATGATGGAGCAGCACGCCGGGACGACGGCGCAGGCGGTGGCGGGCTGGCTGTCGGCCTGACAGCAGGGACGCCTCCGCGCGCGGGCCGCCGGCCCCGTACCGGAATCGGTACGGGGCCGGCGGCCTCGTCCGTGGTGCGGTGCAACGCCGAAGGGCCGGTCCCCGCA